>UQIC01000008.1 GCA_900540985.1 uncultured Collinsella sp.
CCGCACATGTGCGGATGAATGTGGGAGGTGTTCGGATAAAGTCGATAATCAAGGCCTCTCTCCCGGCAGTCTGAGCCCATCCAATCAGGGTGTCCCACGAGACGCCCGAACTTGCTACAATGTCTGCGGCGCGGAACCAGCCTCCCGCGCCGCTTTTCTTTTTTGGCCACATGCCACCAAGGAGAACCTCCCCATGCACAACAAGCGCGTGCTCGTCGCCATGAGCGGCGGCGTCGATTCCAGCGTGACCGCGTACCTGCTCAAAAGCCAGGGCTACGAATGCGTCGGTGCCACCATGCGCCTCACCTGCCCCGCACCCGACCCCGCCACGGGCATGAGCAAAGTCGACCGCGACATCGCCGATGCAAAGGCCGTCGCCGAGCGTCTGGGGATACCCCACCATGTGCTCGACCTGCAGCAGACCTTCGACCACAGCGTTATCGAGCGCTTTGTGAACGCCTACCAGGAGGGGCTGACGCCCAATCCGTGCATTATCTGCAACCGCCATATTAAGTTTGGCGCGTTGCTCGATGCGGCGCTGGATATGGGCTGCGACTACATCGCCACGGGACATTACGCCAAAACAAGCCAGGCGCCCGACGGCACCTGGCAGCTACATCGCGGCGAAGATCCCAAAAAGGACCAAAGCTACTTTTTGTATTCGCTTACGCAGGAGCGGCTGTCGCGCACAATCTTTCCGCTGGCCGGGCTGGACAAAGAGCGCGACGTGCGCCGCATTGCCGCCGAGCAGGGCTTCATCAACGCCAAGAAGGCCGAGAGCGAGGACATCTGCTTTATCGCGGACGGCGACTACGCGGGCTATATCGAGCGCCGCTGCGGACATCCCGCTGCACCGGGCGACATTGTGTGGCGCGACGGCAGCGTGGTCGGACGCCATAACGGCGCGCTGCGCTATACCATAGGCCAGCGCAAGGGCTTAGGCGTCGCGATGGCGCACCCCGTGTACGTAACGGGCGTCGATGCCGCCAACAACACTGTGCATCTGGGCGAGGCCGAGGACCTAACGGCCACAGCGCTCACGGCCAACGACTGGATCTGGAGTGCCCCTGCCGACCGCATGAAGGCAGAGCTCACGTCCGGTGGCATTCGCGTAGGTGCCAAGTACCGCTACCGTCAGAAAGACCAGGCAGCGACCCTTACGCGCGGCGAAGACGGGCAAATGCTGCTAACTTTTGACGACCCGCAGCGCGCCATCGCCCCCGGCCAGGCAGTCGTCGTCTACCGCGGCGACGTCGTCCTGGGCGGCGGCACCGTGACCGGCGCGCTTAAGTAGCCCCATCCCCTTCATAAATTGCGGTGAAATAGGGACTGCTTATGCGTTTCAAATGCAAAAACAGTCCCTATTTCACCGCAACGCACAAGAGCGCCCCTGCCGGCAACGTTATACCGGCTAGGGCGCTCTTAACTTGCCACGCGCTATAAATGCGCCTAACGCTGCACGTAGGCGCGGACGAGCTCGTAGGTGTTGCGCACGCCGTCGATGTGGCTGCGCTCGTAGTTGTGGCTCGCGTACACGCCGGGGCCGATCAGGCCGTGACGGATGTCGTAGCCGGCCGAGAGCGTGGCCTCAACGTCCGAGCCGTAGTGCGGATACACATCGATGGCGTAATCGAGCTCCAGCTCGCGCGCGATGTTGGACAGCGTGGTTACCAGGTCGTAGTTGTACGGACCGCCTGAATCCTTGGCGCAAATCGACACCATGCGCTCGGTGCAGCCCAGGTCGTCGCCCACGCAGCCCATGTCAACGCTGATCATCTCGCGCGTGTCGGCCGGCACGAAAGCACCGCCGTGGCCGACCTCCTCGTACACGGTAAAGAGCAGCGACACCTTGCGCGAAAGCGACACCTCGCCGTCAGCAACAGCGCGGGCCAGACCCAGCAGAATCGACGCCGACAGCTTGTCATCCAGGAAGCGGCTCTTGATGTAGCCGCTCTCCGTCACCGTGGTACGCGGATCCATAGCGATGATGTCGCCGGTCTGAATGCCCAGCTCAAGCACATCGTCCTTGCTGTCGACATTCTCATCGAGCAGGATTTCCATGTTCTTCTCGATGGTCTTGACCGGCTCGTCGGCCACGTGCGCCGAAGGCTCGGTGTTAAGAACCACGCCCGTGTAGACATTGCCGTCGCGCGTGTAGACGGTGCAGTTCTCGCCATCGGCCGTAGACCACTGGTGCCCACCAAGCGTCGTGGGGCGCAGGCGGCCATTGTCCTTAATGGAACGCACCATGGCGCCCAGGGTATCGACATGGCTCGCCAGTACGAGCGGCTCGCCCTCGCCGCCAAGCTCAACCAGCACGTTGCCCTTATTGGAACGCTCGGGCTCAAAGCCCATATCGCGCAACGTTTCCATTAGATAATCAGTCGCCGCACGGGTATAGCCGGTAGGCGAAGCAATAGAAGTCAGCGTCTTAAGCTGTCCTGCGATATAGGAGAGCGTCTCCTCTAGAGAAGCATCAATATTAGAAGTCATATGCATCCTTCCAAGTAAAACTAAGACCGAGTCCCGATTTTAACCGTTCTGCACGCGCAAGGCCCTGGGAGCCAAGCCGCCCCCAGACGTCCCCACACTGATTTTGTGCACAGACGCGAATTTCAATCCTAATCTTGCATAATACATATTGGTTTATGTATATAAATGAGGCATCTATTTATTTTGTCTCAGGGTACCCTACCCCGGACCGTGCAAAAAACGGAGTATTCAGCACCGTGGGCCCCAACGACCCCATCACAAACGACAAAACGACGCGGTTACAGCAGTGTTGTAGACCGTCGCAAACCAAAAACGCGGCGACAGCCATCTCCGTCCATCGATAGCCCGCCCACAGGGGCTGTCGATGGGCGCCCGCGGGCCACTACGGCCCATTCACAACGTTATGCATTTTTCAGAGCTTGCTGAATACTCCCAAAAATGCACGCTGGGAAGTGCACCACCTATCCGCAGCGGGCAGCATGCTTTGGTTTTACCCGTCTCAGGACATTGACGCAGCACAAAAAGCCCCGCCGTGCGCAGCACGGCGGGGCCAGCAGCAAGTCAAAAGACCATACGCCTACGGGCGAAGGACCACCAAACTGGGTTAGGCAGCCGGGCAGATCTTCTTGAAGAGCTCGATGACGTCGTCGAGCGTCGCCTCGCGCGGGTTACCCGGGAAGCAAGCGTCGGCCATGGCGTCCTTGGCCAGGACCTCGATCTCGTCAGCCTTCATGGCCTCGCAGACGTGCGGGATGTTCACGTCGGCGGAAAGCTGCTTGACGGCGGCGATAGCGGCGTCGGCAGCCTCGTCGGTGCTCATGCCCGTGGTGTCAACGCCCATGGCGACGGCGACCTTGGCCAGGCGCTCGGCGCAAACCGGCTTGTTGAACTCCATGGCGATCGGCAGCAGCATGGCGCAGGCGACACCGTGCGGGGTATCGTAGTGAGCGGACAGGGTGTGAGCCATGGCGTGGTCGATGCCCAGGCCGACGTTGGAGAAGCCCATGCCGGCGACATACTGGCCAAGAGCCATGCCCTCGCGGCCGGAGCCGGGCTGACCGGACTTGGCCTCGGCGACAGAGTCGCGCAGGTTCTCGCTGATCAGCTTAATGGCCTCAAAGTGGAACATGTCGGAGAGCTCCCAAGCGCCCTTGGTGGTGTAGCCCTCGATGGCGTGGGTCAGAGCGTCCATGCCAGTGGAAGCGGTCAGGCCGGCGGGCATGGAAGCCATCATGTCGGGATCGACGACGGCGACCTCGGGGGCGTCGTTGGTGTCAACGCACACGAACTTGCGGACCTTCTCGGGGTCAGTGATGACGTAGTTGATGGTCACCTCGGCGGCGGTACCGGCGGTCGTCGGCACAGCGATGGTGAACACGGCATGGTTCTTAGTGGGAGCAACGCCCTCGAGGCTGCGGACATCGGCGAACTCGGGGTTGTTGATGATGATGCCGATAGCCTTGGCGGTATCCATGGAGGAGCCACCACCGATAGTCACGATAGCGTCAGCCTCGGCGGCCTTGAAGGCCTCGACGCCGTCCTTGACGTTCTGGATAGTGGGGTTGGGCTTGATTTCGGAGTAGAGGCTCCAAGCGATGCCGGCGGCGTCGAGCTCGTCGGTCACCTTAGCGGTAACGCCAAACTTAACCAGATCGGGGTCGGAGCAGACGAAGATCTTCTTGTAGCCGCGACGCTGGAGCTCGCCGGGGATCTCCTTGATGGCGCCGGAACCATGATAAGAGATGGTGTTGAGAACAAAACGATTAGCCATTGATAGCCTCCCATCGTGTGCGGGGCGCCCATTACGCCCCGCGCTATAAGTCCCATCCTAACGCTTTTGAAACAAAAAACGCGTGAAAACGTCAAAGGTGTTAAAGCGTTTCAACAACTGGTATCGTCATCGCCGGACCACTAAACAAAAAGGGGCGGCCGAGATGGCCGTCCCCTCCCCAATAATGATCAGTGCGACAAAGGGACCAGCCCCTTGCCGTATCCTGCCGTTATTTTTGGCAGGCGTCTTTCCAATCTTCGCAGGCACGCTTCCAGCGAGAGCGCAAGTCGCGCTCGCGGTCGATGAACATGATGGCAAACGCGACAAACAGCAGCAAGCTCGCCACGACGATGGCATGCAGGCCCATGCGCTCAATACACCAGTTGCCCAGCACGGCGCCAAACACAAAGGTAAAGATCACGCCAAAGTACAGCACGCCGTTTTCCAAAAAGCCGCGTTTGTGGGTGATGATGTAGTCGTCCACGTTTTGCAGCGCGTTGCGCAAGTTGCCGATGCACATGGTCGTGGCGATGCCGTGACCGTGGATCTTGCGGAAGCTCTCGACCTGCATGCCGCAGGCAAACGAAGTAAGGCAGTTGGCGAGCAGGTTGAAATCGCCGCCCGGGATAAAGCTCACGCCCAGCAAGATAACGGCTTCAAAGAACACCGTCACCTGACGCCAGTGGATCAAGCTGCCAAAACGCTCGTGCACCAGGTCGGCAAGCATAATGCCCACAGCAAACGACACCACAGGGAAGAAATAGTGCCCCGCAAGTGCCCAATTGCCCTCCGAGATGCTCACGCCCACCAGCAAGATGTTGCCTGTCTGCGCGTTGGCGAAAACATGATCGCGCCCAATGTACGAATACACGTCCATAAAGCCACCGGCGAGCGCCAAGATGATGCCCAGCTCAATAGACTCCGATATCTGTTTGGCACGCTGCATCGTCGTGCATCCTCCTTGTTGACGACTCTCTCGTGCGTTGGCGGAAACATAGCCGCCGTTCATACTGTAACCCATTGACAACATGGCGTGCGCGCGAGACGGGTTCTCCAACGCGCAGATACACAGTCTGGAAACAAACGACACCCGCATCGACGCGCCGATCCGCCAGCTCATGTACTCCACCAGTCTTTTTAGCCCCGTCCCAAAAAGACTGGTTACAATTACGTGCAGCATACAAACACCGGGAGGGATCGTGGCAAAAAAGCCTCAGCACGCTCAGAACAACCAGCGCAGCCAGCAGGGCAAACAGGGCCAGCAGCAAAAGCGTGGCGGCAAAGCCCAGGGCGGCCACGCCACTCATACCCCGGCAGCACCCATCCGCCCCTGGCGCCCGGGCCGCGATAAGTTCCTCCCCGTCAGCCGCGCCGACATGGATGCGCGCGGCTGGGACCAGTGCGACTTTGTCTACATCTGCGGCGACGCCTACGTGGACCACCCCAGCTTTGGCATGGCCATCGTCAGCCGCGTACTCGACGCGCACGGCTACAAAGTGGGCATCATCTGCCAGCCCGACTGGACCGACCCCGCCAGCATCACCGTGCTCGGCGAGCCGCGCCTGGGCTTTCTCGTCAGCGCCGGCAACATGGACTCCATGGTCAACCACTATTCGGTGACCAAGCACCGCCGCCACACCGACGCCTATACCCCCGGCGGCGAGGAGGGTCACCGCCCCAACCGAGCCGTCACGGTCTACGGAAATCTCATCCGCCAGACGTTTAAGGATGCCCCCATCATTATCGGTGGCATCGAGGCAAGCCTACGTCGCTTGGCCCACTACGATTACTGGCAGGACAAGCTCAAGCGCTCGGTACTGCTCGACTCGGGCGCCGACATCCTCATCTACGGCATGGGCGAGCACGCGATCGTCGAGATCGCCGACGCGCTCGACGCGGGACTGCCCGTCGATCAGATTACCTATATCAATGGCACCGTCTACCGCACCAGCTCGCTCGACGAGGTCTACGACTACGACCTGCTGCCCAGCTGGGACGACCTTGCCGCCGATAAGCTCAACTACGCGCGCAGCTTTAACGTACAGCAGCAGAACATGGACCCCATCACCGGGCATCGCCTGGTAGAGCCCTACCCCAACAGCGTCTATGTGGTGCAGAACCCGCCGTCGGCGACGCTCACCACCGACGAGATGGACGAGGTGGCCGAACTCCCCTACGCACGCGATTGGCATCCCAACTATGACGCGGCAGGCGGCGTGCCGGCCTTTGCCGAGATCAAGTTTTCCATTAGCTCCAACCGCGGCTGTTTTGGCGAGTGCTCGTTTTGCGCGCTCACCTTCCACCAGGGCCGCGTGCTGCAGATGCGCAGCCACGACTCGATCATGCGCGAGGCCGAGCTGCTCACGCGCGATCCCGAGTTTAAGGGTTACATCAACGACGTGGGCGGGCCGACAGCCAACTTTAGCCGCCCTGCCTGCGACAAGCAGCTCAAGCACGGCGTATGCAAAAACAAGCGCTGCCTGTGGCCGAGCGTGTGCAAGAACATGGTCGTCGACGAGAGCGGCTACACGCAGCTGCTGCGCGACCTGCGCCAGCTGCCGGGCGTCAAAAAGGTCTTTGTCCGCAGCGGCATCCGCTTTGATTACACCATGGCCGATACCTCGGACGAGTTTTTGCGTGAGCTGCTGGAGCACCATGTCTCGGGCCAACTGCGCGTAGCGCCCGAGCATGTGAGCGACGCGGTGCTGAGTGTGATGGGCAAGCCGAGCCGCGCCGTCTACGACGCGTTCTGCCGCAAATTTGAACGCTTGAACCGCGAGTATGGACTCAAGCAGTATGTGGTGCCGTACTTGATCTCGAGCCACCCCGGCTCGACGATGAAGGAAGCCGTGGACCTTGCCGAGGCCGTGCGCGACATGGGCTACATGCCCGAACAGGTGCAGGACTTCTACCCCACCCCGTCCACCATGTCGACCTGCATGTACTACACCGGCGTGGATCCGCGCACCATGGAGCCGATCTATGTGGCGCGCGACCCGCACGAGAAGGCCATGCAGCGCGCGCTCATCCAGTATCGCAAGCCCGAGAACTACAAGCTGGTGCGCGAGGCGCTGGAGAAGGCCGGGCGTCGCGACCTGATCGGCTACACCAAGCATTGCCTGATCCGTCCCGTGCCGCCACGCCCGGGCGAGACATCGGCCGGCGGCGGACATGGCGCCGGCAAGAAAGGCGGCAAGGCCCACGGTGGCGCCGCCGGCAAGGGGCCCAAAGGCAGCAAGGGCCACGGCGGCATGTCGCGCGCGCAGAACACTGCCGGACGCAACCGTGCAGCTCAGGGGCGTCAGGGTGCCAATGGAGGCGGACGCCGCAATTAGTGCGGGAATGCGGTAGATGCGCTCGCAGCGCTCTGCTGGCACGCTTGACGCAGTGAGCGCATCGCCTCCACCAGGATCACGCCGGCGATGGCAACCGTGACCGCCACGTCGAGCGGCGTGTTCACAAACCACAGCAGGCCCATGAGGTACGACCCGGCGTTAAAGGCAAAGTGCAACAGGATCGTGTAGCGAATCTTTCCAGTCGTCACGAGCACCCAACCAAAAATGAGGCCGGCAGCGCCCGCATAGCAGCCCTGAACCCAGTTCATGTGCATAAAACCGAAGATTGCCGCCTGCAGCACAATCGCCGCGGCGATACCCCACGTACTTGGGGCCGCCCAGGGCACTATGGTGCCGTCTTGCGCGTTCGCGCGGCGCCGACGTTTCCAGAGCGGACGGCACTGTGGATTAAACGCACGCAGTGAGAACTCAAAGATGATGCCGCGCACCAGGAGCTCTTCGCAAAACGGCGCGCCGAGCACCGTGGTCAGGACGGCCAGATAGCTCGTGTCGCCCATACCTGTTTCCTCGACAAGTTCGCTATAGTCTGCCGCGACCTCGGGCAGCAGCGACAGCACGCCGTCGCATAGGTAGCTAATGACCACCTGCATGGACAGGCCGATCACGACAACGCAGACGATGCGCTTCCATGCCGCGCCTGCTCCCCCACCGAGCGGGCGCTCGCCTTGCCGGCGCGCCATGAAGGAGCGGGGCCACAGATAGCGCCACCACAGCAGCGCCATCAAAAAAGACGCCGTCTGAGCGGCGGCCTGGAACCATTGGATATCGAGATTATCGATCGGATAGCCCGTCAGCACCGATACGGCATCGAGAGCTGAAAACAGAACCACGCTCAGGGCTATATCGGCAGCGACAACGCCAAAACAGGCAAGCGCCCAAATCATCGCATTGAGCATGCCAACCTCCTCAAAACCATTCCCTAGTTCTACCACAACTCGGCAGAGAGCTGATCCCATGGGGACGGAGGAAAACGGATCACTTATTGATGAGAATCGGGCGCAGTGCCAAAGGCCCCGCTGGGCGAAATGTCGAACGGAAAGGTGCCGCAGCGATTGAAGGCGGCGATGAACATGCGGATGGCGTTAGACGGCGTGGTGCCTACGAGCTGGGTTGCCGCCGCGAAGGCCGCCTTTTCCTCAGGCAAGACCTTCGCGACAACCGGGGTCATGTGTTCTGCCATGGCGCTTCCTTTTTTAAACGACGGTGGTGCGGATAGATGCGGACCACGCGGCTGGGCGACGGGCTGTGAAGGCAACCCGATTGGCCCGCATCTGGAGTTTGTTTCTACGGCGTTGGTATTACTTGGTAATCCTAAGTATTACCCCGCAGATAGAATACCATACCCGACCCCATGGGAACGGAGAAAAAACGGATCATTTTGTTGCTGAGTAAGTATTTAGAGCGTGATGATGTCCGAGATATTGAGGGCCTGAGCGTCGACGGAATCGTGTGTGGCAAGCAACAGCATGCGGCCTTCGAGCGCCGGCGCCCAGGGCGCGTTTACCCACGGCAAGCGCAAGCTCCGCTGCAACCCCGCCGTCAGCAGGGCCGCCCGCACGCCCATAACTGCCCTCGACTTTTGATTCGCGCACGGCGCGGAAGGAACGCGGCGAACGTCGGCGTATGGCGCGCCCAATCTGGGCATCCGGCGCATGGCGCCCTATTGTCTTGCATATTTTCGCTTGTGCCATGCATAAATAGACGGGGGCGCCCCTTCCCGTCCCAACGTACCCCCGCTTGGACCGTGCAAAAACCGGAGTATTCAGCATCGCGACCCCCGCCGGCGACGCCGCGAACCGGGAGCATCGCGCGGCCGGCGTCGCTTTGGGGCACGGCTCGGCGCGAAACGCGCGCCATCGCCACGTCGTACGCCGTCTGCCGACCCAAATCGCCCGTCGAGGGATCTCGCGAGATCAAATAGACGCTTCCGGCGCGTATGCAGCCACCCCGGCTTGCTGAAAACTCCCGAAAATGCACGGCGCGCCCCGGGGGACCCGTGCGTGCCGTGAAAAAACACGCCCGCATCCAGAAGAATGCGAGCGTGGAAGCCGGGTGACGGCAAGGGCGCCAGGCAGTGGGCGGAATCCCCGGCGTGGCCGCCCGGGCACTGCGGCCACCGTGCGTCAGTAGGGAGCTTCACGTTCTCCGTCTATGCCAGAACCCCGCATACGCGAATCTCCAACTAAGCCGATAACCCACATCTCTTGCCGCGACCGTCTCCGTGCTTTTTCGTGAGGGGGCCGGCCCACCTCAAACTGCGCCCACAAAAAGGGCCCCGAGTATAGTCTGCTCGGGACCCAAACTCATCTCGCCTTACCGCGCGACGCGTATGTTACTTGCGCTTGCCGCCGCCGTCACCGGGACGACGGGAGCTGCCGCCGCGCTTGCCGCCACGGCTGTTACCATAGCTGCCACGGTTATCGCGACCGCCGGCGCGGCCGCCACGGGAGCCGGCCTGGTTGCCGCCACGCCCGCCGCGATAGCCGCGACGATCCTCGCGGGTATCGTCGTAGTTGCGCCAGTCATCGCGACGATCGCGGCTGGCACGCGGATCGCGGCGATCGCGCGACTCGCCAGAACGGCCGGCGCCGCTGCGCCCGCCATTACCGCGAGTACTCTCGCGACGCTCGCCGCCACGGCCGCCGCGCTCTTCAAAGCGCTTGCCGCCACGGGACTCACCGCTGCGGGCGCCACGCTCGCCGCGACCCTCGCCGCCGCGACGCTCATCACGGCCACCGCGCTCGTCATTGCGACCGGAACGACGACGATCGCCCGAGCCACGCTTGCCGCCACGCGAGCCACGGCCCTCGTCCTCGCGCTCAACACGGCGACGACCGCCGCGGTCCTTGTCCTCACGGCGACGGCGATGTGCCTCGCCCTGGAACTGCTTGGCACGGCGCTCGGCACGGTTGCCGCGCGAAGCCTGCTCGACGGCAGCAGCACCGCCGCGCTCCTCGGCAGCCACCTCGCGGGCCACGCTCTCCACAGCCTCGTCCACGCGAGCCTGAACACCCTCGCGCACGCGAGTCTTGCCACCGCGCTTGGGGCGGCTCGGACGCTCGCCGTCGCCGCGGCGCTCGTCGCGACCGCGGTTGGAACGACCAGCCACATCGCCGTAGTCATCGCCGTTGCGCTTGCCGTCGCGACGTGCCTGCTCAAGCTTCTTCTTGCTCTTGGACTTGCCACGCTTGGTCTTCTTCTTCACCTTAAAGGCGGCAGGATCGCGCTCGGGGTCAACGGCGGGCGGATTGGGACCCACATGCAGGTCGCCGGCCTCGTAGATGTCGGCGGTCTTGTCCATAAGCTTCTCAATCTCGTAGAACTCGTCCACGTCCTGCTCGGTCACAAACGTAATGGCCCAACCCAGCTCGCCGGCACGGCCCGTACGGCCAATACGGTGGATGTAGTCGGTCGGCTCGGCCGGTACGTCAAAGTTCACGACGTAGCGCACGTCGCTAATGTCGATGCCGCGGGCGAGCACGTCGGTTGCCACCAACACGTCGACGGTACCGTCGCGGAAGGCCGAAAGGGCACGCTCGCGCTGAGCCTGGCTGCGGTTGCCGTGAATCGCGGCGGCCTTGATGCCCTTGCGCTCCAGACGACGGCAGCAGCTGTCGGCGCGGTGCTTGGTGCGCATAAAGACGATAGTGCGCTCCGGTCCCTCCTTTTTGAGGAACTCGGGCAGCAGGTTGTTCTTGGCCTCGATGGACACCGGGAACACAAACTGGTCGACGGTGTCGGCGGTCGACGTGGCGGGCGCGATCTCCACGCGGGCCGGGTCGCTCACCAGGTCGGTGATCTCGCCCACGGCCTCCTCGTCGAGGGTCGCCGAGAACAGCAGCGTCTGGCGCTCGGCCGGCGTCTCGCGCACAATACGGCGGACGGCGGGCAAAAAGCCCATGTCGAGCATGCGGTCGGCCTCGTCGAGCACCAGGACCTTAACCTCATCCAGGTGGCAGGCACCCTGCTCGATCAGGTCGACCAGGCGGCCCGGCGTGGCGACCAGGATGTCGCAGCCGTACTTGAGGGCCGCGGTCTGAGGCTTGTAGCTCACGCCGCCCACGACGGTCACGGCGACATGGCCGGTGACGTCGGCGATCTTGCTCGCGACCTCGTCGATCTGCTGGGCAAGCTCGCGCGTGGGGGTGATGACGAGCATCAAGGGACCGCGACCGTTGCCCTCGGGCTTCTTGGCGCCGCGACGGCGGTTGCGGCCTCCGCGCTCGCGCACGGGCTTGGGCGGAGCGATGTGCTCCAGGTTGTTCATGGTCGGCAGCAAGAAGGCAGCCGTCTTGCCGGTGCCGGTCTGAGCGGCGGCAAGCAGGTCGCGGCCCTCAAGCACCACGGGAATCGAGCCAGCCTGGACAGGCGTGGGCGCCGTGTAGCCCAGGTTCTCGATAGCACGAAGCATCTCGTCCGAAAGTCCCAGCTCGTCAAAGGTGGGCAGGTTCACGGTCGCAGACTCGACGGTCTCGGCGGCGCTGGCCTCGTCGGCGGCATCGAAAGCAGCCTGGGTCATGGCCTCGCGGGTCTCGTCCAGAATCTCGGCGTCGGTGACGTCGGATACAGAATTACGCATATGTTGTTGTTCCTTATCTGCACGCGCAATGGGCACGGCATGCGGCCGCGCGGGCGTGCTTGGTAGTGCGCTAATACATACAAAAACGGGTGCGCACAGAGAGGACGTTGCTCAGCACGCTGGCGATCGCTTTGGCAGCCCTATCACGCGCCGTCCAGACGCAGCAGCTCTAAGCGATGGAGCAGATTCGCCGCCGGTTAGTATACCCGTACTCCGTATGCCCCCACGTAAACCACAGATGACGAGGCGGACGGGCGAGCCTGGGCCGATCGTCTCAATCTGTAACAGTTACGAGACAAAACCGGGTTCCTACTGTTACAGATCGAGACATTCAGTCAGCCCCTTAGCTAGCATCTCGATCTGTAACATCTACAGGCCGAATCTTCGTCTAGGTGTTACAGATCGAGACAAACGTGCCGATCACCAAACCCGACAGGCCACAAAAAGGACCGGACGTCCAGCCATCACAACTGGAACGTCCGGCCCCGCCAAACACTAACTAGGGAAGCTGAACCAACAGATCGCAGTCCCTACTCTGCGTCCGGGTCCTTAAAGTTCTTGGGATCCAAGACCATGCAGGTGTAGGTAATGTCGTGCTCATCGTCGGGAATGGGCTCAAACCCGTTCTTGCCAAAGAAGTCGATGAGCAGATGCGCGAGCTTAATCGGATCCGCATCAGGATCGTCAAAGAGATATCCGCTCAGATCCAGGAATGTAGGCTGCTGTTCGCCCTCGCTCTCCCAGTATCCCAACAGGGCGTCGTGCACCAGGCGCGCACCATAGCCGTTACCGCGGTAGTCGGGGTCAACATACACATGGCTCAAAAACGTCGACGTTTCCTCGTTGAGCGGGTGCTCCGTTACGGCATCCGGCAGATCGGGGTCATCCGCACCGCCCGTCACACAAAAGCCAACCAGCTCATCATCGACAAAGACGCCCCAGAGGCTGCTATTCTCCTCGTCCTCGTCCTCAACAAAGTCCGCGTACTCGTCATAGACCTCGTAGCCCGACTGCTCGTCCAGATCGACCATATCGTCGACGTCGTCGGGACCCAAAGCCCTTACTTCAACCTCAACCATTGTCCTGTCCTTTCTCTCGCTTTCAGGACAACCCAAGCATACGGCGCTGCCCCAACACTCTGTTGCGCAACATCGGAAGCCGCATCAATACCGCCGTTAACGGCGACGACGCCTCAGGGCAATGCATGCAACGACAATCGCCAGCAGCACCAAGCCCTGGAAATTAATGCGGCTAATAGCGAAGCCCGAAGGAACAATAAAGCTGTCGTAGAACATGTCGAGCATGCCGATAAACACCAGAAACGCAATGAAGATCCAGAACACGCGACTCCTTAAAATGGGAGTAAACATGTCGAGCACCGAACCGCCCGAGGAAGAGCCCTGATAGCCAATTAAATCAAACGGCTCATCCTTCTCCACCTCGTCGACTTCGCTCGAAGCGTCTGAAGACGCGGACTCCAAATCGCGACGATCCGTCCAATACCCGGGCACATGGTCGCGCTCACCAAGGTACTCACCGTTTTTGACCACCGGCTCAAACAACATGGCACTCGAAAGCTGCTCGAGCTCCTCGCGAATCAACTGGTCGGTGCGAGCATCATGAGGTTCCTCGAGTTCGCACTCAAGCTCGTACATATGCTCCATGACCCGCTCGTAGTCCTCTTCAGACATATCGTCATCGTAATAGGAGTTCCTGCTCATCGTTCATCCCTCATTCAAGAACCGAATCCCTTTTGGACAACTCAAGTGTAGAAATCCATACCGAGCAGACGTTGCGCAACATTGCCGGGAACGAGGCGGATCCGCTCTCAAAACGCACCAGCACAGACCGTTCCGCATTGCAATTTGCGCACTCGCGGATGTTGCGCAACGTTCTCGCCCATCGAGGCAGTAGCGTTCGGGTTAGCAAAGCCACGAGCCCTAAAACCCGGGATCGTGGGCTTCCACCGCATACGAAAGAAGGAACGATGGACGAGATTTTTGAGCATCTGCTTCAAGATACCGACCGAGGGATCTCGATCAACCAGATTGTCAATCGCATCGTGTTTCCCAATCACGATATCTGCATGCAGGCCAAAGCTGCCCTGGAGCGAGACTATGGCGAGTTCTGCTTTGCTGCCGTGATCCCCGATTACGAGGACTTCCAGCACATGGATCCGACCGACGCCACCAATGCCGCCCTGGAAACCTGCGGGTCCGACGGCGAAGAGGTCACCAACGTCGTCTGGGGCTACAACTCGCTCCAGTACGAATACAACGGCATCCCCTCGCTGGAGGTTGCCAAGACCATCTCTAAGATGATCGGCGTTCCCGTCTACTACGAGTACACCGATGCCGATGAGCTCGCTGCCGGCGCCGTGATCGCCGATGCGCAGGGCGATAGCGTCTCGTTTGCAAACGTGGTCGACAAGAGCTGCTGGGTGTATTTCCCGGAGGGGTTCGACGGTGCCACCGACACCCTATTCCGCTGCGGCATGGGAACCATGTCCATGCCCGACGGAAGCCAAAAGTACTTTGAGGACACCACCGACCCCATCATGCGTTCGTATGCGCAGCGCGGAAACGTGTCCCTGTACTTCGACTTTCTCAAGGACCAGTTTGGCGCCCAAGAGGAGCCCCAGGCAGAGTCCGATGCCCAGGCAGAGTCCGATGCCCAGGCGTCGGGCAACGTCTACATGTCCCAGGCCATGGGCGCGATGACGTTTCGCATCGTCTTTCCCAATCATGACTGCTGCGAGTATATCCGCAATGATCTCGACAAGTGCTTTGGCGGGTTCTCGCTCCAGGCGATTTGCGGCACGCCCGATAGCACGTTTGACTCACCCGATGAGGTCCTAAGGACCATGGCAGGCCACGGAATCCCCGATGATGCAACCGATGTCGAATGGGGCTATAACTCCGTGCGCTATCGCGTGGCGCACTCCGTACCCAACGTCATCGTTCTCGAGGCGCTCGTCCAGCACTACAACATTCCGCTGTACGTCGAGTATTTCGATGAGCTTAAACGCGCGACCGGCGCTGCCATTACGATCCCCGACATGGCAAACCCGACCGCATTCATCCCCGGCACACTCGGATGCAAAGAGCAGATGTACTTTGACCGTGGCAGCGACAACGAAGGCTACGTTGCACTTCGTTGCGGCTACTGTCAGGCAGTCTCCGATGATGGCAAAACGCGCATTTCCTTTGTCGACGACCCATCACAGTCGGTCATGGCGGAAATGGCAGAAGAAGCATCGGTCGGAGTCTACGTTAGGCTGCTTAAAAAATTCGATCTTGAGCAAGTTCTCCCCGCTGGATCTCAGAAACCCGCCTCGCGTCCCGCCGCAAGCTCCAAAAAGAGCACTTCGACCTCCTCGGCAGAAAAATCGAAAATCAGCCTGTGGATGAACCCCATTGCAGAGAAGCATGTCTGGAATTCCCTCGATGCCTACGGTCAAAAGCAGGGCAAGCGAAACGACATGAACATGTTCTTTTTAGAGCCGCTCTATCGCGGCGGCGACCAGATCCGCGACCCATTTGGATTTGCCACAGGCCGCAAACCTATGCCGGCTTATGCAAGCCACCAGGCGCACCGCAAGGTTGTCGACGCCGCCCTTGCTACCGACATAGAAGTCGGTTCGCTTGTCGCGGGGCTTCTCGGCCAAGACCTGTTGACATCCGAAGAGCTCAACGCGCTGCACCGCGATATCGAGCTCAAGGCCCAAGGTATAAGCGCCATTGCCACCGGAAGAGGCGCCGCACTCGAAAGCCGTTGCGACTCGGTTTGCTACCTTATTGCAAAGCTCCGGAGCCATGACGGCAACAATAGCCAGCGCTTTATGATGTGGATGGCGGACACCGACCAAGCCGTACGCGTAAAGTTCTACGGCGAGGCGCCGGCAATCGGCGCGCCCTTTACGTGCCGCTTTAGCGTAGTGGAAAATGACGTCATTACATACTGGATGCCCGTCGAGGGCGAGAAGGGCTTCTCCCGCTATAAGCAGATTCCCGAGGGAGGACGCATCGACGTCTCCGCGGCAAAGAGCGACTCCGCCGCTATGAGCGCTCTTCGCAAGGCCAACGCGATGTTCCTTAAGGCGTGCGGACTCAAGCAGACTGCACCGTCCAAAACGCGCATGACCCCGGAGCAGTCGCAACGATTTAGCGAGCTGCGAGAGAAACTGGGTCGTAAAACGGGTTATGCGCTTACGGTGCTCTCCTCGCGCTGCGTACTCTGCAGCGCCGAAGCCGACCGATTCCTCGAGCTCATGGAGCACGCCGCTGCCGCGCACGATCGTGGAGAGGTGATCGACGTCGACGATACCGAGGTCGTAGAGCACAAGGCCGTTTACATGGTTGGCCCGATCTCTACCGAGGATGGTACTTGTCAGCTCTACAACCCCAGCACCGTCAACTTTGAGGACTTTAGGTTCCAGCCCAACCTGCTCGAAGACTTCCATACCGACCTGCCCCGTGGCGGCAGCTTTATCAACATTGCAACGAGCGTCGTTGAGTCGGACGTCATCGCCGCCTGGGCGGGCTACAACCCGGGCAACGCCCAGCGCTCGGCGCGCTACTAGAGAGCGATTGGCACGGCCAGGCCATGTATCTGTTGCGCGGCATCGGCCCCGGACGTCGAACCGCGCCGTCCACGATGTTGCGCAACAGAATGCAGCGCAGGCGGCCTAGTATGCGAAGTAACAGGCGCGCGCAGGTCAGACGCATCGAATCTGGCCTGCACGCGCAACACAAATCATCGCAGGGAGCACACCATGGCGCGTGACACATCAAACGATCCGGTTGTTAACTTGCCGCTCGATTACAAGTTCGACGGCAACGGCAACATCATCCAAAAGGTCTTTTTTGGCGTAAATGCGGTATTCTGCCCCGTCTGGTACTGGTGGTACTTCAAAAGCAATCGTGATCCCAACTTTTGGGTCGGTGACAGCGACATGGACGGCTATGATCCCGAGGAATGCGCTACCGAGTTCCTGCACCGCATGGATAACTTTACGCCCGAGGAGAGCTGCAACCTCTTTGAAGTCGCAAAGTATTGCGACCGCATGACGGGTGTTACCGTCTTTGACGTCGTAAACGGGCGAAATGTAAACGAACGACACCTGGATGACTACTACACCGGCTACGACCTTGGCATCGAAGATGATGACGAGGACGAAGAAGACAACACAGACATCGAGATGGAGTTTGACGGGCAACCTGTTAGCCCCCAGCCGATGCGCGTATGCGACGAGGGCCCCTGCCAGTTTATGCTGCCGCCCGTTTTAAGCTGCGGAACGGACGACGGTTCTGGCTACGAGGTCGAGATTCCCCTGCGCGCCAAAACGACCAAGAGCGGTACTCCGCAGGAGCGACTATCGTTCTATATCCCCGCCGACGTCGCCGTACAGTGGTTCCGCGAGGTCACGGGCGAGCCGCAGGCCGACTACCAGCTGTTCCAAACCGTTTGGATGGGTCAGGCCAATCTGCTTGAGAATCCGCACTTTGTCGACCACCTGTTTTCCTATGCGTTTTGGCAGGAGCGACTGCTGCGCATCCTGCACTACACGTACAAGCGGGGCAAAGTGCAGAGTGTGCGCATCGTTGCCGACTACGAAGGCGACGCCGCCGAGTTTATTGACAAGTACTACCCGGAGGCCGAGGTCATCGGTCATCAGGGCAATGAGAACGCCTTTGAAACGGGAGCCGCCTATCTGGTGGACCTCACGCTGGACTACAAATACAAGAGCGACAAGCTTGTCGAGAAAAAGACGTTCTCGGTCCTTGGCATCTTTGGACGCGAATGGTATCGACTCTTTAGTGGCAATCCCAACGCCACCGTTGATGATTTCTATGCATGGTGCGAGCAAACCGACACCTACGAGCCCCTACGTCAGGCAGCCGAAACCGCCGGCGCAATCGTTCAGTACACCACCTACGGGCTAAAGGACGGCAAGCTCACCAGCAAGCGCACCGAAGATCTCCAAGGCCGCACCAATGTCGAGATTAACGAGGCGGCCGAGCTGAGGGATCGCGTGTTTACGTAGGCGGTGGGAAGATATGCCCATTTGCTCACACTGCCCTCTAATCCTAGGAGGTTTCTACTTTGGCTGAAATCTTATGGACCCTAGCGTCCCCGATCGCTTTCGTCGCACTCTGTTGCTCTGTCTTCCTGGAGCTCCACAGTCATCAGTACAGGCTCTTTGGCCATGAAATAGATTATGATCGTCGCCTCGTCGCCTTCATCGTCCTTGCCATTGGAGCCCTTTTCCTGTTCGCGCCCGTTACCTGGGAGCAATGCTTTTCATCCGACCTTGGCGAGGGCTGGGAACCAGGGGGCTGGAATTATATCAGCTGGTTCATCACCAACCTATTCACAGTTGGCTGGACAACAACCATCCAGACTGGCCTTACCGATATAACATCGGTCGTCAACGGCGTCATCCCCAACCAAGCATGCCGCCTGTTCTATTCGCTGCTAACACTCGCATACATCATTGCCCTTCCCGTTGAAGTTGGCCTACTTGCCTTCAACGCCGTCGTCACACGCCTCTCGGGCAGCGTGATCAAGCATCACCTCAAGCATGCCGACCATGCAATTATCTTTGAGAGCGTCGACGCCAACGCCGAGTTGCTCGCGCGTGATATCGTTAACAACATCAAGGACGGAACGCTCAATAACGCGAATGGCAACGGCGACATCGCCCTCATCTTTTGTCTAGGCAGCGACAAGGACGGCGAACGTCAGCGCGTACTGCGCAATCTGTGCCAGGGCTATGTGCGCTATGTGTTCACCGACTCCGAAGCAGCCGATGTGCTCACAACGATTGCATCGCTGCGCGATGCAGTTAAGCATCTACCCGCAGTTGACGTCGTCGCAACGAGCGAAGAAACCGAACACAATGTCAGCGCAACGATCGACACGCTCGAAGCGACGCACAAGGATCCTCAGGCCGACTGCGCGCCCAAGATTACGCTCCATTGTCTTCACAGCAACCCCGACGACCCGAGAGTTTTTGATGCCATCAAGCCCTATCCAAAAAACGTCAATCTGCACCTGGTTTCTCGTACGCAAAACGAAATCTACAACGTTCTGGACGAGGCGCCCCTTTTCAGATGGCTTGCTCCTGTCGACATCACCCGCGACGACAGCACCAAGCTCCAAAACCTCACAGTGCTCGTAATTGGCGCAGGAGATTACGGTATGCAGGCGGCACGCACCGCATACTGGATGGGCCGTCTGCCGCAGGTAAAGCTCAGCATTGTGATCGTCGATCCTAATGCCCACGAAATCGTCGAGCGCGAGGCGGCACGATATCCCGAAATGCTCGGAGAGATCCAAGACGGGACACCTACGGTGCGTTTTGTCGAGGCCAGCGCCCCCTCAATCACGCTTGACCGCCTTATGGCAGGCAACAGCGTCGCTGCTCTGCACTACGACCTTCAGAGCAAGTGCGTGGCATGTGATGACAGTTGTGTCCTGCTGCCCGATAACGCATTCGTTTATGCCTTTGTAACCACGGGCAGCTGCAGCCAGAACCTTTCATGCTCCCTTATGTTGCAACGGCAGATTTTCAACCGCTTTGTCGAGCATGGCACTCCAAACTACATGAAGTAACGCCCTGTTATTTGCCCTCACATCGAGAGCGAAGAGATTCTTAAAGCCTTAAGAAAGCTCGCCATGACCGCAGCAAGTTCCGAAAAGGAAAAGGACCCCATCGTCGGAATCATGCATCCCTTCGGTTCTCGCAAAGCTTTCTTTACCTACAACAATCTCCTCAACAATAAGCTTGAACAGCGCGCTATACAGCTCAATGCGGTATATGAGATGTGCAACTATGACCATGCCACCGTCAGCTATGATGCCTCCATGCCAGACGATACGGCGCGCGACAAATTTAACAAGAGTGAATGGAACAAATGCAGCAGTCGCGCGTCGGCCGCGTATCTTCCCAGTCGCTTTTGGTCGGTTGGTCTATCGGAAACCATCGATACGCTCGAAAACGACTATCTGGCGAAACTAGAAGGCGGAAGAAGCGAAGGCCTAGACAATGGTCATCTGGTAAGACAATACCTACTCGAAAATAAAAAGAAAGGCGATACATTGGAGACCTTCGCCAACAATGAAGCCAATTATCGCAGAAGAATTAAAACTATCTGCCTATTGGGCGATATAGAGCACGAGCGCTGGCTCGCTTACTGTCAGGCAATAGGTATGACCGAGCTGGGGCACGGCACCAGAGAGGACGAGAGGGATCAGCGCAGGCGCGCATATAATGTCAATCTTCTCCTTAAAGGGGAGGAGCCCGAAGACAAGCCCGAAGACAAGCCCGAAGGCACGAATAAGTCTGAGACCCTCATGCGTCACGCCTACATGACACCCGACAACGACGTACTCGGCGCTCGCGGATTCTTGCTAGGCAAAGACGTCTACGCCTACGACCGAATCATCGTCGCCCTCTCAGCCCGCATCGCCAAGGGCAGCATCGTCAAATAACAGCAATCGGCAAAACGGAGGAACCCATGAGCCAGCAGCAGTCCATGCTAGGGGTTGAAAAAGATGAAAATGGCAACACCCTGGTAAAGGTCTTTATTAGTTACAGACGCAACGACAATCTATTCAACCATCTCCTAGATATTGTTAACCGAACAATGGACAAGCTTAACAACGATCTTCTCAAGGACACCGAATACCGAGTGGATAAGGTGATCGACTTAAATTCAATCAGTCTCGGCGATAAGTGGCAAGAGAAGATCGATAAAGATCTGTCCAACAGCGATATCCTCCTAGCATTTATTACAGAAGCATACCTTACAAGCGATCCTTGCCGATATGAATTCAACACGTTTCGCACGAATCAAATTGACACTCGAAACGATAGTGAAAAACACCACGGAAGCCTTTGTGTTCCGGTTTTTTGGGCTGCCCAAAAAACCGTTGCAGAGAAACTGAGCGATAAATCCAAGCTGCATTTTGATAATGAAGAGGATTCTGAAGCCGCCTACACAAATGCTTGCGAAACTTGGACAAAAATCAAAGAGGTCAATGGCGTCGAGGGCATATTGCCAAAACTGATCGACTTGCTCAAGAACGAAGCCCAAGGTCCTGATTATTTCTTTATTAGAGACTGTATTGTTCAATGGCTTGCCAATAAAGTCAAAGCTGCCATCGATCATATGCAAGAAGACGCTACTGAAGAAATCGAAGACATCCCCGTCAAAATCAGCGCCCCACAAGACATATCGGAAATCGAGCTTCATACGTACGGTCGTGGATCCGATGCAATCGGGTATTTCACAAGCGATGGCTTCATTGTAATGAACGGCTCAAAAATTGCCGAAGGCACCACCGCATCTGCCCGCAAGCCCATATATGAAAGCCGTCAAAAATACCAGCACCTCATCAATGGGGACAACATCCTAACCGAAAAACTGGTATTCCCAACCCCCTCTGCTGCATCTGCGTTTGTTATCGGTCGCTGCAGTAGTGGCATGGCTGACTGGAAGACCAAGGACGGCAAGCAGCTTGGCGAGCTGCTCGAGGAGGAAAAAAAGAAGGCAGCTGCTGTTCAGAAATAGACAAAAGGGGGCTCGGTTCAAAACCGAGCCCCCTTTTCATTTAGCTATGGCTTTGCGACAAACACTGATCCATCCCTTTGGAGAATCCTACCGCTCCTCCAGCGTCCAGCCCTTCTGGGCGCAAAGGTCACGCAGGGTTGCCACCAGGTCCGCATTGGTGTTGCTGTCGACCACGATCTTGTCGATATGATCCGCAGCGATGTTGAGCTTGGGGAACGAGTGGCTGCAGCCCGACAGGTTGAGCTCACCGACGTTGCAGGTAATCTCGAGTGCGCCAAGAATGTCATCGTTCGAAAGATCAATCTTCTCGACGTCACCCTGAAGGCCCTGGTCAACGGTAAAGAACATCAGGTTCTTAAGACCCGAGGCGTTGATGGAACTGACAGCACCCTTAAGGCCCTCGATCTTAAAGGCATTAAGCTTGGGGCAGACGCTCAGGTCGAGGTCCTGGGTCGTCATGTCGCCAAACTTGAGCACCTCGAGTGCCTCGAGCTCGCTAAAGTCCGCACTCTTGGCGCTCAGGGTATTGATGCCGAGCGTATCGAGCTTGTCCAGCTTGCTAATGGGCGTGAAATCCG
Organism: uncultured Collinsella sp.; assembly: GCA_900540985.1. GTDB lineage: Bacteria > Actinomycetota > Coriobacteriia > Coriobacteriales > Coriobacteriaceae > Collinsella. Next base: position 22,356 of record UQIC01000008.1, read on the forward strand.
TCACCTCGTCACTCACAACCAACTCCGTGATGCGTTGGGTCTCCTTGGCGGTCAGCTGGCCATCGTCATCGTTATCGTAGTCGGCAAGCAACCCGTGCAGCGTATCATCCGAGATCGCATCAACATCGACGAGACCTTTTTCTTTCTTGGTCTCGGAGCCAGAGGCGTCAGTTGAGCTCGACTCTTTAGAGGCGCTCGACGAGGCTCCCCCGCCGCCCTGCACATCACCGACGCCGCCAATCACGGCGAAAGCGGCAACCGCGCCTATGACCACAACCGCCGCAAGCACTACCAGGGCGCGAACGCCGCCCAAGCGAGAGACGGCTTCATCAGCACGCTCAGCTGCCTGCCCAGCAGACTGTTCGGTTGCCTGCCCGTTCGGACGCATATTCACCCGCACATCCGGCGTCTCGGCAGCCTGCTCATGAGCCCCGCCCGAAGGCTGCTCGGTTACACGCTGAACCCGTTCGTTATCCCGCCAAGACATGTCGGGCTTAAAATTCGCCATATCGCTTCTCCTCACTTGAGCGCATCGCTACTGCTGCTCCATGGTGTAACCGTAGTCACTGCTCATTTTTTGCAAATACTCGACCAGGCTGCTGCTCGTGTCGCTGTCGTACAAGATCTTGCCAACGCAATTGGGCGTAAAAGTGTAATGGAAGGCATCTTCCCTGCCTGCCCCGCGCAGATTAAGCGTGTCGACTCTGCTACTGATCTTCAGAACCTCGAGGTTCACATCACCCGACAGGTCAAGCGTCCCAATACTGCCATCAAGGCCTTCGATCTGGACGTTCGTCAACGAGGACATGTTTTTGGCATTCAAGGTATCGACGGGGCTCTCGAGCCTGTTTATGGTAACGCGCTGTAGCTGAGGAAAACGTGTGAGATCAACCTGAGGCACCGAGCAGTCGCCAATGGACAGATGAGTGATATTGCTAATGGAGCTTATGTCGTAGTTTTCGCTGTCGTAATCGCCGATGCCAAACGTCGTGATGTTGTGGAAGCTGGCCAACAGCGGAAGCGAATCAAACGACTCGACATCGATTGAGCTAGCTTCATCCGCAGTCTCTTGCGAAATATTGCCGTCCTCATCTGCATCGAGCGCTAAGTCCGAGCGCAGCGCCTCGTCCGTAATTTCATCGAGCGTAAGCACCGTGGCCTTTTTCGCTTCTTCCTGGTGTCGCTCCTCTTTTTCTTTTTTACGCTGAGCGCGCGCCGCCTCCTCTTCTTGCTGTTGTTTGGCCTCGGCGCGCTGCTCGGTCTGCCGATTGGTGTCGGAGATGCCGCTTGTGATGGACGTGACCGCCACAATCGCGATGACTATCACCACGGCAAGAACGATCACTACGCGCGGACCGCCCAAGCGGTTCACGATATCGTTGATATCCGATCCGTTGGATCCGGCGCCCCCGCGGTCAGACCCGTTCTGATTAATTGCCATCCGTGTTTCCCCCTCCGCCGCCTACAGGCGGTCCTTGTCGAAGTAGTCAGCGTCGCGCCAGTCACCGCGCCAGCGGTAGGCGTGGGCGTTCTCGCGCGACCAGTCGCTCAGGTGGCGCAGGATGAAGCGGCTCATGTCGTCCGCGAGCGGTTCGATCGGCCCCACGCGCCGCGCCTCGGCCGCCTGCTCCCAGAACGAGTACGCCATGAGGTAGAACGTGCCGGCATCGACGTAGTCGCCCGGGTAGGCGGGGTCGTCGAACCAGCCGTGCGTATCGGGCGTGCCGTTTTGCTCGCACCACTCCGCCACGTTGAGGGCGAGGCTCATCAGGGTCGTGTAGTCCTGCGGGTCGCCCGAGGCGAGCGCCTCGTGCAGGTTGGACATGGGGCCCTCGGCGCCGTAGGCCGGGTAGTACAGGTCCCAGATCCTCGACGCCGCGTCGTCAGTGAGCTCCATCTGCGAGGGGCGGTCGCCCAGGCCGTCGTCGTAGACGGGCGCGTTGGGATCCTCCCCCGTGAAGGCCCCGACGCCGTAATCGAGCGTGGAGGCGCTGTTGCGGGCGCCGCGGGCGGCGCGGGCCATGGAGCCGAAGACCGAGTAGCCGCTGTGGTAGCCGCGGACCGTCTCGGTGACGAGCCGGCGCAGGCTGAAGTTGGCGTGGGCGCGGTCGCGGGCCTCGCGGGTGGCGGCGGAACCGCGGAAGAAATACGTGGCGCCGATGATTAGCTGCTTAATGATCATGCTCAAAGGGCCGGCAATGATTTCCGTCACAACTACGAGAAGGCCGATGAATACAACGGCGGCCAAAGCGAATGGATTGAATGCGCTATACCCTGGCGCCGGAAGCCCCGTATGCAACACATCGTCTCCGCCAACGTTCAAGTACATGCGGTACCAGACCGAGCAAAGTCCCCAAACCGTAAAAATACGCAGCGGGAAATACCGAACAATGGTGGGAATCGCGTCCACAATGCGCGAAAGATTGATGTTAAAGCGAGGGCGATTCGCGCCCTCGTTGTTAACCGGAGTAGCCGCCTCCGGATCGCCCGGAAGAGGCACGCCGGCGCGGCGCGCACGCAGGCGGTCGAGACGCTCCTGAGTAGAAACCGTTTGAGCCTGCGGTACATCTGACGAAATGGACGTTCCCGCAGTCTCACCCGCGAACGATGTCGCGTCCTCCTGCTGTCCCTCAGCACGAGCGCTATAAAGACGCGCGAGACGCTCTTGCGCCGACAAGCCTTCTTGCTGTTTATCGTTTGCCATATGTTTTGCCTTTATCTATTAGTAATGGAAGTGTGTCTGGGCATAGCGGTTAAGCGCATACCCAAACTCCCTGGTCACCGTCTTAATAGTGTGCGTCTCCATCTTTCTGGTCTGAGGATTACGCCGGTTAAAGACGAACGTGGGCATAAAGCCGCTCACTTCTTGAAACCCGCTCAGCGAATTAAAGGGGATGATAATCGGCGGATTGGAATTGCCCGGAGCGAAAAGCCTGCCCGCCACCGCCTTGCTATGACCCAAGCCTGGAACGAGCGACTTGACCACAGAATGGTTATCGAGCGTTGACCCCTCACGCTTGGCGATAATCTCAAGGTGGTTCTCGTAAATCCTAATAGAACATGGACGCCCATCGTACGAGCCCAGGCCCTCATTGATCACCACGTCGTTTCGAATCTCACGTTGAGCCATGTTCGAACGCGAGTGTGTATTTGTTTGAGAGCCGCGTTGAGACGCCACGTTCTCAATACCCAACATGTCATCAAAGGCAGCCATGGCGCGTCGCTCGGTGCCATGGAGACCGTCATTGCGTTGCGGTGTATTGGGAACCTGCGGTCGAGGCGCCATCGGTCGCTGTTGGCGACCATTATTGGAATCCGAGAAAATATTCCCCAGTCGTAGCGTGGGCATACCATGCTCCTATCGTTTATCAAAATTAACAGGTCACCAAGGAGCCAGAAACCCTCCTTGGCGACCCAAAACAGTTCATGAAAAGAGCGACCCGCTCTATTAGGCGGAAAGGAAAAGGTAGAAGAAGAACGCGCAGATACCAAAGCCAATCAGCATCACAATAAATCCGAAGATACTAAGCAGCTGTGCAATGGTCACGATACCCCAGAGGAAAAACTCGATGACGATCGGCAGGATCCAAGAGAAAAGCCAGGTGCGAATCGACTTTGCACTACCGGGGTGAGCATCGTCTCCAAAGAGAAGCATGACCGTCATCCCACCGATGAGAATCGCCATTACTACGTCAAGCTTGGTAAACGTGTCGCCATCAACAAACATCGTTCCCATAAACCCAAAGGCGCTGGTGACAAGCGGAACGAAAACGACCAAGCGGCCAGCATAGCGTCCCAGTCTGTCCATCAGCTGCGGATCCATGTAAAACGCCGCCGGCGCACGACCACTTGAAAATGCAAGCGAACCGACCTGAGCAAGAGGCTTGTCCTCTGCCGACATCGCAAGCTCCTCAAAAACCTGCCCCTTACGATCGGCAAACTCAACGAGCTGGAGCAAATATCGTTCAAGCGCATCCGAATTGGCATCGATATCGTTCCTAAGCGCGCTAACACGATCGGCGGCCGAATAAGAGCGCAGAAGATTGAGAGCGAGAAAACCAAAGCAGCCAATAAACGCAACCGCCAGGAAAATGCCCGCAAGCGGACCAAACGAACCCCAAGAAACAATCAGCTGACCAAAGGCACCACGGGAGCACATGATAAGGATGCAGTAAAGAAGCGCCACAAGAACGGTATACATCAAAACACCCCGCTGCTCCTTCTTTATGGCAGCAGCGCGAGCATCGCTATCGGCAATACCCTCAACGACACCGTAATCGCGTGTATCCTGCTCGATAGCGGCCTTTAAGGAGCCGTCTGCAACACCGCGGCTATCCTCGAGGAACTCAGCATATTCGGCAGAGGAGATCAAGCTTTCATCTGCAAGAAGCCTTACGCCGCGAGCCGCGAGCAACCGCTCGTCAACGCCTTGGGATATAAGCTCGGCCACATAGCCGCGTGGCACGGCATCGTCGCCGACCTGAGCGCAAAACAGCGCATTGCGCGTGCAGGGGCGCGTTCCGTGCTTTCCGTCGACTTCCCAGCCGTTCACATACGGAACAGGCGTGAGCTCCATATCTTCCCGAAGCTTGATTCCCTCAAGACGCGCGTTGGAACCAGCCTGGATGAGCATGGAAACGGCAGTGTTTGCCGGCGGATTCAATCCGAGCAGGGCAACTTTAACCGCCTCGCCCACAGAGCCTTGGGCCGAGTCGTAGAGGTCGGTGTGGGCGGCAAGCCACAGCCAAGCAGCATAGCTACCAAATTTACGATAAAACGCGCGCACCGCTTTCTTATTGACCGCGACCTTATCCATATAATCGATCACGACATCTATATCGACGGCTCCGTGCGAAGTTGCCGCATCTCGAGCCGAGATAATTGCCGCCATCTCAGAAACGCCCGCAAAATTGAGCAAGAATTCATCCAGCTTGTGAGCCGACGAGCAAACGCCAAAAAACGCCGCCGGACGATTAACAACCGACATAAGCACCGTCTGAGCAGCAGAACTTTTCTCCTCGTTGCGCGTCAGCAACCCCTTGAATAAACAAGCAGCGAAATGAGGATCACTCGAGTGCAGCGCCAACTTTTCGAGTTCATGAATATCGGCAGCAAGCTTTGCGCGCCCATCGTTAAGATCGTTGTCTTGAGAAAGAATGCGAGATAAAAATCCCGAAGGCAGCACGCCTGACGATTTTGACCCGTCGAGACCGGACAGAACGGCGTAGCGATCAATTTCGGTGACATCCATCTTGGCGATGCGTGCCGGGAGGGCATCGCTCGCATCGGTGAGCGAGACATCCTCGCCGCGCCACGACATAATCTTGCCGTTGGACATCTCATAGATTACGCAAGCAAGGGCCAGGTCGGGATTGGACGCTGTCTGGATATCCTCTTCGACCAACTGGTGAATCCTGGTCTGCAGGTCATTTTCACCCCAGTCGCCCATCAGGTTTTCGAGCTGCTGCTGGCTCATGCGAAGCTTGGCCTCGTCCCAATTGGAGGACAGCGTGCGAGCGAGCAACACCGGATCGCTATACAGCTTGCCGGCAAACTCGTAAGGTTTGCGTGCGCTACCGGCATCCATGGTGGGAAGTTTGCGATAGAAATGTTCCGGATCGGCCATCCAGTCTTTGACCTCTTCGTAGCCAAAGCGCTCGCCCGATAGCTCAAACGTCAAACCCTTGAGCAGGTTCCCCAAGGTCGCATCTTCCGGATGATTGAAGTCTGCAGGCTCGCCCGTCTCTTGGCGATCGGAAAGCGTATTGTCGTTTATGAACTCCTGCAGCGGATGGACATTGTTTTCGTAGAGCGTCCAGATCGTGTATCCAAACGAATACCAGTCGTTACGAGGGTCGACCATGCCGCCACGACCGGGCGTGTAGCCGTCGGAGCGCGTCATGGTGTTCGTCAGTCGGCTGTCAAATCCGGCAAGCGAGCGGGCGGAGCCATAATCTCCGAGCACGATCTGCTTGTCGTACAGGTAGACGTTCTGCGGCTTAATGTCACGATGGACAATGCCAAGCTCGGTATGGAGCAACTCGATTGCCTGGCTGAGCTCGGGAATCACGCGGCTCTTAACCATATTCTTGCTACGGGGACGATCAAAAAGGCATGTGGCCAGCGGCGTAATGGAAACATCCCACAGCTGAGGAGCCGCAGCACCCACTTCGGTCGCGCTCAGGCCCTGGTGCAGATAGGCAAAGATGGGCAGCAGATGCGTTTGAGACACGGGGCGGCCATTAAGCCCCATTACGGCGCTTACCACCTTTTGATATGCCGAACGCTCGGCGCCCACAAGAGGCTTAAAAACCTTGGCAACGCATGCCAAACCATCGCTCACCCGCTCGGCGGCAACAATGCTAGATTGACCGCCATGGCCAATGACCTGTCCCAAATGAATAATAAACTGCTGCCCGTCATTCGAGACAACTGTCGCATCCTCTGCAACAAAAGGCGAGGCAGATGCAGCGGCAGCATGTGCGCCCCCACGAGAAACGGTCACCGTTTCACCGTTGGGACTGGCCGTGGCGCTGCGCGAGACAGTTACCGTCTGGCCGTCGGCGCTCGCAGCGCGCGGCACCGTGACAGTTTCGCCTGCCGCAGAAGTACCAGGGCGTGAAACAGTAACGGTCTTGCCGTCAGCGGACGCACCAACAGACGGTCTCGCAACCGTTACTGTTTCACCATTCGATTCGGTCATCGGGCGATGCACCGTTACGGTTTCGTTTGTCGATGGCGCGTCGTCGCGGCGGACGGTGACCGTTTCACCAGATGCCGGAGCGTCAGCTCGACGTACCGTCACGGTCTCTCCAGGCGCAGAGGCCTGGTCGCCACGGTTCACGGTAACCGTCTCTCCCCCTACGGGCGCATTCCCGCGGCGCACCGTTACGGTCTCATCATTGCCATTGCCACCATCTCGGTGTACCGTAATCGTCTCATCAGACATGGCTACTCCCCCACTTCAATTACAATCAGCGTTGCATCGTCCGTCGAGCCGTTCACCCGAGCCTCGGCATACAGCTCTTCGCACAACTGCGCACATGTCGAATCGCTCGCAAGCATCTGCTGCAAACGTTCCTGTGCAATCTGCCCATCGATACCATCGGAACAGATCAGATAGCGATCGCCCGGAAGCATCACGGTCGTCTTGACCTCAAGATTGCGACCGCCCTGATTGAGTCCAATCGCGAGCTCAATACAATGCGAAACGGCATCATCCCTGTATTCAGCGCCAACGCCGCCCACGCGCCGCTCAGGCGTATGGTCACAGCTAAGCACGGCAAGCACACCGCCGCGCAGTCGGTACACGCGAGAATCGCCGGCATTAAAAACAGCACCGTGCCCGTCAGGAGCAACCACGAGGCCGGCAACCGTGGATGCGGCAACAGACAGTCCATAGCGAGCCGCATACGTCTCAACATCGTTCTCGGCTCGCTCGCCCGCCATGCGCAGGCGCTCCTGTAACGCGTTGACAGCATCGGTATCAAAGACGCGCACGGCCTGCGCAAACGCCTGAGCAGCAAGAGTCGAGGCGGCCGCTCCGTGCCCGCCTTCGCTCACGCCGTCAAAGACTGCCATGCAGCCCATCTCGCGCTCGCAATCGCCTACCAGGCCATAGCAAAGGACATTACCGTCAAGAAGCAAACGGTCCTCGTTGACGGGGTGATTGGTTCCCGCTTGAGTTTTTGCTGCAGCGATAAACTTCGTCATCGCCAATCGCCTCCCATCGATCCGGGCATGAGCTCAAATGCGATATGCGCATCATCGCCCTCGCCCTGCGGCACGGCGCGTGCCACCATACCGGGGCGACCGCGCCACTCGGCGCGGTGTTCAAACAGAAAATCGGAAAGCCCGTTAAGGTAACCGCTCTCCACCAAGTTGCCAATGCCGCGGCCGCCCTTGGCTTTGACGGCGTCCGTCATGGCAATGGAGTGCAGCAGCTCGCGGGCGGCATCGGTCGCCTCAACCGTAATATCGGGCTGTGCCTTATGCACGTTGCGGTTAACGGCATCGATCTTGGAATTGAGGATCTGAAGTGCCACGGCGTCATCGATAAAGTTGAAGATCACCACGTTGTCGCCGATACGACCCAAGAACTCGGGCTTAAACTCGCGATCCATCTCGGTGCGCACGCGCTCGCAAATCTCGTCATAGGGCGTGTTGGGCGCGATGGTATTACGAACTTCGTTGCCCTGCGCATCGATCTCAATCTTGGAAAAGCCGATGTTGCTCGTAAAGAAGATGACCGTCTCAGAGAAGTACACGGTATTACCCTGGCCATCGGTCAGGCGGCCATCTTCGAGGATCTGCAGGAACTTGTCCATAATGCTGGGCGCGGCCTTCTCGATCTCGTCGAAAAGAACCACCGAGAACGGATTGGCCTTGACCGCATTGGTAAGCTGACCGCCCTCGGCATAGCCCACGTATCCCGGAGGAGCGCCAAAGAGCTTTTGATCGGAGTTCTCGGCACCGTACTCGGACATATCAAAACGCAGCATGCTGCGCTCGTCGCCAAAGAGAAGCTCCGTAATGGCCTTAACGATCTCGGTCTTACCGGTACCGGTGGGACCGCTCAAAAACAGGACGCCCTTGGGCTTAGAGCCAGATGAATGGGTGGCGCCCGAAAGGCCCATAACGGAGCGCTTGAGCACGGTGACGGCCTTCTCGACGGCCTCGTCCTGGCCCTTTACGCGGCGTTTGATCTTTTCCTCGGGATCCTCTTCGAGCTTCTCGAACATCTGCTGCCATTTGTTCTCGCGAAAGCCGTACTTGTAGACGTCGACGAGCTTGGGAAGGATGGCCTCGATGGAAGCCTCGGGGTTTTGCATGTCGCGCTGGTACATACGCTGCAGCCCCTCGAGCTCCTTAACGCTCATGCCGTCGGTGGTATCGATAAAGCGACGCACTGCACGGTCATCGGAATCGGACAGCGCCTCACCAAAGCCAAACTTGCTTTGGATGTAGGCCTCGCGCATGTCACGATCGGGATGCGGCAGCGTGATGGTGCGCAGGAAGGGATTCTCCTCGATAAACCACACAGGCAGGTTGCGCACGTTATCCGTTACCAGAATGAGCGTGTTAACGGCCGTACGGTTAATGAGGCGCGCCTTGCTGGCACCAAGGTACAGGTTAAGGAAGAACTGCGTCTCGTCGGGCATAAGACCGGTCGAGGAGGCAAGCAGACGCGATGCCATGTTGACGATCACGCAAAGCGGCTTGGCCTCGGTGCCGCCATCGGGGTTGTCGTTGTATTTAAGACGCAACATTGAGCGGATAACCTCGCCGTATGATGGCAGGCTCGACTGCTCGGTGGCATATGCTTGGCGGCCATCGGCGATGCAGGCGTTCGCCTCCATCATGCGATCATCGCTCTTAGAAGCCTCGTCATGGGCCAGCGACACCAGGCGTTTGCAATCGACGTTGCCCATGCTGCTCGAGAACAGCTGGATGGGATCGAAATATGCCACGTTGTACTCAACTGAGCCATTGGCGTCTTCAAAAAGGCCGCGTACGACCTCGGCAAGCTCCGAGAACTGAAGGCTGCCGTCAACCACATCGGGATACTTGTCGTTGACGTTGCCCTCAAGAATAAAGAGGCTCTTCACCCCTTTAAAGTTGAGCATCTCGCGCTGCCAGGATTGGCGCTCGAAATCAGTTGCCATGTGTTATACCTCCTTGGCAGAAAATTCATGGTGGTAACGGTCGGCAATACCAACGGTGATAACCGTGCCGTCCTGGACATAGTTTTGAAGCTGACGAGGCTGTTGAAGATACTGGTCGTAATCATCGTGTGGGCGGTCGCTCAGGTAGATTACGCGCTGGTTAGTCGAGCCGCGCAGCGCACAATCGGGCACGTTGAGCTCGTCTACGTACGGACCGTCAATCAGCACATCGATAAGAGACTTAAGCGTCTCCCACGTATCCGCACCGATCACCTGCGGCAACTCTTCGAGCGTAAATCCGGTGTAAACGAGAATGTCATCGTAAGCGCAGCGGATCGTTGCCAGTAGCTTCACGAGCTCTGATGCCTGCTCGAGCGAATCTCCACCCGAAACCGTCAGCCGATGTACGCCGTGCTCGCGCGCGGTATCGAGCAACATCTGCGCAAGCTCATCAACATCGACATCCTGCTCGGGCAGCTGGTTGCGCCATTGGGGCGAAATACATCCGGCACAACGCTTTGAACAACCAGCGGTCCAGACAACAATACGTTCTCCCGGACCCAGCGAGACGACGGGGGCAAGCACATGGCTAACGAACATCGGCGTAATCCTCGCCCGGATCGAGTGTACGGTACACGGCCGAGATACGTGCAAGCGAGCAACCGCATTCCTCACAGCCATCCCCAACCTTTGCACGCTCATCAGCAACGAGATGCAAACGACCGCACTCGGGGCACTCGACAAACCAGCCCTCGACACCCGCAGACTCACCAGCAGCAGAAACAACCGGTGCCGCAGCAGACGCGGGCTGAGGCGCAGACCAAGCCTGGGTCTGCACGGGTTGCGCCGCAGGCGGTTCCTCCACAGTAACCGTCAGACGCAATTGGGCAAATTCGCCAGACGCAGCCGGAATGAGTAGCGTATCGCCGGTATGAATCGGCTGGGCCACGCCGGGAACCAAGTTGAGGATCTGGCCGCCACGCATAAGAGCCGTTCCGTTATTGGACCCCTCATCGGCAACCATCCATGTGCCCCGCTCAAAACGAACGCTGGCATGCTGCCGGGACATGGCAAAGTTCGAAGCCATAGAAGGAAACGCGTTGCGTCCAAGCACGGCAGCGTCCGTGAGACGAAGCTGCTCACCCATTACTGGATCGGCAAGCGTAAGCGCGGGAGCCGCGGGAGTAGCTGCAGCATTCGCCATGGGTTGCGGCGCGGGCTGCGGCATTGGCGCAGGCGTCGGCCGTGGCACCGGCGCAGGCGTCGGCTGCGGCGCAGGAACCGGAGCAGGTTGCGGAACGGGCATGGGGGTAGGCTGCGGCGTGGGAGCAGGAGCAGCCTGATGTGCCTGCTGGGGTGCGGGACGCTGAGGCCGCGAAGCACTGTCCATCGATGATGTTGCAGGGTAGACGGCGGGAGCCGGACGCTCAGCGACCGCGGCGGCAAAGCCGGACGCTGAGGCGACTGGCGCCTCGGGTGCCGAGACCGCGGGCGCAGGGGCCGAAGGCGCGGGGGCCGCACCAGCGGGACGCGGCGTCCCACAGTCCTCGCACATATCGCGGGCATCATCGTTCATAAGACCACAGATAGGGCATTCCCATGTCATGGTTTACCTCATTTCCCTCTGCTTGAGTTGACTTGCTTGACGGCGATTACGCAGACGACGTTCCGCATCTGCGGAAGGTGTGGGCGGCACGTAATCGTGCGGGTGAATCTCGACGGCGGTCTGAGGATCAGCGGGTCGAACAAAATGGCCGGGGGCGTCGGATGCGACAACAACGCCGCGTTCTTTAAGGTCTTCCTTAAACTGCAGGTAAAAATCGCAGAACTCAACTTGGTCCTGAACGACTTTGTCGACCGTCGCTTGATCTTGGGCCTTCATATCTTTGATGACGGTGGGATTAACCGGATCTTCCGAAAACTCGGATGGATCGGCCTCGACAACTCGCATCACAAGCTGCTGTTCGTGCGACCCTTTAAGGACGGCAACCGCCTTGCGCTTGTTCGTGTCGAAGATAAGGCGCCATGGCTTGCCAGACCCATCCATAACCGCATAACGGACAACGTCAGCCCCGTGTTCGGCCATAACCTCATTAACACAGCGCTCGATGTATTCGTCTTTAGCCGCCGAGGCAAGCGCAGCGTCTGCGGCATCCACGGCAGCGTACAAATCCTCAATCTCATGAGGCCGTCTGAGCACCGTCGGACGATGATAGCGTTCATTAAGAAGATCAACGCGCAGTCGGTATGCTTCATACTGCTCATGAAGCTCGTTCGACTCATGCTGGGCACTCTTCATCACATGCTCGAAGTCCTTGAGAATCTTCATGGCGGCAAGGCGTTGCTCCTCGCTCGAATCTGGACCAAGCGCGTTAAACGAGGCGCGGGCGGTCTCGAATTTTGCACCCAGGCGATTTCGCAGTGCTATGTCGAGCACCTCATCCTGCATAAGCGGGATGATGCGCGCCGTCCACTCCTCAAACGCGCGAGCTGCGTCCTCAAAGGAACCCGTCGAAGAGTTTGCGGCGGTATCCGCGATATGTAGGAGCGCTTTCTCAAGATCGATGGAACCGTCGCGAGCAATGTCGTAATCGATTGCCTTTAGCAATCCTTGGGCCCTGAGCTTTTCGGACGTCTGTGCGGCATCGATGCGGCTCTGGCTCATCTCGACCCTGCGCTGGGCATGGGCATCGAAGGTTAGCGTCGGGATCAAAGTGTGAAGCGTCGCCGCAAGCTGTGCCAATGCCGCCTCAGTTCGAATCCGCGTCACCGCACCCCGACCCATGACGACCTCTTCGCCCACAAGCGGTCCTGTCACGTTTTTCCTCGAATATTCGTCAATCACGCTATCCAACGCGGCGCGTGTCGACTCATCCATATCGGGAAACTCAAGGAGCATCTGCGACTTGATGTCCAATAGCCCATGCCTATAGTCCTTAACGGCATTTTCTGCCTCGGCCTTCTCCGCCTCTATGCGCAACGCCGCTGCCCCGGCAACAATTGCAGCGGGGGCCAATGGCACTGCCAGCGGTGAAGTGGCTATTCCGGCAGCGACTACAAAATTATCTCCCACCGAGCCGCTCATTATCACGTTCCCTTCTTCATGGATAACGGGGCCATCCCGGTCATCAAGCGTTTTTACTGCCTCATTTCTACCGCCGCTCTGCGCGATTCTGTTGCGCAACATTGGCGAGCGGCAGATTTGTCGATGTTGCGCAACAGAAGGCGGCGGCTAGCGCATATCCTGCTAATGGAAGAAAGGATGAAAGCGCGCCATGACCGGTTCCTACGAAGAAGTTCGACTCGTCAAGTTTCATACGCCAGCACTGCTCACCGAGCGCGAGCAGGCTGCGGCACGGCGTCGCTTCTGCACGCTTCTCGTTCCGCCGCAAAAGGGCGGCTTTGGCGGCAACGCCTATGTCCGCCGCGTCCAGAGCGGCGATCGCGCTTTTGAGCTCGCGCTTAAGATGCCGCGCCCCGATGCCCAGCCCGAGCAAGAACAGCTCAACCGAGAAACTTTGGAAGAGGAGTACCGCACGCTCTCCGTCGTATCCAACCTAAGGGGTTTTCCCGATGTCTACGGTTTTGGCTACACGGCAGACGGAACCCCGGCGCTGCTCATGGAATGGGTTGACGGCGTCTCGCTTCTTGATGCACGGCCAGCTCTGAGCGATGGCGCTGAAACCTGCCCCGGCGATATCGTCGCCGCGCTGGGTCTGAGCGTACTCAAGATCATCTTGTCCACGCAATCGCTCGACACGCCCTTTGTTCACCGCGACCTCTCCATGCGCAACATCATGCTGCGTCACGATCGCATCCCGCTCGAGGAGCAGGTCTCGAGTGGCTATTTTGACATCTGCCTGATCGATATGGGCAGCGCCAAGCTCGTTAAGCCGGACTTTTCCTTTACCGTCGACGTCAACGCTTTTCGCGGTGCCACGCCGGCATACGCGGCACCCGAAATGCTGGAGCGGTTTAAAGCCGACCCCGGTGCGCGTGACAATCCCGCCGTCGACATCTATGCGCTGGGAAGCATCCTCTACGAGCTTTATTGCGGACACGCGCCCTTTGAGGCAGAGCTCAGGCGCTCTGGAGATCACGCGCGCCTCAAGCGCACCGTGCAACCGCAACCCCTTGCGCCCGCAACTCCCCGCGAACAGGGCTTGGTCAACGCGATTATGGCTTGTTTGGCAGTCTCGCAAGACGCACGCCCTTCGGCAAATGAACTCGCGGCGCGCCTTGAGCCTTTCGCCCGTACGGGTGCTCCGCGAAAGCGCCGGCCTGTGGCGGATCGCGGCAGCACTGCCGCCTTGGTGGACGCCACCGTCCCCACCCGCACGGCTGCACAGGCGCAGCCCACGCCTCGGCCAACCCCATCCACCGAGACCATCCGCAGCGCCGAGTCCATGCGTCGCGCGCGCCTTGCCGTCAAACGTCAACGCACGATGGCACTCACGATGGTGATTGCTGCCCTGGTAGCAATCGTGGTTATACTCTTCCTCGCATCTGCCGGCATACTTTAGCCGCCAGTAAAACCCAAGTCAGCAAATAGACCCATTTGCAAAAAGCGGTGGCGGGGGCGGCGCCCCAAAAAAACGCGCCCCTCACTGGTACCAAGGCGGGCGGGCCCGACCCTCAAAAAAGCCGCCCCCGCCACCGTCCCCATGCATCGCACGCTGACAATACGAGGTACTAGGAAATCAAAAGCTCAAAGGAATCCGTGATGCTCGTTCCCATGTTGACGGCAGAGTCCCTCGAAACGACCTCCGTATCCAGGTAGTACTTGCCATTCTTCTTTTTAGGAACACCCGTAACCGTAAGGTCGCAGTCCTCCTCCTCGACGGGAAGTGAGAACTCAAAGCCCTTGTTTTTAACAAACGTACCAGTGACGTCCGTGTAGGTGCGATAGTCGTCACCATCGGATTGGGCGACGGTTTTTTCGGCGTTGTAGGTATCGTGGGCATGCAGCGTGGCCGAGATGTCTGCAACCGCTTCGCCGGAATCGCTGATGCTCTTAAACACAATCACAAGGTCGTTTTTGCTCGCGCCGTAGCAAGTATGGCCCCAAGAGTTGCCCGTCTCCTTAAGTGATCCGCGCCACGTGGTGTTGACAAAGCTCGTGGGCTTATCGATGTTGAGCTTCGCTGTGCTACCAGAGGTCGTAGTGGTCGACGAGGTCGCATTGCCCGTCGTGGAGGAGTCCTCGGCATCGGAGCTGGCGTCCTCGCCGTTCTTGCTTGCGGTCTTGAGCTCCGCCTTAGCATCCTTAAGGTCGGACTTTGTCTGATCGAGCTCGTCTTGCGTTTTTGTGAGTTCGTCCTTGGAAGATTCAAGCTGCTTCTTGAGCTTTTGAATCTGCTCCGTATTTTGCGGATGGGCCAGGCCATATGAGTAGCCCGCCCAGCCGGTTCCCGCGCACAAGGCGGCAACGACAATAACGCCGGCGGCGATGGCGGGCGCATACGACTTGCCCAGGCGCTTGCGTGCCAGCTTGTACTCGGCCTTGGCCGTCTTGAGGCTCTCGCGGTCCTGCTCGAGCTGCTCTTCCTCACCGAGCGGCGTAGAACCAAAATCGGCATGGCAGGCAGGCTCAGTTTCCACGTCCTCGATCGTAGTGCCAAAGTCCGACAAGGGATCGACTACACGCGTGGCGTCCGAATCGGATTCGGGCACAGCGGGCTCAAACGCGCCGGGTGCCGCCACCGGCTGCTCGTCTGCTTTCCAGGCAGCATCCGCCTTAGGCAACTCCACCGTTGCCGCCGTAGCGGCCTCGCCGTCGCGCCAAGAAAAGGCAGGGCTCTGTGACACGGTCTGGGGCGTAGTATAGGGATCTTCGGAAACGGGCGCGGTCGACGAGGGCGCGGCAAGAGGCGATCCACACTCAGAGCAAAAACTAGCGTCATCGGGCAACAATGCACCGCAATAAGGGCATTCCATAGGGCACGACCTCTCAAAATGTGTCGTTTGCAGCCATCCTGCAACTTGGCGTATCTGCCCTATAATGTCTCAATAGTTATGCAAAGCGTTGCGCAACATTTTTCGAGTCGGTACGCTTTGAGCGTAGCCATTTCCTATCATGTTTGCAGTACGTCATTAAAGTTATCTGGGGAGGCAGCCATGGCGGCGGAAACACCGTGCTCGGTCCTCTACAACGACATCCGATCGTTCGGCGGTCTCAAGCATCTCGAGATTGCGCGAATGCTCATTAACGGCAATTCGTATGCAGGCAGTACCCTGCTCGACAAATGCTCTACCAACCGCTCGTACCTCACTCGCTACATCGTCCACCGCGAGCCCGATCAGTGTGCGCCAGGCATCTACAATGACCTTACCGTCTCCACGCTTAACCTTGCCGCCGCCATTAGTAACAAGCTCGGCGGAGGCGATCGCGCCTATCAGGAAATATCCGAGCATTACAGCGGCCCGGCGGCCCAAGGCATGATGTCGGTTCTCGCCGATTATGACCTCGACGACCGCCTCTACGCCAATGCCTTGGGGCGTATCAACAGCTCCGATGACCACGGCCCCCGCGAAAAAAGCACGCTCTTCTTGATGCTCTTTGTGGCAACGGGCGCACTTGCCGACCCCGTTCAAGGCGTGGCCACCGTCGAGCGCTTTTGCGACAGCAAGACGGGCGGGCACTTTGGCACCACCGAAACTACCGTCGGACGCGGCTTTATGGGCAGCCTGGAGCAGCCGCGCACCGTTGCCCCCAACCTCGGTCTGCTCAGGACGCATGCCGACAACTGCGTCGACATGCAAATCCATCCCCTCACACGCGATCCGCGCGGCACCGTGATTGGTTCTTTGCCCAAAACCTCGCCCAGCATCACCGATGTGGGCGCCGACGCATCGCGCGAGCATCTTCGCATTTGGCTTGAGGGTGAGCACTGGTACGCCCAGGGCCTTGGATCGACCAACGGCACGGTGCTCGAATCGGGTGCAGGCGACGGCGATACCGTAATCGAGCCGCCCCGCGACCAACGAGAGCCCGGCAAAGTCTATCCCCCCGTGGAAATCGCCAACAGCGACAGACTTCATTTGGGTCTCTATACAACGTTTCTCGTTATTGTGGACTAGCGCGTAGAGACGTGGGAAAACAGGTGTCACTCGTCTTATATCATTTACGTTGCACGCTGCACTATAAATAGCAATACGAGTCAGCTTATCGGCAAACACGTCTATCATGGGCTTTAATCGATAATCGCGTTCTCGGTGTGAGCACGCGGCCCCACCAAACGAAGGAACGCCTTGGATACCACCAACACCGCCCCTGGCGACAAACTCATCCGTCTCGACACGTTCGACACCGCCGTAGCGGTCGACCCCAGCGCCGAGGACGACGCCAAGCGACGGTTTATGACGCTTATTCTTCAGACGGCATACCGCGACGGCGGCAATATCGGACACGTGCTTCGCGCGACCAACACAAGCGGCGAGGTCTTTGCCGTCAAGCTGCTCAAGGACAACGCCATCCTTTCCGGCCAAGCCCCCGATCGCTCCGCCGAGCAAGCGGCTGCGCACCTGGCCAACACCGCCGCCCTGTTCGAGGAGTACCGTCATCTGTGCACCGTCTCGCACCTGCGCGGATTTCCGCGCGTCTATGGCTATGGATCGTGCGAGGACGACCCGCTCATCCTCATGGAGTGGGTCGAGGGCACCTCGCTCAAGCAGGCGCTGCCCTTGCTTCCGCACGATGCGTCGGGCGGGCTAACCACCCAGATGGTGGCCGCCGTTGGAAACGCCGTGCTTCGCGCACTCCTGATGACCCAGGGACTCGTAAATCCGGTCGTCCATCGCGACCTGTCGCCCGCCAATATCATGTTCCGTACCACCAGTCGAACGCTCGAGCAGCAGATCGTCGATTGCTCCTTTGACCCCTGCCTCATCGACATGGGCTCCGCGACCATGGCCCTCGGCGATGACACGATCACCCGGCGCGCCGACATCTGGCGCTTTGCCACGCCCGCATACGCCGCGCCCGAGATGCTCACGCAGGATATCGAAGGCATCGCGGCCCTTCGCCGCTCGCCCGCCATCGACGTCTACGCACTATCGAGCATTCTGTACCAGCTCTACAGCGGTCGTAAACCGTTCGATGTGGAGTCGACGGGTGCCGCGGCAACCGGCTCGTTCTACCTCATAAAGACCAAGACCAAGCCGGCACCGCTCGAGCCGCGATGCAATGACGACGAGGCACTCGTCCAGATCATCATGAAGGGTCTCTCAGTCGAGCAGTGCGATCGTCCCACCGAGCAGCAGATGCTCGAGGTGCTCTCGGCATACCTCACCGATGCCGAATCCGAGGGCCGCGAAGGCGCGGGCAGTGATGCCGCAATCGACATCGACTCCGGTACACACCTTAAGGTCGACGTCGCCGGCGAGCGCGCGAGAGAGATCCTGGAGCAGGCCCGGCACGATGCCATGACCCGCCGCCGGTTTATTATCGGTGGCGTCGTTGCAGCCGTTGCGGGGCTCAGCGTCGTTGGGGCGGCGACCCATGGCTTTGGCATCCCCGACTACCTGGACGGCATCCGCGGTTCGCTTGACGACTACACCTGGGATCAGCTGCAGGAGATTTCGCTCAAGATTAAGGCCGCCAAGACCCGTAGCGAGGCACGCGAGATTGCCAAGCGCTATCACCTGCTCGATGACAACGGGCATATCCCCTATCCATGCACTAAGCGCGTGAAGCTCACCAATGGGCTGCACGTCGGCGCGCAGCTCGTGGGCATCCGCCACGACGAGCTTCTGGACGGGACGGGCAAGGCCGGACTGACGTTTATGTTCGATGCGGGTATTGCCGAGCGCAACGCTGCGGCTGAACCGCCGAGCGCCGGCTGGGCAGATTGCGAGCTGCGGGAATGGCTCAACGGCGACGGCCTTAAGCTGCTGCCCAACGAGTTGCGCGCACTCATCAAATCTGTCAAAAAGATCTCGAATAACGCTGGCGCCGCCAACAGTGCATCGTGTCTGAGCGAGTTGCCCGCAACCCTTTGGCTGCCCGCCATGGTCGAGCTGTGCGGTACGCAACCGCCCGATTCGTTTGCCAAGGACTATCACTACCTGGCAGACATCTACAACGGCGAGGGCAAGGAGTATCAGCTCTTCCGCGAGCTCAAGGTAAGTCCGTATACCACGAACGAGATGTTGGTTCGCCAGTGGAAGGGCAAGGACGCCTGTTGGTGGGAACGAACGGCGAGTCCCGACACATCGGAGAGTGGAGGCACACTCTATTTGAATCGCGTGGGCCACGACGGCGACGCCTTTACGTACGCAACGCCTGCGGACAAGCCAAACAAACTAACCTGTGTGATCCCCGGATTCTGTATCTAGGGAGCGGGCGTCTTGCCGTGACGGGGCCCTCCCCGGCAATTGTCTCGATCTGTAACAGTTAGAACCCAAAAACCGGTCTAGTTGTTACAGATCGAGACAAAACCCCAGCCCCGCGAGACAACATCTCAATCTGTAACAGTAAGGGGTTAAAAACCTCTCTAGATGTTACAGATTGAGACATTTGAGTTGACCGCGGACGGTCCGTCTCAATCTGTAACAGTTGGAGGTCATATTTCCTGCCAGATGTTACAGATTGAGACATTGAGTTTCCTGCCAACTGTTTGTCTTGATCTGTAACAAATACTCGGCAAACCGGGGTCTAGATGTTACAGATCGAGACGTTAGTTTTCGGCCGAAATGTTCGTCTAAATCTGTAACAGCTATGGTTCAAAAACCGGTCCAGACATTACAGATTGAGATGTTTGGCAGAGACGGCCACCTATTGAGCAGCCACCCTCATCTGTAATGAAAAGTCATACATTCCAACTATTACTAGACACCCCCAGGGGGTATGGGTGTATAGTATCGGCAGGTTAACAATTCCAACACCGAACCACAGAAAGGAGAAGCCATGGCTCAAGATAAGTTCGACGTGGGCGGCATGACATGCGCCGCCTGCCAGGCGCACGTGGACCGCGCCGTAAGCAAACTCGACGGCGTCCAAAGCGTCGCGGTCAACCTACTCGCCGGTTCCATGATGGTCGACTACGACCCAGCGCAGGTCTCCCCCGACGATATCTGCACCGCCGTCGACCGCGCGGGTTACTCGGCCTCACTCGTCGATGCGAGCACCGGTGCCGCCGGCTCAAACGGCAGCACGCAAGCCAGGTCCGGCGCCGCCCACATGGAGTCGCCCACCAAAAAATTGGAGGCCGCCGCCTCTGCCATGCGCGCCCGCCTCATCATCTCGATCGTTTTCCTCGTCCCACTGTTCTACATAGGCATGGGACACATGCTCGGCTGGCCGCTGCCCGGCATTTTCACCGACCATACCCACAGCATGACGCTCGCCCTCACCGAGCTCGTCCTGCTCATCCCCATCGTCTATGTCAACGACGCGTACTTTATAAACGGGTTTAAATCGCTCGCGCATGGCGCGCCCACCATGGACGCCCTTATTGCCGTGGGCGCCACCGCCTCCATCGCCTGGTCGCTCTACGCCATGTTCATCATGGCCGACCAGCTGGCCACAGGTCAGGTGCACGAGGCAATGATGACGGGCATGGACAATCTGTATTTTGAGAGCGCCGGCACGATCCTGTCTCTGGTCACCGTGGGCAAATACCTTGAGACGCGCAGCAAGTCCAAAACTGGCGGCGCCATCGAGGCGCTCATCGACCTGGCACCCAAGACCGCGACCGTCGTGGCAGAGGACGGCAGCGAGACCACCGTCGACGTCGACAGCATCCTTCCCGGCCAGGTCCTGCGCGTGCGTCCCGGCGAGTCCATCCCCGTCGATGGCGTGGTGCTCGAGGGCAGCTCGGCCGTGGACGAGAGTGCGCTCACCGGCGAGTCCATCCCCGTGGAAAAGACCGCCGGCGACACCGTCAACGCCGCCACCGTCAACCGCACTGGCTCGTTTACCTTCCGCGCTACGCGTGTGGGCGCCGACACGTCGCTTGCCAAGATTATCCAGCTCGTCGAGGATGCCAACGCCACCAAGGCGCCCATCGCCCGCATGGCCGACAAGGTCGCCGGTGTGTTTGTTCCCGTGGTATTCGTGATCTCGGCCATGACCTTCGTGGCGTGGATGGCACTGACCGGTAGCGTGAATGAAGCGCTCACCTCCGCCGTCGCTGTGCTGGTAATCAGCTGTCCGTGCGCACTGGGTCTGGCCACGCCCGTCGCCATTATGGTCGGCACCGGCAAGGGCGCCGAGATGGGCATTCTGTTTAAGAGTGCCGAGGCGCTGGAGAACCTGCGCAGCGTGGGCACCGTGGTGCTCGATAAGACGGGTACGGTCACCCGCGGCAAGCCTGCCGTGACCGATATCGTGGTAGCCGCGCGCGCCGACGGCTCGCCCGCCATGAGCGAAAAGGCGCTGCTCAAGCTGGCCGCGGCGCTGGAGCGATCAAGCGAGCACCCGCTGGCCGAGGCGATTATGGCCGAGTGCGAGGCGCGCGGAATTGTCGCGCGCATGGTCGAGGACTTTGCCGCCGTGCCCGGTCGTGGCGTTACGGCGCGCGAGGGGCAGAATGTCATCGCCGCCGGCAACGTGCGCCTGATGGACGAGCTGGGCGTTACCGTGCCCGCGGGCCTTGCCGAACAGCTCGCCGCCGAAGGCAAGACACCGCTGTTCTTTGCCAAGAACAGCGAGCTTGTCGGTACCATCGCCGTGGCTGACGAGGTCAAAGAGACGAGCGCCGAGGCCATCGCCGCGCTGCGTTCGCTCGGCGTCGACGTGCGCATGCTCACCGGCGATAACCGTGTGACGGCCGAAGCAATCGCCCGCCGCGTGGGACTGAACAGCAAGCAGGTCATCGCCGACGTCCTCCCCGCCGACAAGGAGCGCCACGTCCGCGAGCTGCAGGATGCGGGCGGCAAGGTCGCCATGGTGGGCGACGGCATCAACGACTCCCCCGCCCTGGCGCGCGCCGACGTGGGCCTTGCTATCGGCACCGGCGCCGACATCGCCAAAGAAGGGGCAGATGTGGTACTCATGCGCAGCGACCTCATGGACGTCGCCCGTGCCATCGAGCTTTCGCGCGCCACGATTCGCAACATCAAGCAGGACTTGTTCTGGGCGCTGTTCTACAACGGCATCGGCATTCCGCTGGCGGCGGGCGTGTTCTTCCCCCTCACCGGTTGGCAACTCTCGCCGATGTTTGGCGCCGCGGCCATGAGCCTGTCGAGCGTGTGTGTCGTAAGCAACGCGCTGCGCCTGCGAACCTTTAAGCCATCAGTTGCGGTGAAATAAGGCGTAACATGCTTAGCTAAACCGCTATTTAGTCCGTATTCCACCGCAACTTTAGGTACTCAACGAAAAGGAGATAATCATGAACTACATCGTTAAAACGTCTGGCCTTATGTGCGGCCACTGCGACGCCACCGTCGAGACGGCGCTGCTCAACGTAGCCGGCGTGACCGACGCCGACGCCGATCACGAGACCCAGACCGTCCAGGTGGAGTGTGCCGACACCGTGACCGCCGAGCAGCTCGCCGCCGCTGTCGAGGCCGCGGGCGAGAAGTTCCATGCCCTATCCGTGACCGCCGCATAGCAGACGCTGCCTACTCAATCCTCAGAAGTTGCGGTGAAATACGGACTGTTGTGCCGCCCTAGGCCTTTAAACGGTCCGTATTTCACCGCAACTGACAGGGATATCCGAAAGATCGACCAGAAACGAGGACCCGTCATGATGGCAGACCACAAATCGGTGACCCGCATGCTCAAGACGGCGCGCGGCCAGATCGACGGCATCTTGCGGATGGTCGATGAGGACCGTTATTGCGTCGATATTTCCACGCAGCTCATGGCCACGCAGGCACTCCTCGCGCGCATTAACGCCGACGTGCTCAAGGCGCATATCGAGGGCTGCGTGACTTCGGCAATCGAATCGGGCGACGAAGACCTCAAGGCCGCCAAGCTCGCCGAGATCGAACGCGTTGTCGACAAGCTCTCCAAGTAATTGGGGCATTGGGGACAGACTTCTTTACACCGTCTTGGTGTTCCGGGGACAGGTATGTTTGCACCGCATTGGTGTAGATTAACCTGTCCCCCTTGCTCTAAATCGGGTATAAAGGCGTGCAGCATATCGAACGAAAGGCAATTTGCATGAATGACTTTATGAAGGGTCGCAATGGCGCCGATGAACTCACCATCGTAATGGGTTTTGCCGGCATCGTCATCGCGATGATCGGATCGATAGCCCGCATCCAGTGGCTCAGCTGGATTGCCATCGCCGTAATCGTGATTGGCGTGCTGCGCGGCCTGTCCAAAAATATCGACGCACGTCGCAAGGAGAACGAGGCCTTTGTCGCCGCGACTGCAAACGTACCCGGCTTGGGCAAGTTTGTAGCTAGCTTGGGCGGCGGAGCTGCAGCGGCCAGCACCTCACGCGCAGCCGGCACCAGTAAGGAAGACTTTGAGCGTGCCAAGCGCACGGCCAAGAAGATGTGGAAGGGGCGCAAGACCACGGCATACCTCAAGTGCCCCAACTGCGGCCAGATGCTCTCCGTCCCCAAGGGCAAGGGCAAGATCCGCGTCACCTGCCCCAAGTGCCACGCCAAGATGGAGACGCGCTCCTAGCCGCCATACCATGGGACAAATAAAAGCCGAGGCCTCGCACTGAGACCTCGGCTTTTTTGATTATGACAAAGGGATTGCCCCTTTGTCACACCTATGCCACGCCGTCGAGGGCGAGCTCCTCGGCCAGTGCCTCGGACGGCATGGCCATAATCGTGTCGAGCTCGGCGTCCACCTCGGGAATACGCTTCACCTTGAGTTTGCGCACCAGATCACCACGGCACATCACGTACGCCGGCTCACGCAGTGCGCACAGGTCATCGAGCGGGTTCTTGCGCGTCACCAGGATATCGGCGGCCTTGCCGCACTCGATTGTGCCGGTCTCGCCGCCCAGCCCCAGCAGCTCGGCATTGACCTGCGTGGCCGTATGCAGCGCGAAGGCGTTACTCACACCCACGTACTTGGCAAAATAGGCCACCTCACGCCACATGTCGTACTGCGTCACGAACGGGCAGCTCGAGTCCGTGCCAAGGCCCACCTTAACGCCAGCTTCCAGTGCGGCACGGGCGCTCTCGATGATGCCCGAGCACACGATGTCGCCGTTCTTCTTTTGTGTATCGGTCGAATGGGTCTTTTCCGGGTCGAGCAATACAAACGGCAGCGCCGGGCTGATAGTGCAGGTAACGCTGGGCGCACGCCCCTCGAGCTGCGTGCCCGCGGCGCCACGGTACAGCTCCAGAATCTCGGACGTCAACGGAGCGCCGTGCTCAATCGTGTCAACGCCGGCCTCAAGCGCAACCTTCACACCCTCGGTACTCTCGACATGGGCCATGACCGGAAGGCCCATATCGTGCGCCGCCTTGCACGCCGCCGCGGCAACCTCCACCGGCATACGCAGCACGCCCGGCTCGCCCACCTCGGTCGCATCGAACACACCGCCCGTTACGAACAGCTTAATGACGTCGGCACCGCGCGCATACAGGTCGCGCACCTGTTCGGCTGCCTCGGCGGGACTGTTTGCCACCTGGGCGAACAAGCCCGCACCATGGCCGCCCGGCACCGTGACGCCCGTTCCCGGCGCCACCAGGCGAGGACCTTGATACTTGCCGGCGTCGATGGCATTACGAACGGCGATGTCGGCAAACAGTGGGTCGCCCGCGCCGCGCACCGTGGTCACGCCGCTTGCCAGTTGTTGTTGGGCGCTGCCCTTAAGAATACGGCGCACGATGGCGCGCCCCACGGGATTATCGAGCTTCTTCATCAGCGCGCCCGCATCGCCGGCCGAGACAGGCTTGCCCGAGCCGCACAGGTGCACGTGCATATTGATGAGGCCTGGCATGAGGTACGCGCCGGCCAGATCGATGACCTCGGCACCCGCAGGCGCCTGCGCCACAGCACTCGGCCCCATCCACGTGATGACACCGCGCTCAACGGCCACGGCCATATCGGGTTGCGGCTCCATATGCTCCGAACCATCCAGAATGGTCGCATTGATAAACAACGTGGAACGATCGGCAGACGCCATATCGAGCTCCTCCCTCACGATTAACATGAACATTTGTCCATTATCACCTAATGCAGCGACCTAAAGTCGAGCATATCGGTTAACGGAGGGAAGAGGGGATGTGGGGACGGAATACGTTGCAGCCCCACCCCAGCAACATCAGGGGAATGTCTCGATCTGTAACAGGTACAGGGTTATTGGGCCCCCTGATGTTACAGATCGAGACATTCGGTCGACGTTTCACCGGTTTGTCTCGATCTGTAACAATTACGAACTCAAACAACTTCTAAACGTTACAGATCGAGACAAAACCTCTCAGCGCCCATACCACTGACGTCTCCACTCCTCAGCCAAATCGGGCCGTCGCGGAATACCCGCCAACCTCATCTTTTCGATCAGCTTCCCCGGGTCTTTGAGTTCGTTAAACGTAAACCGAAGCACCTTATGCCCAAGCATTGTCAGATGGGACTCCCGTTGACGTTCTGCCACGAATGGGTCGACCGACTCCCGGCCCTCGCCGTTCTGCAAGGTGTACTTCCCCTTTCCGTCCAGCTCGCCAATCACGCACGTTCCGTCCTCGAGCCGCCAAAAATAGTCGACGCGAAACACCTGGCTCGGATCGAGCGGATCGCGAAACTCCACCTGCAGCTCCGGAACCGGAAAGCCGTATGCAATAAAGAACGCCCGAAAGCGAGACTCGCCACCGTTCTCGGACAGCCCGTCCGCATGCGACGCAATCACCTGAGCTCTGCGATACCCTCGCCTGCCCTCGCAATCGACCTGGAGCCGCTCGCAGAGGTCGTCGCGCGACATGCCCTTCGCCCGCAGTGCAGAATCGGCAATCGCCAACCCGTAGGAAAACGGCGCACGCAGCAAACAATCCTCCACCGTGCGCCAAAACGGCGTCACTCGCACGCCGTCGACGCGCTCAAGCGCACCCGCCATCTGTGGACGCAACAACCTGCACCCGCTGCTCAACGTCACCGAACAGCCCGTCTTAACAAGAAAACGCAGCCCGAGCAGATCATTCGGCACCTCCAGACCCCACAAAAGCGCCGCGTCATATCCCCAAAACGCCCAATCGGGATGAAACTCCGCAAGGCCCTTAATAGTCCTCAGCGCCCGCTCAGCCGGCGTCAATGCATCCCAATCATGCTGAAAACAGAACAGGTACGGCTCGGGCTCCGCGATATCGTCGGTTCCAACATGGCGTCGCAGCCACATGAGCTCGGTATTGTCATGCGTTGCGAGCAGCGCACCTTGCTTGACCGTCTCCGTGAGCCGCGCGAGCATCCTATTCCGCGCCAACGTGTTGCGAGTCGCATGTTTGTGTTTGAGAACGGCATTAGACACTTTCGTCACCACCACGTCAGACAAATGGACCATCGTCTCCGTTGCCTCCGCTGACAAATGTCTTGATCTGTAACAGGAAGACAGTCTTTGAGCCTCTAGTTGTTACAGAACAAGATCTTTCGGCAGCCGCCAACCTTCCGTCTCAATCTGTAACAGTTACGGGCCCAAACAGCCGCCAAACGTTACAGATTGAGACAAAGTCAGGGCAGCAGGGCGACACCAGTCACATCCCCTACTCCCACTCCTGCTCGTAGATGTTGAGCGACTTTACGTAGCGCCCCTGGGCGCCCATGATGTCGCGGACCAGGCGCAAAAAGAAGCTGATGCACGAGGTGTCGAAGCCATCTTCCAGGTCTTCCGGATGGACGGCGCCAGGCCCGTCGATCGCCGTATCGCTCAGGCGCGCTATGTCGTAGAGGTAGAGCTGCCCCGCCGTCAGCCAGACATCGTCGACGCAGGCGAGGCGCACCGCAATCGCACCGTCGCTCCAATGCTCCTTTTGCACGATATGCGGGTCGTAGACATCAAAGCAACGGTCGGTGCGCGTATCCTTCAGCGCAACCATGCCGTTCGCAGGATCCTTGTCCAAAATGCCAAAGCGCGAGAAATACTGTGTGTCGCGCACCTGCTCGAGCCGCTTGAGCGAGGCAGGCGAAAGCGATGCCGGCGGCTCATCAACATACAGCTCGAGCAGCGTCTTGCCATGGCGATAGGGGCGCTCAAAGAGCAGCCAATCGGTAAATGCCATGTTGTAGGCCATGATTTCGTTTTGCGAAGGCTCGGTGCAATAGCCGAGCCACGGGTCGACAATGATCTCGAACTGCTCGCGCGCCGGCTCCAAAAACTGAAACTTCCGCAGCATCCAAAAATGGGCCATGTCGGCAATATCGTTGCCGACGGCTTCGGCCAGATGCGCTCGGTCTAAAACGTGGTCAGTCACGGCATCCTCCTCAAACTAATGGATCTCAATTTGAGCTTACGAGGAGGGTGGGCAGCCACGACCAGCGCGGGCAAAATAGGCCTCCGGCTGCAAACCAACTGCTGACCAAACACTTGACGGGACACTTGACCGAATGAGCGCACCGCAACAAAACCGCAGGTAAACATAGACGGCCAACCCGCTCTTTTGAGCCAGATGCCCGTAGCCACCACAGAAAGAGCAGAGTAGCACAGTCGCAAACGTCGACGAATGAACACTTGCACGTCGGCAAATGACAAAGTCGCCTGCAAACCCGCAAGGAGTGTCCCCGAATGCCGGCACATAAGGAACGTCCCCAGCTGCCGGCACTTGGGGACGTTCCTTTTGGGCCGGCCGTTGGGGACAGCCCTTGACGATTCAATTGTGGACAGCCGCCTTACAGCTCCAGCGCCTCGGCTACTTCGGCAGCGCAGGCCAGGGCGTCGGCCATAGCGTTCACCACGAGCGAGCTGCCGTTACGAGCGTCACCGGCAACATACACCGGCGCGGCATCCGCGGCGACGCCGTCGACACGCGCCGCAAGATGCGAGCCCTCAGCGGCCATCACAGGCAGCGGACGACCAGCAGTGGCAACGGGCACGCCAACGGCGTCGAACACACCGTGCTCCGGGCCCGTAAAGCCGCAGGCGATGAGCACCAGCTGGGCCGGCACCTCGTGCTCGGAGCCCGCGATACGCTCGGGCTTGCCAGCCGACCAATCCAGATCGGCCACGCGCAGGCCCGCGGCCGCGCCCTTATTGTCCAGCAGCACCTCGAGCGTATCCACACCCCAAGCGCGCATCTCGCCGCCCATGGCAGCGATGGCCTCCTGCTGGCCGTAATCGGTCTTCTTCACGTTGGGCCACTGCGGCCAGGGGTTGCTCGCCGCGCGCGCATCAGGCGCCGCCGGCAAGAACTCAAACTGGCGCACGCTGCGCGCACCCTGACGTACCGCGGTGCCCACGCAGTCGTTACCGGTATCGCCGCCGCCAATGACCACGACGTCCAGGCCGCGTGCATCGATGACAGGCTCGCCGCCATCGAGCACCGAGACGGTCGAGGCCGTCAGGTAGTCCACGGCATACACCACGCCGGGCGCGTCAATATTCTCAGCAGCCAGTCCACGCGGGGCGCGAGCACCGGCAGCCACCACGACAGCGTCAAAGCCATTGAGCTTGGCCGCCACCGCAGGGTTCGTAACGTCAGCACCCAGCTCAAACACAATGCCCAGCTCGCGCATGAGTGCCACGCGACGCTCGACCACAGACTTCTCGAGCTTCATGTTGGGAATGCCGTACATGAGCAGGCCGCCCGGGCGGTCGTCACGCTCAAACACCGTCACGCGGGCACCGCGACGCGCAAGCTCCCATGCTGCCACCAGGCCAGCCGGGCCGGAACCCACCACGGCAACCGTGGGCGCGCCCTCCCCTGCCGGCTCAAAGCGGCGCGGACCGCCATTTGCCCACTCATGGTCGCTGATCGCGCGCTCGTTGTCGTGAATCGTCGTGGGCTGGCCGTCGACCGAGCCCAGGTTACACGCGGCCTCGCACAGCGCCGGGCACACGCGGCTCGTGAACTCGGGCATAGGCGAGGTGAGTGACAGACGCTCGGCAGCCTCGTCCCAGCGGCCGCGATACACTAGCTCGTTCCACTCGGGAATCAGATTGTGCAGCGGGCAGCCACTCGGACGCGCCTTGCCAAAGCTCGCGCCCATCTGGCAAAACGCCACACCACACATCATGCAGCGGCTCGCCTGGGCACGGCGCGCATCGTCGTCGAGCTCCACGTACAGCGGATCGAAATCGCGGCTGCGCTCCTCCACGGGGCGCAGCTCGTGGGTCACGCGATCGATATCAAGAAAAGCACCGGACTTACCCATGGCACTTACGCCTCCTTTTTGGTCGAAGCAACAGAGCTGGCGGTGGTGGGCGCAGCGCCAGCGACACCACCCGCCACATCAAAGCGAGCGACATCGGCGGCGTCGGCGCGACCGGTCACAATGTCAAACGCCAGCTCCTCGGCCTGCGCATGCGTCTTACCGATGGCCTCGGCGGCGGCGACAATCGCCAACACGCGCTCGTACTCGGTCGGAATGACCTTCACAAAGTGCTTGCTCATCGAGTCGAAGCTGTAGAGCAGCTTAATGCCGCGCGGGCTCTGCGTCGCGTCCACGTGCTCCTGGATGAGCTCGCGAATCTGCGCCAGCTCGCCGGCCGTCGGGGCCTTGAGCTCCACGCTCTCGTGGTTCACGCGAGCACTGAGCGTGCCGTACTGATCAAAGACATAGGCCACGCCGCCTGTCATGCCGGCGGCAAAATTCTGCCCGACTTCGCCCAAGATGAGCGCCAGACCTCCCGTCATGTACTCGCAGCCATGGTTGCCGCAGCCCTCGACCACCACCGTGGCACCGGAGTTGCGTACGCCAAAGCGCTGGCCGGCCAGGCCGTTAATGAAGCCGCGACCGCTCGTGGCGCCAAAGAACGCAACGTTGCCCACGATGATGTTCTCGTCGAACTTGTAGGTCGCATGCGGGTTGGGGCGCACCGACACCTCGCCGCCCGAAAGGCCCTTGCCAAAGTAGTCGTTGGCGTCGCCGCACACGTTGAGCGTAATGCCGCGCGGCAGGAAAGCGCCAAAGCTCTGACCGGCCGAACCATCGCAATCGATGGTGATGGAGCCGGCGGGCAGGCCCTCGGGATGCGCCTTGGTCACCGCGTTGCCCAAGATGGTGCCCACGCAACGGTTGACGTTGGCGATGTCGGCGCGGAAGCGAATCGGGCGCAGGTGCGCACGGGCATCGGCCGTATAGGGCACAAACAGCGTGGAGTCGAGCGTCTTGTCGAGCTCGCTGTCCGCAGCCATCTGGGGCAGGAAGTGACGGCCGTCGGCGCCCGGGATGTGGGCACCAAACTCACAGGTCGCGCTTGCCAGCACGGGCGACAGATCGAGCAGGTTGGCCTTGCGGTTGCCCGGGACCTCGATCTGGCGCAGGCACTCGGGATGGCCGACCATCTCGTCGACGGTGCGGAAGCCCAGGCTCGCCATGACCTCGCGCAGCTGCTCGGCAACAAAGAGCATAAAGTGTTCGACGTGCTCGGGCTTGCCGCGGAAGCCGCGACGCAGGCGGCAGTTTTGCGTGGCGATGCCGGCCGGGCAGGTATCCTGCTGGCAGTCGCGCCGCATGAGGCAGCCCATGGAGATGAGCGGCATGGTCGCAAAGCCAAACTCCTCGGCACCCAGCAGGCAGGCGACGGCGACATCGGTGCCGTCCGTGAGCTTGCCATCGGCCTCGAGCACCACGCGCGAGCGCAGGCCGTTTTGCAGGAGCGTCTGCTGGGCCTCGGCAAGGCCAAGCTCCAGCGGCAGACCCGCATGCCAGATAGAGTCGCGCGCAGCGGCACCCGAGCCGCCGTTGGGGCCAACGGCCCAGACCTTGTTCGCCAAGCCCTTGGCCACACCGGTGGCGATGGTGCCGACGCCGGCCTCGCTGACCAGCTTGACCGACACGCGCGCGCCGGGGTTGGCGTTCTTAAGGTCAAAGATCAGCTCTGCCAGGTCCTCGATAGAGTAGATGTCGTGGTGCGGCGGAGGCGAGATCAGGCCGATGCCGGGCGTGGACTGACGGACCACGGCGATCCAGGGGTAGACCTTCTTGCCGGGGAGGTGTCCGCCCTCGCCGGGCTTGGCGCCCTGGGCCATCTTGATCTGAATCTCGAAGGCGCTGCACAGGTAGCGGCTCGTCACGCCAAAGCGCGCGCTTGCCACCTGCTTGATGGCGGAATTCTTGGAGTCACCGTTGACCAGCGGGGTCTCGCGACGCGGATCCTCGCCGCCCTCGCCCGAGTTGGAACGACCGTGCAGGCGGTTCATGGCGATGGCCATGCACTCGTGTGCCTCTTTGCTGATGGAGCCATACGACATGGCGCCGGTGTTAAAGCGGCGGACGATGTTAAGCGCGGGCTCCACCTCGTCGAGCGAAACCGGCGTGCGACCGTTGGCATTAAAGTCCAGCAGGTCACGCAGGCGCACGGCACGGCCGGTGCGGTGCAGGCGGGCGCTGTACTCCTTAAAGGTGTCGTAGCTGTCCTCGCGGCAGGCGGTCTGCAGCAGGTAGACGGTCTGCGGGTCGATAAGGTGATCCTCGCCGCCGAGCGGGCGCCACTTGGTCAGACCCAGCGTGGGCAGCTGATCGGGAGCCGGGCTCTTAAGGATAGCGAGTGCGGCGTCGTAGCGCTCGTTTTGCTCGCGCTCAACGTCCTCGACACCCATACCGCCCACACGGCTCACCGTGCCGGCGAAGTACGCGTTGACGAACTCCGGAGTGAAGCCCACGGCCTCGAAGATCTGCGCCGAATGGTAGCTCTGCACCGTGGAGATGCCCATCTTGGACATGATGGAGACGATGCCGGCGGTCGCAGCCTTGTTGTAGTTGGCGATGCCCTGCTCAGCTGTCACGTCCAGATCGCCGTGCGCCGCCAAGTCGCGAATGCACGCATGCGCGTTGTACGGATAGATGCCGCTCGCGGAGTAGCCCACCAGCGCCGCAAAGTCGTGCGGGGACACGGCGTCGCCACACTCCACCACGATGTCGGCAAAGGTACGCACGCCGGCGCGGATCAGGTGGTTGTGCACGCAGCCCACGGCGAGCAGCGACGGTACGGGCACCTCGCCCGCAGCGGCACGGTCGCTCAACACCACGATGTTCACGCCGTCACGGACCGCGGCCTCAACGTCCTCTGCAAGCTGCTTGAGCGCAGCCTGCAGCGCACCCTCGCCGGCATCGCGGCGGTAGACGGCACGGAAACGGCGGGTCTTAAAGCCCACGCGGTCGATGGCGCAGATACGCTCGAACTCCTCCTCGCTCAGCAGCGGACGCTCCAGGCGCACCAGCTGACAGGCCGTACGGGAGTCCTCGAGCAGGTTGCCGTGGTTGCCCAGGTAGAGCGTGGTCGAGGTGACCATATGCTCGCGAAGAGCGTCGATGGGCGGATTCGTGACCTGAGCGAACAGCTGATAGAAGTAGTCGAAGAACGAGCGCGTCTTCTTGGACAGGCAGGCCAGCGGCGCATCGATACCCATCGAGGCGAGCGGCGCCTTGCCCTGCTGGGCCATGGGACGCACGACTTCGTCAACATCATCCCAGTGATACCCGAGCTTGGCCATGTGCACGGCGGCGGGCACCTCGGTATCCTCGGCGGGCGCGGGCGCGACGGGCTTGTCGAGCGCGTCGACGGTCAGCGTCTCCTCGGCGATCCAGTCGCGATAGGGCTTTTCCTTGGCGTAACGGGCGCGCAGCTCGTCGTTGTAGATGACGCGGCCGCGGGCAAAATCGACCTCGAGCATCTGGCCCGGTCCCAGACAGCCGCTCGTCAGGATGTTCTCGGGGCTCACCTCGATGGTGCCCACCTCGCTTGCCAGCATAAAGCGACCGTCGCGCGTCACATAGTAGCGGGCGGGACGCAGGCCGTTACGGTCGAGGGCGGCACCCAGGGTACGGCCGTCGGTAAAGGCGATGGCCGCCGGGCCATCCCACGGCTCCATAAGCATGGACTGGTAGGCATCGTAGGCGCGGCGTTCCTCACTCAGGCTGTCGTTGTGGTCCCACGGCTCGGGCAGCAGCATGGACGCGGCACGCGTAAGCGGGCGACCGTTCATGACCAGGAACTCAAGCACATTGTCCAGAATCGCGGAGTCGGAACCCTCGCGGTTGATGATGGGCATCACGCGCTCAAGATCGTGCTGCAGCACGGGGCTGTACAGGTTGGGTTCGCGGGCGCGAATCCAGTTGACGTTACCCTTGAGGGTGTTGATCTCGCCGTTGTGGATGATAAAGCGGTTGGGGTGCGCGCGCTCCCAACTGGGCGTGGTGTTGGTGGAGTAGCGCGAGTGGACGAGCGCCACGGCCGTCTTGACGGCGGCGTCGTTGAGATCGATGAAGAAGCGGCGCATCTGCGTGGCAACCAACATGCCCTTGTACACGATGGTGCGCGAGCTCATGGAGCACACATAGAAGATCTTGTCGCGCAGGGCAAACTCGGCGTCGGCCTTCTTTTCGATGGTGCGGCGGCACACGTACAGGCGGCGCTCGAAGGCGTCGCCGGCGGGCGTGTCGTCCGGACGGCCCAGGAAAGCCTGCAAGATGGTGGGCATGCAGGCGCGGGCTGTCTCGCCCAGGTCGTGCGGGTCGACCGGCACCTCGCGCCAAAAGAGCAGCGGCACGCCGGCCTCGGCGCAGCCCTCCTCAAACACGCGACGGGCATCCTCTACGCCCTTGTCGTCCTGCGGGAAGAACAGCATGGCCACGCCATAGTCGCCCTCTGCCGGCAGAATCTGGCCGCACTTTTGAGCCTCTTTGCGGAAAAAATGATGCGGAACCTGGAACAGGATGCCGGCGCCGTCGCCGGTGTTCTTCTCGAGTCCCGTACCGCCGCGGTGCTCCAAGTTGACCAGAATGGACAGCGCGTCGTCCAGAATCTGGTGATGGCGCTCGCCGTTGATATCGGCAAGCGCGCCGATGCCACATGCATCGTGGTCGAATTCGGGGCGATAAAGGCCCTGCTGCTGAGCGGAATCTGCCTGCATCGCGATCCTCCCCTAGGTGTTAGACAGTCAGTTGACTAGGCATACTAGGTGCATCGCCGGCCCGTTGTGTTTCCCGCCCGTTTCGAAACAATCGCGTAACGCACACCCTACGAGTGGACACCGCCGACCTCAAGGACGGCAACAAGGGCCCCAAGTTCGACCTGTAAGCTCACTGCTTCAAACATCTCAATCTGTAACAGTAAGACCCAATTTCCATCCCTAGTTGTTACAGATCAAGACATTTCGGCAATCCCCTTTCACCAGCCTATCCAAATACAACAATTTTGTTAGTCTTGGTTAACTTTTTAGCCTAAAACAGGTATCCTTTGCGGCGTCAAACAAACGGCACGCAGGAGCGCACCATGCTCAACCATCTCAAACAACACTTTGACTCGCACCGCACCGGAGGCCACGGAGGTCTGGATATCGCCCGGCACATCGGCCCCGGGCTACTCGTGACCGTCGGCTTTATCGACCCGGGCAACTGGGCCTCCAATATGGCCGCGGGCTCGCAGTTTGGCTACGCGCTGCTGTGGATCGTCACGCTGTCCACGATTATGCTCATCGCGTTGCAGCACAACGCGGCGCACCTGGGCATCGCCACGGGCACCTGTCTTGCCGAGGCCACGACACGCTACCTCCCCCGCATCGTGGGACGCGCGGTACTCGCCAGCGCCTATCTCGCGACCATCGCCACCGCCATGGCCGAAGTCCTGGGCGGTGCAATCGCGCTTCAAATGCTCTTTGGCCTGCCCGTACGCGGCGGCTGCACCATCGTCGCGGCGGCATCGATTGCCATGCTCATGACAAGCTCCTACAAACGCGCCGAACGCTGGATCATCGCCTTCGTGGGCGTGGTAGGACTCTCGTTTTTGGCTGAGCTTACGCTGGTCAAGGTCGACTGGCCGCAGGCCGCCGCAAGCTGGATCACACCCAGTATGCCCACCGGCTCGGCCGCGATTATCGTAAGTGTCCTAGGCGCGGTTGTTATGCCTCACAACCTCTTCCTGCACTCCGAGGTCATCCAATCCATGCACTTCGAAGGCCAAGGCGAGCAGGTTATCGAGGAACGTCTGCGCTACGAGCTCTTCGACACGCTCTTTTCGATGGGCGTGGGCTGGGCGATCAACTCGGCCATGGTCATCCTGGCCGCAACGACCTTCTTTGCGCACGGCATTGTCGTAGACGACCTCGCCGTCGCAGCGGACACGCTCTCCCCCATTCTGGGCCCGGCAAGCTCGACCATCTTTGCGGTGGCACTGCTGTTTGCGGGCATATCGAGTAGTGTGACGGCGGGCATGGCGGCGGGCACCATCACCGCGGGCATGTTCGACGAGGAATACGACATCCACGACCGACATTCCTCGATCGGGGTGGCGGCTTGTTTCGTCGGCGCAGTGGCGGCGTGCTTGGTCGTCCCAAATCCTTTTGAGGGTCTCATCTGGAGTCAGGCGCTGCTGTCGCTTCAGTTGCCGATTACGGTCTTTGTGCTCATACGGCTCACCAGCTCACGCCGTGTCATGGGCAAATACGTCAACTCGCGCCCGCTCAACGCGCTGCTCGTAGGGATCGGTGCCATCGTGACGATTCTCGACATCGTGCTGCTAACGGGAATGTAATTGGGATGGCGTGGCTGTCCAGATATAACGTCTTAATCTGTAACACGTGAGACCGTTTTAAACCGTCAGATAAATCAAAAGGGTCCCGGCCGAGAATTCGACCGGGACCCTTGGACAGAGCTATGTTCGGCTTTCGCCGTGTGCCTGCGAGTTACTCCTCGACGAGCTCAAACTGATCGGGACCGACGCCGCACACCGGGCACACGTAATCCTCGGGCAGCTCGGGCGTGTCGACCTCAACCTCGTAACCGCAAACGGTGCACACAAACTTATACGTCTTCTTTTCCTCAGCCATGATGTTCTCCTCTCGAACGTGACTGCTGGTGTACTTACTTATTAGTATATATTCTCAATAGTATAATGCAAGTATTTTTAGAACATTTCTAGCCTTGATACGACGAGGCTTTGGGCGGCGTCTTGCCCTTTAGCACCTTGTGATAGTAGTCGTACGTCAGCGGCGTCTCGTCGCTCAGGCGCTCGGCATCCTCGACCTCGCCAATAAACAGCAGATGCGTGCCCACATCCACAGTGTCGATCAAACGGCAGCTAAACAGGGCCGCCGCGTGCTCAGGCACATAGGGCATGCCCAGAGCCGTCTCGCGGGTCTCGTATTTGGCAAACTTGTCATAATCGCTGCTGGTGCGGAACCCAAAGTTACCGATGTAGAGCATGTCGGCGGTCTGATCGATCACGGTCAGCGCGAACGCTTTGGCCGATGCGATGACGCCCGAGGTGACATTGTCCTTGTTCACGGCAACCGAAATACGCGGCGGCATGGACGTCACCTGCACCGCAGTGTTGATGACGCAGCCGGCGCGCAACCCGTCTGCCGCAGCGCTCACCACGTACAGACCGCTCGGCATGGTAAAGAACGCAGTTTTGTCCATAACGATCACTCCCCTAGCTCGGGTTGGAACCTCATGAATGTATGTACCCACAAAAAAGGCGGCACCCATAACGGACGCCGCCTTTGAGACATATGTGTCAGAACAGTAAGAAAGATGAGACGCCCGCAGTTGCGGTGAAATAGGGACTGAATAGCCCCTCAAACAGGCAAAACAGTCCGTATTCCACCGCAACTTATGCAGAGTGCCTAGCGGTTGCGTTCCTTAAGGGCGCGGTCGATCTCGCGTTGGACATCACGCTTGGCCATGTCCTCGCGCTTGTCGTAGAGCTTCTTGCCGCGACCCAGACCCAGCAGCAGCTTTACGCGGCCGTCCGTATTAAAGTAGAGCTCCAACGGAACCAGCGCATAACCACGGTTGCGAAGTTTGCCGTCAAGAAAGTCGATCTCCTTGCGGTGCAGCAGCAGACGACGCCGACGATCGGGATCGCGATTCCACACGCCACCATGGCTATAAGGGTGGATATGCAGGCCGACGAGCCAGCACTCGCCGCCACGAATCAGCGCAAAAGTGTCAGTGATCTGACAGGCGCGCTCGCGAATCGACTTGACCTCGGTGCCGCTCAGCTCAATACCGCACTCAAACGTCTCATCGATAAAGTACTCGTGATGTGCCGAGCGATTCTTGGAAATGAGTTTGCGCTCGCGCTTACTGGGCATCGCCGGCCTCCTTGGCGCCATCGGTTCCCTTGTCGGCACCTGCGCGCTTTGCCTTGCGCTCGGCATTGAGCTCGGCATCGCTCTCGCGCACCAGTTTGATAATCGCCGCGCAGGCCTCCTCGCCCACCAAGTCGCGAGCACGCACCGTCAGGCGCGTCGCCTCCTGCTTGTCGCCGTCGCTTGCAGCATCGGTCGCACACATGATCAGGCAGATGGCGATCTCGGCCGAAGGTGAGGTCGGCACGCCCTGCAGGGCGAGCTCACCCATCACGTGGTCGTCGCTCTCATCGGCGGCATCCGGATAGGTGGTATGGATCTTGTTGAGCAGGCGCGTCGTATGCGCATCGTTGGGCGCCAGGCGCAGCGCCAGACGCGCGCAGCCCACGGCAGCCGAAACGTTCTCGGTCTCGGGCTCCAAGAAGTACTGACCTAGATTGGCGTAAGCGCGGGCGGCGCACTTGCCATCGCTTGCACGCTCCAGCACCGAGAACGAGAGCGATGCCCATTCCTGCTTGTCCTCGAGAGCGCGGAACAGCTCGGCCAGATCCAGGCGGTAGTTGCAGTTCATGGGGTCCCAGCGCACGGCCTGCATCAAGGCGTTGCGAGCACTCACATAATCCTGCTGGCGAATGTAGGCAAACGCCATGTCAGAGTACAGGCGGTCAAACGGCACCTCGACCTGCACGAGCTCGCGCGGATCCTTCTCCACGCGGCGATAGGCCAAGCGCTCAAACTTGCTATCGAAGCTAAAGTATTGACGCTTCTCCTCCGTCTTGCACTCAGCGTCGATATACTCCTCGGCGAGCTCCACCAGACGCTCCAGCAGCGGCGTCGCCGTAGCCAGGTCGCCCTGCGCCAGATAGTTCTCGGCATACGTGATGTCTTGCAAGCTGATGGGCAGATCCATGGCTACTCCTCGATCCGGGCGGCAGACTCAACGCGCGCCTTAAGCATCGGTCAATACACAAAACCCGGGTCTCTTACGAGGCCCGGGCATTCAATTTTGGTAGCCCGTACCAGATTCGAACTGGTGATCTCCGCCTTGAGAGGGCGGCGTCCTAAACCGCTAGACGAACGGGCCATATGTAGCAAATGCAATGGCTGGGATGGAGGGAGTCGAACCCCCATTGACGGAACCAGAATCCGCTGTCCTGCCATTAGACGACATCCCAATGACTGCATCGCTGCGCTCGGCTGTGCCTTTGCGCAAGAAAGAAATATACGGGAAGTCTCGCCGTGACGCAAGCCCCAATTTTGACTTTTTTGAAATTCAGTCAAATTGGCCTAATTTAGTCCAACCCGTGAAGGACCTGTGAAGCCGACCGCTGTACACGAAGGGCAAAACACCGCGAGCGGTAGCCGTCAACCGTTGGCAGATTCTACCGCGAAAACGATAGCACCAGGCAACACAATCGAAGTATCAATGATCGCGTAGATATCGAGGTACCATGGACGAAGAGCTTGATTACCTATGGGAGACCCTGGGCCTCGAGATCACTGCCGACCTTTGGCCCGAACGGGACAAAATCCATCCCACACTGCGCCCCGCCATTACTGTGGTGCAGGCAAAATACCGCCGTGCATCCTTTTTGATCATGCGGATGTCATGGCACGCGGGACTCCCCGACCTTAAGCGAATCCAGGCAAGCCTCGTCGAGTTGTCCGGTATGCCGACCGTCATATCCGAGGCGCACCTGGAGCAGCGCCAGCGCGAGCGACTGCAACAGCAGCGGATTCCCTTTATCTGCCCCGGCGTTCAGGCATATCTGCCCTTTATGGACGAGGAGTACTGGAGCGGCAAGCCCAACAAACACGTAAAGGTCTACGATCCGCACGAATGGGCACAGCTGGCGGACTGACTGGGGCAGGCCCGCCGGCGGAAAGTGCGTCCCAGATTTCAAGCTCAAACTGGTCCCCACTTTCCCGTCGAGCCCTCAACCGGAAACCGTGTCCCACAATCGAAGCTCAGAATGGGACGTGCTTTCCGCAACCGGCCACTTTGGGAAAGCGCATCCCATTCTGGAAGCGAATTCCGGGTCGCACTTTCCGCAGCCGCTACAGCAACGCCTCGGCCCAAGCCGCTTCCCTAAAGCCGGGAATCGCAAAGTCGTCGCCCACCAGCAGCGGACGCTTGACCAGCATGCCGTCGGTCGCCAGCAGCTCGTAGCACTCCCGATCCGTCATGCCCGCATCCAGACGCGCCTTCAGGCCCAGCTCTCGATATTTCATGCCCGACGAATTAAAGAAGCGCCGCACCGGCAGCCCCGAACGAGCAATCCAGGTCGCAAGCTCATCAGCCGTGGGATTGTCCAAAACGATATCGCGATCGATATACTCTACCCCATGTTCGTCCAGCCATGCCTTGGCCTTCTTACAGGTCGAGCACTTGGGATATTCAACAAACAGTACAGTCATGGGAATCCTCCGAATATAGATCGGCCAACGCAGGCACACGCCACACGAGGCGCCTTCGTATGATGGGCCAATTGTAGCCCGCGGGTCACACGTTAAACGAACCGTACCCCGAATCCGCGCTTGATAAACGGCAGCAGTTCCATTGCCTCGGGCGTGATATGGCCCGCAACGTTCATGCACTCGTCACCGGGAAGATCGACCCGCGCAATCTCAAGCTCGCCTTCGTAGCGCCCATATCCGCTATTGCTCACAGCGATCGACCCCGCCTTTCGCGGCAGGCCGGCTCCGGCATCCGTCGGCACGGAATCCGGCTTAAGCTTCGTACGTGACTCCTGAGACCTAAAGATGAGGACACTCGAGTCGGGCCGGTCGTGATGAATCTGCCCGCGCACATAGGCATAACTGAGCTCAAGCTCGCATTGCAGGTCCACGTATCCGGCGGAAACTTGAGCAAACTGCGCCCAGCCCGCATCGGAAAGATCGGGGTCGCCGACCAACACAATGTCGCAATCGGCGCCATGTGCAAGCTCAAGCATATTGAGGGCAACCTTTGACGCGCGACCGCGCTGCGCCTCGACCGTCGGCAGTCCCTCGAATACCGGCCCGCGAACGTTAGCATCACCCGGCACAAAAGCCATGATTTCGAATCCAAGCGCCGCAAGACGAAGATTCACCCGAGCAATGTCCTCCAGAGCTAAACCGGTATAAGGCTTGGGGTAAAAATTGTGGCAGGCGGCAAAACGAGTCACATCGGCACCGGCCTCACGCCACGATGCGATTTCATCAGAACTCACTGTCGATGCATTGACCACAATGCGAAATACACCGGACAGCTCCGCGACCCGCTGGGCGCTAAAGCCATAGTCCAAACGAAGGTATTCCAACCCCAGATCGCGCAAGTCCTCGATGCGCTCAAGCCCGAGCAAATCGCACGTGCGAGGCCCCACATCGGCAATGAGCGCAATGCCGCGGGCGGAAAGCAGCGACAGCACATGACGGACCTTATCGGCATACGCCGCTCCCCCATCCTCGGGAATATGCAGCGAGGTGAACGCATAGCGCGCACCCGCCGCGGCACCACGCTCAATCGTCCGCTCAATATCCTGCAGAGGGCTGGAAAGATAAATCGAAATACCCGTTTTCACGCTTCAACGCTCCTTTAAAAAAGGCCGGCGGAGCAGTTAGCCCCGCCGGCACAACCATAGCATCAAGAAATCTGCCGCGCACCGCGAGCCCCGAGCAACACGGCTCGCGATATCAAACTACTCGCCAAAGAACTCGTTGATCTTCTGCTCGTCGACGCCAAAGAACCACGTCAGGACAAAGCCGGCGGCATAGGCAAGCAGCATAGCGGCAACGTAGCCGAGCTGCTGGCCAGGAACAACGATCAGCAGGCCAAACAGACCGGAAACGCCCTGAGAAACCGTGCCGATGTGAAGCAGCGCCGCGAGCGCGCCGCCAAATCCGGCACCCAGGCAGGCCGTCACAAACGGACGAACGAGCGGCAGCGTAACAGCATACATCAGAGGCTCTCCCACACCCAGGATTCCAACGGGAATGGACTCTGCGACGTACTTCTTGAGCTTGGCGTTCTTGGTCTTAAAGTACAGCGCCAAACCGGCACCGACCTGGCCGCCGCCAGCCATCATAAGGATGGGAAGCAGGTAATTGATACCCTTGGTAGCGCCGTCGGGATCGTTGAGCATAGCGTGGATCGGCGTGAGCGCCTGATGCAGGCCGACGGAAACCAGCGGCAAGAAGCCTGCCGACAGGATATAGCCGCCCAGGACGCCCAGCTTCTCGAAGATAAAGGTCAAAACGCTAAAGATGGCAGTCGTCAGCCATGCGCCAACCGGCTGGATGACGAGCATCAGAGCAAAGGCGCCGATGATGAGCACCAGCAGCGGAGACAAGAACGTGTCGAGTGCGTTGGGCATAACCTTGCGAATCTGACGCTCCATCCAGGCAAAAAATGCGCCAGCGATGAGAGCCGCGATCATGCCGCCCGCTGCGGGGTTGTACTGCGCATTGGTGAGCGGCAGCAGAATGGCAGTGGCAGGATCAGCCGCGCCAGGCGCAAGCAGGGGCATGGCACTGTTGGCGATACACATCATGCCGGCGATGCCGCCCAGCGCAGCGGAGCCACCAAACTCACGTGCCGCGTTATAGCCCACCAAGATGGGCAGATAGGCAAACAGGGCCCAGCCCATGGAACGAATGCCCTGGTACCACCACTCGCCTGCAAGCGCGCCTGCCGTCGAGACGTTAATGACGTTGCAGATACCGTTGATGAGGCCAGCCGCAATGATGCCGGGAAGTAGGGCGACGAAGACATTGGAAATCTTCTTGAGGAAGGCCTGAACCGGCTTGGACTCGTACTTGGCCTTCTGCGCGGCCTTGTTTGTGGCCGCAGCGTCAACCACGCTCTCGTCAGCAACGCCTTTCGCAAGGCCGGTGAGCTTGGAGAACTCCTCGAGCACCTTATTCACCTTGCCCGGACCCAGCACGATCTGCATCGTGTCGTCCTCGACCAGGCCCATCACGCCGTCGAGTGCCTTAATGCCCTCCGTGTCGACGTTGCCCGTGTCTTTGACGGTCACGCGCAGGCGCGTCATGCACGCCGCGTTTGCGAGCACGTTGTCTTTACCGCCCAAAAGGTCCAGCAGCTTTTGAGCCAGCTCTTTGTTCGTCATAACTCCTCCTTGTATTGGGTATCTCGTCTGAATGTCATATCAGCTCACGCCGCGCACCTATTGGGCATCGGCATTGCTCTTCTCATGGCCACTCACCGCAGCACGGACATGGCCTCGCGCCCGCTCAAGAGCTAC
The DNA here is from genome assembly GCA_900540985.1 of uncultured Collinsella sp. Classification (GTDB taxonomy): domain Bacteria; phylum Actinomycetota; class Coriobacteriia; order Coriobacteriales; family Coriobacteriaceae; genus Collinsella. Next base: position 64,363 of record UQIC01000008.1, read on the forward strand.
CGTAGCCTGCTCGGCATCGCAGTCCAGCAGTACCGAGACAATAGCGGTTTTTACGTGGCCGCCGGCATCTGCAAGCGCCTGAACGGCGCGCTCGCGCATGCAGCCGGTCGCCTCCATCACGATGTTCTGCCCGCGCACCACCAGCTTCTCGTTCGTCTGCTGCACATCGACCATCAGGTTTTGGTATACCTTGCCGATCTTGACCATGGCACCGGTCGAAATCATGTTGAGAATGAGCTTTTGAACCGTTCCCGCCTTGAGCCTCGTTGAGCCGGTCAGCACCTCGGGACCGGGCACGGGCTCAATGGCAAGATCTGCGCTCTCCCCGATCTTCGACCCTTGGTTGCAGGCAATTGCAATGGTCTTGCACCCAGTTGCCTTGGCGTACACAAGGCCGCCCACCACATAAGGAGTACGACCGCTTGCCGCCAGGCCAACGACAAGATCCTTGTCCGAGAGTCCACGCTCCCGCAGGTCGTTCGCGCCAAGCTCATCGCTATCTTCGGCACCTTCGACAGCCTTGATAAACGCCGTCTCGCCTCCGGCAATGAGCCCGACAATCAGATCGGGTGACACGCCAAACGTGGGCGGACACTCCGAAGCGTCGAGTACGCCCAGACGACCGCTGGTGCCTGCGCCCATGTAAAAGACGCGCCCGCCGCGCTCGAGTGTCTCAGCAGCCCAGTCGATTGCTGTGGCAACCTGGGGCAACACTTTCGTGACCGACTGGACGGCACGAAGATCCTCATCGTTCATCGTCGTGACGATTTGCAGCGATGTCATCGTATCGAGGTCCATTGACCTTTGATTACGCTGTTCGGTCGTGAATTTTGTTAAATCGAGCATTTCATTCACCTCATCTTTCCTGTTTCTCGATGTAGTTTTGCTTAATGACATGCGTCGCCCGTTCGTAGTCGCTGGCAACGTAAGCAGCGTACAGGGCATCGACAACCATAAGCTGGGCCATACGCGAAGCCATGGCACCGCTGCGGATCAAGGGTTCACTCGCAGCAACGCCGAGCACGGCATCGGCCATGGTGGCAAGCTTGGATGATCCATCTACTTTGGTAACGGCCACAACGGGACAGTTGTGACGTTGAGCCTCGGCGGTGCAGTCCAGCACCTCTTGCGTCAAGCCCGAGTAGCTAAAGGCGATTGCCATATCGCCCTCATGCATGTTCTTGGCACATAAGAGCTGATCATGCCAGTCGTCGTACAGATGGCACTCTTTGTCGACACGCATGAGCTTTTGTGCCAGATCGTGCGCGACCAAACGAGAGGCACCAATACCGAACAGATTGACCGCGCGTGCCCGCTTAAGACGGGCCGCGCATCGCTCCAAGACGGTGTAATCGAGCGTTCGCGCCGTCGCCTCGATCGTGCGCACGTTGCTTTTCATCACCTTCCCCACGATACGTTCGACGCTGTCATCCATGGAGATGTCCTCGAGGGCTACGTCTTTCTTGTCACCTAAGAGCGCCAGCTCGGCAATCAGTTCGCGCTGGAACTCCTTGTAGCCCGCAAAACCCAAACGCTTGCAAAAGCGCAAAATGCTCGAGGGCGAGGAGAACGTGACATCGGCAAGACCGCGGACGGACAGCCCGACCACCTCGTGCGGATGAGCGCTTACATATGCGATGACATTGCGTTCCGCCGGGCTCGCGCTGAGCTCACGCTCGCGAAGCCGCAAAAGCAATCCGTTTGCCATCTCAAACACCTCCGTTGAGAAGAATTAAAGACCAACGAACGATTCGTACCGGATACAAACAGCTTTTGCGGTACATTGTGCCGCATCGTGGCGCACAAAGGGCGAGCGTTCTACCGCTCGCCCCTCAAATCCGACCGCTCGGAAATACGCGCGACACAAAATAATTCAACGAGGTCGCATTATCAGAAACGGGTTTGTTACCGGCTAGCGCCTCGCATGGGCGCCGATCGGCCGAGTCGCATGGCGCACCAACGCCGCTGCCAGCAATACCAACAGCATGGCGGTGACATAGCCCGCAGCATCGAATCCTAAATCGATAACGTCGAAATGCCTGCCGGGAACAAAGATCTTATGTACCTGATCGCCAACGGAGCAGGCGGCGCAAAAGAGCAATACGGGCACGCAACGGGAGCATACACTCCACGGACGCCTGGAAAAGCAAACCACGACCACCGAGGCGAACAATCCGACGAAGAAAAACTCTACGGTATGGGCAACGCGACGGACGTTCGCGCCCACCCACATGCGAATGGAAGCAAGTCGGCCAGACCGGACATTCGAGGCAGCCGAATCGGTGCCCCCGGTCATTCCGTTCTCCGCCTGAGCTTCACCCGTGGCATCGACAGCCTGAACGCCCGTAGCCTGGCCCTCCACCACACGCGCGGTGGACTCGCTCAGCAACGACGTCTCCACCGCATTTTGCTCCGTCAGCACCCAGATGCCCGCCAGCGTTGCGGCGAACAGAACGATCGCGGTCCATCCGATTATCTGTTTTACGCGCGCCAAGGGCCAACCTCCTTTTTTGAATATCAGCGAGTGTAGCCCCAAATGGCATCGTCACCGTATCAAAATTTGAATCGCAACAGGAAGCGACAAAGCGACGCAAACCCCTACCCCGCCTCGCGCATCCAGCGATCGAACGTCCCCACGCACACGCCCAGGCACTTTGCTGCCTGGCTGCGGGTAATATCGCCCGCCTCATAGCTATCGCGCACCAGCTCAAACTGAGGAGGGCACGGCTTGCGAGGTCGACCGAAACGGACCCCTCGCGCCCGCGCCGCTGCAATTCCCTCCGCTTGGCGCCGATGGATATTCTCGCGCTCCACCTGCGCCACGTAGCTCAGCAGTTGCAGCACAATATCGGCAATCAGAACGTTGGTCACATCCGGCGCGCCGCTGGCCCTAGCGCGCGTGTCAAGCAATGGCATGTCCAACACCACAATGGCAACCCCGAGCTCCTTGGTAATGCGTCGCCATTCCTCAAGAATCTCGGAGTAATTACGGCCAAGTCGGTCGATAGAAAGCACCACCAGCACGTCCCCGTCCCCCAGGACGTGTAGCAGCTCGCGATAACGCGGTCGATCGAAGTCCTTGCCACTCGCATGGTCGGCATAAATATTCGCCGAGCCCACGCCATAGGCGCCCAGCGCATCCAGCTGCCGATTCAGATTCTGATCGCGCGAACTCACCCGCGCATAACCGTACACCGTCGCCATCTCATCCCCGCTTTCTTGTAAACCTGCCAAAAAGGGACAGGTTTATTTTGGTAGGTTTTACCTCTCAAATAGCAGGTAAGCGGGCGGCCGAGCAGACGGCAAGGTAGCCACTATTCAAATGCGGAGGGCGGCCCCGAAAGACCGCCCTCCGCTCTCTCGCCACGAGTCGGGATTTAGCTAATGGATAAGCTTAAAGTCCAAGTGCCCACGCGTGGTATTGACGCGCGAGACCTCGATAATCACGCGCTGCCCCAGCTCGTAACGGGTGCCCGTGTCGGCACCTGTGAGCGTTAGCGCGTCCTCGTCGAACTCGAACCACTCGTTGCCCAGGCTCTTAATTGAAACCAGGCCCTCGACCTGTGTTAGGTCCAAGCGCACAAAGAGGCCCATGCTGCTAACCCACGAGACGGTTCCGGCATAGCGCTCACCCAGACGGTCCTCATAGTACTGGGCAATCTTGATCTTTTGCGTCGCATGGCTGGCGGCATCTGCCGCGCGCTCGGCATCGCTACATGCGCGGCAGATCTGCGGCAGAATGCGCGGCAGCGACTCGCGCCCCTTGCCGATCAGCCGCGGCGTACGGACCAAGGCGTCCTTGCCGCCGAGCTGCTCATAGGCCAACTGCAGTTTGAGCACGCGGTGCACCACCAGATCGGGGTAGCGACGGATGGGACTCGTAAAGTGACAGTAGCACGGCGCGGCGAGCGCAAAGTGGCCCTCGTTGCGCGGCTTGTACAGCGCGCGCTGCATGCTGCGCAGAAGCAGCGTGTTGACGAGCGGTGCGTTGGCCGTACCGGCGGCAGCATCAACTGCAGCCTGCAGCTCATCGGGGCTCCCCAGGGCAATACCGGCAGCACGGCGATCGTCGATGATGCCTAGCTGCGCCAGCGCAACGGCGGCACCGTGCAGGCTATCGGGGCTCGGATCCTCATGCACGCGATAGCAGGCCTCGATATCACGGTCTGCCAGCCACTCTGCAACGCACTCGTTGGCGAGCAGCATGGCTTCCTCGATAAGCGACGTGGCGCACGAACGCTCACGCGCCACAATCTGCACGGGTACTCCGTCCTCATCCAACAGAGCACGAATCTCGGCCGTGTCAAAATCGACTGAGCCGCGGGCGCGACGGATACGACGGCGGAGTTCGGCGAGTTCGTTGGCGGCGACAAGGAAATCGCCGAGGTCGACGTTGTAGCCGCGGGCGGCCTCCTCGCACGCAAGACCGCGCTCAAGCGCTTCCTCGCGCGAGGTCTCGGCAGCCGCAACATCCTCGGCCGCGCCTTCCAGCACCGAATACTCAACCGTGCCGGCACGCACCAGCAGCGCCTCGGCGCCGTCATAGTCCATACGCACACGCGAGCGAATCACGCTGGGGTACGGATCGTAATGCCGCACGCGGCCCTGCGCATCAAGCTCGATATCGACGGTAAACGCCAGGCGGTCCTCCTCAGGGCGAAGCGAGCACAGGTCACAGGACAGGCGTTCGGGCAGCATGGGAAGCACGCGATCGGCCAGATACACCGATGTCGTACGATGACGAGCCTCAAAATCGATATGCCCGTCCCAAGCCACATAGTGTGAAACGTCGGCGATATGCACACCCAGCTTGTAGCCACCCTCGGGCGTGCGCTCCAACGAAATGGCATCGTCAAAGTCGCGCGCGTCGACTGGGTCGATCGTGATGACAAAGCGGTCGCGCAGATCGCGGCGGAGCGGGTCCTTAAGCGCCGCGGACACATCGAGCGAAAGCCCCTCGGCCTCGTCCAGCGCGGCCTCGGGATAGCTATCGGTATAGCCGTAACGCGCCATCACATATTGAACGCCCAAATCGGGCGCGTCATCTCCGCCAATGCGGCGTTCGATCGTCACGGTACCCGATTCCAAGCGCGTCGGGTAGGTCAAAATGCGCGCGACAACGGCATCACCCGGGTGAACGCCCAGACGATCCGCCGAGGTATCCTCGGGCAGAATGAAGAAGTCGGCCTTCAAACGCGAATCGAGCGGCTCAATCACACCGAGCGGACCGGCGGTCTGGTACGTACCCACTACGCTTATGGCTGCGCGCTCAACCACACCCTCGATCACGGCGCGCCGCTCACCGTGCGGGCTGTTCTTAATACTCACGGCAACGGTATCGCCGTCCATGATCTCACGCTTGCCGCGACCCATGACCTTGTAGTCGCCATTCTCGGTTATGACATAGGCACTGTGCTCATGGAGCTGCACGCGCCCGGTCAGGCTCGGACGGCGTTCGCTGCGCACCGGCCCGCGCTTATTGCGAGCTCCACGCTTATGCTTGTTATTGCGCCCCATGGCGCCTCCTAACTATCGATTGCCGTTTACATCCCAAGAGTCTACCCAAATGATCCCTAGGGGACAAAAAACGGGCCGCCCCATAAGAGACGACCCGTTGGACCTTGATTATCGACTTTATCCGAACACCTCCCACATTCATCCGCACATGTGCGGA
>UQIC01000009.1 GCA_900540985.1 uncultured Collinsella sp.
GGCATGACCAGAAGGTCTATGCCGTCCTCTTTTCATGCCAATTTGTTCGCTCTGGTGGGCGCTCGCTGTCGGTGCCAAAACATCGACATTGCCATGATCCAGACCTGCTAAAAGATAGTCGTTGGGGACGTTCTTGTTTGACTAGTCGTTTAAGAACGTCCCCAACGACTACATAGCATGAGAGTGGATAATCTCCCGGTTTGAGCCTGCATCCAAGCTTAAAGTGGGAGATTATCCACTCTCATTTCGTTTGTTGATTTCGATGCCTACATTTGTAGGAACAGTTCGTGGAGGCGGGTGTCTTCGTCGAGTTCGGGGTGGAAGGTTACGCCGAGCTGGTTGCCCTGACGGGCGGCGACGATACGGCCGTCGACTTTCGCTAAAGCCTTGGCGTCGCCGTGGACCTCGACGATGCGGGGCGCGCGGATGAACGTCAGCGGCACTTCACCGTCGATGCCGGTTACCTGCCCCTTGGTTCGAAAGCTGCCGAGCTGTCTGCCGTAGGCATTGCGCTCGACAAGTACATCCATGGTTGCCAAACGCGGCGTGCCCTTATCGTCATGGGCGGCAAGGTCGTGAGCCAGTAGAATCAGGCCGGCGCAGGTGCCCAGGACGGGCATGCCTTCAGCGATACAGGCACGAAGCTCCTCGAGCATGCCCAACTCATCAAGCAGCTTCCCTTGAACGGTAGACTCGCCGCCGGGAAGTACCAGACGGTCAAAGTCCTGCTTCAAATCAGCCGCCTGCCTCAACTCTATACAACGTGCGCCCAGCTCGGACAGCCTCGCCTCGTGCTCGGCAAAAGCGCCTTGGACCGCCAGCACGGCGACCGTTTGGTCTGCATAATCGCTCATGTGCGATCCTTTCTGCTGGACTAGCGCCCGCGCTCCTCCATGATAATCTCGATCTCGTCGGCGTTGATGCCCACCATGGCCTCGCCCAGGTCCTCCGAAAGCTCGGCGATGAGCTTGGCATCGGTGAAGTTTGCCACAGCCTTGACGATGGCGGCGGCGCGTTTGGCGGGGTCGCCGCTCTTAAAGATGCCCGAGCCGACAAAAACGCCCTCGGCGCCCAGCTGCATCATCAGCGCGGCGTCGGCGGGGGTCGCTACACCGCCGGCGGCAAAGTTCACGACGGGAAGCTTGCCCGTGGCATGGACCTCGCGCACCAGCTCGACCGGAACCTGCAGCTGCTTGGCTGCCTCAAAGAGCTCATCGTCGCGCAGGGCAACAACGTCGCGGATTTGCTTTTGGATCTTGCGCATGTGACGCACGGCTTGGACGACGTCGCCCGTGCCCGGCTCGCCCTTGGTTCGAATCATCGTGGCGCCCTCGGCAACGCGGCGCAGTGCCTCGCCCAGGTCGCGGGCGCCGCAGACAAACGGCACGTCAAACTGGGCCTTGTCGATATGATAGACGTCATCGGCAGGGGAGAGAACCTCGGATTCGTCGATGTAATCGATCTCGATGGCCTGCAGGACCTGCGCCTCGACAATGTGACCGATGCGGCACTTGGCCATAACAGGGATGGAGACGGCCTCCTGGATGCCCTTGATCATCTTGGGGTCGCTCATGCGTGACACACCGCCTGCGGCACGGATGTCGGCCGGGATGCGCTCGAGTGCCATGACGGCGCAGGCGCCTGCCTCCTCGGCGATGCGTGCCTGCTCGGGCGTGGTGACGTCCATGATGACGCCGCCCTTGAGCATCTGCGCGAGTTCGCGATTGAGTTTGACGCGATCGGCCTTGCTGGTCTGTTCTGCCATGGTTGCTCCCTTGGTTGGCATGTGCATTGCTTGACGGAACATCCTATCGGGGAGCTGGGTATGGCAAAATACTCAGTTTTCGAGATAATAATAAGGTCAGCCTAATACCAGATTGAACAGCTCGATAAGGTCAGGTGGCAAACTCATGCTTGACTACAATTTGGGAAAACGCGGCGAAGCATCGCTCTATGAGTATGTTTACCAGCAAATTCGAGATGATATTGTTGCTGGACGTATTGCGGCGGGGGAGCATCTTCCGTCTAAGCGTGCCTTTGCCAGTCATCTGGGAATCAGTGTCATTACCATCGAGAATGCATATAGCCAGTTACTTGCCGAGGGCTATATTTGCTCAATGCCGCGTCGTGGCTACTACGCTTGCAAGCTTCCGGATGCACCGGTTTTGCCTTTGGCTTCGCAGGGCATCGATCGAGATACCGTCTCTGTGGGCCTCAGCGCGCATGATGTCAACGGACAGGTCGAGCTGTTCGATGCACTTTCTCCTTCCGCTTTGGAGGCGGCGCGGCTTTGGCAAAGCGCACTACGGGCGACGCTGGCATCCGAAGATGAGCGCGAAATCTTTTCTCCCGCACCGGCGCAGGGCACCGCTCGGCTGCGACGCGCAATTGCTCGCCATTTGCGCGGGACAAGGGGTATGAATGTCGACCCCAACAACATTGTTATCGGCGCGGGCGCCCAGCTGCTCGATACCATGTTGGTTCAGCTGCTTGGAGCCGACAAGGTGTATGCCGTTGAGGATCCGGGCTATTTACGCCTGACGCGCATCTATCAGGCTATGGGCTGCGAAGTTCGACATATCCCGTTGGATGACGACGGCGTGGACCTGAGCGCTCTGCAGAAAACCGGGACCGATGTTCTTCACTTGATGCCGTCTCATCAGTATCCGACCGGCCTTGTGACGAGTATTGCGCGTCGCTATGCGCTACTGAGCTGGGCCGCCGAGCGACCAGGTCGGTATCTCATCGAAGATGACTTTGATTGTGAGTTTCGCCTTGCCGGCAAGCCGATTCCCGCGCTCGCGTCGATCGATGCCGCCCAGTCGGTTATCTACACCAACACGTTTTCGAAGAGCCTTTCATCGGCGTTGCGTTTGGCGTATATGGTGTTGCCCGATGAGCTAATGGAGCGGTTTAGGCGCAACCTTGGTTTCTACGCCTCGTCGGTGAGCTCTGTTGACCAGGTCGCTTTGGCGCGTTTGCTGGAATCGGGTGATTACGAGCGACATGTGAACCGCGTGCGCGTTCGTGCTCGCGAGGCGCGTGATGGCCTAGTGGCGCTTGTACGGAAGGCATTTCCGGCAGGGGAAGTCTCGATCGAGCATGCAGACGCGGGCCTTTACTGTATCGTGGTTGCGGAGCGTAGAACGGGCGGAAGCACTTTTGCACGGGCTCTCACGCGCTCGAGTATCCCGTTTATCGATATCAGTGACTGTTATTGGTGTGCCGATGGCGCATCTGTCCCTGAAAACTCAAGTCAAATTCTTGTTCAGTATGATGATCTGAGTCCAAAAGTGCTTAATACCTTGGAATTGCAGCTAATGGGGGCGCTCTGCAATCTAAGTGAGTAGACTTTTAGCACTTTGGCGACCAGGCAGTTTTGTAACAAACTATCTACCTGCGGTTTTGAAAAGCAGGATGACCGGCCTGCTCGGGATGTTCAAAAAAGTCTACTCACTTGCCGCGCAAAGCTTCTACATGAGAAAAAATGGGGTTTTCAACAGGGTTTCGTCCAGCTCTCGGCAAGCTTTTGGCCAGTTGGGGAGGGCTGTTGAAAACTTGGCAGTCCGTTCGGCGCCATTTTTGCTGCGTTCGCGCCAATGCGTGACTGATTGGGTTGAAATTCGTGTTTTCCTGTGCCTATGAAGGATCTACTTTGTGACATATCAGCTTTTAGGTACTGGCGTTTGCCTCCTCAAGTCCGCGCTTTGTGTCCGCCGCTTCCACGACCGGAAGAAGACCGGCAGCGATATGATCTTGCCCGCAACCCGACGGCTGCGGTCGCGCTCGGTTTTCCGTTGTATACATTGGTTCGGACGAGAAACAAACGGACTTGTCCTGCCAGCATTAGGCAGCGGCTGTTTCTTGGTGAGCTCCCCAGGGAATCCGTGCTGGAAACGGAGCATGGGTTTTTGGTTACGTCTCCTCTACTGACGACATTCATCATGTCGCGGCATCTGACGGATCTTCAGCTTCTTTTGGTATTGGCGGAGATGTGTGGCTTGTTTGCGGTGTGTGCCCTGCCGGCGGCACTTGAGGCGGAGCTTTCGCGTGCAATTGATTCGGGCGCGATTTCGACAACGGTCGGTTGGGTGCGCTGCCCGTCCGAGGACGGCACCGCCTCAAATTTATGGCGTCGAGACGCTTTGGTTTTGGGCGGAGACCTTGACCGTTTTTGTTCAGATGTTTGCGGGATGCGTTACGGCAATAGATTTATGGCGGTATCGCAACTCGTTCCATTGGGTGCCGCGTCGCCTTTTGAGGTCGAGGCGTATTTGTTGCTTGGACTGCCGCGAGCCCTGGGAGGCGAAGGTTTTTGCGGCATAGAGCTTAATGTTGAAGTGATGCTAAGCACAAGTGCTCGAGCGATTGTGGGAAAGTCCCGTGTATATATCGACCTACTTCTTTCTTCACCGGACGGTAGGCGACAGATGGCCATTGAATGTCAGGGAAAGGCCTCGCACGGACGCGCAGGGGATGGCTTGCGTGACGCTGACCGCATGACGGCCCTTCAGGCCATGGGCTACGATGTGCTTCTCCTGACACACAGACAGATATCGGATGAGGATAGATTCCGCGCGATCGTTAAGGCCATATGCAGGATGCTCGATGCTGAATATCGTGATAAAAGCTCGGATGAGCAAAGGGCTGAGATATTACTCCGGTCTGAACTATTCATTGACTGGACAAAATTGGGAGTAATCGACGGAAAGATGCCCGTTAGACACAAAATGGCTCGATCGTGGACGGCTGCGAATCTAAGTGAGTAGACTTTTGTCACTTTGGCGACTAGGTCGTTTTGCAACAAGGCATTTACCTGCGGCTTTATAAAGTGATATGGATGGTCTGCTCGGCAAGTTCCAAAAAGTCTACTCACTTAGTTTTTGACGAGAAGCCGATGCCGAAGACGGTCCTATTTCAGGGCGTTAACAAGTTCGTGAGGCACGAAAAAGGCCCGGACCAATACGGTCCGGGCCTCATCGAGTTAGAGGTTATGTCTCAAGCGGTTGGCTTAACCAAAGTAGCGCTTAAGCAGGCCGGCAAAAGCTTTGCCGTGGCGGGCCTCGTCGCGAGCCATCTCGTGCACGGTGTCGTGGATGGCATCGAGGCCAGCGGCCTTGGCGCGCTTGGCAAGATCGGTCTTGCCGGCGGTGGCGCCGTTCTCGGCCTCAACGCGCATCTCGAGGTTCTTCTTGGTGGAGTCGGTCACGACCTCGCCCAGGAGCTCGGCGAACTTGGCGGCATGCTCGGCCTCCTCGTGGGCAGCCTTCTCCCAGTACAGGCCGATCTCGGGATAACCCTCGCGATGAGCGACGCGAGCCATGGCCAGGTACATACCGACCTCGGAGCACTCGCCCTCAAAGTTGGCGCGCAGGTCGGCAACGATGTCCTCGGAGACGCCCTCCATCTTGGCGACGCCCACGACGTGCTCGGCAGCCCACTCGAGCTGACCCTCCTCCTGCTTCAGGAAACGAGAACCGGGAACGCCGCACTGGGGGCACTTAAAATCCTCGGGCAGCTGGTCGCCGTCGAACTCTTCCACATAACCGCAAACGGGGCAAACAAACTTCATGATTCGATCCTTTCGATCGATGGCGATTGTGCGCTCGTCCGGTCCCGTAAGGGCCCTCTCCGGACGTGCGTCTTGACGAGTTCTATTATCCATAAATGCAACCAAATGTGAAGCCTATTAGGAATGATTTTTAATAAAACAATTTCGAGATATGAAGATGTTGATTGATTAACGATTGGGAGGCCGTCTGCGATCTTTGCTGAGTACAATCGGGCGAGCAAATGTTGACCTATCAACAAATGAAGGAGTTTCCTTTATGCATCTAGCCCGTCGTGCCTGGTGCCGAACATATCAGACGGTTTTTCGCATTGCATTGCCGATCCTGCCCTATACCGAGCCGCGCATTTTAGAGCATGCCGAGGATGTGCCCGCGGTGCTTCAAAAGCGCTCGATTCAGAAGGTCCTTATCGTGACGGATCCCGGCATTGCCCGTCTGGGGCTCACGGCACCGCTCGAGACGGCGCTCGCATCCAGGGGGATTGGCGTTACGGTCTATGCCGAAACGCGTGCGAACCCCACGGTCTCAAACGTGGAGGAAGCGGCGTTCCTGTATCGAGAGAGCGCCTGTCAGGCCATTATCGGTTTTGGCGGAGGATCAGCCATGGACTGCGCCAAGGGTGTGGGGGCGCGCATTGCGCAGCCAAACAAGCCCATCAACAAGATGCGCGGCCTACTGCGGATTCATCGTCTCCTGCCGCTGCTTATTGCGGTTCCCACTACCGCCGGTACGGGAAGCGAAGTCACGCTCGCGGCGGTTATCACCGATGACGAGACGCACTACAAATACCCCATTAACGACTTTGTGCTCATCCCGCGTTTTGCAGTCCACGACCCCGAGTTTACGTGCGGCTTGCCCGCTTCCATTACGGGGCAGACGGGCATGGACGCCCTGACGCATGCCGTTGAGGCCTTTATCGGGCGAAGCACCACGCCCTATACGCGCAAGATGGCGCGACAGGCGGTGCAGCTTATCCACGACAATTTGCTCGAGGCCTATGAGCATGGTGACGACATGCGCGCTCGTCGCAATATGCTTTCGGCGGCGTATAAGGCGGGCGTTGCGTTTACCCGCTCCTATGTCGGATATGTGCATGCCATCGCGCACAGTCTGGGCGGCCGATACGGAATTCCGCACGGTTTGGCCAACGCGATCATCCTGCCGCACATGCTTCGCGCTTATGGTGACGCCGCCGCCCCCAAGCTTGCCGATCTTGCTCGCATGGCGGGCATTGCGCCGGCTACCGCGCAGGATAGTCTTGCGGCCGAGGCCTTTATCGATTGGGTCGACCGCATGAACGAGATCCTGGGAATCCCCAAATATGTCTCGGGCATTCGCCGCTCCGACATTCCCGAGATGGCGGCGCATGCCGATGCCGAGGCCAATCCGCTGTACCCCGTTCCGCTTTTGATGGACCGCTTGGAGCTCGAGCGTATGTACGAGGTCGTCGCGGGTGGTATGTTTGAGGACGAGAACTAGGAGGGTGCCATGAACACCGAGGAAATTGCGCGCATCGTCGGCGATCAGCGCACTTACTTTAAAACGCACGCTACGTTTGATGTTGATGCCCGACGTCGCGCGCTCGTGAGTTTACGCGATGCGGTGCGGGCCCACGAGGCCGATATCGCCCATGCGCTCAAGACCGATTTGGGGAAGTCGCATGACGAGGCCTATATGTGCGAGATTGGTACGTCGCTTTCCGAGATTCGACATCAGATCGCTCACGTGGCTCGGTGGAGTCGTCCACGCCTGCGTCCGTGCGATCTCGCTAACGCCGTGAGCGTGTGCAAAACGCAAGCCGTGCCCTATGGCGTCACACTTATCATGGCTCCGTGGAACTACCCGTTTTTGCTAACACTCGAGCCGCTCGCCGGCGCCCTTGCCGCGGGCAATACCGTGGTCATCAAGCCGAGTGCCTATGCTCCGGCATCGAGCGCGGTGCTCAAGCAAATCTGTGAAGAGGCATTTGATCCGTGCCTGGTGACGGTTGTCGAGGGCGGGCGCGCCGAAAACGAAGCGCTGCTCGATGAGTGCTGGGACAAGATCTTCTTTACCGGTAGCGTTCCGGTCGGCAAGCTCGTTATGGAGCTCGCGAGCAAAAACCTCACGCCCGTGACGCTTGAGCTGGGCGGCAAGAGCCCCTGCATCGTGGATGCGACGGCAAACTTGAAGGTCGCGGCACGGCGTATCGCCTTTGGCAAATGGCTCAACGTGGGGCAGACCTGCGTGGCGCCCGACTACCTGCTGGTCGATACGCGCGTGCACGACGAGCTGCTGGGCCTCATCAAGGAAGAGGTCCGCCGTATGTTTGGCGAGCATCCGCTCGATAACGAGGATTACGGGCATATCGTCAACGCCAAGCATTTTGCGCGCGTGCGCGGGCTGATCGATCCCGATAAGGTCGTGCTTGGAGGCACCGCGCGGGAGACTTCGCTGAAGATCGAGCCGACGATTTTGGACGGCGTGACCCCCGATGACGCCGTGATGCAGGAGGAGATCTTCGGTCCCATCTTGCCGGTGCTGACGTTTGAGAGCCTAGACGAGGCCGAAGCGTTTATTACGGATCGTCCGACGCCGCTGGCCCTGTATATCTTTAGTCAGGATCGCGCAGTTCAGCAGCGCTTCGTGCGTTACGTGCCCTTTGGCGGTGGCTGTGTCAACGACACGATCATGCACTTGGCTACGAGCCATATGGGCTTTGGCGGCATGGGCGCGAGCGGTATGGGGCAGTACCATGGACGCGAGAGCTTCGATACGTTTAGCCACAAGAAGAGTATCGTGAACAAGGCAACTTGGCTGGACGTGCCGTTTCGGTATGCGCCCTACGCAAGCTGGAAGCACAAGTTCGTGCGCATGTTTGTGCATTAGAAAAGGGCGCAGGTAATACGAACAAGTGTTCCTATTACCTGCATTTTGCGTTAGACTACTGTTATGGAGCACGGATGGGCCAACTCCCTTTAGAAGGGATTTGGTATGAACGTAAGCGATGTTATTTCGTTATTGGCGTTGTTGATTGCGGCTATCGAACTCGGTCTGTTTATCGGCCGAATGAAATAGCCGCCCCCGCGTAAGCGAAGACGGCCACTTCTCACGATGAAAACGTGTATCGGAGTTGGCAAGACCCGCGGCAACGAGTGCCATCCGTGTTCCTATCTTATCTGCAAGCGTTCTGTCGCGCAAGCGTTGAGGCAAACGATTGAAGGACGCAGACAGGATGTATTTGTGTCCGCACGGGACCGTAGACTTCTCAATAAGGTTACACACCGGTTTATCCGGCCGTTAGGGGAGTTGCTATGTACGAGCCTTCACGTGTTCTTCTGTCGTTTCACATCGCAGGATTTCAATATGCCGACGGCGCTTTGGTCCTAGGCGATCTTAAAGCGGGCGATAAACTGACGCTGTGTGCCGAGCGCGATAATCCCCATGACCCCGAGGCAGTTGCGATCTACTATGGCAAGACCAAACTTGGCTACGTTCCGGGAAACGAGGTCGGCCCACTGTCCCTGATGATGTATTACGGCCACGAGGACGTATTTGAGGCCCGTGTGCAACAGGTTGCTCCCGAGCGCAGCCCGTGGCATCAGGTGCGCGTTGGGCTCTATGTGGTGGATGCTCGCTAGTCGGCAATGGAGGCTGCCATGTTTGATGACGATGACCTGTTCGATCTGACAGATGATCCGTTTGAGTGGGATATGCTACTCGATGATGATGAGTTGGAGCAGGACCGTAGGAAACGGCAGGACAAGAAAACTCAGAGTGACGCTTCGAAAAAGCGAGACAAGCGCCGCCGCGGACTGTTCGGTGGGCTCTTTGGATAACCGCCGCATCGCTACGTCTGTATACTTAGCACGAGTTGAACACGTTGCGAAATGAGGACATAGACGATGATGTGGTTTACCGCCGACCTGCACCTGGGCGATACGAATATCTTGCACGATATGGATCGGCCGTTTGATTCGGTCGAGGAGATGAACCGCAAGGTCATCGATGCCGTCAATGAGTGCGTAGCGGCGGACGACCGTCTCTATATCTTGGGAGACTTTACCTATCGTTTGCCCCTGGCGGAGGCGGTGCGCCTGCGCGAGCGTATCGAATGTCAGAACGTGACGCTCATTCGTGGTAACCATGACGGCGACTGGGAAGATCCCGACGTACCGCAGATTTGGGAAGACGTGCGCGATTACCTGGAGATTGCTCCCGGCTATGCCAAGGGCCATCGACTGGTGTTGAGCCATTATCCCATGCTCAGCTGGAATGGCAAGGCGCGTGGCGCCATCATGCTGCACGGGCATATCCACAGTAGGGGAGACCGCACCAACGCGCGCAACCGCGATCGCGAGCGCCCTATCTTTCGCTACGATGTCGGTCTCGATGCCAACGAGTACAAGCCCGTAAGCCGCGATCAGATTCTTAGCTTCTTTGGGTTATAGGGCGCCAGAACCACCACAAAGGGGACAGGCACCTTTGTGGTGGTTCTGGCGCCGTTGCCATTATGGCGGCGGCGCCTTTTTTGTCCGTGCGGCGCGGTAGAGTGTAGGCGGTTGAAATTTGCGTCCATCGAGGAGCTGCTATGAACGAGATCAAGTGCCCGCATTGCGGCGAAGTGTTTAAGGTCGATGCGTCTGGCTATGCGGATATCGTCAAGCAAGTACGCGATGCCGAGTTTTCGCGCGACCTGGATGAGCGTGTGAAGGCAGTCCAGCGCGAGGGCGAGCAGGCGCTGGAGCTTGAGCGTTCGCGTTCGGCGTCTGCCCTGCAGGAGGCGGAGTCTCAACGCGACGCTCAGCTTGTCGAGCAGAAGAACGCTGCGGCGCAGGAGTTGGCACAAGAGGTTGCCAAGCGCGATGCCGAGCTTGCCGAGCTGCGCGCCAAGCTCGAGGGCGCTGCCGCAGAGCGCGAGAGTGCAAGCCAGCGCGCGGCGGTTGAGGCCCGCGCCGATGCTCAAAAGGAGAATGCCGAGCTGCAGCGCGAGATCGACAACTTGCGTGCGCAGCTGGGGCGCAAGGATGACGAAGCCAAACTCGCCGAGGCGGCGGCACGCAATGCGACTCAAAATGACCTCGCCGCGCGCGATGCTCAGATTGCGGGGTTGCAGGCAAAGCTTGCCGCCGCAGATAAGGCTCAAGAAATGGCACTCGCAACTGCTGCGGCCGAGGCGCAGCGTAAGCTCGAGGCTGCGCAAAACGAAGCGAATCGTAAGCTTTCCGATTACCAGACAGAAGTGCGTGAGAAGTTCTCGAATGCTAAGACTCAGTCCGAGCGCGAGGCCGAGGGCCTTCGTGCACAGCTTCGTGAGCAAGAACTTTCTGCAAAAATGGAGCTGTCGAAGGCGGTCGCCGCGGCGGAGCGAGAGCGCGATGAGGCGCGTGCCAAACTGACGAGCGAGCTGGCGGTGCGCGATTCTCGCGAGGAACAGGTCAAGGCGGCACACGAGCTCGAGCTTGCGCAGGCCAAGCGCGCGAGCGATGACCTGATTCGCTACAAGGACGAAGAGATTGAGCGCCTTAAGGACATGAAGGTCCGCCTGTCCACCAAGATGGTGGGCGAGTCGCTCGAGCAGCACTGCGAGACCGAGTTTAACCGTCTGCGCATGACGGCGTTTCCTAACGCGTACTTCGAGAAAGATAACGATGCGTCCGAGGGCACCAAGGGCGACTTTATCTTCCGCGAGTGCGACGCGAGCGGCAACGAGGTCATTTCGATTATGTTCGAGATGAAAAACGAGAACGACGAGACTGCGATCAAGCATAAAAACGAGGACTTCTTTAAGAAACTCGATCACGATCGTCGCCAGAAAGGCTGTGAGTACGCGGTGCTCTGCACGTTGCTCGAACCCGAGAGCGAGCTTTACAACGCCGGCATCGTGGACGTGAGCTATCGCTACGAGAAGATGTACGTGATTCGCCCACAGTTCTTTATTCCCATGATCACGCTTCTTCGCAACGCCGCCATGGGTTCGCTGCGCTATAAGCAGGAACTGGCGGAGTACAAACAGCAGAATATCGACGTCACGAACTTCGAAGCCAAGATGGAGAAGTTCAAGAATGATTTCGGTCGCAACTACGAGATCGCGAGCCGCAAGTTCCAAACGGCGATCGAGGAGATCGACAAGACGATTAGCCATCTGCAGAAAACCAAGGAGGCGTTGCTGTCCTCCGAGAACAATCTGCGCCTAGCCAACAAGAAGGCGGACGATCTTACCATTCGCAAGCTCACGTGGGGCAACAAGACCATGAAGGCCGCGTTTGACGAGGCGCGCGGGGCTGCGACAGAGACAAACGATGAGCCAGCCGAGGCGGATTCGTATGAGGTCGAGGGTGCCGAGTAAGGCATAGCGTATAGCGCAAAAGCGGGGCCGCTGGCTATATTGCCAGCGGCCCCGCTTCATTTCGTTCCAGTATGTTCGGCTAGTCCTCGAGCAGGTCCTCGATAAAGCCGACGCGGTATTTTTTGAAGATGACCTCGCCGCCGTCTTGCGTGGCGTCCAGATCGACATCGCCCATGATGCCAAAATCGTGGTCGCCATCCTCGTCGGCAAAGATCTGGTGCACGTGCCATACGTGCGCGGTCTTCTCGTCGGACTCGTCAATGGAAAACATCGCGGCGCTGCGGGCATCTCCGTCGGTGAGGATTTCCTCGTGCTGCTCGTGGTAAGCGTCGAGTGCTTTTTGCCAGCGGATCTCGCTCATACCCCAGTCGTCGTCGAGCTCGCCCAGGTCGCGAACGTGCTCGCGGGCGGCAAGGGTCACGCGGCGGAAGAGCGCGTTGCGCACCAATAGCGTGCAGCCGCGACGGTCCGCCACGACCTCGTCGATGCCCTGCGGCGGCGCAGCATCGAGGGCTGCCGGGTTGCCGGCGTTCTCCCACTCATCCACCAGGCTCGAGTCCACCGAGCGCACCACAAAGCCCAGCCACGAGATAATGTCGCGCAGGCGCTCGTCGCGCTTCTCGATGGGCACGGTGCGGTCGAGTGAACGGTAGGCCTCTGCTAGGTAGCGCAGCAAAATGCCCTCGGAGCGGGCGATGCCGAGCTTTTGAATGTAACCCTTAAAATCGCTCGCGCTTTCCAGCATATCGCGCAGGACGCTCTTGGGAGAGAGCTGGTAGTCGTTTGCCCAGGGCACTTCCTGGCAGTACTTGTCAAAGGCGGCGTCGAGCAAATCCTCGAGCGGCTTTTCGTAGGTGACATCCTGGATGCGCTCCAGGCGTTCCTCATAATCGACGCCGTCAGCCTTCATTTCGGCCATCGCGCGGTCGCGCGCGGCGCGCTCCTGTGCGCGCAATACCTGCTTGGGATCCTCGAGCGTTGCCTCGACCATCGAGATCAGATCCATGGTATAGGTCTCGCTCTCGGGGTCGAGCAGCTCCAACGCGGCAAGCAAGAACGGCGAGAGCGGCTGATCGAGTGCGAAGTCCTCGGGCAGATCGACCGTCAGCGCGTAGTCGATGTCCGGCGCGGCGTCAGCCGGAGCGTCGGGCGCGGGCGGCACCTCGGTGCGAACGACGACGCCGGAATCGATGAGTGTGGCGAAGATTTCGTCGGCGCGAACCTCGAGCTTGGCCTTTTCCTCGGGAGTCTGCAGGCTCGTTTCGATGAGGTCGTGTACGCGGGCTCGGGCATCGCCGCCCTGCTCGACCACGCTAATCACCATGGAGTGTGTGATGCGAAGGCGCGGCTTGAGCGTCTCGGGCTGCGTCTCGATCAGGCGCTCAAAGGTCTGCTTGTTCCAGGTGACAAAGCCCTCGGGGGCCTTTTTCTTTTTAATCTTGCGGAGCTTCTTGGGGTCGTCGCCCGCCTTGGCCATGAGCTTAGCGTTCTCGATCTCGTACTCCGGGGCCTCGGCGATGACCATGCCCTCGGTATCGAAGCCCGAACGGCCGGCGCGACCAGCGATCTGATGGAACTCACGGGCGCGCAGGCGACGCATCTTGTAGCCGTCGAACTTGGTGAGCGCGGTGAGCACCACGGTGTGGATGGGCACGTTGATGCCGACGCCGAGCGTATCGGTACCGCAGATGACGGGCAGCAGGCCCTGCTGCGCCAAGCGCTCGACCAGCAGGCGATAGCGCGGCAACATGCCAGCATGGTGCACGCCGACGCCGCATCCAAGCAGGCGTTTGAGAATCTTACCAAAGGCCGTCGAGAAGCTCGTGCCCTTGGCCGCCTCTTTGATGGCCTCGCGCTGCTCCTTGCTGGCGATGCCAAAATTGGCGAGCGACTGTGCCGTCGCAAGGGCGGCATCCTGGCTAAAGTGCACGATATAGAGCGGGGCCTCGCCGCGGCGCATAGCGAGCTCGACGGTGCCCTCGAGGGAGGTCGTCACATAGTCGTAGTTCAGCGGAACAGGACGCGGGGCGTCGACAACCAAGTCGCAAGCAGCGCCGGTGTGTTCCTCGAGCGAGGCGGCGATCGCGGTGACATCGCCGAGCGTGGCGCTCATGAGCATAAACTGCGTGTGGGGCAGGGTGAGCAGCGGCACCTGCCATGCCCAGCCGCGGTCGGGGTCGGCAAAGTAGTGGAACTCGTCCATGGCCACGCAGCCCACGTCGGCGCCCTCGCCCTCGCGCAGTGCATCGTTGGCAAGGATTTCGGCCGTGCAGCAGATGACGGGCGCCTTAGTGTTGATGTGCGTATCGCCGGTGATCATGCCAACGTTATCGCGGCCGAGTACCTGTACCAGATCGAAGAACTTTTCGCTGACCAGAGCCTTGATAGGAGCCGTGTAGTAGCAGCGCTTGCCCTGTGCCATGCCCATAAAGAGCATGCCCAGCGCGACAAGCGACTTGCCCGATCCGGTCGGTGTTCCCAAAATGACGTGATCGCCGGCGGCCAGGTCCATGAGGGCTTCTTCTTGGTGATCCCACAGCTCAATGCCGCGATCGCTCGTCCATTCAAAGAAGCGTTCGAAGGCCTGATCGGACGTGAGCCATGGTTCGGGCTCGCTGCCGTCCTCGGGCTCCCACCAGGTGGGGGAGAGCGCGCCGAGCGAGCCGAATTCGGCTTCGGTTCCCGTGCCGCCCGAGAATGAGCTGGCGGCCCCGGCGCCGGAGATGGTGCTGGCGGCGGTATCTGTCGTGGTCTGTGCCATGTGTTTGCTTTCTCTCGCGATTGTCCGCCAACTATTATGGCGTAGCGTCGGCGCGGGGCGCCAGCGCGCGAGAAAATGCAGGAAATGGGCGTTCTGCCCAGCCGTTTAGTGTAGTCGCTAGCTAAGTGAGTAGACTTTTTGCAATGTCGCGAGCACATAGCTTTTGCGCAAGGGTTCTACCTGCGGTTTTAGTTTTCGCTATGCGGGATGTGCTTGGCTATTGCAAAAAAGTCTACTCACTTAGGCTTGAGGGCCGTTCGCTGGTGCCTATTTGCGCTTGTTTACTGACGCCGCGACCATCAGAAGCCCCTAGGACTCTTGCGGCAGGCGCTTCTTGCCTTTGCGGGCGCGGTTTCTAAAGTTCTCGACGGCCTCTTCCATGCCCAGAGGTATATAGGTGAGCTCATCGAGGTTGTCGGGCAGGTAGCAGGCAAGGCTTTGCTCCTGCGCGCGGCCCGCCGCGAGCTGTTCGTCGGTTGGCTGCGCGCCGGGTGTGGCACAAATGCCATAGACAGCGGCACCCATCTCGCGCGTGCGGCACTCGTACTCGGTCTCGGGATGCTCGGGATGGTCGCGGCGAACGTCGTCACTTACCCAAAGTGTGTCGTAGCCGGCCGCGGCAAACTGCCCCAGGGCATAGTCGCGCAATGGCTTGCTGTCGGTTCGCAGCGTGACGGTGGCGCCGGCTGCAAAGAGCGGGCGGTAGAGCATCAGATGGTCGACATGGACGAGTCGTTTTTTGGCGTACTTGGCCTTGGGCTGCGGCGTGGGAAAGTTGATGGTGATGGCATCGAGCTCGCCTGCGGCAAACAGCTGCGGCAGCGATGCGGCGCCTCGGGGCAGGACGAGTGCATTGGACAGCTCTTGCGCGCAGATTTTCTGTGCGGCATAGGCGATGCAGATGGGCTCCTGGTCCATACCGATAAAGAGCGTGTTTGGCTCGTGGACCGCGCGCTCTACAAGGTACGTTCCCTTGCCGCAGCCAAGATCCAGGTGAAGGTGCTCGAAGGGCGTGCCGCCTGCGGGCGCACAGGCCTCGCGCCAATCTCCGGCATAGGCCTCGGGGTTCGTCTCAATCGCATCGGCGTAGCGCTCCAGGCGCTCCTCGAGCACAAAGTTTTTAGGCGTGCGAACGTGGACGGCTCCCATGAGGCTCCTTGGTCATAAGTGTGGAACGCATAGCTGCACGTTCCGTCAATGGGTTGAAAAAGGGTGGGCATAGTTTGCCCGAAAGATGCGGTGCGGCTCGGCGGCGAGTCGTCGGTGCCTACAGACGCTTGAGAATCACATAGCGATTGAGCTCGCCGCTGCGACCGTCGGCATGGAAGCGCTCAAGCTCGCGCACGGGGACCTCGCCGCTCTTGTAGAACGTACGGACGCCGCGCACCAGGTCGGTGATCTGCTGATCGTCAAAGTGATGGCAATAGCGGTAGGCGTGGCGGTCGTTTTGCCAGCCAATGAGGTGGTCGCCGGCTTCAAACTGCGCGGAATCGTAACCCTCAAACGGCGGGGTGAGCTCGGCGCGGGCTTCGGCTCGAACGGCCTTGCGCGCCATGCGCTCGTCGTTCATAAACTCCCAAAAGCTGATGGCGATGATGCCGCCCGGGCGCGTTTGCCGCACCAGGGCGTCGAGCACGCGTACGCGGTACTCGCACGACGGCACGTGGTGCATAAAGCCAAAGCAGACCGAGATATCGGCGAGCGGGGCGTCGAAAAGCACGTCGGGTGTTTCGGCGGGGTTGAGCTTCATGAGGGCGTCGAGCACGTCGAGTTCCTGGAAGTGCAGGTTGGGAATGCGCAGCGCGTGGCCATGTGCATCGATAGCCAAATCTTGACACGAGTCGACACCATAGAACTCAAACGGGCAACTGGCATCTGCCGAGGGGTTTGCGCCGTCGACGCCCTTGGCGGCAAGTGCGCCGCCGGCGGCAAAGTTCTCGAATCGCATATTGCCGCAGGCAAGATCGAAGACGCGGACGGGATGCTCGATCGTGGCGACGTCGAGCTGTCCGAGCGCGATGTCCATGGTGCGCACCCAGCCGGGCCACGGGGCCTGCCGCGTATCGGAAAAGGAGGCGGAGTGCTCGCGATAGAACGTATTGTTGAGCTGGATGAGCGATGAGGCGAAATCGCGGTTCACGGCGCGGAACTCCTTCCGTTGGCGGTGCGGAATTAACAGTACGACCATACTACCGTTAACGCCGCAACGGGGACAACCGATCTAGGTGCCATTGCTTTGTTTGGACACATTTCCGCAGCTCATATGTACCCGCAACCGGCGGTTGTCAAAAATCTCACTAGAATAGGTGGCATGCTTTTGGCGGTGGCGGATAGATTTTTAACTGTGCAAGGCGCCTTAAGAACAAAAGCGGTCCGGCGGCACGGCTGGCATCACATAGGAGGAACCATGAATGTAGAAACTGCGCAGCGGCTCGCCGACCTTCGCCGCAGCAAGGGCTTTAGCCAAGAAGGGCTGGCGCGAAAGCTGGGGCTGTCGCGCCAGGCGGTCAGTAAATGGGAGCGTGCGGAGAGCTCGCCCGATACCGAGAACCTGATCTCGCTCGCCAAGCTCTATGGTGTGAGTCTGGACGAGCTGCTCAATCCGAGCGATGAGATTGAGGACGATATCGAGTTTGAGAACGAGGACCGCGCTCGTCAGCGCGAGGCCGAGGCGGCAGAGCGCGCACGCACCCATGAGGCGGCGGCACGAGCTACCGAGGCGGCAACACAGGCGAGTGACGCCGCCGCCAAGGCGGCGCAAGCGGCAAGCTGGAGTGCACAGGCCGCCAATGCCGCTACGGCGCAGGCGACGAGTGGCGGCGCAGTTGGCTCGACTCCGGTGAAGGGCCCGTTCCAGTCGTTCCCGTATTGGGCCGTGTGCTGGCTACTGTTCTTTTTGCTGATGTTCCTGTTTGGTGCCGGCCCCTTTGCCGCGCTGATCTTCTTTACGATTCCCATCTATCACTGGGTAGCGCGTGCGCTCGATGGTGATTGGGCGCGCGGGGATATTCAGGTTGGTCCGGCATCGGCGGTCGCTAGGGCTCAGAATGTTTCCGCTCCGGTTGATACTGACGTGGCTACCGCGACTACCGCTGAGCCGATTGCCAAAGAGGGTGGTGAATGATGAAGCTTTCGCATGAATCCAAGGTACGCTTGGGCGTCGGCATCGGAGCGTTTGTGCTCATCGTTGGGCTTGTTTTTGGCGTTTCGCGGACTTTGATTCATTTTGATGGCCCGTGGGATCTCGACGATGTTGTATCCGGCTTGTCCGGTATGGACGATGTGGTTGACGACGACGATTTTATGAACGATGGCGGTAAATATTCCGCTCAGCCTCAGCAGCTTTCGAGTGCGACCTTTGATGCCGATCAATTTCGCTACCTCGATTTCGATATCGCCGCGGCTTCGGTGGACGTCAAGGTTGTTGATGGCAACAAGGCTCGCGTTATCGAGCGGGGGCGCGTTGCCAAGGGTATGGATGCCTCCAAGGCTGCGACGCAAAACATCGCATCTGTCGAGGACTCGACGCTCAAGGTTTCCCAGTTTGGAAGTGATGACGGTAAGGCAATCGATCGCTCAGTTACGGTCGAGCTGCCGCGCCGTGTTGCCGAACATCTGAAGGGAGTCAACGCGCACGTGGGCTCGGGTGATCTGCAGATTGCCGGTGTCACCTGTGATGGTTTCGACCTTTTCCTGGGTGCGGGAGATGTAGAGTTTACGGGCAGCGTGACTGATGCGCTCAGCGCCGAGGTCGGTTCGGGCGATGTGACGTTCGAGCTTTACCAGGCCCCCGCGAAGTCGATGGACGTGAGCGTGGGCTCGGGCGATGTGGAGATGACGGTTCCGAACTCTACGGGCTTTAAGGCGAGCCTCACCTTGGGCAGTGGCGACTTCGAGAGCGATTTCCTTCCGCTTGGGTACGACGGCGATACCATTTTGAATCTTGAATTCGATAACGGGGATAAGTCTGCTGTGTATAGTTTTGAAGTCGATTCGGGCGACATGTCGTTTGATTCGGAGTAGTGAGGCAGACAAAAGCCTAGGCGAAGATATAGACGCGCTGTTTGATGAAGGCGCCGAAGCCGAGATCGGCTCCGGCGCCTTTGCCTTTACAATGGGGGCATGGAACAGATTATCTTGAACATACTTGAGGCCCTGCGTCGCGGCGAGACCGTGGACGACAAGGCGCTCGTCAAACTGATACATGCCGAGGCGCGCCGTGAGGGTGCCGACAAACGCGATTTGGCCAAGCGCCGTCTGCTGCCGTTCTACCAGCGGGTTAAACGTGAGGAGCCGGCTCGGTGGGCTGCGTGGAATGTCGATTCCGATCTGGAACGCCAACTGCTGCAGGTGCTGCGCATGAAGCCGCGCCGCACGGCTTCGGGCGTGGCGACCATTACCGTCATCACCAAGCCCTGGCCGTGCTCGGGCGATTGCCTGTTTTGCCCCAACGATCTGCGCATGCCTAAAAGCTATCTGCATGCCGAGCCGGCGTGTGCCCGTGCGGAGCAAAATTGCTTTGATCCGTATTTGCAGGTGAGTGCTCGTTTGACCGCGCTTTCGCAAATGGGGCATGCAACCGACAAGATCGAGCTTATCGTTCTTGGCGGTACTTGGAGCGACTATCCGGAAGGCTATCAGGCATGGTTTATGTCGGAGCTCTTCCGGGCGCTCAATGATGATGCGGTGGCGAGCGTGGCGGCAAACCCCATGTTGGCGCGTCCGGGCATCAGCCGTGCCGAGGCAGAGCGCCTGCTCGATGACGCGCCCGCCGATGCGCTGCCGCCGGTGGTGGCGGAGCGCCGCGAGCGCTATCGGGCCGCCGGCATTGCGACAGACGAGGTCGAGCTTGCTGCCGGCGTTGCCGACGAGCAGGGGCGTGTGGATGCTGCCGTGGGCGGCTATAACCGTGCGGTGCGTCGTCTGTACGGTCCCGGTACGCCGTGGGGCGAGGTCACTGAGTGGCAGACGGCAACGATGGAGGAGCTCGAGCGTCAGCAGCGCATCAACGAGACGGCGAAGCATCGCGTGGTGGGGCTCGTTATCGAGACACGCCCCGATGCCGTAACGCCGCAGGCCCTCACGCTCATCCGCCGCCTGGGCTGCACCAAGATTCAGATGGGTATCCAGAGTCTCGACCAGCACCTGCTCGATATCAACGAGCGTCGCATTTCGGTGGCTCAGATCGAGCGGGCGTTTTCGCTTGCACGATTGTTTGGCTTTAAGATCCATGCGCATTTTATGCTTAACCTGCTGGGCGCCACGCCCGAGGGGGACAAGCGCGACTACGAGCGCTTTATGACCGAAGGGGCCTTTATGCCCGACGAGGTCAAGGTCTACCCGTGTGCGCTCATCGAGGGCTCGCGTCTGGTGGGCTGCTACGAGCTCGGCGAGTGGCGCCCCTATACCGAGGAGGAGCTGCTCGACGTGCTGGCCGATGACATCGTGGTGACGCCGGCGTTCTGCCGTATTAGTCGCATGATCCGCGACTTTAGTTCCGACGACATTATGGTGGGCAACAAGAAACCCAACCTGCGTCAGCTCGTTGAGAACCGCCTGGCTGCTCGGGGTGACGGTGCGACGGTGCGCGAGATTCGCTATCGCGAGATCAGTACGGCGGGTGCCGACTTGGATGAGCTTTCTCTTGATGAGGAGGTGGCGTACGAGACGCCGGTGACGCACGAGCGCTTTTTGCAGTGGGTGACGCCGCAGGGCAAGATCGCGGGCTTTTTGCGGTTGTCGCTGCCCGACCATTCGTTTGTTGCCGCGCATGCGGACGAGTTGCCGACGTCGCCGGACGAGGCGATGATTCGCGAGGTACACGTGTATGGCATGGCGGCACGCGTGGGCGACCAGGGCCAGGCGGCGCAGCATCACGGGTTGGGGCGTTTACTCGTAGAGCGTGCGTCCGAGATTGCCCGGGATGCCGGCTATGCGCGCGTCAACGTGATCAGCGCGATTGGTACGCGCGAGTACTATCGCCATTTGGGTTTTTACGATCATGGACTCTATCTGCAAAAGGAGCTCTAGATGAACAAGCCGAGTGTTTCTGCCGGCGTCGTTGCCGGCGTTGCTCTGGGAGCCGCGGCGCTTGGTGCGGCCGCTGTCGCTGTTCGTGCTGCCTGTCTGCAAGTTGCGCGAACCCGCAATGGGTTGGCGCGTGTGAAACGCGTGCACGACGAGAGCGGTGACGAAGTCCGCGTATTGGTGCAAGGCGGCGTCTACCAAAGCGCGAGTTACGTTGGCGAGCGCTGGGCGGAGCCCGTCTTTGCGTACTATCGCGCGTTTGACGACGTGTTTGAGGCCGAGGATGCGATGCGCGACGCTTATGGTCACGGTATCAACCGTATGCTGATGCTGGGCGGCGGCGGGTTTGCCTATCCCAAGTTCGCGCTGATGTCGCACGAGGGCTTGCGCATGGACGTCATCGAGTATGACGGAGAGATTACGCGTCTGGCGCGTCGTTGGTTCTATCTGGACGAGCTGGAGCGCACGGTGGGCGACCGCTTGCGGGTGATTACTGCTGAGGCTCGCTCGTATCTGGGTGTGACGAGTGTGGGCCATCGTCGCTACGACGTGGTCGTGAGCGATTGCTTTGGCGGTGCCGAGCCCGTACGCGAGCTGGCGACGGTTGAAGCGTTGCGTTTGGTGCGGGGCAGCCTAAATTTCGGTGGCGTCTACGTTGCCAATATCGTGAGCGCAAGCGAGGGGAGCGATGTGACGTTCCTGCGCGATTGCGCTGCCACGGCACTCGAGGTATTCGCCCACGCCTGGGTGGTCCCATGTGGCGATGCGAAGTTCGGCGGCGAGGAAAACTACCTGCTCATCGCTAGCGACGGCAACTACGCCTTTGCCGAAGCCGTGCCCTTCGACACCGACTTTCTCGGCACCGTCCTTCACGACAAATAGGTCTCCCCGTCCCAAAAAGACTGGTCTTAGGCGTGGTCGCGCCAGCCGAGAACGCGCTGCTTCATGCCCTCTATGTCGAGCACGCCTTCGGCAAAGCCCTTGCGCACGAGCTCTTCGGGAACGTACTCGTCGTAGCGATCAAAGTAAGGCACCTCGCCGGGATAGACGAGCTCGATAGGATTGAAGTCCTTCTCGGCCTCGGCGGCGAGCACCTCAAAGAACGTCTCCTCGTCGGCCTTCATCTTAAACTGCATAAAGTACGGGCGTGACGGGTCGAGTCCGCGAAGGCCCAGCTCCGCGGCACACTTAATCTTGAGCATGCGTTCGAGCGCCAAAAAGGCGTAACTGCCCAGCCAGGGGAAGAGCACCCAGGTGTCGCCTCCCAGGTTAATGAGCGGCTTGGTTCCCGCACCCGAAAGCTTGGCCGTATGGCGAGCCTGCGCCAAGCGGGCCCGCGCGTTACCCATAAGGTACGGATATGCCGCGTGCTCGTTGAGCGCCTTGCGCATACGCTCGAGTACGTGTGTATTGATGTCACCGGGGCAGTCGCCAAAGTAGGCCGGCACACGGCCTTTGACCTGCGTGGCAAAGACGGTATGACGCTTCCAGTCCACTTCCTCGACAATCCAGCAGTGTCCGGCGATGGCGATGCGCTCACCGGGCGGTGGCGGATTGACGATCGTGCCCAACTCGGCCGACTCGCTGCGAACGGTGAACTCCTCGTTTTCCTGGAACACGGCGTAGAACTTAAAGTTGTTAATGATGCGCTCGCCCGCGAGGCCCACGATGAGCCCGCCACCTTCGGTGACCTGGATATGGTCGATCTTAATGAGGTGACGTAGCAGCACACGGTAATCGTCTGCCGAGACACGGTGGAAATAGCTGAGCGTGAGCACGCGCTGGGCAAGTTCGGCCGGCGTGAGCTCGCCGGTGCTGGCGAGGGTCGACATAGTCTGGTGATAGAGCAGACTGTAGGGGAGTCGATCGAGCTCGGGCGGCTCGACCCACTTTTCCTCGCGATAGAGTTGTACGAGCGCGATGCCCTGCAGGAGCTTCCACGGAATGGTCTCGGGCATCATCGTGCGCGGCTCGGGTTCCTCCTCGCGCATGACAAACCACATCTCGGGCGGAAGATCGCGGCGCCCCGTGCGGCCCATTCGCTGCAAAAAGGAGCTGACGGTAAACGGCGCGTCGATCTGAAACGCACGCTCCAGACGGCCGATATCGATACCGAGTTCCAGCGTGGAGGTGGTGACGGTTGTCTGTGCCTGCTCCTCGTCGCGCATGAGTTCCTCGGCCGTCTCGCGCAGCGATGCCGAAAGATTGCCATGGTGGATGAGAAAACGGTCGGGCTCGTGCCGGCTCTCGCAGTAGCTGCGCAGCATGGAGCACACGGCCTCTGCCTCCTCGCGCGAGTTGGCAAAGACCAGGCACTTGCGCCCGCGGGTGTGTTCAAAGATATAGCCCATGCCGGGATCGGCGTTTTCGGGCGCGGTGTCGGTGGGGTTGAGTAATGCCTGTTCGGGTGCTCGGGGGATGTCGACTTCGCCCTCGGGGGCCGAGGAAGTGCGACGGTCCTTGGGTGTGGCCTTGCCCCGTGCCCGCTCACGACGTTGACGACGTTCCTCTTGTGTGAGCTGTCCGCTGTGACGCATGTCTTGGGCGCCGGCGGGCAGTGCCGCGGGTGCCGCCGCCTCGATGCGCTCGCATGCGAGCACTTCGGCTTCCTGCGGACCTGTACTCGCGAATCCTCGCTGCTGCGCCTGGGGACCCGAGTTGTAGAAGTGCTCCATGGAGATGCGCCACACGCGGCGCGGTTCCTCAAAACGGGGGATAACGCAGCCGCGTCCCGTTCCCTGTGAGAGAAAGGCGCCCGTGCGCTCGGGGTCGCCGATGGTAGCGGAAAGGCCAATGCGGCGAGGCTGTACGCCGGCCATGCGTGAGAGTCGCTCGATAAGGCAGAGCGTCTGCCCGCCACGGTCGCCGCGCATGAGCGAATGGACTTCGTCGATAACCACATAGCGCAGGTCGCAGAATATACGAGGGATCGCCATGTGCTTATGGATCAGGAGCGCCTCGAGTGACTCGGGCGTAATCTGCAAGATGCCGCTCGGTTTTTTGATGAGCTTAGCCTTGTGCGACTGCGAGACATCGCCATGCCAGTGCCAGACAGGGATATCGGCTTCTTCGCACAGGTCGTTGAGGCGGACGAATTGGTCATTGATGAGCGCCTTGAGGGGGCCAATGTAGAGGGCGCCCACGCTTGCGGGCGGTCTCTCCCAAAACTCGGTCAGGATGGGAAAAAAGGCTGCCTCGGTTTTGCCGGAAGCCGTGGATGCCGTCAGGAGCACATTGTCTTGCGTGTTAAAGATGGCATCTGCCGCCGCAACCTGGATAGAGCGCAAGCTCTCCCAATCGTGGGAGTAGATGAAGTCTTGGATAAACGGGGCGTAGCGGTCAAAGGCGTTCACGGGGCCTCCTCTCAAAAACGAATCTCTCAACGCGGCTGGCAACGGCTTGCTGCATTACAGTCTCAACGTTTGCCCAGATAGAGCCTGCCAAAATAAACCTGTCCCTTTTTGGCAGGTTAGATGGTGAATTCGGCGAAGTTACGGTCGCCGCCTGCAGTATCGGTGTCGCCTGTTGCGGCTGCCGGCGCCAGCGCGTCGCCGCCGACGCTTTGCAGCAGTTCGGCCACGTTGGCGTCGGGGTTTTGGCATAGGATGTCGAGCAGCTCGATAAAGTCACGAATGACTTCACGCGGCGTCAGATGCGTGTCGGCTCCCACGCGACCGAACTCGATCTTGAGGAAGTCCACCAAGTCGTTCTCGGTAAGCGTGGGCGTCCAGCCAAAGTAGCCGGCGTGAATTTGCATGAGTTTTTCGATCAGCACCAGCAGCTCCTCGTAGGTGAGTGGCTGCAGACGGATGATGGGCGCGAGCATGTCCTTAAGGTCCTTGCGCGCAAAGCGACCCTGAGCGAGTCGGCTGCGCAGAGCCTCGTAGGAGAACACGCCGCGGCGGCGGTCTTCGATGGAGGTTGGCGTGCCGCCCATAATCATGCCCAGGTACTGCGCCTTGCCCTGAAGTGTGTCGTTGTACATGGTCAGGATTTTCTCGTAGTTGTACTGGCGCGTGATGGCGTTGGGAATCTTATACAGATTCACGAGCTCGTCGATGAGCACCAACATACCCTTGTAGCCGCTGCAGACCAAAAAACGCGCGATGAGCTTAACGTAGTCGTACCAGTCGTCATCGCTGATGATGGTCGAGGAGCCCAGCTCGGCGCGTGCCTCACTCTTGGTGCGGTACTCGCCGCGAACCCATTTGGTCGCGCGACTCATAGCTTCTTCGTCACCCTCCGAGACAGCCGTGCGATAGCGGCGGAGTATGCGGGTGAAGTCGAAGCCGTGGACCATCTCCTCGAGCGGGGCCAGTTGGGTATTGACGACCGACTCGTCGACATCGGCACACGAGGCGACCCAGCGATCCAAAATAAGGTTGAGCGCACCGCCCTCGGGGCGCGTCTTGGTCGATATATTGCGGATGAGCTCGCGGTAGGTGGCAAGGCCCTGCCCCTGACCGCCCTGCAGACGGCGCTCGGGCGACAGGTCGGCATCAGCGACGACGAATCCCTCGCCCATGGCGTGCGTGCGGATGGTCTGGAGCAAAAAGCTCTTGCCGGCGCCGTAGCGACCGACTAAAAAACGGAAGCTTGCGCCGCCATCGGCGATGAGACTCAGATCGGTAAGCAGGGCGCGGATCTCGACCTCGCGCCCTACGGTGATGTAAGGAAGGCCGATGCGCGGGACCACGCCGCCCTTGAGCGAGTTGAGAATGACGGCAGCGACGCGCTTGGGTACGCGGGGCGCTGCGGATGCGGTATCACTCATGGTCTAGGTATCCTCTCACGTCTGCTTCATAGTCCTCGATAATCTGCGGCCCTGCCGCTCCAAACTCGATAACGGTGTCACCTACCAGGTCAAAGAGCGCCTCGTTGATGCTGTCGACGAGCATGTCCTCGCTCTGGCCCGACCTCTCCACTGCCGATGTCGCTTGCGCTGCGTTTTGCTCGAGCAGTGCGCGAAGGAAGGCATCTGCGGCGGGCACGAGTTCGTTTGTGGCGTCAGCGGGCGCAGCGGCTGCGAACGCTGACGTTGACGCGAGAAGTGGTGCCACGACACCAAACTGTTCGGTGGATATGGTCGGCTCGTCGGCCTCGTCCTGCCGAATGGGTGCCGCGACTGGTTCGACAATCGCGTCGGCTACGGGCTCGGCTTCCGGTTCCCCTGAGTCCGCTGCCTCAGCTTCTGCGGACGCGCCGTCCTCGCGTTCCTCATCGATCAAAAGCGCTTCGCACGTTTGCGCAGCGGCGTTCCGAATGTGCCCCAGCTGACTCAGATCGATATCGATCTTGACGGGCTGGTGTGCGGCGTCCCACGAAAGCCATGCCACAATCTCGTCATCGATAATCTTGGCCAGATATTTGGGGACCTTTTCTTCCTTAAGGGGATGGGCGGGGTCCAGCGCCAGGCGCAGGCGTTGGTCGCAGGCGCGCATCATTTCACCGAGCTTGCTGCTCTTTTGCCTGCTGCCATGGATACGCATGCATTCCCAAAAGCCGTTTTGGCAACGGTAGATATGGATAGGATCCAGGCGGTATTCGCAGTCCTCGTGGCGCTCGGGCGCAAAGAATACGGCCGAGGCAAACATGGTGTAGGGCATGGCCGTCTCCTCCCCAAATAAACTCGCCACGATGCCGGTCTTTCGGTGCGTGTCATAGTAGCGCGCCATGCGGACATACACGGCGCATGCCACGTGGCGCAGATCGCGGTGGTGGCTGCGGTCGAGCCGCGAGTTACTTAGGTTGTACGTGGAGAGGGCGTTGATGGCGGTCATGAGTCGCTCCTCGCGCACCTCATCGGGCGGAAGGGGGAGCGTGGGCTCGGAGGTTTTGCGACGCTTGGGGGTCTGGCCGGACGGTGCCGGTGCTGGTGCAAGGTCTCGTGCCGCGCGCCGCAGCTCGATAAGGGCGTTGTCGAACATGACGGTTTTAGAATCACGAAGCAGCTTGGGGTCGAGCCCGTGGAACACGGCGTAGTCCTGCAACCACACGCGTGCAAACCGGTCGATGCCGGGCTCAAAGGCGCGGTAGGCATCCCAAAAGGCCTTGATCTTGTTAAAACCATCGAGCGGATTATCTACGCCGATGCCGCAAATCAGCTCATAGAGATACAGAAAGGCAAAGGACGTAGACGTTTCCTCGACGGTCCCGCGGCGCACTTGGGCGCGCCAGGTAAAGTAGCCGCGCAGCTGCCGGTCGCTCATGGCGTTGTAGGTGGGAAAGTACGACTTAAAGGTGCCGTTGTAGGGACAGTCATCCTCAAAGTCGACCATCAGCAGGCCCTGGCGGTAAAAAAGCTCGGCTTCCGAAAGCCAGCGGCCCGCACCGCCCTTGGGGTCATCCTGCCAGCGCGATATCTCGCGCATTTTACGGTACTGGTCGGGGAGGAAGTTCTGCATCTGTCGGCCGGTTTTGAGAATCGGCTCGTCTGCGTAGATTTCGTTTGAGAAGCGGGCGGACTGATGGGTCCGGGCCTCGGCCATAATGCGCTCGATGAGCATCTTGATGTCCTGGTCGGCCACCGCTCCTCCTCTCGAACGCAGCTACGGTGACCTCATATCATAGCACAGCATCAAACAGATGTTCGAGATACCGCTGCGTAGATAGATTTAGAACAGGAGGGCGTAGATGACGGCTATGACAACGGAGGGGAGCATATTGGCCGTGCGGAAGGTCTGAGGACGGATGAGGTTGACGCCGACGCAGAAGATGAGCATGGAGCCTACGAGCGAAAGGCTGTCGAGGGCTGCCGTGGTCATGATGGGGGAGAGTGCGCCGGCAAACAGCGTGATCGTCCCCTGGAACACGGCGACGGGCAGGGCGGAGAAAATGCAGCCGCGGCCGAGCGACGCCGTCATGGTGCAGACGATGATGCAGTCCAGTGCGCCCTTGAGGGCAAGCGTTGACCAGTCGCCGAGCAGGCCGTCCTGGATCGATCCCACAATGGCCATGGCGCCGATGCACACGGTGAGTGAAGTCGAGACAAAAGCGTTGGTGAACCCGTTATCGCCCTCACTGCCAGTCTTGCGCTTGAGCCATTCGCCAAGGTTCTCGATGGCGGCTTCCAAGTTGACGGCTTCGCCGATGAGCGAACCGAGCGCAAATGAGACGATGAGCATGGTGGTACCGGTGGTCGCTAGCGCCTTTCCATCGATGATGAGCATCTTTTGCATGGTGCCGCCCAGGCCGATAAACAGGACGCACAGCCCCGATGCTTTCATGAGCGTGTCTTGGATGCGCGGTGTAATGAAGCGGCCGCCCGCTAATCCCAAAAGACCGCCCGCAACTAAAAGCACAACGTTGATGATTGTTCCCAAGCCCGGCATGAGCCCTCCTGTATTGATGCCAACGTGGCAATCGTAGCAGAGTGGAATGCGAGGTACATCGCGACTCATCTAATACGTTATATAAGTGGTATTAGCAACGACGAGCAGCATTTAAGCCTCAGGTGGTTGTCGGGACATAGGGATAGTATTCAAAGCGCAGTGTCATAAGCCGCTGCGGGAATTCAATAGCCGCGGCGATGATATTGGCATCGCGGGCGCGATCAAACCCTTCGAGCTCGATCTGGTACGAGACGTCTTCCATAATGTCCAGACGTCGCCAAGCTAGAAGTGTGTCGCCATCGAATTCCAGGGTCTTGCCTCCGTCTGGAGCAACGGCGTATAGACGCAGCTTGGCGGTGGTTGCAGGGTCGACAACCGTGACCTTTTTAATTTCGTTTCGAGTATTCTTGGCGCCCAACAAGGTGAGTAGTGTTGGGGCCACGACCTCGCCCGATGGCAAAAAGACGACTTCGATGGATTCAGGAAATGCGATGATAGCCGACTTGCGGACGGGCTGATTGGCGGCGGCAACTTCGATGTTCGCAGCGTCGATGACCTCCGTGTGGTCGAGCGCGGCAAGCACGCAGCAGTTACCTTCATCGATCTCTTGAGGATCAGCAAGCCCCAGGCTGTCCGCGAGCTCGGGATCGTTTGGATCGGCAGCGGGCTCATTCGGTGCTTCGAAAGAAGCTGGGATGCCGTTTGTCGGCGACGGCGTGTCGCCCGCACCTGCTTCTTTGACCGCGCTCTCCTCTTGTATGGTTGCGTTGATGGGTTCGTCGTTTGGGGGGAGCGTCTTGGCGTCAAGCGCGGAGGGGAGAATTCCGATGGCTCCGGATCCGTTCCACTCCATTTCGAGAAGCGCCGGGTCGGCAAGAATGCATTGCCTGCTTTGCGCGTGGGCATCGATTTCAATAGGGCCTGCCTCTATCCCTCGTGTAAGGCTGAGTGATCCGGCTGGCTTCTCGAAATGAGCGTCTGTGTCTTTGGTGCTGACGGCGTAGAACAGCAGGGACGCTTCTCCCGCCGCGATGGCATCGGTACCGGCTTTGGTCAGCCGCAACGATGCCGTGAATGAGAGGGTGGGCTGCGCATCGTCTGCATTCGCGGTGGCGCAGCCCAGACATATACCGCCTCCTTTCTCGAAAAACGTACCGTCGAAGGCGACCTTCGCTCCGTTCGCCGAGTCATCGACCGAAGCGATGTCGATGCGCAGCTCTAAATTGCATGGATCGCCATCTGCATCGAGCACAACCGAGCGCCACGTGCAGATGGCGCATCCCGCCTGGGAGCCGTTCGTCTTGTTCGAACGATTGATATCCACGACTATCGAGCCGTCCGTATTACGACGAAGGCATCCCGAGGTTGAGCTTGCGGCCTGTGCGATCGAAAAACGCTTGCACGCAATGGCGCTCGACGGATTTGGTGCGGAGCTTAGGGCTGCTGGTAAGGAGTCTGTCATGGCGGGAGTCGCCCGAGCGGCGACAGGCGTTCCGGTTGCGAGCGCGCCGCAGAGTGCGACGACGGGCAAAAGGTTCTTCGATGCCATGGGGTCTCCTTAGCTAATTTAGTGCGGCCTGTCCGTGTTTTGTTTCTGGCTGCGTTTGATGTGTAGACCGAGGCCGGCGGTTCCCGCGCCTGCTGCTGTGGCGCCTGCTGCCAAGAGCCATCGTCTGTCGCCTGTCTGCACCAACGGTTCCTCGCGGTCGCCGCGGTCGAGCTCCGAGAGGTCGACCGTCACTTGCGTGGCGGCCTGCGCCTGTTCTTGCTGGGCAAAGGCCATGGCTGGCCCAAACGCTAGGATGCTGACGGCGGCGGCCAGGGCGACGGCCTTATGCCGTGTGCGCACCGGGCTCGACCGTCCAGGTGATCGTTGCAACCTGATCGCCTTCGCCGGTTACGCGGAAGATGTCGCGCGTGACGCGGGCGACGTTTCCGCTTGTCTTGAGCTTAATTTTGTCCGTGCCACCGGCAATGCCCTGGTAGCCCATGTCGAAGGCTGCATTCTTGGAAAGATCGAGGCCCGTCCCCTGCATTGCGGCGCTGGCGTTCTGGAGCGCGCCGTCGGGGCCGACCTTAAAGTCGATGGAGTTCTGTGCGGTTCCGGTCTTGGCGTCGGCAGCAATGGTCCAGGTGTTCATGGCATCGATCTTCATGTTGGTGACATGGATGCCGTAGGCCGAATGATTGTCGATGGTGGTCGCGTCTTCTGAGGGGCCCTGAAGCGTGCCGTCGGCCTTGGCGACGAAGGGAATAACCGTCGGGACTTTGAACTCAACGTTGTCGATCTCGGTCCTGACCATTACTTTCGTGGTTCCAACGCGCCCGGCTGCCATAGCTAGCGTCGGGGCGGCGCCCATTGCGAGCGCGAGCGCGAGCCCTGCGCCCACGACGAGCGCTCTGGCTCCGTTCATGTTCCTGGTGATGTCCATGGTCGTTCCTTTCTATTCGCCGCGGGCCGTCCCCGCGATGATTGGACGAATGCTGGTGAATTGCGTGCGGTGCCGCGTCGGCCGGAAAGCTAGTTCTCGGCTTGCTCAACCCGTACCTTGACACGTGTCGGATTGCCGTGGCTGTCGAGGGTCTTGGCATCGAGTGCCTGGATCTCGATGTACGCCTCGCCTTCTTTGATGTCGCCGGCGGGGCACGTCTCGATTGTCTTGCCGGTCTCGACCACACCGGATTCGTACATGGTCTCGTCGTTTTGGATGACGCGGAATCGCTGGGGAAATTTATTGTCTTGGACGTTTTGCACGTTGACGCGCAGCTTGCCGTCCTCCTGCAGCCGAGCGACCGGCGCGACCGAAATCGTCATCATGTTGTCGCGGACGATGGCGTCGAGCTCATCTTGGATTTCCTGACGCGTTTTGCCCTCGGCCGTCGTAACCGAAGCGCCCGCCTCGGGTACGGGCTGCGACTGCCAAGCGTATAGTCCGACGGCGACAAGGGCACAGACGATGGCCAAGCAGGCAACGATGAGCTTCTTGCGACGACCCAGGCCTGCAAAGCGGGGTGGCTTCTTCGCGCTCATGCGGCATCCTTGGCGGTATAGATGCGCGCAAAGGTGGACGGGTCCGCTCCAAAGAGCATGTGAAGCATCAGGCGGCGCGAGTAGACGAGCTCTTCGAAGTCGGGAGGGAGCTCGATGTCGTGGATATGCGCGATGTGGTGGGCGAGCGCCGAGAACGACTCGGGGTCGCAGATCACATCGGTGGTAACGTGGTAGACCGTCGTATCGGGGAATGCCTCTTCGTCGAAAGGCAGGAGATGGGGATCGTCGTCGACTTCGATGGCGATGCCGTACTGGGGCCAGTAATATGCCATGGGAACCTCCCTGCTTCTGGGCCAAAACTTCTATCGGTTTTGGCTGTCGACGCCGACCGTATCAGCCGCTACTTGACCAATTTCTGACCAAATGCTTGACGGATTGGCGTCTCCGCAGGTAAAAGGCGGCAAAAAATACTCCAACTTTTTTCGAGCGACAATCGAGCGATCGGCGACGGCGGGGCCATATGTGTCAAAAGCATCGTCTGCCGAGGAAATCAAGCCGCTCGCCGAATTGCATGAACGTAAAAATCGCCAATTATGGAGACGGTCTCGAACACGTCGACGAAACGATGCGGTAACATCTCCCTGCAAACACTGTAGTTAGCTAAAGGGGGAGTTCGCGTGTCTGCAACCATCAAACCCTTCACCGACGAGTTCGAAGAGTATGGCCGCGATGAATCTCGCGCATCGGGCGAAGCATCGAGCATCTCGTTTCCGACAACGGAAAACGAGGTCCGTGCCATTTTGGAAAAGCTCCATGCCGAGCGTGTCCCGGTAACGGTTCAGGGCGCCCGAACCGGCCTTGCCGCCGGTGCCGTGCCCCACGGCGGGCATATCCTCAATACTTCCCGTATGAATCGCTACTTGGGCCTTCGCCGCGATGAACAAGGCCAATTTCTGCTGCGCGTGGAGCCGGGCGTTGTGCTCTCGGAGCTGCGCAAGCAGCTGAGCAAGAAGGTGCTGCCGACTGCTGGTTGGGACCAGGCATCGCTTGAGGCCTACGAGGAGTTCCAAGAGGCCCCCGAGCAGTTCTTTCCCACCGATCCCACCGAGGCATCTGCCTGCCTGGGCGGCATGGCGGCATGTAACGCCTCTGGTGCCCGCAGCTACGCCTACGGTCCCATGCGCCCACATATCACGGGACTCCACGTCGCGCTGGCTGATGGCGATTTGCTTGAGATTCAGCGCGGCGAGGCTTTTGCCCAGAGTCGCCACCTGTCGCTCGTGACGGCAGTGGGCCGTACGCTCGAGCTCGATCTTCCCGGCTATACCATGCCCAAGACAAAAAATGCCTCAGGCTATTTCGTTGCGGACGAAATGGACGCCATCGACCTCTTTATCGGCGCTTGCGGCACGCTCGGCGTTATCACCGAGCTCGAGATTGCCCTGCAGGCGGCGCCTGCGGTCGTTTGGGGTGTGAGCTGCTTTTTCGATAGCGAAGACAAGGCCGTGTCCTTTACCGATTCCGTGCGTCCCGTCCTGTCCCATGCGGCTGCCATCGAGTATTTCGACGCTGGCGCCCTGGATATTCTACGTCGCCAGCGCGAGCAGTCGACGGCGTTTGCCTCGCTGCCGGCGCTCGACAAAGAGGCCAAGGTCTGTGTGTACGTGGAGCTCGACTGCGATGACGAGGCCCAGGCGACCGAGGAACTGTACCACCTGGGATGGGTGCTCGAGTTTGCGGGTGGCCGCGACGATGCGACATGGGTCGCGCGCACCGAGGTTGATCGCGAGTGCCAGCGGTTCTTCCGCCATGCGGTCCCCGAGAGCGTCAATATGCTTATCGACGAGCGTCGCCGCACGGATCCCACCATCACCAAACTGGGTTCGGACATGTCGGTGCCCAATGCACGCCTTGCCGATGTCGTGGCCCTCTATCGCCGCACACTGGCCGAAAGCGGGCTTGAATCTGCTGCCTGGGGGCACATCGGTAACAACCATCTGCATGTGAACATCCTGCCGCGCGATGCGCAGGATTATCGCCGCGGTGGCGAGCTGTTTGCCCAGTGGGCTGCGGAGGTAACGGCTATGGGCGGTGCCGTTTCTGCCGAGCACGGCGTCGGCAAGATCAAGGCGGGCTTCTTAGAGACGATGTACGGTCACGAGGCCATGGTCGAGTCGGCGCGGCTCAAGCTCCAGCTCGATCCCGACGGGCAGCTGGGTCGCGGCAACCTGTTTTCGGAGAAGCTCTTGGATGAGCTTGTCCAGAAAGGGGGCGCGTGAAGATGAGCGATTTCCATATGGTGGTGTGCGTCAAGGCGGTGCCGGGAAGCACCGAGGTCAAGATGGACCCCAAGACCAATACCATCGTGCGCGATGGCAAGCAGGCGGTCATTAATCCCTTTGATGCGAGCGCTTTGGAATGCGCGCTGGCGCTGAAGAACGACTTTATCGGCTTTGGCATGGATGTGCGCGTGACGGTGGTGTCGATGGGCATCCCCGCGACCGAATCGCTGCTGCGTGACTGTATCGCCCGCGGTGCCGACGACGCGCTGCTGCTGACCGACCGAGCCTTTGCGGGCGCCGATACCCTAGCCACCACCTATGCCCTCAAATGCGGTATCGAGGTGCTCGATGAGGACTTCGACCTGCTCATCTGCGGCAAGATGGCAGTGGACGGCGATACGGCCCAGATCGGCCCCGAGCTTGCCGGTGCCTTTGAGATCCCCTGCGTGACCGACGTGAGCTGCGTGCAAAGCGCGGGCTTTACGACGTGTGGCTCGCTGGCGCTCGTTCACGGATGCGATGCCGGCGAGGAGACGGTGTACCTTGAGATGCCGTGCGCGATGACGACCGCCAAGGAGATTGGCCAGTTGCGTATGCCGAGTATTGCCGGTGTTCGCGCGGCAGAGGAGGCGGACGTGCGCGTGGTCAGTGCCGCCGACGTGAACGCCGATCCCTCGCGTTGTGGCCTTGCCGGATCACCGACGCAGGTCGTGCGCTCGTTTGTGCCCGACCGTGATCAAACGTGCGAGGCCGTTGAGGGAACGGCGTCCGAGCAGGCGGTAAAACTTGCCAAGATTATCGAGGGGATGGCATAGATGAGCGGACTGATTATCGATAGCGAAGCCTGTATCGGCTGCGGTCGCTGCGTTCGCGCCTGTGCCTCGGGCGGCATCGTAGTGGAAGGCGAGCGGCCCAACCGTTGCGCCCGCGTAACCGACGGCTGCATCCTATGCGGCGGATGTGTCGACGCCTGCCCCGTCAACGCTATCTCGATCGAGCGTGACGAGGCCGCTGGTGCGGTGGACCTTGATGCATATCGAGACATTTGGGTCTTCGTGCAGACCGACGAGCACGATACGGTGACTCCCGTTGCCTATGAGCTTATGGGCAAGGGCCGCGAGCTTGCCGATGCTCGCGGCTGCCGTCTGGTGGCACTGATCGGTATGGGCCCCGAGGGTTCTCTCGGCGACCTGGAGCATCTGGTTTGCGCGGGCGCCGACGAAGTCCTGGCCTGTCGCGACGAGCGCCTGCGCCAAAACGATGTGGAGGTCTACGCCCGCTTGATCTGCGATTTGGTAGCCGAACGCAAACCCGAGGCCATCCTATACGGCGCGACCGCTTTTGGCCGCGAACTGGCACCCGGCGTTGCCGTGCGTTTGCAGACGGGCCTTACGGCTGACTGCACCGTACTTTCGATGGATACGGAGACGGGGCTGCTGCAACAGACGCGTCCGGCGTTTGGCGGCAACCTGATGGCCACCATCGTCTGTCCCAATCATCGTCCCCAGATGGCAACGGTTCGTCCCGGCATCTTTAAGGCGCCCGACTTTGACTACGACCGCTCCGGCACGATCACCCAGATATCGCTTGCGGATGATGCTAAGGCTCGTGTCGAGATCTCGATTCCCGCCGAGGAGTGGAGGCAGCAGGCCTCGATCGCCGATGCCGAGCGCTTGGTCGTGGTGGGCCGCGGCATTGGCTCCAAGAAGAATCTGCCCCTGATGCGAAGGCTCGCCGAGGCTCTGGGAGCCGAGCTTGGTTGCACGCGACCTGTCGTGGAGGCCGGCTGGTTGGAGTATCGCCATCAGATTGGCCAGACCGGCGTATCGGTTTCGCCCAAGCTTCTCGTGAGTATCGGTGTTTCGGGCGCCATCCAGCATCTTGCCGGCATCGGTGGG
The DNA here is from genome assembly GCA_900540985.1 of uncultured Collinsella sp. Taxonomy (GTDB): domain Bacteria; phylum Actinomycetota; class Coriobacteriia; order Coriobacteriales; family Coriobacteriaceae; genus Collinsella. The sequence continues at coordinate 35,190 of UQIC01000009.1, forward strand.
GCGGAGTGCATTATCGCCATCAACGAGGATCCGGATGCCCCCATTTTTGGTGCTGCCCAGTACAAGGTTGTTGGGGACGCCGTCGAGGTCGTCGAGGAGCTGCTGGCCCAGCTTGAGCGCTAGGCGCGCGCCAGCCAGTCGCGCATCTCGTCCTTTAGGCACTCCCAGGTCGCTTGCGTGGTGGGATTGGTAAAGGGGCGCGTAATGCCAAAGGGTGCGTCGAGCAGGCGGTAGATATCGTCCTGTTCGCGCGCCAGCGCGCGGCTTGCTGGATAGACGAGCTCAAACATAAAGCAGATGAGCCCCACCAGGTAGTCCGCCGGCTCGTTGCGCTCGTCGCGCGCGACGCACCGATGCTCGTCAAAGGCGGCAAGCGTCGGTACCGAAAAGCGACTTGCTAGAAACGCGTCCTCATCCACTTTGAGGATGGTGTCGACGGTGCTGTCGGCGATGGTGCGCATAATGTCGATCTTGTCACCATCGCGCACGATATCGCAGAAGCACCGTGTACGCTCGTCGAGTTGTGCCGGCAGGCGAAAGTCGCTGTGATAGGCGATGCTCGCTCGGATGAGCTCGTCATGCGCACCGGTTTCGATAAAGTCACGGATGTTTGTCGTGGCGGGTGCATCGGCGGGATTCTCGCCAAAGAGGACCTCGATGCCCAGCGCCGCATGGCTCATGCTCTCGGCGTCCTTAAAGGTGTCCCAGCGTCGCAGCTGCTCAAAGCGGCCCATATCGTGTAACAGGCCGCAAAGCCATGCCAGGTCAATATCTTCTGACGACCAGCCCTGCTCGCGCGCTACGGCATCGCATGCCTCGGCCACGTGGTACGTATGCTCGATTTTGAGCGCGATGCGTGGGTTGGTGGCGTCGTAGGCGTCGGTGTAGCTTTTGAAGGCCGCGCGCGCCCGGTCTCGATCGATAGCTGTCATAATGACTTCCTAAAAAGTTGTGTCTTTCGATCCGGTGGCAATTGTAGGTGAACTCGGTTGCTGCCGGATGATGATTCTGCCGTATCGCTACATGCGGCTCGGAGACCTTGTCAGGATGAGAAGCGTATGGTGCTCAAAATCGTTAGAACCGTCTGGCCGGTGATGCTTACCTATGTTGCAATAGGCGCGCCGTGCGGAATGATCATGGGGCAGACGGGAATGGAGCCCTGGATGGTCTTTGCCCTGAGCAGCACGTTTGTGACGGGCAGCGGGCAGTTTATGATCTGCAACCTGTGGCTGGCGGGTGTGCCTGCAGCATCGATCGTCGCGAGCGTCGCCGCAATCTCCTCGCGCTTTGCGCTTTACTCGGCATCGATCGCACCGCATCTGAGGGGTGCCTCGAAGCGTCAGACGCTGGCTGTTGCCGCGACACTTACCGAGGAGGCATACGGCATCTCGCTTGCCAAGTTGGTTGAAGGGGAGGATTGGGGCCCGCGTGAGTCCTTCGTGCTCAACGTGATCCTTATCGCAACATGGGGCGTTTCGTGTACGACGGGCGCCATCGTCGGCGCCGTTGTCGATGTTCCCACCGCCATTGCAGCCTTTGTCTGCACCTCACTCTTTATCTGCCTGCTCTTTTCGCAGCGGCTGTCACGCGGCAACGTTGTCGCGGCGGTTTCGGGCGCGGTGTCCGTCGCCGTATGCAAGTTCTTGGGCCTCGTGAATATTGCCGTGCCGGCAAGCGTCGTGGTCGGCATTACCATTGCGCTGGCGTGCGATGCTGTATTTGACGGAAGAGGTGCCCGCGATGCCCGTTAACGAGTTCTTGGTTCTGTGGCTGTCGTCGTGGGCTGCCATCGCGTTCTTTCGCATCGCGCCGGCGTTCGCCTTGCGCGGGCGGACCCTGTCGCCCCGCATTACCGAGGCCCTGGGCTATATCCCGCCCGCTGCCTTTGCCGCGCTGGTCGCCAACGACTTGGTGAGCCCCGGCGCGTTCGACGCGGGACTCTGGCCTGCCTTGGTTCCCTGGATTGCGGCCGTCGGCGTCGTGGTCGTGGCGGTCAAGACAAAATCGATGCTGTGGTGCTGCGTCTCGGGCATCGTACTCTATATTGTCCTGAGCCTTATATAGGGGTGGCGTCGCGGGCGCCGAATCTCGTTCCATCCCAACTTGTCGAATTTTTCACCGAGCTGGTCTATTTCTTCTGGTACCATGGTCAAACTTTACTGTAGCAAAGCGTGACGTGGGCTTTTGTTCCGCGTCAGCGGAAATGGGGGTTTCATGGCACAGGAAGCGACCGCCAACGAGCAAAAGAAATTCAGGGTCCCGCGCATCCCGGGCGACATCATGATCTATCCGATGATCGTCGGTCTTTTGCTCAACACCTTCTGCCCGCAGGTTTTTGAGATTGGCGGCTTCTTTACGGCTGCCTGCCGCGGTGGCTCCAATACCATCGTCGCCGCGATCCTGCTGTTTGTGGGCGCCGGCATCAGCTTCAAGTCCACGCCGGGCGCCATCAAGACCGGCATCGTCGTGTTGATTCCCAAGCTGGTCGTCGCAGCGGCTCTCGGCCTGGGCGTGGCATATTTCTTTAACGATAACTTCCTGGGTCTGAGCTCCGTGTCTATCATCGGCGGCATTACGTTTTGCAACATGGCGCTCTATACGGGCATCATGGGCGAGTTCGGCGATGAGTCCGAGCAGGGCGCCGTCGGTATCCTGTTCTTTACGGCCGGCCCCGCCGTCACGATGATCATCCTTGGTGTTTCGGGCCTTGCCAACATCCCTGTCGGTACTATCATCGGCTCCATTTTGCCGCTCGTTATCGGCATGGTTCTGGGCAACCTGTTCCCGTTTATCAAGAACCTGCTAGTTCCCGGTGCCAACCCTGCGATTGGCGTCATCGGATTTCAGCTTGGCGCGTCCATGAGCCTGTCGAGCTTTATCACCGGTGGTATTTCCGGCATCTTGCTGGGCCTTGTCACGCTGTTTGTCGTCGGTCCCATCACCTTTGCGTTCGAGCGCCTGTGCGGTGGTAACGGCAAGGCTGCCGTGGCTTGTTCCACCATCGCCGGCACGGCTATGACCACGCCGGTTGCTCTCGCCGAGGTCGCGCCGCGCTACGCCGAGCTTGCGCCCACCGCGTACGCCCAGATCGCCACTGCCGTTATCATCACGGCAATCATGGCTCCGATTCTGACCGGCTGGGTCGACAAGAAGTTCTGCCAGGGCAAGGAGGACCTGTCGCCTGCCGGTGTCGAGGCCATCGAGGAGGCCGTCGCGACCGACATCGACGGCGAGTAACGGCCGTTACCGATAATTGATTCCGGCGTGCAATTCGCGCCGTCCGAGCGCCCGAACAGAAACTGTTTTGCAGTGATGTTCGGGCGCTTTGCTATGATTCCCTTTACCCCTGCGGAGTAAAGGGGTGTTTATTGCCCTGATTCGAATTGGGCGATTCTGACCATTCGGATATTGAAGGGATGGCGTCTAGTGGTTAAGGCACTCAAGATTGAGATATTCCTGCTATGCATGATTGTTCTTATCGGGCTTGCCGCGCGAAGTCGTCGCTCCTTGTTCTCGAGCACCCTGCAGCTATTGTTTAGCATGCTTGGCTACACCTCTGCCGCGTACATATTATTCGATATGATCTGGACGCTTTCGGATGGTGCGGACGGCACGTTGGGTATTGCTGCCAACTGGATTTCCAACGCGGTTTCGTTTTCGCTCTTTGCCATCGCGTGTCTCATTTGGTTTATCTATTCCGAGACGATGCAGGGCTCTCGCCTTGTGACCTCGCGCTATAGGGTGGTGCTTGTAACGTTGCCTACGGCTCTGGTGGTCGTGCTGGCTTTTACCAGTTACTGGACGCACGCCTTGTTCTATATCGATTCGCAGGGCGTGTATCGTCGCGGCTTTGCCTATATGATCCAGCCCATTGTCAGCTACTGTTACGTTATACATACGTCCCTGCATGCGTTTGTGCAATCTCGCAGGGTCGAGAGCCTGCAGACGAAGGCTATCTATCGAACCTTGGCATTTTTCGCCATTCCGGCCCTGGTGGGCGGTACCTTTCAGATCGTATACTCGGTGCCTGGCCTTTGTGTCGGCATAATGATTAGCATGTTGCTGCTCTATATCATCTGCCAGGAGCAACTGATCTCGACTGACCCGTTGACTGGACTCAATAACCGCAACCGTTTTGAGACCTATATGCTGTCGCTCTTTTCAAATGTGGATCAGGCCGAAGATGTATATCTGCTTATGATGGACGCTGACGGCTTTAAGCAGATTAACGATCGCTATGGACATGTGGAGGGCGACCATGCTCTTCAGGTTATATCCGCTGCGCTCAAAGAGGTCTGCTCGGCGTCTGGTGGCTTTATCGCACGCTACGGTGGCGATGAGTTCGTGGTGCTCCAAAAGGCAGCGGCGGAACAGGACATCATAGACCTGTGTTCGGCGATTAACGACGAGCTCGCGCGCGCCGAGGTTCCGTATCTGTTGCGGATGTCCATCGGCTACGCACGGGTTGGTGATGGCGTCGATACCTGGCAAGACTTGCTTCGCGCTGCCGACGCGGAACTCTACCGCGTCAAGGCCGAGAAAAAGAAAGCCGGCGTTCAGATACGCTAGGAAAAGGGGCGCACGACCGCATTGATGGTCGTGCGCCCCTATTGCGTTGGCGGGATTAGTAGCGGCTGTCGAAGATGCGCCTCGTCTTTTTCTTGGAACGAGGCAGTTCGCTAGGCCTTTTTGGGCTTGTTTACGATGATGATGCCGCCGCAAACCAACAGTAGGGCAACGATGACAGTAACGGGGCTCGTGCCAGCGCCCTCGCCGAGCAGCAGCGCGCTCAGCAGCACGCCAAAGACCGGGTTCATAAACCCAAAGACCGAGACGCGGCTGACGGGGTTGACGGCAAGCAGGCGGGACCACAGCGAGTAGGCGACCGCGGAGATAAGCGCCATGTAGATGATGAGCGCGATGGCGGGGGCGATTTCGGTGGGGGACAACGTACCGCCCATCAAAAACCCGATGGCGGTAAGGATCAGGCCGCCAACCAAAAACTGCCAGCCGGCGAGCAAGACACCGTCATGTTCGCGCGAGAAGATGCCAATGAGGCAGGTCGACAGGGCGCCCGCGACGGTGGAGGCTAGGATAAATCCCTCGCCGTCGAGCGTAAAGCCAAAGGTTCCATCCGCGCCCGAAAGGTTGACGAGCGCGACGCCGGCAAAGCCCAGCACACAGCCAAGCACCTTGGCCGTATTGAGCTTTTCGGTGCGAAATGCCAGGGCGGCAAAGAGGATTGCGAGGAAGTTGGCGCTGGCCTCGATGATGGAACTCGACATGGCGCTGGCGCGCGAGAGTCCCAGGTAGAAAAAGAAGTACTGCCCGATAGTCTGGAAGAGCGACAAGATGCAGATGGGCTTGATATCGCGCGCTTGCGGAACGAGCGGTCGGCGCTGGGCCACGCTCATGCCAACAATGACCAGCATGCCGGCAAGGGTAAAGCGCAAGCCCGCAAAGAGCAGCTGCGAGGCGCTATCGTGTGCCGGGATACCAAAGAGTGCGTAGCCGATCTTGATACAGGGAAAGGCCGATCCCCAGAGTGCACAGCAGACGAGGCAGCCCAGGATGAGTCCGGGCAGGGTGGCGAGATACGGCTTGCGGCTTTCCATGATGTCCTTCCTACATGCGCGAAGCAAAAAAGAACCCGCCACCGGATGTGCCGGTGGCGGGTGTTGTTACCCGAAGGGATTGTACCCGATGGGAAAGGTTTAAGCGAAGTAGGCCACGCCGCTCTCAAAGATCGGCATGAACTTATCGCCGGGGACATGCTCGGGCACGTTGCGGTACAGGTTGTCGCCGCGACGCTCGGCATGGCCCATCTTGCCCAGGACGCGGCCGTCGGGGCTCGTGATGCCCTCGATGGCGAGTGCGGAGCCGTTGGGGTTGACGGAAAGGTCCATGCTGGGCTTGCCGTTCTCGCCCACGTACTGCGTGGCGACCTGGCCGTTGGCGATCAGCTGGGCGAGCACTTCGTCATTGGCGACAAAGCGGCCCTCGCCGTGGCTGATGGCGACGGTGTAGGGGTCGTCCAGGCTGCACTGCGACAGCCACGGGGACAAGTTGGACGAGATGCGGGTGCGCACCAGACGGCTCTGGTGGCGACCGATGGTGTTGAACGTCAACGTGGGCGCATCGGGCGTGGCGTCGACGATGTCGCCGTAGGGCACCAGGCCGAGCTTGATCAGGGCCTGGAAGCCGTTGCAGATGCCCAGCATCAGGCCATCGCGGGCCTTGAGCAGGTCGCGGACTGCCTCGGTGACCTCGGGAGCGCGGAAGAACGCCGTGATGAACTTGGCAGAGCCGTCGGGCTCGTCGCCGCCCGAGAAGCCGCCGGGGATCATGACGATCTGGCTTGCACGGATGCGGCGGGCAAGCTCGTGGGTGCTCTCGGCGACGGCCTCGGGCGTGAGGTTGTTGATCACGAAGGCGTCGGCCTTGGCACCGGCGGCACGGAAGGCGCGGGCGCTGTCGTACTCGCAGTTGTTGCCGGGGAACACGGGGATGATCACGCGCGGGCGGGCGATCTTGGCGCCGCCGTACACGTGGATGTCCTTGGCGCGGAAGTCGATGGTCTCGACCTCGGGGGTCTCACCGGCGCTGCGGTAGGCGAAGACGCCCTCGATGCCGCTCTCCCAGGCCTCCTGGAGCTCGGCGAGCTCGATGACCTCGGAGCCGGTGTCGATGACATAGCCCTCGACGGTGGTGCCCAGGGGCTCGAGAACAATGCCGTCGGCGACCTCGGGCAGCTCGGCGTCCTCGGCGAGCTCGACGATAAAGCTGCCATAGAACGGGGTGAAGAGGCTCTCCACGTCTACATCCTCGGCAAGCTCGATACCGATCTGGTTACCGACGCACATCTTAAAGAGGCTCTCGGCGCCGCAGCCGTAGCCGGGCGTGGAGATGGCCAGGGCGTTGCCGGTGGCAGTGAGCGCCTCGACGGCGTCAAACGCGGAGAGCAGCTGCTGAGCGTCGGGACGGTAGTCCTCGCCATAGGTAGCGGGGGCGATGCGGACGACGCGGTGCGTGAGGCCCTTGAACTCGGGCGAGACGGCACGGGCGGCCCTGCCCACAGCGACGGCGAAGCTGATCAGGGTCGGCGGAACGTTGAGCTCGCCGGCCTCGTCCTCAAACGAACCGCTCATGGAGTCCTTGCCGCCGATGGCGCCGGCACCCAGGTCGACCTGGGCCATGAGGGCACCCAGGACGGCAGCCATGGGCTTGCCCCAGCGCTCGGCCTCGGTGCGCAGGCGCTCGAAGTACTCCTGGAAGGAGAGGTAGGCGCGCTTGTGCTCAAAGCCGGCGGCAACGAGCTTGGCGATGGACTCGACCACGGACAGGTAGGCGCCCGCAAACTGGTCGGCCTCCATCAGATAGGGGTTGAAGCCCCATGCCATGGCACTCGCCGTGGTGGTCTCGCCGTCCACGGGGAACTTGGCGACCATGGCCGAGCTCGGGGTGAGCTGCGTCTTGCCGCCAAAGGGCATGAGCACGGTCGCGGCGCCGATGGTGGAGTCGAAGCGCTCAGAAAGGCCCTTGTTGGAAGCGACGTTGAGGTCGGTGACGAGCGAGGTCATGCGCTCGGCGAGCGTGGTGCCGGCCCAGCTGGGCTGCCACGCGCTGCGGGCACAGACGTGGGCGACCTGGTGCTTGGGCGCACCGTTGGAGTTGAGGAACTCGCGGGACAGATCGACGATGGCGACGCCGTTCCATGCCATGCGCATGCGCGGCTCGGCGGTAACCTCGGCGATAACGGTAGCCTCCAGGTTTTCCTCGGCGGCGTAGCCCATGAACTCCTCGACGTCACCGTCGGCGACGGCGCAAGCCATGCGCTCCTGGGACTCGGAGATAGCGAGCTCGGTGCCGTCCAGGCCGTCGTACTTCTTGGTCACGGTATCAAGGTCGACATACAGGCCGTCGGCAAGCTCGCCCACGGCGACCGAGACACCGCCGGCGCCAAAGTCGTTGCAGCGCTTGATCAGACGGCAGGCATCGCCGCGGCGGAACAGACGCTGCAGCTTGCGCTCGACCGGGGCGTTGCCCTTCTGGACCTCGGCACCCGAGGTCTCGATGGACTCGGTGTTCTGGGTCTTGGAGGAGCCGGTGGCGCCGCCGATGCCGTCACGGCCGGTGCGGCCGCCCAGCAGGATGATCTTGTCGGTGGGGGCGGGGCACTCGCGACGAACGTGGTTTGCCGGGGTAGCGCCCACGACGGCGCCGACCTCCATGCGCTTGGCCACGTAGCCGGGGTGATAGAGCTCGTTGACCTGGCCAGTGGCAAGTCCGATCTGGTTGCCGTAGCTGGAGTAGCCGGCGGCGGCGGTGGTTACGAGCTTGCGCTGCGGCAGCTTGCCCTCGAGCGTCTCGGACACGGGGACGGTGGGATCGCCGGCGCCGGTGACACGCATGGCCTGGTACACGTAGCTGCGGCCCGAGAGCGGGTCGCGGATGGCGCCGCCCACGCAGGTGGCGGCACCGCCGAAGGGCTCGATCTCGGTCGGGTGGTTATGGGTCTCGTTCTTAAAGAGGAACAGCCAGTCCTGGTCCTCGCCATCGACATCGACCTTCACCTTGACGGTGCAGGCGTTAATCTCCTCGGACTCATCGACATCGGTCATGACGCCGGTCTTCTTAAGGTACTTAGCGCCGATGGTGCCCATGTCCATGAGGCAGACGGGCTTGGCGTCGCGGCCGAGTTCGTGGCGCATCTCCATGTAGCGGTCGAAGGCTTGCTGCACCACGGCGTCGTCGATCGTCACGTCGTCCAGGACGGTGCCGAAAGTGGTGTGGCGGCAGTGGTCGGACCAATAGGTGTCGATCACGCGGATCTCGGTGATGGTGGGGTCGCGGTCCTCATCGCGGAAGTACTGCTGGCAGAAGGCGATGTCTGCCTCGTCCATGGCAAGGCCGCGATCGGCGATAAAGGCGGCAAGGCCGGCCTCGTCGAGCTTGCGGAAGCCGTCGAGCACCTCGACGGGCTGGGGCTCGGGAGTCTCCATGTACAGCGTCTCGGGCAGGTCGAGCGAGGCGATGCGCGCCTCGACGGGGTTCACCACGTAGTGCTTGATGGCCTCGATGGCGGCTTCGTCCAGAGCGCCCGAGATGATATAGACCTTGGCGGAGCGCACGGCGGGGCGCTCGCCCTGGCTGATGAGCTGCACGCACTCGCTGGCGGAGTCGGCGCGCTGGTCAAACTGGCCAGGCAGGAATTCGACGGCAAAGACGGCGCCATCGCTTGCGGGGAGCTCGTCGTAGGTCACATCGACCTGGGGCTCGCTAAAGACGGTCGGCACGCAGGAGCGGAAAAGCTCCTCGTCGATGCCCTCGACGTCGTAGCGGTTGATGATCCTCAGGGCCTCGATGCCCTTGATGCCGAGAATTTCGGTCAGCTCGCCCTTGAGCTGCTGAGCCTCGACGTCGAACCCGGGTTTCTTCTCCACGTAGATACGAGAGACCATTGGTTCCTGCCTTCCTGATCGGTTGGGCGTACGGTACGGTATGCGGCAGCGGTCGGTTTACGGGACAAGCCTCGCGGTCGCCTTGAGCCACATGTTTGTAAACCTCACTATGATACGACAGCTCGCGGCGCGTTGAGGACGGCGAGGGTGCTACAGTGAAGCGCAAACAAGAGAAAGGCATCACATGGCATTCGTTTCGCTCGCCATCATCGCACTCGTGGCCTTTGCGAGTCCTTTTATCGCCTCGGCGATTCCCGGAAAACCCGTTCCCGAGACGGTCTTTTTGCTCGTGCTCGGCGCGGTGCTGGGACCCCATATGCTCGGCGTCATCCATGTAGATGCCGAGGTCTCGCTTATGTCCGAGCTGGGCCTGGCCTTTTTGTTCCTGCTTGCCGGCTTTGAGATCGATCCCAAGAGCATCACGGGCGTCGAGGGGCGCTACGGCTTGGCGACGTGGGTCGTCACGTTTGGTATCGCCTGGCTTGCCGTGCGCTTTACCCCGTGGTTCTCGGTCAGTCATTTCGACGGTATCGCCGTGACGCTTGCCCTCACTTCGACGGCGCTCGGCACGCTCGTGCCCATCATGCGTGAGCGCTCGCTCACCGGCACGCGCGTGGGCGACTCGATTCTCGCGTATGGCACCTGGGGTGAGCTCGGCCCTGTGCTTGCCATGTCGGTGCTGCTGTCTGCCCGCACCGGCATCCAAACGCTTGTAATCCTTGGCTTGTTTGCGGTGGTCTGCGTGTTGCTGGCCGTGGTCCCGAGCCGCTCCAAGCGCGTCGGCAGCCGCTTCTTTGCGTTTGTCGAGGAGCGCGCCGATACCACGTCGCAGACTTTCGTACGCCTGACGGTGCTCATCCTGGTCACGCTCGTGGCATTCTCGGCTGTCTTTGATCTCGACATCGTGTTGGGTTCTTTTGCCGCCGGCTTTGTCTTGCGCTACATCATCCCCGAGGGCAACCATACGCTCGAGACCAAGCTCGACGGTCTGGCCTACGGTTTTTTGATTCCGGTGTTCTTTACCGTATCGGGCGCAAAGATCGATCTGACGGCCGTGGCGTCGCGCCCGGGTCTGCTCGTGGGCTTTATCGTGGCGTTGTTGATTATTCGTGCCGTGCCCATTCTTATTTCCATGAGCATTTGTCCTGCGACGCGCGATGTGTCGGCGTATGGTCGCATTACCGTGGCCCTGTACTGCACCACGGCGCTGCCGATCATCGTTGCCGTTACGAGCGTTGCCGTCAACGCGGGCGCGCTGTCGCAAGATATTGCGTCGGTCATGGTTGCCGCCGGTGCCATCACGGTGTTCTTGATGCCATTGCTCGCGCAGCTCTTCTACCGCGTGGTCGACGCCGCGCCGGTCGCCGCCGTGGCAGAAGTTGCCGAGCATCCATCCGATGCGCTCGACATTCTGCGCGCCCATCACGATTTGGCGAGCCTGCTCGCACGTGAGCACGAGCTGCTGACTTCGCATGGCCATGGTCGCGTATTCGAGGGCTTGCCTACGCTCGATACGATTGCCGAGCGTCTTTCCGCCGAGGCGGCGAGCGGCCATATCGATGCCCGTATTGTGGACGCGGCACATCTTCTTGCCGATAAGACCTATGGAGACGAGGTTGACCCGTCCGAGCTGACTCCGCGCGAGCGTCGCCGCCTGGAGCGCGCCAAGCTCGCCGTGCGCGAATACCGCCGCCGCATGCTGGAGCTCTATGCAAGAGAAGAAGCCGAGGACGACGACGGCAGGTAGTCAACGCCGCCGTGGAAAATGCATCCCGGAGTTGGCGTCCAGAGTGGGACGCGATTTTCGCGAGAGGCCCGTTACGGAAAGCGTGTCCCAGAATCCGCGTCCAGAATGGGACATAGTTTCCGAAAGAAGGCCCTGAGGGAAGCTGCGCCCCGTTTTGAGCTGAAATACCGGGACGTAGTTTCCCTTACAAACAAAACAAGGCGCGCTGCCTGCAGTTGATGCAGACGGCGCGCCTTTTGCGTTGAGCTTCGTTGAGGTTCGAAGTAGTGGACTAGTTGGCCATGACGCCTTCGGTCCAAGCCTCAACGTCCTCGATGCGCAGGACGTTGGCGACCTCGGCCACGCAGTCGACGCTGGCAAGCTCGGCGGCGGCAGCCTGGACGTCCTTCTCGAGCGCGCGATGCGTCAGGAAGATGACCGAGCAGGCATCGTTGACGCCCGACTTGCCGTCCTCGACCTGGTTGATGAGCGAGATCGAGATGTTGTGCTTGGCAAAGATGTCGACCGTCTCGGACAGGGCGCCCACGCGGTCGGCGACCTTCAGGCGCACATAGTACTTGGTCTGGAGCTCGTCCATGGGCTTAAAGGCGAGGTTGTGACCATAGGGCTCAATCTCGGGCAGCGGAGCCACGCCGCGGCTGATCTGCTCGGAGAGCGACAGGATGTCGCCCACGACGGCGCTCGCGGTGGGGAAGGAGCCTGCGCCGGCACCGTAGAACATGGTCTCGCCCACGGCGTCGCCTACCACGTAGACAGCGTTCATGGCGCCGTTGACCTTGGCAAGCATGTGGTCGGCGGGGATCAGCGTGGGATGCACGCGGACGTCGACGCCGGCTTCGGTGTTGCGTGCGATACCCAACAGCTTAATGGTGTAGCCGAGCTCGCGGGCCTGGGCGATGTCCTCGGCGCCGATGGTACGGATACCCTGTTGGTACACATCGTCGGTGGTAACGCGGGTGCCAAAGCCGATGGAGGCGAGGATCGCCGTCTTGCTGGCGGCATCGAAGCCGTCGACGTCGGCGGACGGGTCGGCCTCGGCATAGCCCTTTGCCTGGGCGTCGGCGAGCACGTCAGCGTAATCGGCGCCCTCGGCGTCCATGCGCGACAGGATGTAGTTGGTGGTGCCGTTGAGAATGCCAGCGATGGTCAGGATCTTGTTGCCCACCAGGTCGTGCTCGAGCGTGCTGACAATGGGGATGCCACCGCCGCAGCTGGCCTCGCACTTAATCTGCACGCCGCACGCGCGCGCCTTCTCGGCGAGCGTCTCGACATGACGGCCCAGCAGGGCCTTGTTGGCAGAGACGACGTGCTTGCCGTTCTCGAAGGCGGTGGTGAAGATTTCGGTCGCGGGGTGCTCGCCGCCGATGAGCTCGACGACGATATCGACGGCGGGGTCGGTGACGACGTCGTGCCAGTCGCTCGTAAAGGCCTCGCGCTCAATACCGGCAGCTTCGGCCTGCTCCCAGGCAAGCGCGCAGGCGCGGGTCAGCTTAAGGTCGATGCCGTAGGCGGCCAGGTACTCATCGTGGTGGCTCTTGATCAGACGGGCCACGCCGCCGCCGACGGTTCCAAGACCGATCAGACCGACGTTCACGGTGCGCAGGGGTTCGCTCATAGATAGCTCCTTCGTGCATCTTATGGATGGATTAACCGCTTAAAGGTTGAGTGCATTCTAGCGTGAACCGAGGGCGCGTGCTCGCCAGGCAACAGGAGTCGCACAAAACGGCACCCCCGAAACGCTGCGGAAACATTGGAAACATGCTCGCTACAAACGGAACTCCGTAACAAACTGTCAACGTTTGCACCATAAGGTTTGCCCTGTACCGCAAGACGGCCGCACCGCGGCCAGCGAAAAGGGGGACACCATGTTTAGCATCAACAACGTACTTAACCGCAGGAGTTTCTTGGCTGGCGCCGCGGCGCTCGGTGGCACCGCGGCGCTCGCTGGTTGCTCGTCGGGTGGCTCGGACGGCGGCTCCGCCGATGACGGCAAGACCTTCAAGATCGGCGTCATCGGCCCTCTGACCGGCGCCGCGGCAACCTATGGCGTTTCGGCCGAGAAGGGTGCCAAGCTCGCCGCCAAGGATTTCTCGACCAAGGACCTCAAACTCTCGCTTAAGTCCGAGGATGACGTCGCTGACGGCGAGAAGGCTATCAACGCCTTCAATACCCTGTGTGACTGGGGCATGCAGGCGCTCGTCGGTCCGGTCACCACCGGTGCTGCCGTCGCCGTCTCGGGCGAGATCGCCGACGACATGCTCATGGTCACGCCCTCGGCCTCGTCTCTCGACGTCACCAAGGATAAGACCACGGTCTTTCAGGTTTGCTTCACCGATCCCACCATGGGCGCCAGCGCCGCGAAGTTCTTGGCCGAGAAGTACGCGGACGCCAAGATCGCCCTGTTCTACAACTCCGGCGATACGTACAGCTCGGGTGTTGCCGATGCCTTTGCCGAGCAGGCCAAGGAGTCCAAACTTGATATCGTCGATACCGAGACCTTTAAGGACGATTCCTCCACGAGCTTTACCAACCAGCTCACCAAGGCCAAGGAGGCCGGCGCCACGCTCATCTTTGCGCCGATCTACTACACGCCGGCGTCCGTTTTGCTCAAGAACGCCAAGGACATGGGCTACGACATGACCCTCATGGGTACCGACGGCATGGACGGCCTGCTCTCTGTGGAAGGCTTCGATACCTCTCTTGCCGAGGGCGTGCTGCTTATGACCCCGTTCTCTGCCGACGACGAGAAGAATGCCGACTTCGTCAAGGCATATAAGGACGTCTACGACGAGACGCCTAACCAGTTTGCCGCCGACGCCTACGATTGCGTCCACGCCATCGCCGAGGCCATCGACAAGGCAGACATCGACATTACGGCCGACGGCGCCGACATTGCCGGCGACCTTGCCAAGGCCATGCGCAAGATCAAGATCGACGGCCTGACCGGCGAGCTAACGTGGAATGACGAAGGTCAGGTCGAAAAGCCTGCTACGGCCTATGTGATTCAGGACGGTAAGTACATCGCCGCCTAAGTGCATATACATCGAGACCGGCGGGCCGTTTTATTCAGGGCAAGGACGCCTGTAACAGAACGGAAACATTACTTTCACACAATAAAGTGGCTAAACTGCATAAACCGACAGGAATACGCAGAATTATGGATAAATGAACAAATCCAAAGAAAAGTTGAAATAATCGCCACTTTCCTTAACTAAAGCGTCTAGTATTTTGCGAACGCCGAGCACGGCGAAGGATGGCCTGTCGGGTAACCGAAACCCGACGAGATTTGAGAGGAGAGCCGCATGTCGAGCCTCACCGGTAAGTCATTGAACCCTGTTATGAATCGCAGGAGCGTTATCGCGAGCGCAGCAGGTCTGGGGGCGATGTCCATTCTAGCTGGTTGCTCCTCCAACGGCGGCGACAGCGGTTCCGCTTCGGGCGACGCTTCGTTTAAGATCGGCACCATCGGCCCGCTGACCGGCGCCAACGCGTCCTACGGCAAGTCCGTTACCCAGGGTGTCGAGCTTGGCTGCAAGGATTTCTCGACCAAGGAGCTGCCGCTTGCCAGCAAGGCCGAGGATGACCAGGCCGACGGCGAGAAGGCCGTCAACGCCTTCAACACCCTGCTCGACTGGGGCATGCAGGCCCTCGTCGGCCCGACCACCACGGGTGCGTCGGTTGCCGTTGCCGCCGAGTGCGGTAACGACCCCAAGACGTTCATGATCACCCCGTCCGCGTCCTCCGAGGACGTCACCGACGGCAAGGATTGCGTCTTCCAGGTTTGCTTCACCGACCCCAACCAGGGTGTCAACGCTGCCAAGTTCCTGGCGCAGAAGTATGCGGACGAGAAGTTCGTGCTGTTCTATAACTCCGGCGACGCCTATTCTTCGGGCATCGCAGATTCCTTTAAGGCCCAGGCCGCTGAGTCCAAGCTCGAGATTGTTGACGAGGAGACCTTTAAGGACGACTCCGCCACGAGCTTTACCAACCAGCTGACCAAGGCCAAGCAGGCCGGCGCCACCATGATCTTTGCGCCGATCTACTACACGCCAGCGTCCGTCCTGCTCAAGAACGCCAAGGACATGGGCTACGACGTCAAGATGATGGGCTGCGACGGCATGGACGGCATCCTGGGCGTTGAGGGTTTCGATACCTCTCTTGCCGAGGGTCTGCTGCTCATGACCCCGTTCTCCGCCGACGACGAGAAGAACGCCGACTTCGTCAACGCTTACAAGGATAAGTACGGCGATACCCCCGACCAGTTTGCCGCCGACGCCTACGACGGCGTGCACGCGGTGGCCGAGGCCGTCAAGGAGGCCGGCTTGGGTGTCGACTCCGATCCGACCGAGGCCGCCGAGAAGCTGTCCAAGGCTATGCTCAAGATTACCGTTGACGGTCTGACCGGCAAGCTCACCTGGAACGATAAGGGCCAGGTCCAGAAGGAGCCCACGGCGTACGTCATCACCGACGGCAAGTACGTACAGGCCTAATTGGCCGCCTTACATAGAGCGGTTTTGATCCCAAGCAGGGGAGGTCTTGGCCTTCCCTGCTTGCTTGGTATCTAGGGACAGTGTAACGTCCCTGTTTCATACATTAACTGGAAACCTATTCGAAAGGGGGATGTGGAACATGACGGTCTTTATCCAATACCTGGTCAACGGCCTGTCCATGGGCAGCGTCTACGCCATCATCGCGTTGGGCTACACCATGGTCTACGGTATCGCCAAGATGCTCAACTTCGCTCACGGCGACGTCATCATGGTCGGTGCCTATGTCTCGTTCTGCGCCACGTCGTATCTCGGCCTCCCGGGCTGGGTATCTGTAATTCTTTCTTGTGTGGTCTGCACGGTTCTCGGCGTTCTCATCGAGGGTCTGGCCTATAAGCCGCTGCGCCAAGCAGGCCCGCTGGCCGTTCTGATCACGGCTATCGGCGTGTCTTACTTCCTGCAGAACGCCGCGCAGCTTCTGTGGGGCGCCACGCCCAAGAACTTCACTTCGCTCGTCACCTTCCAGGTGCCGGAGTTCTTGGCCAAGTTCAACGTAAGCGCCGTCTCGCTCGTCACCATCGTCGCCTGCCTGGTTATCATGGCCGGCCTGATGTTCTTTACAGGTAAGACCAAGATGGGCAAGGCCATGCGCGCCGTGTCCGAGGACAAGGCCGCCGCTCAGCTCATGGGCATCAACGTCAACCGCACCATCTCGATGACGTTTGCCATCGGCTCGGCGCTTGCCGCCATCGCCGGCGTGCTCCTGTGCTCCTACTCGCCGGTGCTGCAGCCCACGACGGGTGCCATGCCTGGCATCAAGGCCTTCGACGCCGCCGTCTTCGGCGGCATCGGCTCCATCCCCGGTGCCTTTGTCGGTGGCATTCTCATCGGCATCATCGAGGCGATGGCGCAGGCTTACATTTCCACGAGCCTTGCCAACTCCATCGTCTTTGGTGTTTTGATCATCGTCCTGCTCGTCAAGCCTGCCGGCCTCTTGGGCAAGTACGTCCCCGAGAAGGTGTAGGTGAGCGTTATGAAGTTTCTTAAAGACAAGCAGACGCGTCACGACTTTGTCACGTACGCCATGTGCCTTGTGGCGTTCGCCATCGTGTTCTTTATGCAGTCTAACCACATGATTCCGCGCATGATCGCCGGTCAGCTGGTTCCCATCACGGCCTATATCGTCATGGCCATCTCCCTTAACCTCGTCGTCGGCATCGCGGGCGACTTGTCGCTGGGCCACGCGGGCTTTATGAGCGTCGGTGCCTATACGGGCATCGTTACCGCTGTCGCGCTGGAGAGCGCCGTTCCGTCCGACCCGATGCGTCTGATCATCAGCATTGTGGTCGGCGCAATCGCCGCTGCCATCTTGGGCTTCTTGATTGGTATCCCGGTCCTGCGCCTGAGCGGCGACTATCTGGCTATCGTGACCCTGGCTTTTGGCGAGATCATCAAAGAGATCGTCACCTGCCTCATTGTGGGCGTCGACTCCCGCGGCCTGCACGTGATCTTTAACATCACGGGCAACTCTACGATCGACGACTTGCACCTGCTCGAGGACGGCACCGCCATCATCAAGGGAGCCCAGGGCGCCTCGGGCGTGTCGACGTACTCGACCTTCCTCGCCGGTGCCATCCTGGTCATGGTCGCACTCGTGATCGTGCTCAACCTGGTTCGCAGCCGTACCGGCCGTGCCATTATGGCCGTGCGCGATAACAAGATTGCAGCCGAGTCCGTAGGCATCTCCGTCACCGAGTACCGCATGATCGCCTTCGTGGTTTCCGCTGCCCTCGCCGGTGCTGCCGGAGCCCTCTTCGGCGGTAACTTCTCGCAGCTCTCCGCCACCAAGTTCGACTTCAACACGTCCATCCTCATCCTGGTGTTCGTGGTCCTGGGCGGTCTGGGCAATATGCGCGGCTCCGTCATCGCGGCGGCCTTGCTCACGGTGCTTCCCGAGCTGCTCCGTCAGTTCTCGGACTACCGCATGCTCATCTACGCCATCGTGCTGATCCTGGTCATGATTTTTACCAACAACCCGCAGCTCAAGGCGTTCTTCGGTCGCGTCAAGGACCGCTTTGCTTCCAAGAAGGAGGTGGCAGCCGATGTCCAGTAAATTTGAGTTCAAGAAGGGCAAGATGGTCCCGTATCCTTCTGGCGCCATCGTTCCCGATCGTGACCTGGGCGAGCGCCCTGCACTCGAGTGCATCCACCTGGGCATTGAGTTCGGTGGCCTTAAGGCAGTCGACGACTTTAGCCTGACTATCGGCAAGACCGAGATCGCCGGTCTGATCGGTCCCAACGGCGCCGGCAAGACCACGGTCTTCAACCTGCTCACCAAGGTGTACCAGCCCACGCATGGCACCATCCTGCTCGATGGCGAGGACACCTCGGGCAAGTCGGTCTACCAGGTCAACCGCATGGGTATTGCCCGTACCTTCCAGAACATTCGCCTATTCAACACCATGACGGTGGAGGATAACGTCAAGGTCGGCCTGCATAACCAGGAGCGTTACTCCGGCTTTGAGGGCGTGCTGCGCCTGCCGACGTATTGGAAGCACGAGAAGGCTGCTCACGAGCGCGCCATGGAGCTGCTGTCCATCTTTGATATGGAGCATCTGGCAAACGAGCAGGCCGGATCGCTGCCTTACGGCGCTCAGCGTCGTCTGGAGATCGTCCGCGCGCTTGCCACCAACCCCAAGCTACTGCTGCTCGACGAGCCTGCCGCCGGCATGAACCCGTCCGAGACCGCGGAGCTCATGGAGAACATCGTCAAGATTCGCGACACCTTTGGCATTGCCATCATGCTTATCGAGCATGATATGTCGCTCGTTATGAACATCTGCGAGGGCATCTGCGTGCTCAACTTTGGTAAGGTCATCGCCAAGGGCACGGCAGAGGAAATCCAGAACAACGACGCTGTTATTGAGGCATATCTGGGCAAGCAGGATAAGGGGGAGAACTAAATGGCAGAGCCGATGCTTTCCGTCTACAACATCAACGTCTGGTACGGCGCCATCCACGCCATTAAGGACATCTCCTTTAACGTTAACGAGGGCGAGATCGTGGCCTTGATCGGTGCCAACGGCGCCGGTAAGTCCACGACGCTTAAAACCGTTTCGGGCCTGCTGCGTTCCAAGACCGGTTCCATCAAGTTTATGGGCGAGGACATTACTCATACGCCCGCTGATAAGCTGGTTGGTAAGGGCCTGGCTCAGGTTCCCGAGGGTCGTCGCGCCTTTTTGCAGATGACGGTCGAGGAGAACCTGGAGATGGGTGCCTATACGCAGCCCAAGTCCACGGTGGCTCCGGGCCTGGAGCGCGTCTACGAGCAGTTCCCGCGCCTGAAGGAACGTCGTCGCCAGGTCGCCGGCACCCTTTCGGGCGGCGAGCAGCAGATGCTCGTTATGGGGCGCGCCCTTATGAGTAACCCCAAACTGCTTATGCTCGACGAACCTTCCATGGGTCTGGCACCGATTCTGATCGAACAGATCTTCCAGATTGTCGAGGACCTGCACAAGGCCGGTACCACGGTACTTCTGGTCGAGCAAAACGCGCAGATGGCGCTTTCGATTGCTACGCGCGGTTACGTGCTCGAGACCGGCAAGATCACCATGACCGGCACCGGCCAAGAGCTACTGCACGACGATAACGTGCGTAAAGCCTACCTGGGTGGTTAATCCATTCAACAAAGGGGGCGCTGACCAACCCGGTCAGCGCCCCCTTTTTAAGTTGCGGTGGAATAGGGACTAAATGGGAGTCTCAGAGGCCAAAACAGTCCCTATTCCACCGCAACTTCATGGGGATGTGTGACAATGCCCGTCGGAAAACATCTGCTGTCTTTGGGGGTCTATCTATGCTGTACGAGTTTTGTGCCGAGAACTTTGAGCGGGTGCCGGCGGCTATCGATGCCGGTGCAAGGCGTATCGAGCTGTGCGACAACCTTGCCGTTGGTGGTACCACGCCTTCGGCCGGCGTTATCAGCGCTACGACCAACTATGCCCACGAGCACGATGCACGGGTGATGTGCATGATTCGCCCGCGTGGCGGCGACTTTCACTACAACCAGGACGAGCTGCGTATGATGGAGATGGACCTGGGCCTTGCCGTAAGCGCCGGCGTTGACGGCTTGGTCTTTGGCTGCTGCAAGCCCTGCGCTGGCGGATGGGCGCTCGACGAGCTTACGTTGGGCGCCCTCGTGATGGCCGCGGGCTGCGCGACCGAGGAATGCAAGCGTGAGCCCATCGACATCACCTTCCACATGGCGTTTGACCAGCTCTCGCCCGAGGCTCAGCTCGATGCGATTGATACACTTGCCGACTGCGGCGTTACGCGCATCCTCACGCATGGCGGCGCTGCCGGTACGTCGATCGAGGATAATTTCGATTACCTGGCTCGTTTAATCGAGTATGCGGGTGATCGTTTGACCATCCTTCCCGGCGGCGGCATCACTACGGCAAATCGCGACGCGGTCGCGGCGGCGCTAGGCGTCTCCGAGCTCCATGGCACCAAGATCGTGCCGCTGGAGGTATAACCCGTGGCGCTGGTATTTGACGTTCAGCAGGCGAGCGGTAAGCCCGACGATAATCGTCGCCCTGGCACCGCGTGCCCCTTTTGCGACACGGAGGGACTTGCCAATATCATCCAGCGCGATGGTGACTGTATCTGGCTCGAGAATAAGTTCAAGACCTTGCGGGCCACACGTCAGACCGTATTGATCGAGTCTGCCAATCACGACGCCGACCTGGTGACCTATGAACCGGATGAGCTGCATCATGTGATGCGGTTTGCCCTGGGCTGTTGGCAGCAGATGATCGATTCCCAACAGTACCGCAGTGTGCTCATGTACAAGAACAAAGGCTCACTTTCGGGCGGTAGCCTCGTCCATCCGCACATGCAGATTGTGGGTTTGGAGCAGGAAGACGGCTATGCTTCGCTGACTTCTGCCAATTTCGAAGGCATCAATGTCTGGCGACAGGGGAGAATCGCGGTCAACATCTCAACCGAACCGATCATGGGGTTCTTTGAGATTAACGTTTCGGCCCCGCAGGGAATCGCCGCCAGCGATGACACGAGAGACCAAGCCGAGGCGGATCTCTTCGCCGACGCAATCCAGGTAGCTCTGCGCTATATCTTGCACGAGCACCATGGCGGTCGTGCAGAGTCGTACAACCTGTTCTTCTATCACATGAGCGGCCGGACCATTGCCAAGGCGCTTCCACGTTGGGTGGTTTCACCCTACTTTGTCGGGTATCGGCTGGCTCAGGTCAATGCTGAGACCACGCTCGATGTCGATGCGGAGCGACTCCGCGCACATCTGGAGGCGCTCACATCGTAAAGTGAGCGCCCGCACACTGCGGAAGGTTTAGCGCGCCATTGCATCGCGGCCGGCCTCGACGCGCTTGCGCTGGGCGGCGCGCTCCTCGCCGGTCAGACGCTCAAAGAAGTGCCCGATAAGCGAGGCGAGCACCTGCTGAAACAACGTTCCACACATGACGGGAAACACAACTTCGCCCGGAAAGTATTGCGTGGCGATGACGGCGCCCGAAGAGATATTGCGCATGCCGCAGGTAAAGCACATGGTGGTCGTTTCGCTATATGGCAGATGCAGCGCGCGGGCGACCAGAATGCCCACGACAAAACCGCTGATGGCGAACACCAGAATAAAGAG
This sequence comes from uncultured Collinsella sp., assembly GCA_900540985.1. Classification (GTDB taxonomy): domain Bacteria; phylum Actinomycetota; class Coriobacteriia; order Coriobacteriales; family Coriobacteriaceae; genus Collinsella. The sequence goes on from UQIC01000009.1 coordinate 56,553, forward strand.
GGCGACTTCCAGGCGCACCGCGTTCATGTGTAGCACGTACTCGCTCATGGCGGTGGAGTTGGACGCGATGACGCCCATCATCATAAATTTGCAGGCGGGCGAGAGCGCGGGGGAGAGTTTCTCGTGTCCCCAGCCGTGCGTGAGCTCGTTGATCACGATGCCGAGCACGGCGGGGATGGCAATCATAAAGGCCATGTTCTGCATCATGCTCGGAACATCGATTGCGACGGTGGCGCCCAACAGGAGCTTGAGCGTGAGCGGAATCGTCACGGGCGATATAACCGAGGACGTCAGGATGATGGTGAGCGCGAGCGGGCCGTTGCCGCCGAACATGCTGATCCACATAAAGGCAGTGACTGCCACGGGTACGCTGTACTCGAGCACGATGCCGCAGACAAGGTTGGGGTTGGAACCAAAGAACAACGATCCCATGGCATAGGCCGCGATGGGAATAAGCGCCGCCGAGACAAATAACGCCAAAATCAGATGCAGGGGACGGTGGAACACCTCAGCCACCTGGTGGAAGGTGTTGCTGAGCGCGCCTTGGAACGTCATAAAGGCAAACAGGGTGGGAACGATGGGCTTGAGAACGCCGATCTGCTGAGGAAAGAGCACGCCGAGCGCCACGCAAATCGGAACGATGACCTGCATATGTCCTGCGAGAAATTTGCCCAGTCCAACCCATTGCTTCATATGCTCTTGTGACTCCCTTTGCTCGTGAATCCGTTTTGAATGGATATGCTAGACGCTCGCATGCGTCCGTGTGGCTGAAACGCTCGATTATTTCGAGGCTATTACCGCCCTCGTTTATCGAAACCACGGCGTGCTGGATGTTGTGCGTCCGCGCTGCACGGTATAATAAATCCGTTCAACAGATCTGCCTGCCGAAGCGGGCATGCACAGAGGACTCATCGCTATGAACCGTGAGAGGTATCGCGGCGACCTGCCCCTATCGGGGGTGGGCGCCTATGTCATCGCTTAAGACGACGCATCGCTGGGCGGTCGCTCAGCAAAACCCCGAGCTCGAAAAGGAGCTTTCGGCTGGCCTGGGCATACCCGGGCTGGTGGCGCGCATTATGGTTGCGCACGGCATTACATCCATCGAAGAAGGTCAGCTGTTTTTGACGCCTTCACTCGATCGCGACTGGGCCGACCCACTCATTATCCCAGGCATGTCGGTCGTTGCCGACCGCGTCGAGCGCGCTATTCGCAACCGCGAGCACATCGCGGTTTTTGGCGATTTTGACGTTGACGGTATTACGTCGACCTGCCTGTTGACCGAGGCGCTGCGCACGTTTGGCGCCAATGTCACACCGTTTATTCCGCATCGCTTTGACGAGGGCTACGGTCTTTCGCGCGCGGCGCTCGACCGCGTTAACGAGCTCGCTCGCCCCCAGCTGATCGTGACCGTCGATAACGGCATTGCCGCCAAGGAAGAGGTCTCCTATCTGGAGAGCCTGGGGATCGATTTGGTGGTCACGGACCATCACGAGCCCTCCGATCAGGTGCCGCAGGGCGTGCCCCTGACCGACCCTAAGCTCGAGGACGAGGGTCCTTCGCGTGAGCTTGCCGGTGCCGGCGTGGCACTCAAGCTGGTACAGGTCTTGGGCGAGCGCCTGGGCAAGCCGTCGTATTGGCGCTCGCTGATCGAGGTCGCGGCGCTGGGTACCGTGTCCGACATGATGCCGCTGACGCCCGAGAACCGCGCGCTAGTCGCCGAGGGCATCCAGCAGATGCGCGTGACCGCCCGCCCCGGCTATATCGCGCTGGCCGCGCTCGCCAAGGCCGACCTCTCTAGTATTACGGCCGATGGCCTGTCGTTTTCGCTCATTCCCCGCCTGAACGCCGCCGGCCGCATGGCCGATCCCAAGCTGGCGCTCGACCTGCTGCTTGCCCGCGATCCTATCGAGGCAAGCGCGCTGGCGGTCGAGCTCGAGGAGATCAACCGTCAGCGCCGCGAGATCGAGGCGGAGCTCACGCGCGATGCCATGGCAAAGGTCGAGGAGACCTATGATGGCGGTCGCGCAATTGTCGTGGGTGGCGAGGGCTGGCACGAGGGCGTCAAGGGCATCGTGGCGAGCCGCCTGACCAACCGTTATCACGTGCCGGCGCTGCTGTTCTCGATCGAAGACGGTATCGCTCGCGGTTCGGGTCGCTCGGTGGGCAAGGTCAACCTGTTCGACGCCGTAGAACGCTGCTCCGATCTGCTGATTCGTCGCGGCGGGCATGCGGGCGCGGTGGGCGTGACCATCGAGGCGTCCAAGCTCGACGAGTTCCGTCGTCGCCTTTCCGCCGTGCTGTCCGAGCTTCCCGCCGAGGACTTTGAGGACACCGACGAGGTTGCCGCCACCGTCGACCTCTCCGAGCTGAATATTGAGACCATCGAGCAGATCTCCCGTCTTGAGCCGTTTGGCCAGGGCAACAAGGTGCCGCTGTTAGCGGCCGAGGGCGTGACGATGTGCGATCGCGCCGTGGTGGGCAAAACCGGCGAGCACATGCGCTTCGTGGCGACCGATGGCGCCGCGAGCGTGCCGGCCATCATGTTCCGCGTGCCGCAGATCGACAGGCTTATCAATTGCGACAGCGCCGTCGATTTGGTGTTCGAGGCCGTGGCTGAGCATTGGCAAGGTCGCGTAAAGCCAAAGCTCATGATCAAGGATGTCTTGGTCCGCGATACCACGGCGCCCAGTGTTGACGACCCGGCATGTGAGCTTCGCCGCGGTGTGGAGCCTGCGGACGCCGGTCTTCGTCTGGAGTCCCGCAAGCGCCAAACGCTCGCCCAGCTTTCCTATACCGAGCTGACGCGCTCGCTTATTCATAGCTTTATCGGCTCGAACCAGCCGCACCGCGCGCAGGTCGAGGCGCTCGATGCCCTGGCCGATCACCAAAGTGTTCTGGCCGTTATGGGAACGGGGCGCGGCAAGTCTCTTATCTTCCATGTGCATGCCGCGCGCGAGGCGGTCCTTCGCGGGCGTGCGAGCATCTTTGTCTATCCGCTGCGCGCGCTCGTTGCCGACCAGGCCTATCACCTCTCGTCGACGATGGCCGCGCTCGGCATTGGCGTGGGCGTGCTGACCGGCGAGACCGTGGAGGCGGCGCGCGATGACGTGTTTGCCGGCTTGGCTTCGGGCCGCACCGGCATCGTGCTCACGACGCCCGAGTTCCTGTCCATTCACCGCGACCGCTTTGCGCGTTCGGGGCGCATCGGGTTTGTCGTTATCGATGAGGCGCATCATGCCGGTCTTGCCAAGGGCGGCGACCGTAGCGCCTATCTCGACATGCCCGATATCCTCAAGGCCCTGGGCGATCCGGTCGTTCTGGCGGCGACGGCCACCGCGACGGCTCCGGTTGTGGCCGAGCTCGCCCGCGTGCTACCGATTACCCGTACGGTGGTCGACGAGACGGTGCGCGAGAACTTGCAGCTCGAGGACGACCGAGATCTTGCAAGCCGCGAGAACCGCCTGGTGTCAATCGTGGCGACGGGGGAGAAGACCGTCATCTACGTCAACTCGCGCGACCAGTCCGTGGCGCTTGCTAAGACGCTGCGCAAGCGGGTGCCCGATTGCGCGACCCGCATTGCGTTCTATAACGCGGGGCTTGCGCGCTCCGATCGTCGCCGTGTCGAGGAAGCGTTTCGTGACGGAAGCCTCAGCTGCATCGTTTCGACCTCTGCCTTTGGTGAGGGCGTGAACCTGCCCGATATCCGCCATGTCGTGCTCTACCACATGCCGTTTGGCAGCATTGAGTTCAACCAGATGAGCGGACGCGCCGGTCGCGACGGCCAACCTGCCGTGATTCACTTGCTCTATTCGTCGCGTGACGCTCGCATTAACGAGCGCCTGCTCGACTGCTACGCGCCCGAGCGCGACGAGCTCGTCACGCTCTATCGAGCGCTGCAGACTATGTGGCGCTCCAACCGCGGCAAGACCGGAGACGACTCGTTTAGCGCGAGCGATATCGATATCGCGCAGATGTGTCTTGCCATCGATGCCCGCACGCCGGTTGACGAGCGCTCGGTGGCGAGCGGTCTGGGAATCTTCGAAGAGCTTGGCTTCTGTCGCGTTTCGGGGTTTGATGACACACGTCGCATTGCGATGGCCGAAAACCCCGGCCGTGTGCAATTGAGCAGGTCAATTCGCTATTTGGAGGGTCTGCGCTCGCGCATGGAGTTCTCGGCTTTCCGGAGCTGGGCGCTCGATTCGTGCGCTTCTGATATGCTAGCCAAAGTTAACCGCCCGATCGTACCGCGGGCCTAGGGGAAGGGGACCTCGATGGATGCCGCAGCCCGTACCGCCCATGATTCCACCCTCCAGCCGTTTTCGGAGATGGAGCACTATAAGCATGCCGATGAGCTGCCGCCCGAGATTATGGCGGACAGCTACGACAAGCTGGAGCGCCTGTGCCTCAAATATATGAATGAGGACGACTTCTCCAAGGTGGAGCAGGCCTATTGCTTTGCCGCCGAGAAGCACTGCAACCAAAAGCGGCGCTCGGGTGAGATGTACATCAACCATCCCGTCGAGGTGGCTATCATTCTGGCCGACCTCAAGATGGACTGCGATGTGGTGTGCGCCGCGCTGCTACACGATACCGTCGAGGATACCGAGACCTCGCTCGCCGATGTTTCCGGTCTGTTTGGCGATACGGTGGCCGAGCTCGTCGATGGCGTGACCAAGCTCACCAACATTGAAGTCGATAGCATGGACGAGAAGCAGGCGCTTACGCTGCGCAAGATGTTCCTCGCCATGTCCAAGGACATCCGCGTCATTATCGTTAAGCTTGCCGACCGTCTGCACAACATGCGCACCCTTGCAGCTCTGCGCGAGGACCGTCGCCTGTTTAAGGCCCGTGAGACCATGGACGTGTATGCGCCTCTGGCCGACCGTCTGGGCATGAGCTCTATTAAGTGGGAGCTCGAGGACCTGTCCTTCTTCTACCTGGAGCCCGATGCCTACCAGCGCATCGCACGCATGGTGGCTGAGTCGCGCGAGGTTCGCGAGCGCTATCTGGCCGAGACCATCAAGACGCTCACCGACGAGCTCAACCGCATTGGCCTGGAGGGCTTCCAGATTAATGGCCGCTCCAAGCACTATTGGTCCATCTACCAAAAGATGAAGCGCAAGGGCAAGGAATTCTCCGAGATCTACGATCTGGTGGCACTGCGCGTCATCACGCATTCGGTGCGCGATTGCTACTCCACACTCGGTGCGGTACATACGCTGTGGCACCCCATGCCCGGTCGCTTTAAAGACTATATCGCCATGCCCAAGGTCAATAACTACCAGTCGCTCCATACGACGGTAATCGGCCCCACGGCCCGCCCGCTCGAGATTCAGATTCGAACCTACGAGATGCATGAGCAGGCCGAGTACGGCATTGCCGCCCACTGGCTCTATAAGAAGTCGGGCGGATCGTCTGCCTCCAAGACCAACGATGCGCAGCGTCTGGACGATCAGATTAACTGGCTCAAGCACTCACTCGACTGGGCGGCGTCTGACGAGATTACCGATGCCAAGGAATACCTGCACTCGCTGAAGGTCGACCTCTTCGATCAAGAGATCTTCGTCTTTACGCCCAAGGGCGAGGTCATGGCGCTTCGTGCCGGCTCCACGCCGCTCGACTTTGCCTACGCCGTCCACACCGAGGTGGGCAACCACTGCGTCGGCGCTAAGATCAACGGTGCGGTGGCCCCGCTCACGCACGAGATCAAGACGGGCGACCGCGTTGAAATCTTGACCAACAAGAGTTCCAAGCCGTCGCGTGATTGGCTCAAGATCGTTAAGACACCTTCCGCCAAGTCAAAGATCCGCCGTTACTTTGCCGCCGCGACCAAAGACGATGACGCTGCTGCCGGCCGCGACATACTGGCCAAGGACCTGCGCAAGCGCGGGTATGGCATCTCTACGCCGCGATCCACGCGTGCGCTCAACGCCGTGGCGGAGCAGTTTAACTACAAGCAGCTCGAGGACCTGTTTGCCGCCGTCGGCGCAGGCAAGGTTGCCCCGCGCGCTGTGGGTAACAAGGTCGAGCAAATCTTGGACCCCAAGCCCGAGGAACAGCTCACCAAAGCCGAGGCTATCGCCGAGGTCGTCAAGCAGCCGGCCCGAGGCTCCAACCGCAAGCCGCAAAAGCGCGGTAAGAGCGCCAGCAACGGCATTATCGTCAAGGGCGAGAGCAACAGCGGCCTGCTGGTCCGTCTGGCGCATTGCTGCAATCCGGTGACGGGCGACGATATCGTCGGCTTCATCACGCGCGGTCGTGGCGTTTCGGTGCATCGCGCCAACTGCCCCAACGTCAAGGGTCTTATGGAGCATCCCGAGCGCATGATCGAAGTGGAGTGGGACGGCGCTGCCGACACCCTCTTCCAGGTCGAGATCGTGGTCGAGTGCCTGGACCGCATGGGCCTTCTCAAGGATGTCACCATTGCCATTGGCGATGCGGGCGGCAATATCCTTTCTGCCGCCACGTCGACCAACCGCGAGGGTATTGCAACCCTGCGCTTCATGGTCGAGATCTCGGACGCGAGTGGTCTGGATCCGCTGCTGGCCTCTATCAGCAGCGTTGACTCGGTCTACGACGCGCGCCGCCTGATGCCCGGCGAGGGTGGAGCCCAGCTTAAGCGCCGCATTTAGTCGCGACGAACGCGCCATATTATCGATATTCGCTACACTCGAGGCATCGTTTGATGCCTCGAGTTCTATAGAGAGGAGAGGGACATGAGTGCTGTGTCCTTGGATGTAACTCCCAAGGGATCGGTCGAGATCGAGACGCTCGTAAACGGTCCCATTCAGACCAATAGCTATGCTGTTATTTCGGACAATGAGTGCGTGATTATCGACCCCGCATGGGAAGGCGAGCGCCTGGTGGAGCATATTCGAGCCGAGCATCCCAGCGTACGCGTGCTTGGCGCCGTTTGCACTCATGGCCATGCCGATCATGTTGGTGGTGTTGCCGGCGTGCGAACCACCGTTGGCGAGGGCTGCCAGTATGAGCTGTGTGCTAAGGATGCGGCGGTACCGCATGCGAACATCGAGGAACAGCGAGCTATGTGGGGCATTGAGACGCCCGACCCCGGGGAGCCGACGCGCCTACTCGCCGAGGGCGATGCTATCGAGGTGGGCGATATCTGCCTGCAGGTGATCGAGACACCAGGGCATACGCCGGGCGGGATCGTCTTGTTCGCCGTCACCGAGCAGGGAAGCATCGCCTTTGTTGGCGACACCCTGTTCCCGGGCAGCCACGGTCGCACCGATCTTGCCGGTGGCGACGAGGCGGCGATTCTGCGCTCGCTCTCCAAGCTCGCCCGGCTTCTCCCGCCCGATACCGTTTGCCTAACCGGCCATGGCGATTCGACCACCATGGCACGCGAGCTCATGCAGAACCCTTTCATGCAGGTGTAGCTTTATAGTCAGCTTCTAAAGCACGAGAAGCGTCCAAACGTCAAGCTATTTTTCCCCAACGGGTCGATTCCGTAGGGCAAACGGTCAAAAAAAGTCTGTTTGGACGATATTCGTGAACAAACGAACGTTTATGCTCGGGTACGCCGTGGTAAAATCTCAGGCGTTATCGGAGCAACCTTACAGGAGGTTTCTTTTATGCTCGTCAACGCAGCAGACATGCTCAAGAAGGCCGAGGCCGGCAAGTACGCTCTCGGTGCCTTCAACACCAACAACCTCGAGTGGACCCTGGCTATTCTCCAGGCCGCCGAGGAGGCCAAGTCTCCGCTGATCCTTCAGTGCACCGCTGGTGCCGCTAAGTGGATGGGCGGTTTCAAGGTCTGCGCCGACATGGTCGAGGCTGCCGTCGAGGCCACGGGCGTTACCGTTCCCGTCGCCCTTCACCTCGATCACGGTTCTTACGAGGACTGCTTCAAGTGCATCGAGGCCGGCTTCACGTCCATCATGTATGACGGCTCTCACGAGGAGACCTTCCAGCTTAACCTCGACCGCACCAAGGAGCTCGTTGAGCTTGCCCACTCCAAGGGCATGTCCATCGAGGCCGAGGTCGGCGGCATCGGCGGCACCGAGGACGGCGTGACCTCCAACGGCGAGCTCGCTGACCCCGCTGAGTGCAAGCAGATTGCTGACCTGGGCGTCGACTTCCTCGCCTGCGGCATTGGCAACATCCACGGCGTCTATCCCGCCGACTGGGCCGGCCTTTCCTTCGAGCGTCTGGGCGAGATCAAGGCCCAGACCGGCGACCTGCCCCTCGTCCTGCACGGTGGCACCGGCATCCCCGAGGATCAGATCAAGAAGGCCATCTCCCTGGGCATCTCCAAGATCAACGTCAACACCGACCTGCAGCTCGTCTTCGCCAAGGGCGTCCGTGAGTACATCGAGGCTGGCAAGGATCAGCAGGGCAAGGGCTTTGACCCCCGCAAGCTCCTCAAGCCTGGTCGCGACAACATCGTTGCCCGCACCAAGGAGCTCATGGAGGAGTTTGGCTCCGTCAACAAGGCGTAAGCGTCGCTAAACTTCCCGCCGGAAGCCCCGTCCCCCTACACTGTTTCCTTTGCGCTCACCTGGCTTCGCCAGAAGTCGCGCCAAGGAAACAGTTCCGGGGGACGGGGCTTCCTTCGTTTAACGCCGCAGGGTTACTGGGCTGAATTCATTTTTAATGGGTACCGTTTATCGGTGTTGAGGGTTCCTTTATTGGGGCTTTCTTTTTTATCTCGCTACAATGGGCTTCAAGCGTTCTAGTGACTTGGAGTTTTGGTATGGCTGTTATTGATGTGCTGCCTTCGGATGGGAAGGTTATTGACGAGGGTCCTGTTGGTTGCTCTGTTGATGTTTGCTGTAATGACTTTCGTCATCTCGATATTGGATTGCCGCCCGAGATTCTTCGTCTCAAGGATGCCGGCTATTTGACGCAGGCTGTTGCTGCCTGCGATCGCCTTCTGGAGCAGAGTCCTGAGCCTTCGCTGACTGCTTGTGTTCGTGCCGAGCGGTATCGCATGCTCGAGACGCCGCTTCATTTTTCGGTGTCGCGCGATCAGGCTATTGCGATGATTCGCGAGGAGTGGCCAGAGTTTACCGAAGAGCAGTTTGACGACCTGATTAATCGCAAACGTATTGACTGGCGCTTTATCGATGGCGAGCTGTTCGTTCTCGACAACTTCCTCGATTCGCTTCGCGTGTACCCCAAGGAGGTTCCGGGCCTGCGTCCCGATTCTGCGGACGGCATCGCGCTGCGTAACCAGATGCTCAGGGAGATGGAGTCGCAAAACGGGTTGACTCGTGCCATCACGCTTAAGGCATCCGTGTCTGTCCCCGGGGCTCTGAAGGGAGAAGCTGTTCGCGCGTGGCTGCCCGTTGCCGCCGCCTGTCGTCAACAGTCTCAAATCGAGGTTCTCGATATGACGTCGGGGGGTACCGTTGCCTCTGAAAACGTTTCGGCTCGTACTGCCTCTTGGACATCTTCGACTGAACATTCATTCTCGGTGACCTATCGCTATCACATAGATGCCGCCTATTGCGATATCTATGGTGGCGCGCTCCCATCGCATACGTGCATGGACACGCCGCTGCCCGTGGACACTTCCGAGGACCGTCCGCACATTGCGTTTACGCCGTACCTGCGACAGTTGACGGAGCGTGTTGTTGACGGGCTCGAGGATCCGCTCGATCGCGCTCGTGCTATCTATGATTACCTGACACAGCATATCGACTATCGCTATCAGCCACCGTACCTGCTTTTGGGATCTATTGCCGACGACTGTGCGCATTCTTTACGCGGCGATTGCGGCGTTATGGCGCTCACGTTTATCACCATGTGCCGCATCGCGGGCGTGCCTGCCCGTTGGCAGAGCGGCCTGTATGTTGCTCCCGATTCGGTGGGGCCGCACGATTGGGCTGAGTTCTATACGCCACAGACCGGTTGGCTTAACGCCGACGTATCGTTTGGTTCCTCGGCGCGCAGGATGGGGGAGGAGTGGCGTCGCCAGCACTACTTTGGCAACCTCGACCCGTGGCGTATGGTGGCCAACAATCGATTCCAGGCTGAATTTGTGCCTGCTTTCGATGGCATGCGCGAGGATCCCTATGACAACCAGATGGGCGAGGCCTCGGTTGATGGGCGTGGATGTCGTAAGCGGGAGATGTTGCGCAAGGTTGAGCTTATCGAAATGCTCGAAGTTCCATTTTCGGACTAATCAACAGAAAGCTGTGATAAACTAACTCACGCATTACGTGCCCGAGTGGCGGAATTGGCAGACGCAGTGGACTCAAAATCCACCGTTGGCAACAACGTGCGAGTTCGAGTCTCGCCTCGGGCACCATACATGCAAGTGAGCGTTCAAGGGGGTTGCGGCCCCCTTTTTCGTGCCGAACTCGCGTGAGCGCGCGAAGCGTTAAGCAAACAGGCCTGCGGCCTGTTTGTAGCGGCGCGTGGCGAGGGCGCCGCGCGTCCGAAGCCCGGGGCTTCGCGAAGCGAAGGCCCTTCGAGTCTCGCCTCGGGCACCATACATGCAAGCGAGCGTTCAAGGGGGTCAAGGCCCCTTTTTCGTGTACGTAATGTGATAACGCGCTGTACGTGTTATTATTCGCAAGGCGTTGTTCCCGCAATGCCCTAAAGAGGAACCCGAGGGTTCCCACCTTTTGGCGCCAATGAGCAGCTGACTGGTCATACAACTTAGATTCCCTTCCTCAAATCGAGGAAGTCTATGTGTACGACCTGGTTGCTGAGAAGCGCCGGGTTATTTTTTTATGAATGGAGGTAGGGAAAATAGCTAAGTCTGATGACACCCGCATCAACGACGAGATCACTGCATCTTCGTGCCGTTTGATTGGCGTCGATGGCTCTCAGCTCGGCCTGTTCGCCATCCGCGATGCCCAGCGCGTCGCCGACGATCAGGGTCTCGACCTGGTCGAGATCGCTCCCAACGCGGAGCCGCCGGTCTGCAAGGTCATGGACTACGGTAAGTTCAAGTACCAGCAGGCCATGAAGGCCAAGGCTGCTCGTAAGAACCAGTCCAAGGTCGAGGTCAAGGAAATGAAGTTCCGACCCAAGATCGACGTTGGCGACTACGAGACCAAGAAGGGCCACGTTCTGCGTTTCCTCAAGAAGGGCGCACGCGTTAAGATCACCATCATGTTCCGCGGCCGTGAGATGGCTCACCCGGAGCAGGGCCTTAACGTTCTCGAGCGTCTCGCCGAGGATCTCAAGCCTTACGCTACGGTCGAGTCCAAGCCTAAGATGGAAGGCCGTAACATGCTTATGCTGCTCGCCCCGATTAAGGGCGCCTTCGATGAGGATAAAGCGGCAAGCGATACTAAGTAACTAGTGTTCTGTAACCGATTAAGGAGTATTTCATGCCTAAGATGAAGTCCCACAGCGGCACCAAGAAGCGTTTCCGCAAGACTGGTACCGGCAAGCTTATGCGCGCCAAGGCTTTCAAGAGCCACATCCTGAGCAAGAAGTCCACCAAGCGTAAGCGTGGCTTCCGTCAGGAGACCGAGATTGCCGCTGCCGACCGCAAGGTCATCAAGTCGCGTCTCGCCTAAGTTCGCGTTCCCGTTTTTCGTTTTACCGTCTAGGAGTTGATAGAACATGGCACGTATTAAGCGCGCTGTTGCCGCCAAGAAGAAGCGCCGTACCGTTATGCACCGTGCGAAGGGTTACTACGGTGCCGCTTCGCGTACTTACAAGCATGCTAAAGAGCAGGTCCAGCACTCCCTGCAGTATCAGTATCGTGATCGCCGCAACAAGAAGCGCGAGATCCGTTCTCTCTGGATCACTCGTATCAACGCTGCTGCTCGTCTGAACGACATCTCTTACTCTCAGTTCATGCACGGCCTGAAGGTTGCCGGCATCGAGCTCGACCGCAAGGTCCTGGCTCAGATGGCTTACGAGGACATCGAGTCCTTCAACGAGCTGGCTACCATCGCCAAGAAGGCTCTCGAGGCCTAATAGATTCTCTTGAATCGCTAGGGGAGTGTCGCGTTGTGCGCGGCGCTCCCTCTTTTTATCTGAAGCGCGGTTTACATTGCTAAAAGCGCGGGTAGATAAACACTTACAGGTGACCGATCTCTATATATTCCTGAACCAAAGGGTCATCATCTGATACGTGCAGTATTTCTGCACCAGCCTTTCTATGACTTATATAGGAAGCAATATATTGTGTAGGACTTGTGAAGAGTGGAATTGACGTCCCGCAGGGCTTCGCGGTCTGGCAATATATCTCCTTGCCGCGCGGCCCGGTGGAACCGGATCGGCCGCG
>UQIC01000010.1 GCA_900540985.1 uncultured Collinsella sp.
TCGGCGGGGCCATTGTGGCTCTTGACAGCGGATTGGGTCATATGAGCGAGCGGGCCGCATTTGAGACAAGGTGACGTGAAACGAAAGGGCGCTGACCTTCTGGTCGTGCCCTTGAAGTTGAACGTCAGATTGTCCAAATGCGGCCCGCGCAGCGTCGACCGGTTACGGCGTTTGTAAAACGCCGTAACCTACTGAATGAGCATGGCGTCGCCAAAGCTGAAGAAGCGGTAGCGCTCCTCGATGGCGGCGGCGTAGGCATCCATGATCTGGTCGCGGGTGGCAAGTGCGCTCACGAGCATCATGAGCGTGGAGCGCGGCACGTGGAAGTTAGTGATCAGCGCGTCGACCACGTGATAGGTCGAGCCGGGCATGAGGTAGAGCTGCGTTGTCGCGTTCTCGCGCACCACGATATCGCCGCGGCCGAGCGTGTCAGCGCCGTCCTCGCGGCCCTCAAAATAGCGCGCCGTCACAGCCGGATCGGACACCGGCGCCTCCGCATCGAACGCACTCTCGAGCGAACGCACTGCGGTGGTGCCGACGGCGATTACGCGGTGCCCCTCGGCCTTCGCCTTATGCACGGCATCGACAACTTCCTGCGACACGTGGTAGCGCTCGGTGTGCATGACGTGCTGCGTAGGGTCGTCCTCCTCAACCAGGCGGAAGGTGTCGATGCCCACCTCGAGCTCAACGGCGGCAAACTTCGCACCCTTGGCCTCGATAGCGGCCATGAGCTCGGGGGTAAAGTGTAGGCCCGCCGTGGGAGCGGCAGCCGAGTGCTCCTCCTTCATGGCGTAAACGGTCTGGTACTTCTCGGGATCTCCCTCGTAATCGGTAATGTAGGGCGGCAGCGGCACGTGGCCGGCAGCATGGATGGCCTCGTCGAGGGTGCGCGGGTCGCCGGCGGCATTGCACCCGGCCGGCTCAAAGCGCACCAGGCGGCCACCGCGGCTATCAGTGACAAAGTCGACGACCTCGGCTGTCAGCACCACGGGAGCCCCCTCGGGCGCATGAGCGCCACCGGCGCGATACTCAATCTGAACACCGGGTTTCAGGCGCTTGCCCGGCTTGACCAGGCACTCCCAAACGTGACCCAGCGGGTCAACATCCTCACGGCGCTTGAGCAGCAGCGTCTCGACCACGCCACCCGAACCCGACTTGCGACCGATCAGGCGGGCCGGCATCACGCGCGTCTTGTTGATGACAAGCACATCACCCGGCTCGATATAGTCGATGATATCGCGGAAGATACGGTGCTCAACGGTACCGCCGTGCTCCAGCGGCGTTCCCGCCTGGGAGCCCTTGCGATCCACCACCAGCAGACGGCAGGAGTCACGCGGCTCGGCAGGCGCCTGGGCGATCAGTTCCTCAGGAAGGTTGTAGTCAAAATCATCGGTACGCATAGACACGTCGGATACTCCTTATATAGCTAAAGCCCGCTCTACATCCTAGCAGGCTGACGTCCCAAATGAACTACTTTTTGGACGCTTTGCGCTCGTCGCGGATGCGGGCGCGGTCCATGGCAGCCTCGACAGCCGAGAAGCGGCAGCCGCAGTAGTTCTGCCGATACATGCCAAGCTCGCGCGAACGACGCGTGGCCTCGGGGTAATACGGGCGAAAATCGCGAATCACCGGAGTGAGACCGCGGGCGGCAGCCAGACGCTCCAACACATCATTGCAGGTTTCGAACAACTGATACGGCGAGACGGCGAGCGTCGTGCCCACGAACTCAAACCCGCGCTCCTGAGCCACACGGCATGCCTCGGCCAGACGCAAGGCATAGCACGCGCGACAGCGACGGGGTCGATCGGCGCCCAGCGGGGCCACGCCGACCTCCCAGCGCTCGCGGTCCTCCCCCGCCTCGATGAGCTCGATGTCGCCATCGGCACACCACCGGCGCAGCTCGTCCAAACGCCGCAGCCATTCATCACGCGGTTGAATATTGGGGTTTGTCCAGCAGATTGTGGGCTCAAACCCTTCCTCGCGCAGCAGGCGAACCGGCTCCAGCGAGCACGGCGCGCAGCAAGCATGCAGCAGCAACGGCTTCATGGACATCTCCTCTCCCACAATGATTTTTTAATCCCCGTCCCAGAAAAATCATCCAAAAATGACTACTCTGCGAAAAAGCGCACGCCAAAGGACGTGTCCTCGCAGGCGACAATGCGGCGGTCGCGCAAAATGGTCCGCACGTAATACCAATCGCCCACACAGCCCGACAAATGCAAGCCGGCCGCCAGGTAGCACAGCAGCGGATAGCACGAGAACGCAAACCCCAGGGCAAACGCCGCAGTCACAACAACCGTCGGCGCCAGGCAAACCGCCACGTACCGCGCACGCGAATACACAACGCCCTCGGCGCAGGCGTAAATCATGCAGGTTTCGCGATTCGCCCCAAAGGTCACCTTCGCGCCCGCAGGCGCCAGAAGCTTAAATAACACACCGTGCACCAGCTCGTGCACGGCAAATGACGCCGCCGAAACCGCAGCCAAGCCGACTATCCAGCCCAAAACCGCCGTCCAGCCGCCCGCGTCCGCCACATCCAAGTCTGCGGGCCCGCCAAGCAGCATAAACACCGGCACCAGGCACACGGCAAACACCACAAGCACGGCCATCCCCCACACGAAGCAGGCGTGCAGAAAATCCTCGTCCTCAAACGCATGTATGTTGGAAATCTCATTCATAGCATCTTAGGATAGCGCCCCTGCCACGTACCCGTCCGCATGTGCGATAATGTCGAACGATATGCACGAATTGACCACCGCGTCGCCAGGCCTTGCGCCCGGCCGCGCTCTCACCATATGCGAAGGAGTCCCATGGCATCCAAATACTCCATGAACGACCGTCCCAGCTGGCCTCGCCGCGCCATCGTTACCGCCGGCGAGCCCTACGGCAACAAGGGCCTTCACTTTGGCCACGTTGGCGGCGTCTTTGTCCCGGCCGACTTCTTCGCCCGCTTCCTGCGCGACCGTCTGGGCCGCGAGAACGTCATCTTCACCTCGGGCACCGACTGCTACGGCTCGCCCATCATGGAGAGCTACCGCAAGCTCAAGGAGAACGAGGGCTACGACAAGTCCATCGGCGAGTATGTCGAGTCCAATCACTCCCGCCAGGCCGCGACCCTCAACAACTACAACATCAGCTGCGATATCTACGGCGGCTCGGGCCTTGAGCCGGCTGCTCAGATTCACAACGAGGTGACCGCCGAGATTATCGAGCGCCTGCACGAGCAGGGCACCATCTCCAAGCGCTCCACGCTGCAGTTCTACGACGCCAAGGCCGGCACGTTCCTCAACGGCCGTCAGGTGATCGGCCGCTGCCCCATTCAGGGCTGCAAGTCCGAGAAGGCGTACGCCGACGAGTGCGACCTGGGTCACCAGTTTGAGCCCGAGGAGCTCATCGCGCCCAAGAGCCAGCTCACCGGCGAGGTGCCCGAGCTGCGCCCGGTCGACAACCTCTACTTCGACCTGCCGGCCTACCTCGACTTTATGAAGACCTACACCGCCAAGCTCGCCCAGAACCCGCAGGTTCGCTCCGTGGTCTCCAAGACCATGGAGGAGTGGCTGCTGCCGGCACAGCTCTACATCCAGAACAAGTTCCGCGAGGCCTTCGACGCCGTCGAGGACCAGCTGCCCGAGCACACCGTGCTGGAGCCCGAGGGCAACAAGAGCAGCTTTACCGTCACCTTCCCCAGCTGGAAGGAGCGCGACGACGCCCACGCAGTGCTCGCTAACGGCGGCGTGCGCTTCCGCAGCGGCAAGGCGCTCGTGCCCTTCCGCATCACCGGTAACATCGACTGGGGCGTTCCGGTACCCGAGGTCGACGGTGTGAACGACGTCACCTGCTGGTGCTGGCCCGAGAGCCTGTGGGCGCCCATCAGCTATACGCGCACCGTGCTCGCACGCGATGCCAAGGCCGCCGGCGTAACTGAGGGTGTCGCCGCCCAGGATGCCGCCCTCATGGGCGAGCCCGCCGCCGATTCCACGCAGGTCCCCGCGCCCACCTATCAGCACAGCTCACTCGACTGGCGCGACTGGTGGTGCTCGGACGACGCACAGATCTACCAGTTCATCGGCCAAGACAACATCTACTTCTACTGCATCGCGCAGACCGCCATGTGGGAGGCCCTGGGTTGGGACCTCACGCAGAGCACCGTCAGCGCCTGCTACCACCTGCTCTACATGGGCAAAAAGGCCAGCTCGTCCTCGCAGACGCCTCCCCCGCCGGCAGACGACCTGCTCAACCACTACACCTGCGAGCAGATGCGCGCGCATTGGCTGTCGCTCGGCCTGTCCGAGAAGCCGGTGAGCTTTAGCCCCAAGGCATACGACACGCGCGCGACCGGCAAGGACAAGGACGGCAACGAGGTGCGCGCCTGCGACGACAAGCGCGTCATCGATCCGGCCCTTAAGGAGAGCGCTCTCTTGACCGGCGTGTTCAACCGCCTGGCCCGCAGCTGCTTCTACGGCGTTGCCGTCAAGGAGGGCGACGAGAGCCCGTACCGCAACGGTTGCATTCCGGCCGGCACCGCCTCCGCCCCTGTGGTCGAGGCTGCCGAACAGGCCGCCCTTGCCTTTGAGCAGGCCATGTACAAGTTCGAGACGCACCGCGCGCTCGCCGTGTGCGACGACTACCTGCGCGCCGCCAACAAGCGCTGGAGCGACGCCTCCAAGGCCGCCAACAAGCTCGAGGGCGAGCCGGCCAACGCCGCCATGAAGCAGGCCCTGGTCGACGCCTTCACCGAGCTGCGCGTGGCGACCGTGCTCATGCACGGCATCGTCCCAGCTGGCTGCGAGCTCATCTGCGAGTACTTCGACGTCGACCCGGTCGCCTTCTTTAGCTGGGATAACATCTTTGCCTCCACGGACGAGTTTATGGAGAGCCTGGGCGAGAAGCCCGGCGAGCACCGCGTAAAGCCGCTGCCTCCGCGCTTCGACTTCTTTAGCAAGCACGAGAGCCAGTACTAAAACACGCCAGCAGCAGCGTACCCGGAAAGTAGTCAAATTGGGACGGGAAGGAAAGACGGATGTCGAAGCCGCGTCGTCGTAGGCAGAAAAAGCAGGTTAAGCCCGAGCTCAAGCTTAGGCAGTTTGCCGCCACCGAGCTTTCCGATCAGCTTGCCGCCCTTCCCTGTGCCATCGACCTGCCGCGCTTTATGGTCGACACGATTGCTGGCGCCTATACGCCTGCCGATGCCGAGCTCATGATCGAAGGCTTTGGCGCCGCAGCCGCGCGCCCGGTCACGCTGCGCGCTAACACGCTCAAGGCGACCGCCGAGGACATTGCCGCGGCACTCGACGCCGCCGGGATCGCCCACCGCTCCGTCGCGTGGTATCAGGATGCCTTCATCCTGCCCGACGCCCAGGTATCCGACCTGTGGGACCTCGACATCTACCGTGACGGCAAGATCTACCTGCAGAGCCTGTCGTCCATGATGCCGCCTTTGGTGCTGGGCGCCCAGGCCGGCGAGGACATCCTGGACATGTGCGCGGCCCCCGGCGGCAAGACGACGCAGATCGCCGCCCTCACCCAGGGACAGGCGCACCTCACCGCCTGTGAGATGAGCATTCCCCGCGCCGAAAAGCTCGAGGCAAACTTGGGCCGCCAGGGCGCCAAAAACGTGCCCGTCATGCGCATTGACGCACGCGAGCTCGACGAGTTCTTCCGCTTTGACCGTATCCTGCTCGACGCCCCCTGCACCGGCACGGGCACCGTCATCAGCGGCAACGAAAAGAGCCTGCGCGGCCTCACCGAACAGTTGCTCGTTAAGTGCGCCCGCTCGCAGCGCGCGCTTCTGGACCGCGCCATGGGGGCCCTCAAACCGGGCGGCACGCTCGTCTATTCGACCTGTTCGATCTTGCCGCAGGAAAACGAGGATGCCCTGCAAGAGGCCCTCGACAAGCACATGGACTGCGAGCTCATCCCCCTCGACGGCACGCCAAGCGAAAGCGAAGCGCGTCGCGCCCAGGGTGCCGGCGAGGATCCGCATATCGAGTGCAACGCCCTTACCGAAGCCATTGCCGAAGGCCACGTCTCGGCCATTGCCAACGGCATGCCCGGCACGCTGACCATTCCGCCCAGTCGCGACTTTGAGGGCTTCTATATCGCCCTGGTCCGAAAACGCAGCTAGCGCACGGATTCAAAACTCAACAAGCTATCGCCGTGCGCGCCTGTCCTGCTGGTCCTCATGCCGCGCAAGCGCTTCACGCTCCTTGCGCTCAGCCTTTTTGCCCTTAATGGCCGTGACCGCAAAGTAGATGACCGCGGCGGCAACGATTGCGCCCACGCATAGGCCAATCGAGCCCAACATTGCCGAGAATTCCATACCGCGTCACCTCTCTTTTGCATACGGGACATTCAAGATAGCACCTCGATTCCCGCCACCACAGCTCCTTCACGTTCGCCGGCCCTTCAGTCTAACGGATGGCGCAGCGGGGAAAAATCAACTCGTCAAACGATTTAGCACTCGCAACGCCGGTCGTACACTGCCGACCGCACAGCATAGAAACGGACCGCCATGGATTCTCTCAACGATTTGAACGAGCGCGTCGACGCCTTTGTCGGCACCAGCTCCTTCGAGACGCCTGCCGCGACGAACGACCAAGCCCCCATCGATGTTCCCGCCGAGGTTCACGAGGACATCGTCGCCTCGGTCGACTTCTCCGAGGTTGAGCTTGCAGACGAATTTACCGAGCCCCAGGTGGCCGTAACTCCCAACGGGCTTTTGCCCATGGAGCCGCTGCCCATCGACGGGCGTCTGCGCAAGGCAGCCCTCCGTATGCCCAATGAGATCGAGGGGGCCAGCGGCTTTACGCTCTTTGGCCGCCGCATCAAATCGCTCATCTACACCACCGACGTGGCGGTCATCCGCAACTCCAATGCCGACGCCGTGTTTGCCGTCTACCCCTTCACGCCGCAGCCCGCCATTACGCAAGCGTTGCTGACTGTTGCCGAGTGCCCGGTCTTTGTGGGCGTTGGCGGCGGCACCACCACCGGTAAGCGTTCCGTGCAGATGGCGGCCGTATCCGAGATGCAGGGCGCGGCGGGCTGCGTGGTCAACTCCCCCGCTACTGCCGAGATGGTCGAGCACATCACCAACATCGCCGACATCCCCGTCATCGCCACGGTCGTTCGCTGCGACGACGATGCTCACGCCAAGGTGCGCGCCGGAGCCAAGATCCTCAACATCGCGGCCGGCAAGAACACGCCGCAGGTCCTGCGTGAACTGCGCGAGCACTATCCCAACCTGCCGCTCATCGCACCGGGCGGCAAGACGCCCGAGAGCATCCGTGAAACCATCGCCGCCGGCGCCAACGCCATCATCTGGACACCGCCTTCGGCCCAGCAGCTGCAGACCGACATGATGCAGCGCTACCGCAAGATGAAGGAAGACGCCACGCCCGTCATCTCGCGCGACGATGTGCCCATTATCGACCAGGTCGCCGCCGCCGAGGTCAGCCAGGTCGAGAACATGAATCCCGATGTGCCGATCCCCGACGAAGTCATCGAACGCGTCGCTTCGATCCACGATCATATCGAGGAACGTCGCGCCAACCGCGGACTCAAGCCCTCGCTGCACGGCTTTTTCTTCCGCGGAAAGAAACGCTAGCCGCAACAGCAAGGCCCGTCCCGCAAACAACGGGACGGGCCTTTTTCTGTTATCAAGTGTCAGGAGGGACAGGCACAGCCGTTAAAACCGTCAGCCAGCCCACAAACGCTAATCCACGCGCTTGTCGCCCATAAAGAAGACGGCCACCGTGCCGGGGCCGGTATGTGAGTCAATCAGAGCACCGATGCTATTGATCTCAATCTTGCCTTTGAGCTGCGGAACCTGTTCCTCTATCAGTGCCGCAACGGCCTCGGCGTCCTCGCGGCACGCCGAGTGCGACATGATGCACTTGCCCGAATAGTTCGCACCGTCCTGCACATGCGCCATCACGGTCTTGGCCATCTCGGAGATCGCGCGCTTCTTGGTGCGAATCTTCTCACGCGGCGCCAGCTCACCTTCGCAATCGACCGTCATAAGCGGGCAAATCTTGAGCGCCGTGCCGATGATCGCGCTCGCGGCCGAAATGCGACCGCCGCGCAGGTAGCTCGACAGATCGGTCGAGAAGAACCAGTGGTGCAGATTGAGTTTATGCTCCTCAATCCAAGCGGCCGTCTCGTCGAGCGAAGCGCCGCTATCGCGAACGTCGGCGGCACATTCCGCCAGCAGGCCAAAGCCCGAAGACGCCGCCAGCGAATCGATGACGCGCACCTTACCGCCCCGGGGATAGCGATCCGCGAGCATCTGCGCCGCAACGCAGGCCGATCCATACGTGCCCGAAATACCCGACGACAGCGCCAGGTGCAGCACGTCTTTACCCTCGGCAACAAACGGCTCCCAAAACTCCTCGTACTCACCCACGCTCACCTGAGACGTCTTGGGCATGGCGCCCGCGGCAATCTGGGCAAAAAACTCGTCCGGCGCAATCGACTGATACAGATCGTCCGTATAGACAACATCGTCGATCTCGTAATGAAAACACACGACAGGGATATTGCGCGATTCAAAGAACTCGCGGGTTCGGTCGGCGGCGGATTCACAGGTCAGGACAAAATCACTCATATGAGGCTCCTTACTCATTACTGCGCAAATTATCGCACAGCAATCGTGAATACGGTACAAATGTCCACTATTTACCAAATTGAACCAAAGGTAGTGAACATCTTTACCGTTATCATCCCTATCGATCCCGGAGGTATGCGCCTGCAAAAACGACCCCGCGTCTCCATTCAACCGCCATATCTACCTCAACTAAATCGATTTACCAAACCGTTCGGCCAACAATTTGACCTCCCATCTCCAATCGAAACAAAAGCGGCGCATACTGATAAACGTTTGACGCTGTTTGTCAGTTTTACCAACCACATCGGAAGGTGCTTCATGGTCGCATTCGATCGCAATCCGCAAGACTTCAAGTATCTGCGCCTGCTGTCGAGACAGTTCCCCACCGAGCAATCCGCATTCACCGAAATCATCAACCTCTCAGCCATCCTCAACCTGCCCAAGGGCACCGAGCATTTTATGAGCGATGTGCATGGCGAATACGAAGCCTTTATGCACATCCTCAACAACTGCTCGGGTGTTGTGCGCGAGCATGTCGACGAGATCTTTGGCGACACGCTCTCCTTTGACGAAAAGGGCGAGCTGTGCACGCTCATCTACTATCCGCGCGAGAAGATCGATCTTGTCCGCAGCCGGCGCGAGGACTCGCCCACCTGGTACAAGACCATGCTCGACCAGCTCATTGTGGTTGCCCGCTCGCTTTCGAGCCGTTATACCCGCTCCAAGGTGCGTAAGGCCATCCCGCGCGATTACGCCTACATCATCGACGAGTTGCTGCACACGCATCCGGATGAGAACAACTACCGCGTGCGGTATCACGAGCGCATTATCGAATCCATTCTGGAGACCGCCAGCGCCGACGACTTTATCGAGTCGCTTGCTTCACTCATCAAGCGCCTCGCCGTCGACCACCTGCACTTGGTGGGCGACATCTTCGACCGTGGCGGCGGCGCTGCCAAGATTATGGACCGCCTGCTCACCTATCATTCGCTCGATATTCAGTGGGGTAACCACGATCTGCTGTGGATGGGCGCTGCGGCCGGTGAGCCCGCCTGCATCGCCACGGTGCTGCGCAACAACCTGCGCTACGACAATTACGAGATCCTCGAGAACGACTACGGCATCTCGCTGCGCGAGCTTGTCACCTTCGCCGACGCCACCTATACCGCCGGCGAGTCCATCACCCCGCTGATCAAGGCCATCAACGTGCTGCTCTTTAAACTCGAGGGCCAGATTATCCAGCGCCACCCCGAGTTCGACATGACCGACCGCCTGCTGCTCGACAAGATCGACCACGACACCGGCACGGTCACGCTCGCCGACGGCAGCGTATGGCCGCTCACGACCAACGATTTCCCCACCGTCGATCCGGCGGACCCCTACATGCTCACGCCCCAGGAGCAACACATCATGGACAAGCTCGTGTCCGAGTTTGTCACCGCCGATCACCTGCATCGCCATATCGATTTCCTCTATAGCCACGGCTCGATGTACAAGGTCACCAACGGCAACCTGCTGTTCCATGGCTGCGTGCCGCTCAACGAAGACGGCACCTTTAGCAGCATGAACTGCCTGGGCACCTGGCACGCCGGCCGTGATTATCTCGATTTTTGCGACCGCATCGCCCGCCGCGCCTGGCGCGTGGGCGACCGCGACGCCCTCGACTGGATGTGGTACCTGTGGATCGGCTTTAACTCACCCGCCAGCGGACGCCTGGTGCGTACCTTTGAGCGCGCCTATATCGCCGATAAGAGCACCTGGGTCGAGCCGATGGACCCGTACTTTACGCTTACCAAGTCGCCCTCGGTCTGCGACGACATCATGCGCGAGTTCGGCGTTGCCCCCATGGCATGTTCGCCGACTGGCCACATCATCAACGGCCACACACCCGTTAAAACCACCAAGGGTGAGCAGCCCATCCGCGCCGAGGGCAAGCTGCTGGTCATCGATGGCGGCTTCTGCCGCGCTTACCACCCCAAGACGGGCATCGCCGGCTACACGCTTATCTCCAGCTCGCGCGGATGTCGCCTTAAGTCGCATCAAGCTTTTACCACGGTTGCCGAGGCACTTACCCGCAATGTAGACATCGAGAGCGAGACCAACCGCTTTGACGAGGCCGACCGCCGCCGCATGGTAAGCGACACCGATACGGGTGCCAAGATCCGCAGCCAGATTCAGGACCTACGCCAACTGCTCGATGCATATAGAAACGGTGCTATCGAGGAGCGCGCCTAGCTCCACCCGTGGGGATTGGCTAAACTTGCTGAGTTCGTCATCCCCACGGCGCTATGGCGCCACCCTAAGGCAGGTACCATGCAAAAGCTCCTTGCGCAGATCATGAAGTTTGGCATCGTCGGCGTCGTCGCCACGGTCATCGACTTTGGCATCATGAATCTGCTCCACTACGGTCTGGGCCTTAACATCCTGATCGCCAATACCAGCGGCTTTATCGTCTCGCTCATCTTTAACTACGTCGCGAGCATGAAGTACGTGTTTGCGCACAAGGAGGGCATGAGCCGCCGCCGCGAGTTCATTATCTTTGTCGTGCTGTCCGTGATCGGTTTGGCTCTCAACGACGGTATCGTGCTGGCGCTCAACGCCGGCCTGGGCCTCGAGGCCAATATCGCCAAGATTTGCGCCACCGCGCTGGTCATGGTCTACAACTTTGTGACCCGAAAGATCTTCCTGGAGGGCGAGGAGACCAAGTAGCTCGACATCCCGATAGCCTTACGGCGCCCACAGTCGACGCGCGCTCAGCGAAGCATCGTCCGTGGGCGCCGCTCGTTTACGGGCAAATTTTCAACGTTTGCGGATTAGCTCTTGAATATTTGGCGAGTTCGTATAGTTCTTGCCAAAGACCTTACGTTTCCCATGCAAAAGCTCTAAAGTATCCTCTGCTCGATTCATCAACGCATTGGATGTGATTGCGTGCGCAAGGCACTGGCACAACCTCATACTAAGCAGTTCCTCAAGTTTGCTGTCGTGGGTCTTATCTCCTTTGGCATCGACTGGGGCATGCTCATTGCGCTCGTCGAGCTGTTCCACCTCGACTTTTTGATGAGCACCACGATCTCGTTTATCACGTCCGTCGTGGTCAACTACTGGCTCAGCATGAAGTACGTGTTCGATCACCGCGAGGGCATGAGCCGCAAGCGCGAGTTCACGATCTTCACCATCCTGTCGGTGATCGGTCTGGGCCTCAACGACCTGTACATGTTTGTGGGCGTCACGTTTTTGAGCATCGGCTACCAGGCCATGAAGGCCATCGCCACGTTCCTGGTCACCTGGTACAACTACTTCAGCCGCCGCTTCTTCCTCGAAGGCGCGCAGTCATAGTCGATTCGACATTTGCTTGAATATATAACCGGTTGGAATTCACGTTCCAGCCGGTTTTTTTGTTTGACGAGGCTGTCGAGGAAGACGTACGGGACGGGCCACGGTGCCGAAATGGGACGCGCCTTCCCCATGGGCGCCGTTCCGGAAAGCGCGTCCCAGATTGAGGCCTCAAAGCGGGACACAGTTTCCGCAACGCCACTCAAGCGGAAAGTGCATCCCGGAATCCGACCTCGGAACGGGACGCGGTTTCCCAATGGCCATCGAAGCGGAAACTGCATCCCGGAATCCGCCTCCAGAGTGGGACGCGCTTTCCGGTTGAGCCTCGATTGGGAAACTCCGTCCCATTCGCATCAAAAAACGGGCGGCCTGGATGTTTGTCCGAGCTGCCCGTTCCGTGCGTTATGTTGAGATCCCTAGCCTGTTACGTAATACCAGACGACGTTGTCGCCGTTGGAGAGAACGTAGTTGCTGCAGGCCGTCATGGGCGTCGAGCCGTTGACAGAGTACATCCAACCGCTCGTGCCGCCATACTGCTTCTCGGCCAAACCGCCGATCGCGGCGACATACGTGCCGTACGATGAGCCGTGTGCGTTGACGGAAAGCCCGAGCGCGCATAGGGCGTCGTAGACGGTGGCACCTTCGTTAAAGGTATAGGTGCCGCCGGCGGACACAGGATTGCCCACGGCGCTCGATGTGACCGCAACCGTCACCGTGACGTAACTGGGCTCCTGCGTGCCGCCCTGGCCGCCCGAGGAGGCGGTTCCGCCGTTAGAAGCAGAGGCGCCGCCAGACGATTGGCCGCCGCCCGAAGAGGTACCACCAGACGTGTTAGAAGTATCGGCAGTTTCGGTATTCTGAGCAGCCGATACATCGCCAGACTTCTTGCCACGCTGGTCTTCAGACTTTTTGCCATCCGAGTTTTTATCCGAGCTCTTGTTCGAAGACTCGGAATCGCCCTTGGCGTCACCCGAGTCCTTGGACTTATCTTTCGCATCGCCCGAAGCCTTGGAGTTCTTAGAGTCAGCTTTGCCAGAAGCAGCAGCCGAGCCAGCTCCCCTGGCGTCGTTGGCAACGACGCTCTCCCCCGTCACGGCCTGAACGATCCAGTCGATGGACCAGGCACCGCTTGTGGAGGGATGGACAAACCCCAGCGAGACGACAATCAGGGCAACGCAAGCAGCCGTAAAAACGCCGACAAGTGCCTTGCGCCGCGGGGCGGACGCCGCCGAAGCGGCGCCCTTTTGCTTTGCATCGTCGAGCTGGATAAACGAGGAGTCGGGCTGCTGCCCGTTGGTCTCCTTGGGCTTATCGGGCATTACCGTCACCCTTGCCGCGCTTGGTCAGCATGAAGACGGCGATGAGCGCGAGGCCGATCACGCCGGCCGCGATGCCGACAATAGCGAGCGGGTTGAGGCCAGACTCCTGCGCGGAAGCCTCAGTGGACTTCTTGGCAGTGGTCGTGGAAGCGGATGCCTTGTCGGACTTGGAGTCGGACTTCTTGTCGGACTTGCCGTCCTTCTTGTCAGACTTCTTCTCGTCCTTCTTGTCGGACTTGTCGGAGTCCTTCTTGTCGGACTTGTTGTCCTTGGTCCCGGTCTTGGTCGACACCGTCGTCTTGGTCACCGGCTTCTGACCCGGGGCGACAGCGCCACCCTTCGAGCCGGAGCCAGTGCCCGCGCCAGCGCCCGTGCCGGTACCAGCACCAGTGCCGGAGCCGCTGCCACCGTTAGAGCCAGAACCGCCATTGCCGTCAGGGTTAACGGCGTTCTTGGTCCACTTGGCATACAGCGTCATATCGGCCGTCACCGGCGTGCTGAAGTCATACGCCTCCGTGCAAGCCTCATCGGTGTACCAGCCACCGAAGGTGTAGCCCTCACGCGTCGGATCGGCAGGCTTAACCAGCTTGCCGTCGGCCGTAGTCTGGAAATCGACCTTGGAACCATCGCCAGTCTCGAACGAGACCTTAACGCCACCATTCAGCTTGAACAACGTGCCGGAATCGTTGATGTAGTAGAGGTTGCCCTTGGCGTCGCAGGCAATCGGCGAGTCGCAGTAGTTGTTGTGTCCCGTTGCGCTAAACGCACCGGTCGCCTGCGCGTCACCCAGCTTGTAGCGATAGACACCGCCGCCCGAGGTGTAGTTCACATAGTCGGAAGTCGCACCGTAGTTAACCGTGAAGTAGACATACGTGCCATCTGCCTGGGCGCTCACGAGCGGTGCACCCTTGATGCCGCCGATGGGAAGCGCGGAGCCATCAGCAGACGAAACCAACGTCGTAGCAAAGTCATTATCAAGGTCGACAATCGCCAGCGCAGAGCCACCGGAAACCTCGCCGCCGACAATCAGCTTGTTGCCATACAGCGTAGGCATGCAGGCGCATCCCGTAAGACCCAGGTCGACGACGCGCTCTTCGGAAATGCGCGAAACGGCATCCGCACCACGCGAACTACCGTCAGAAATCGCCAAAACGTGCAGCTTGCCATCGCGCGAAATCAGATAAGCATGGCTACCGTCGGCGGAGAGCACACAGGAGGAGTTAACGATAGCCCCAACGGAAACGCTTCCAAGCACAGCGCCCGAAGACTTGCCGAGCATCTCAACGGTACCGGCGCTGGTGGGAACCAGAATAAAGCCGTCACCCACGGTAGCACCCGTCCAGTAATAACCCTCATCGGCGTTGACGTGCTGCCAGGAAACGGCACCGGTCAGGATATTGATGCGCGTCAGATGGCCGTTGTTATACACGCCCTTACCATAGTCGACATCAACGGTGCCGACATAGAGATAGTTGCCATCGACCGTCAGCTGAGAATTCGACTGAGCAGTTTTGCTCACAGGGTCGGTAACCCAAACCGTCGTGAGCGTATCGGCCGTCAGAGCCTGGACCGCACCGCCATCGAGCGGGACGATGACCAAGCCGTTCGTATAAATCGGACGCGTCGTGTAGCCAATCGTAGTCTTAAGGTTCGACTCGGCAAGCACCTTGCCCGACTCTGCGTCGATCTTAAGCAAGCGCTTGTTGACGGCGAGATACACGTTGCCGTTTACGACAATCGGCTCGCTCGCGTTGGGATACGTGGCGCCCGAGTAGGCCTTCCAATCGAACGTCCAAGAGCTTGCCAGCGCGCCCGTAGGGGTGGACACGTTCTCGACCACCGCATTGGAATTGCCGTTCCAGTCGGCTTTCCAATCGGTCGGGCGCGAAGCGCTCGGATCCACGACGATTTCGTCAGGATTGGGCACCGTGTCGCCGGCAGCATATGCCCAGACGATCTTGTCGCCCGACTTGAGCGCGTAGTCACCATCGAGCTGAGTCCCGGGGTCCCCGTTTACAAAGAACGACCAGGAGCCCGTCAGCTTTGTGCCATCAAGCGGGGACACGAGGCTATGGACATTCCAATAGCCGCCATCATTGAGCATCACGGAATCAATGCCCAGGGCATCGAAATAGGCAGCAGATGCATCCTTAATCGTCGTGCCCTCAACGAACACCTGCATCGAAGGATCAGTCCAGCGCTGAGCCTTATCGTCCTTCTTGCCGATGATCTCCATCGAAACGGAGACCTGACCAGGCATGGTGCCGTCGGAGCCATAGACCCAAGCAATCTCGTCGCTTGCCTTAAGCGTATAGGCGCCCGCACCAACATCAACAGGCTTGCCATTGACAAAGAACTGCCAATATTTCCAGGTGTTTTCGTCAACCTTCTCGCTCGAGAGGGTCACGTTCTTTTCGAACGGCGAGGTCAGCGACTCGAGATACCAGCCAAACGAGCTCTCCCCCGTTTTGGCGCCAATGCCAGACTTTTTAAAGATCTGCTCGGAAAGGTCAGCAGCGGTTGTTCCCTCGTCCACGAGAGCTGTCGTAGGCTGTGCCCACGTCTGCCGGGCGCCCGAAGCATCCTGGCCGATAACGGTGCAGCTTACCGAAAGCTGATCGGCAGGAGCGGGGTCGTTGTACTTCGAGTAGTACCAGACGACGGAGTCGCCGGCCTTGAGCGTGTAGCCGCCGGCGCCGACCATGGAGGACTTGCCGTTGATGAACAGCTGCCAGTACGCTTCGGTCGTCGGGTCGTAGGCGAGCGTGCGGCCGGAGTCGAAGGGCGACGTGATCGAATTGAGCGCCCAGCCCCAGGAGCCGTTGGGGTCGTAGTCGGCCTTGAGGCCGGTCTGCTTGAAGAGCTGCTCGGAGAGGTCGGCCGCGGTCGAGCCCTTCTTCAGCGTAATGCTCTGAGCGGCGGCCCAGGTCTGCTGAGCACCCTTGGCGTCGGTGCCGACGACCGAACACGTCGCGGAAACCTGTGTGGAAACCGTGCCCGTGGGATCCTCGTACACCAGCTCGAGCGTGTCGCCATCGCTCGGGTAGTAGCCCGTGGCATAAGAGTTGGCAGCCTTGCCATTAATATCAAAACGCCAGTACTTATAGCCGGACGCCGTGTTTTCCATCGCGAGCGTCTGGGACTTATCGGGGTTCGTAACCGAATAGGGAACGCCGCCGTCCGTGCTATAGCTATAGCCGGCGTCGTCAAGCACCTTGGCAAAGATGTCCCAGGCAGACATTTTTTGGGTACTCGACCACTCAAACGAGGCCGTCGGCACCCAGTCCACAAGGTCATAGGACTGACCGACATCGTGCTTGCTTACGCCTACAACCCTGACGTTAACGGAAAGAGACTTTTCGTCGGAAGAATTAACGAGCCAAGCGGTGCTCTTGACATCGTTGTTGCCGGCGTTTGCCACGACATAGGCGTATTTGCCCTCAGCCGAGGCGGGAAGCGTGATCGCGCCGGTCGTTTCGTCGGCGCCAAACAGCTCGTGGGCATTTGTGCCCTCAGCGTCATCGGCGAGATACCAGCGGTAATCGACGAGGGAGCCCTCGGGGAGTGCCGTCTCGTAATCGCCCCAATCGCCCGTTGCCATGTAATTGGCAGTAGGGGTAAGCGTTCCGCCGACCTGTGCAAGGTTGCCGCTCGAAGCGACATTAACCGATGTCAGGGTATACGCCTTGGCATCTTCGCCCTTGACGATGGCATAACGCGTGGAGGCATAGTCGGTGTTGTAGCCACCGTCGACGATGCACTTGAGGTACTTGCCGACGTACTTTTGCGAAATTACGAACGACGGCCTGTGCGCGTTCTCATCCGTCAGCGTCGTGAACGGACCCTGGGCGCTATCGGCAATCTGCCACGTATACGTCAGTTGATCAGATGTAAGCTCGGCACCCTTTGTTCCTGCAGACGTCTTCTCGAATGCAGTAACACCGATCTTTTCGCCACTCTTGTAGACAAACTTGGCGTCATCGCTCTGATCGCCGACGATCTTTTTGAGATACGTCAGGAACAGCTCGTGCGATCCTGCGGCCTTAACGGCCACAGCAGTAGTCGCCTCTACGGTGTTATCGCCCGCAGTGGCCGACACGCTCACCCAGCGCTTGGCGTAGTCATCGGGAATCGTAAAGCTGCTGTCGGTTTTGCCCTCGACCACATGCCAGTCGGTCTTCGCATCAAGCGCAGAGGAAGACGGGTCGACAGAGGACCAACGCCACGTGTAGGTAACGCCCTCGGTAACCGGCTCAGACGAGTAATCGACCGCCTTGTAGGCGCACGCCTCAATCGTAGAGCCAGTGTCCTTGGCGCCCTTGCTCGCATTGGTAAATGCAACTGAATCGAGCGTCGTCGCGCCCTTGGGCAGAATGCGGCCCGCCTTGGTCTCACAGCTATCGGAGCCGGGGATACCCTTCTTGGCCTTAGCGACCACCTTGAGGTAGCGGTTCGCGCACTCCTTGGTAACCGTGAAGGTATCACCAGTTGCAACCTGCTCGAACGTGCCGTCAGCAGAATCGGCCACCCACCAAGAAAAATCGACCTTGTCGGAGCCATAGAGGTCAGTCGGCGTGTCGTAGTTAAGGTAGTAGGCGGCAGCCTTAATCGTGTCACCGACGTTAGCGTTGGGGACGTTCTCATAATCGTCGCCAAATTCGGCGCCGTTATAGGCGAGAACGATATGGCCTAACGCGATCTGGTCACTCGCGGCAACAGGACCCGGCGTATTGTAGCCAACAGACGCGGGCGTCCCGAAAGAGCTGCTCGGACCGTACAGCTCCTGGCCATCGCCGACAACCTTAACGCGAATGTACTTGCCCGCAAGTTGCGAAGCGAGTTCGTCCGTGATCGTCAGCGACTGGGCGGTCTGGCCCGGAATTGCCTGATAGGCGGAATCCTCGGCATCGCGCACGTCAGACGCAAGCCACTGATAGGTCCAGCCGGCCTGTGTCGCAATACGCTTATTGGGAACCGCTTCGCCGTCGTAGGCGTTCGCCCAAAGCGTAGTGCCAGGGTTCAGCATCTCGGCCTTAACAGACGAATACGAGCTCGAATCGTCTGCCGAAGACTGGATGAGGACATAAGACTTTGCATCCAGTGCCGTCTTGGTAGGAACGGGCGCCTTGATGGTGTTCGTCGCTGTCAGCTTTTGGTTGTTGGCGCCCTTAGTCGGGCCGTAGATGACGTTACCGCTGGCATCGGTAATGCGTACGCGCAGGCACTTGCCGTTAAGCTGAGTGCGCAGGGCATCGTCCAAAACGATCGATGCGCCCGTCTGACCCTCGACAGGAACAAACGCGGAATTGTCCGCATCGCTCTTGTTGCTGATGTCGGCAGCAAGCCACTGATAGGTGCAGCCCGAAGCGCTGGCGCGCTTGCTGGACGAAGTCCAAACATTCGCATAGAGCGTAGTATTGCTCTGGATAAAAGCGGTGAAGTTAGAGCCAGCCCAACGAGAAGGCGACTGGCTCTTTCCGACGCTGACACCATTATTCGAGGAAAACGTAGCAGCGGCACGAGACGCGGCCTTGGCAACACTGGGCTCGCTGGCCACCGCAGTCGCGTCGCCGGTCTCGGCGGTGGTGTCAGACGCCTCGCTCGCCGGGGTGGCCGAAGCAGGGTCTGACGCAGCGGGGTCGTCCGATGCATCATCACTCACGTTGTCAGGCGCGGCCGAACCCGTATCCCCAGTTTCGGAGGAGCCACCTGCAGCCGAATCGTTTGCGTCAGCAGCAGCCGCGGTAGTATCTGCAGCACCGTCCGTGGCCTGCGCGCCCTCGCTCGGCGTTGTGGCCTGAGCCACGGCCTCGGCAATGCCCTCGGCGCCATCGGCCCAAAGCTGGGCCGGCGTGGTGCTGAATGCCATCGCGAAGGCCAGGAATGCCACCAGGCCGCGCTTGGCTACGCCGCGCGCGATCGCCCCATGGCGACGCAACGAGGCGCGCTTGCGCTCGTCCTCAAACATATCCATTTGTCCCCCATTGTCTGTACTTGAGGCGTTACCATGCGGCTGCCCCACGTCATCGCGCACATTGCGCTCGAGTACCCCCATCGGGGTCCTCCTTCCCTCCAGAGCCCAACGCGTACCGGCAGCATGCGCCGCGGCCGCGCGCAAGATGGGAGGCGATCCGACTTAACCTTAACGACCCGGGCGCGCCGTCCGATCTGCGACGCGACCATCCCGGACCAAGAGGAATTACGGTTACTGGTACAGCCGGGGACTTGCACCCCGATTCTCCCAAACGCGCAGGAAAACCGCGCATTCGTGCGTCTCCGCACCACCATCTAGGCCATCGATTATTACTGTCAGTATGGTATCACGCAAAAGGGCCCCGCACACAGGCGAAGCCCAAGGTAAAAGCTATGGTTTGCGATAGAAAAGGGTGAAGATGGAGTGCCGAGCAAAATAACCCGTTTCCCCAACCCCGGAAAATCGTTACCGCTTGCCGCCGTGACTGTTGCGCCAGATCTCGCGGCCCAGCATCAGCGCCAACACCAGCGCGCTCACGTAGCCCATAAAGCCAATGACCGGGATACCGAACACAACCGGCTCGATGCGCGCGTAGTACACCACCGACGAACCGATAAACAGGCCGGCGATCACAATTGCCATCGACATGCGGTCGATAATTCCACCCAGCTGTCGCAGCGCCTTATCGCTGCTCATGATCTGCGTGTTCACCTTAAGCTGGCCGCGCGTGAGCATGCGCGACGCCAAGCCCAGATACTCGGCCGCCTCGAGCGAGCCTTTTGCCGCGCGATAGCTGCTCGCGGCAAGATCGCGCCCCATTTCGCGGACGCGCGCATAGGCGCTCTTCTCGTTTTTGATGTGCGCCTGGATGATCTGGATCATGTTGACGTTGGGCATGTACTCGGTCAGCAGGCCCTCGAGCGTCACCATGCCGCGGGCGAACATCGTCACCACACTCGGCAGCTCAACGTCGTTCTTGCGCGCCAGATTGAGCAGCGAGGTCAAAAACTCGCCGATATCAAGATCCTTAAGGTCAAGACCCGCAAAGTCGGCGACGATAAAGTCCAAGTCGGACAAAAAGGCCGAATGGTCGAGCTCGGCCGAATCGCCGCGCGTCACGGCAAAGCGCATGAGCGAATCCTTGAGCTTGGGCACGTCGCCCTCGGCCACGGCGAAAATCATGTCCTTGACGATACCGCGGTCGTGACTCGACATGCGCCCAACCATGCCTAGGTCGATAAAGTAGACAATGCCGTCCTTGAGGATGATGTTTCCCGCATGCGGGTCGGCATGGAAAAAGCCGTCGTCGAGCACCTGCGTCGAGTAGTCCTCGACGATCGCGGCGCCAATCTTTTCCAAGTCATAACCCTCGGCTGCCAGTCGTTTGGGATCGGCAATCGAGATACCGTCAATGTAGTCCATGACCACAACATGCTCGGTGCAAAGGTCCAGGTAGGATTTGGGACACGACACGCCGTGCACGCTTTTGTGGAAGTCATAGAAATCGTTGAGGTTTTTGGCCTCGGCCAAAAAGTTGGTCTCCTCGCGAAACGAGGTCCACAGCTCTTCGACCACACCGTGCAGGTCAACAAACTGATCGGTGTTGACGAACTTTGAGACGATGCGCACCACCGAGCGAATGATGTCGATGTCCTGCGCCATAACCTGCTGCGCGCCGGGGCGCTGTACCTTAACGGCCACGTCCTCGCCCGTCACCAGGCGGGCACGGTGTACCTGCGCGAGCGATGCACTACCGAGCGGGTTGGGGTCGATCGCGTCGAACATCTGCCCCAGGCGCTGGCCGTATTCCTCTTCCAGACAGCGGAGCACTACCTCATACGGCACCGGCTCTACGTCGGAGCGCAGGCGACGCAGCTCGTCGCAAAACCGCTGCGGCAAAATCTCGGAGCGGTTGGCCAGGATCTGCCCCATCTTGACGAACATGGGGCCGAGCTCTTCGAGCAGGCGGCGCAGGCGTACCGGCGTAAGGTTATCCCACACGCGGTACTTTTTGATCAGGCGAACGATCTGACCGATGCGTTCGCGGCGACCTGCCGGCGTGAGCTGATACTCCTCGTCCGGCGCCATCGCGTCGGGCTCCTCAGGGACCATATCGACAGCGCGCGGCTTCTTGCGAGCGCCCGAGACGGCGGCCTCAACCTCATCGACAACCGCCGTCTCGTCAGCCAAGGGATCTAGATTGTTGTAATCGGTAGTGGAATCTGCCATCTGCGCTGCTACTCGGCCTCTTCGGTGTCCTCTGCATCGTCGGGCTCAACGGACTCGACGGGCACCGAGGTCACGTTGTCCTCGACCGAGTCGACGATGTCGCGCACATGGGCCAGGAAGGCCGTGCGCTCGGGGGCGGTCATAACGCGGACGCGGGCCAGGATGAGCTCGTCGAGCACGCGCTGTGCCGCAGTCTCGCCCTGCATGCCCAGGCGCTCGGTCAGGTCGGAGATGGTGCCACCGGCCTGCTCGAACATGTCGGACACGCTGCGGGCGATATCGGGGGTGCCGGCGTCCTTGCGGACCTGCTCGCCCTTGGTACCGAGGTCGTCGAGGACCTTCTTGCCGCCCTCGACGGCAACGGCGGCGGCGCCAAAGCCCACGTTGATGGCACCGTTAACAAGCTGATCGAGTTTCATAACCATGGTTGGCTCCAATCGTGAACAACTGCATTGGCCTTCTTGTACCCAAGATTGGGTGAACGACACAAAATCGTTTGTCGCCAAGATAGAAATCGAGCGGGGCAAAGCCTTTGACGGCGTTTGCCCCGCTCGTTCGCTGCAATGTGGCTTTTACCTTACGTTGTCGTTCATCGCGAAGGAGTTCTTCATGGCACAGCTCGTGGTGTAGAGCACCTTGCCCAGCAGAGCATCGGTCTCCACGCGCACAAGCTCGGCAAAGGCCTCGTTGGCGCGGGCGAGCTCGGCAGACACCTCGGCCCCGGGCAGCGCGGCTACGACAGCGTCAACGTCGTGAATCTGCTTGTGGCCCATGCCGCCGACCTTCTCCTGATAGTCCTCGACCGCGCGACCGCACTCGTGGAAGCGAACATCCGCCAAGGCACCGATCAGGCGATTTGCCCAATAGAAATTCTCGGACGTCACGCGAGCCTGCGTGTCGGCGTAGTACTCGGGCATGGTCTCGACATTGGCGTACAGCGGCACGAGCGCGTTAAACGAGTTAGAGCCAAACGCCATCCACTGCACGGCGCGATACGCCGGCTGTACATAGGGACGCAGCTGCAGCACGGCGAGCTGACTGTTGCGGTTGATGCCGATGGGACGATAGGCACCGCGCGTGGCGGGCGTGCCCTTGCTGCCGTAGCAATCGTACTCCGTGCCCTGGTAGTGGCTCGAAAGCACGTACTTGATATCCTCGATGGTCACCTTGCGCTCGGGCACGCGGCTCCAGGGGATATCGTCGCTCTCGGGCGTGTAGTCGGCCTCGGGACCGTCCCACACATCGCTGGGGTTGAGACAGCGCTGCATATACCAGGCACGCGGCGTGTTGTAGACGTGGTCGCTGTCGCTGTGCGAGCCAAAGGCCTCGCGCGGGTTAAAGACCGCGGCGGGACCGTCGCCCTCGACGCCCAGCGTCAGGTCCAGATG
This sequence comes from uncultured Collinsella sp., assembly GCA_900540985.1. Lineage (GTDB taxonomy): Bacteria > Actinomycetota > Coriobacteriia > Coriobacteriales > Coriobacteriaceae > Collinsella. Next base: position 22,846 of record UQIC01000010.1, read on the forward strand.
CCACTCGGCCATCCAGGAGCGCAGGTCGGCGGAGCACATGTGGTCGACCTGGGCGCCCTCGGCGTCGTCCAGGTCAAAGCTATCGATACCCAGCTGGTTGGGCATGGTCACGTAGGCATCATCGGGCACGCGCTTGGCGATCCAGTGGTGGCCGCCGATGGTCTCGAGCCACCAGATCTCGTCAACATCACTAAAGGCGATGCCGTTGTTCTCGTAGGTGCCGTAGCGCTCGAGCAGGTCGCCCAGGATGCGCACACCGTCGCGGGCGGACTTGGCGTACGGCAGCACCAGGGTCACCATATCCTCCTCGCCCAAACCACCGGGCTGCGCCGGAACATAGCCGTCCTCGCCCTCGTTGCCCTTGGCGGGCACGTAGTCCACGAGCGGATCGGCGCCGCGGACGCGCTCGTTGGTGGTGAGCGTCTCGGTTGCGGACATGCCAACATTGAGCTCGTTGAAGCCGGCCTCGGCCCAAATGCCATGACCGGGGACAACGTCGGGGACGCTTGTATAACGCATGGGATTATCGGGCAGCTCAACGGTCAGGTGGCTCAGGACGCTCGTGTAGACGCGCGGCTGTTCATCGGGATGCACCACGCGCATGCGCTTGGGCTCAAACACCCCGTTGGACGAGTCCTCATTTCGGGCAACCAGGGTCGACCCGTCGTAGCTCGCGTTCTTACCAACCAAAATCGTTGTGCACGGCATGCGCATCCTCCTTGAGCGAAGAAATCAAACGGCAACAGTGTATCGCTTCGGCGCAAAAAGGGCGAAACAGCCGCCCCGGCAACCCCTGTGGTCAAAAACGACTATTTCGATGCGCGCTCCGCCGCCTCGATCACGTGCTTGGCGAGAATCGCGGTGGTCACAGCCCCCACGCCGCCCGGCACCGGAGTAATTGCGCCAACGATCGGTTCCGCAGCATCAAAATCGACGTCCCCGACCAGCTTGCCAGCGGCCTCGTCCCAGTTAATGCCCACATCGATGATCGTCTGGCCCTCGCGAACCGCATCCGCGCCAATCGTGCGTGCGCGTCCAACGGCCGCAACCACAATATCAGCCGCACGGCACTCGGCAGCCAAGTCGCGCGTATGCGTATGGCACATCGTCACCGTGGCATTGCGAGCCGTAAGCATGGCGGCAACGGGACGGCCAATCACGAGCGACCGACCGACGACCGCGACCTTGGCCCCATCCAGCTCAACGCTGTAATGGTCCAGCAACGCCAACACGGCTTCTGCCGTGCAAGGAGCAAAACCCTCGCCTCGCCCCGAAAGCGTGATGAGCAGCGAGGCCGGCGTCATGGAGTCAACATCCTTGGCGGGCTCGAGTGCCGCGGCAACTGCATCCTCGTCAAGCCCAGCGGGCAACGGACGAAACATCAGGCAGCCGTGAACAGCGGGGTCGGCATCGATATCCTTAATAGCCGCCAACAGCTCGTCCTGTGAAACATCGGCGGGAAGCAAAACGCGGCGAGCCTCAATGCCAATCTTCTCGCAGCGCTTGAGGGCGCCGCGCTCGTAGGACAGGTCGTCCTCGCGCTCGCCCACACGAACGATGGCCAGTGTCGGCACGATGCCCTGTTCGCGCAGGGCGGCGCAACGAGCGGCAAGTTCCTCGGTCAAAGCGCGGGCAACGGGAGCACCCTTGAGCAGTTCGGCCATGGCTATCCCCTCTTCCTTGCGGCGTCAGCAGCACGGCGCGCCAGTGCATCGGCGCGCGGCAGCCACGTATCTAGTAGTTCATCGCACGCCGCCTCGAGTTCCTCGGCGCGCGCCCGGTCTTTCATAGATGTGGTGTTGGCAAAGAGCGTCAGGCTCGCGCCTTGCATGGCGGCGCGGCAGAACACGGCGCCGCATGCCACGTCGGACAGCAACTGGCGCGAACCCTTGTCGGCCATGTCCTCGAGCAGCGCCAGCGCGCGCCCGCAGGCATCCATGATCCGGTACGGCGGCATGGCCGCCACGCGCAACGCGTCCTGAATCGCCGCGGGTCGAGCCGGGTCCTCGCGCGGAACGCCGTACGACGCGGACACCTGGCCGTATGCACGAACATCCTCGGCAACCAGACCCACTAGTTCCTGCGCCAACTCGTCTGCCTGGGCAAATGCACGCGTCAGATCGTCCGCCCGATCGCTAAGCGCGGGATTGGTCGCCCCGTAGCGAGCGACCATCCCGCAAAGCGAGGCGCCCAGCGCGCCCACAAAGGCGCTCGCGCTACCGCCGCCGGGAACCGGCTCGCGCGCGGCCAGCGCCTCGGCAAACCCACGGCAGGTCTTGTCCATCATCTCTTGGCTCATACGTATGCACCTTCAAGTCATATAGATCGGTCGGGCGGCAACTGCCGACCAACCGCATCAAACACGTAATGATGCTAAGTCTAGCCCATAAGCACATGAGCGTCAGCACACCTGGCCATCGCGGATTTCTATGACGAACGATAGGCGTCGGCGCCGCAAACATGGGACACATGGCCCACCTTTCGAGACTCCCGAACGGCACAAACTGGGGCATATCTATAAGTAAGGAACCCGTTGGGGCACGGCCGCGCAACGGCCACAAGCGATGAACGGAGGCATAAGCCGCACAGTGCACAGAGACATCCGCCGCCAGCGCAATCAGTACCCCAACAGCATGCGGCGCCGTGATGTCATCGGCAGACAAGGAGGACGCCACCATGAAGAAAAAGACCCTATCGATCCTTTCCCTGTGCATCGCCCTCTTTGCCGCGTTTGCCCTTGTCGGCTGCGGCGGGAGCGCATCGGGCGTGGGCGGCAGTACCTCAAAGAGCGAAGGCAAGGAAAAGGCCCCCGTCGCCGAAAAGACTGACTTTATCTGGTTTAAGGTCGAGATGCCCGAGAGCGTTGGCGTAAGCGACTCCGCTGGCAAGAATGCCGACAGGGTCCAGCTCACCTTCCCCGAAGACGAGAACGGTTCGGCCGATCGCTTTATCCCCGTTTGGAAAAAAGCGCTGACGGCAGAGGAATCCCACGCCGACCAGGCAGAAAAGAAAGGTGATACGTTCCAGTGGAAGGATGGCGGGTCCGTCGAGTATAACGGCAGGACGTGGCTCGTCGGAACGTACGAGGACAACAGCGGCGTCTCAACCCTCCTCTTTACCGACGTTGAGCCGGGAAGCGTCTACGTCCTCATCTCGAACTTCGATCTGCATAAGAAAGAAGCCGAGGCGCTCCTCAACTCCATCGAGTTCCCCGATGACATGGCGAAGGCAGTTGCCGAGGCACGCGAAGTCGAGATTTCGAGCATCGAGATCAAGCATTAGGGGCTCGCACGCAGCATCGCATGCGCAGTCATTAAATGATCGGACGCCCAGCCAGGGGAGGATCGGATCGGCCGGCCCTCCCCTCTTTTGCGCCCGGACATATTGCCACTTGCCGGCGCAAATCCGGCCCTCAGAATGGGACACATGGCCCACCCTTACGAGCCGCTCGCGCGTACAGTAAAGGCAGGTAATCCATGGACGGTTACAGATCGAGGAGGACACGACCATGAAAAAGAAGGCCTTTGCGATTCTCACCCTCTGCATCAGTCTCTTTGCCGCAGTTGCCTTGGTGGGTTGCGGTGGCAGCGGCGGCGCTACCGGCAGCGGCGGTGGCGGTGGAGCGGAAAAGCCAGCCGTGGATATGAGGACCGACTTCATTTGGTTTAAGGTCGAAGTCCCCGAGGGCGTCGAAATCACGGACGTCGCAGGCGATACCGCCGACAGGGCCCAGTTTAAGTTCACCGAGAGCGAGCATGCCAGCGACCGCTTCATCCCCGTCTTCGATCCTGACAAGAAGGCCGATGAACTGTTTGACTACGAGGCAAAGTGGAAGGCCAACTCCGGATGGACCGAGAGCGATCCCGTTAAGTACAACGGCAAGACCTGGCGCAGCGCCTACTTTACGCACTCGGGCGGCGTGACGACCGAGTACTTCACCGACGTTGACGGCGGCAGCGTGTACGTGCGCATCGACAACGTCGAGGAACACAAGGACGCCGTCGAGACCATGATGGAGTCTCTGGAATTTGCCGACGACATCGCCAAGGCCAAGACCGAGGCCATGGACGTTAAGCTCGAGGATATCGAGATTAAACGCTAAGCGACTGGCGAGCGCAGCGGGAAACACGGGCGCAGCGTAAACAAGCGACGGTATCCCAGCGCTTCGTACCAAGGGAGGGCCGGTAAACCGACCCTCCTTTTCTTATGCCGGTAGCCGACGAACGCGAGGACGCCGGACGCCGGAACCGCCCCAAATGTGGCAACAGTACGAACACGACAAACACCCCAACACGTCCACCCGCCGATTTATTGCGCCGCGCAGACAATTAAACCGGCGTCTTTAAACATCTGGGCAGTATAGTGACCAAAACTATCGCATAACCGCACTCTGCGAATGGAGAAGTTATGACCGAACACCACGCCATTAGCCGTCGAGCATTCACGTTGGGCCTAGGACTCGCAGCATTGTCGCCATTTGTAAGCCTGCCCGAAACCGCGGGATTGGGCCTTCCCGTGCGCGCGGCATTTGCAGAAGACGCACCCACACCGGCGGCCACCCTCGACAAGTTCGTCATTCGCCTTCGCCCCGCGGGCTATTTTCGCACCGCGAGCGTCAACGAAGACGGCAACGTCATCGGCAACGTCTGCCACCTGTTTAATGACGGCACGTCCAGCAAGCTCATCCTTGAGCACGTAGAGACCGATACAGATAATAGAAATTGGTATGCCATCCGCACCCTGCTCAATTTCGAAGAGCACAAGAAGACGGGCTACAGCATTTGGTCGGTCGATGGCGACTCGGACAAAGATGGAAAGGTCATCCACGTATGGAGTGGCGAGCATGACGGCAAGCCCAGTCGCTCTTTTGCGTTCGACCGCCAGTCAAACGGAACCTACATCATCCGAGACCGCACAAACGAGAAAAAAGACATTAATTACCTGGCCATAGAAAAGGACGGCAAAGACCAAGACAACAACAAGATCTGCCACAAGAGGAAGAGTATTCCGTGGGAGCTCGAACTTGTCGGTTACGACAAGGGCGAGATCAATACCACGGTTAGAAGTATCGACTGGATCAAGTATAGCAGCTACGTCGACGGACCATGCTGGATGAAATACGTCGACGGCAACAAATACCTCGACGAGCTGAGCATCCCGGGCACGCATGATTCAAGCACCTGCAGCGTCGACAACGACACCGAGCCCCAAACCTCGCTTGCAAAGTGCCAGCAGGATTACATCCCCACGCAGCTGCTCGAAGGCATTCGCTATTTTGATATCCGACTTGGAAAGAACAACGAGAACGGCGACCCCGGCATCGACCATGGAATATGCTACCTGCTCAAAAAAGACGGGGGCTTTATACATCTCTCCGATGTCATCGGTTACTTCAAAACATTTTTGAACGAAAACCCGTCAGAAGCGCTCATCATGCTGGTGTCACGAGGCAACGACGAAGCCACCGACGAAAGCGTTACGACGGCTTTCGCCAATGTTATGGACAATAACTCCGATCTGTTCTATACGTCGAGCCATGTCCCCACACTGAACGAGGTGCGCGGAAAGATCGTCCTGCTGCGTCGATTTAAACTCGCCGGCGACAGCGTAGACGGCCACACGTGGGGCCTCGACCTCACCGAATGGGACGACAAAATCAAGGCGCATTCCGGAAAGTCCATGTGCCTCGTGAAATACGAGCAAGGCTTTGAGGCTGCGGGCAATACGGGCGACAAAGAGCCCTATAGCACAACGGTATATGCCCAAGACCATTACAACTGCACGGGGTCCAGTAAAATCGACTGGGTCGATATGGCCCTGAAGGCGGCGGCCGAGTTCAAGCGCAGCACCGTAGATATCACCGCCGCGGACGGGACAACGGTGCAGGCAACGGAGCGCTGCTGGTTTATCAACTACACGAGCTGCACGCAAAACAACCCTTTTACCGCAGCGCGAGTGGTCGACGAGCATCTGTACAAGAGCCCGTACATCAATCCCAGCGGCACCGGGGATACAAAGTCAGATTACCTCAAGCACATTGGCATCATCGCATCCGACTTTGTTGATGCGGCGCTGGCCCGGAGCATCTATCAGCGCAATTACGATACGGAGCACAAGCAGACGGCTTCGTACTATCTCCCGTACTATCTCCCGACCCGCATGCGCATGACGTACGGCGACTCGCTGAGCGATGCCTCGCTCCAGGATGGCAAGACCGTTGGCGAGGGTCATTTCCGCCTTGCCGACAGCAGCAAAGCGCTCAACGCGACAGCTTCGGGCGATGCGTTTGACATCAAATATGTGGATGTCGACGCCCTGGGCAACGAGACCGTTACGGGGCTGCAGGGCTCTGTGCCCATCGATATCGATCGACGCGCGCTGACGCCCCATTTTGAGGGACTCGAAGGCCTTAAGGCCGGCGAAGACGTGCGCGCCAAGATTGCGGCATCACTCGAGGGCAAGCTCGAAACCGATGCCTGCACGGCCCAGCTCGAGTTTGCGCACGACGCGAACGGCGCTCCGGGCACGGCAATGGCCGAGGGCGAAACATTTGCCGCAGGGACGTACTGGGTGCGCGCGAAAGGCCTTTTGGGCGACGCGGAACAAAACTACATACTCGCCAGCGATGGAGCCGTAAGCTTTACCGTAGCGGCCTCGGGCAGTGCAGGCGGCACGGACGGTGGCACGGGTTCCAACGCAGGCAGCGCCGACAAGAACGGCAAGGGCAACAAGAGCAAGGGCTCGGGCGGAAAACTCGCCGGCACGGGCGACGGCTCTGGCATCGCCGCCGGGCTCGCCGCTGCCGCCGTGGCGACGACAGTCGCCGGCGCAGCAATGCTTGCCAGTGACCGCGAAAACGCTGGGGACGACAACGAATAGGCAAGCCCGCCTTTTAGACACATCGACTCAATCGGGGGCGCAGGACACCGTTCTGTGCCCCCGATTTTTACCTTGGCCCGAACGCCGCCATGGGCTACATCACCATGTTCAGCGCGTTCACAAATTCCTGGGCCTGGGAGCGGCTGCTCAGGCTAAAGACACAGGCAGTCAACAGCCTGTTGCGCAGAAAAACGTCGCGACCCTTGATCCTGCTGACCCCCGTGATGTCCTTAAGGTAGACAATCTCGGTGTGCTTGCCGCCGAAAGTGCCCTTCTTGAGCACCTCGATGCGGTTAGGGTAGATCTTGACGTCTTTAAACCCGCCCGAACCTTTGTCCTGGAACAGCAAAGTGTTGTTGTCCATGCGTGTCACTCCCATGGGGTTCGCTAAAACTGCCTCTATGGTCACATTTTAGTCACCGAAAGGCTCCCATGCGAAGGTGCCAGACAGCACAGCAATTCGTGTCCGCGCGAGGCTTTAAACTAAATACGATAAAGATGCATTCCACAAGAGGAAAGTGGGGCGACAGTGATGGGCGAACTGGTAAACCGTGGAGAATCGGCAATCGTGCCAGAAGTTTTTTACAAGCAGGTTTCCTCGATTCTCAACGCCGCTCGCGACAAGGCCTATACCGCCGTTAACTTTGCGATGGTTGAGGCGTATTGGGAGATCGGCAAGAGCATTGTTGATGAACAGGGCGGAGAGGAGCGCGCAGCATATGGAGAGGCATTGATTGCAGGCCTCTCCAGAAGACTTACCGCGGATTTCGGAAGAGGCTTTGGCATCGCAAACCTTCGCAATATGCGTCAGTTCTTTCTTGCGTTTCCAATTCGCGACGCACTGCGTAGCGAATTGAGCTGGACTCATTACCGCAGGTTGATGCGCATTCCCGACCCTGATGCTCGCGCCTGGTACATGAACGAATGCGCCGATTCTCGTTGGAGCACGCGTCAGCTCGAGCGTCAGATCAACACCATGTTCCGCGAGCGCCTGCTTGCCAGCAAGGACAAGGAGGCCGTCACCCAGGAAATCCAAGAGAGCGCCCCGGCTCGTCGCCCCGAGGATATCATCCGCGATCCATATGTACTGGAGTTTTTAGGTTTCTCGGACGATACTGCGTTTCGCGAGAGCGATCTAGAGCAGGCGCTCATCACACATCTTCAGAAGTTCCTGCTGGAGCTTGGCCGTGGCTTCGCTTTCGAGGCGCGCCAAAAGCGTATCACCTTTGATGGGCGCCATTTCTATATTGACCTTGTGTTTTACAACTATCTGATGCGCTGCTTCGTGCTCATCGACCTTAAGACCGATGACCTTACGCATCAGGACCTGGGCCAGATGCAAATGTACGTGAACTACTACACGCGCGAGCTCATGAACGAAGGCGACAATCCGCCTATAGGCATCGTGCTCTGCGCGGACAAAAGCGACTCGATTGTCGAGTACACGCTGCCCGAAGACAACGACCAAGTGTTTGCCGCCAAATACTTGCCGTATCTTCCAAGCAAGGAAGAGCTGGCGCGCGAGCTGAGTGCCGAGTACCGCGCCATCAACGAAGCGACTAATGGCGAAGCGCAAGGGTAGCAGCACGTTGCGACCGATACCCCCGACGGCGTTTCATATCCCCCGACATAAGAGGAGCGCTCCATGACAGACAGACCGAAAACGACACTGCGCGACTGCATCTATGGGCTTGCCGTCGGCGACGCGCTGGGCGTTCCTTACGAGTTTAGGCCCCGCGGCACGTTCAAATGCACGGACATGATCGGCTACGGCACGCATGGGCAGCCCGCCGGCACCTGGAGCGACGATACGTCCATGACGCTTGCTACCTGTGACTCGATTAGGGAGCTCGGGCACATCGAAACCGCGGACATGCGCGACAAGTTCATCGGCTGGATTGCCCGTGGCGAGTATACAATCGACGGCGTTTTCGATTACGGCGGCACGACCGCCCGCGCCTTGCACACCGGCAAAGGAGGCTCCGGCGAGCGCGACAACGGTAACGGCTCGCTCATGCGTATCGCTCCCCTGGCGTTCACCGATGCGACGAACAACGAGATCCGCGAGGTCTCCGCAATTTCGCACGCCCACAGAACGTCGACCGACGCATGCATCATATTTGTCGAGCTGATGAGGGATGTGATGAACGACGCGCTCCCCTCGTGGGCACTCCATCTGAAAGGCATGCCTGAGCAGGAGATCAAGTCAGGTGGCTTCGTGCGCGACACGCTTAAGGCAGCCACCTGGTGCTTCGTCAACACTAACTGCTACGAAGATTGCGTGCTTGCCGCCGTCAACCTAGGCGACGACACCGACACCACCGCAGCCGTCGCAGGCGCCCTCGCCGGCACGGCCTACGGTATCGACGCAATTCCGCAGGAGTGGATCGATACCCTGCGCGGTAAAGAGTTGATAGAGCAGTGTTTGTTTTAGGACACGCCTTTAACGAAGACAATGTCAGTCAACGCAAATGATTAAGGGACCGCATAAATGATGATTACAGAATGCGCCGTCATGGGTCCGTTCGTCACAGAGCAAAGTACCGTGGGACCGTACACCGTGTTGGTATTCGAATCCCCGCTGCCGCAGAAAAAGGGCCGGTTGCCCCGGCCCTTTAGACGATAATACCTGCGTTGCCCGCGCTTCCGAAGTATGACTAGCTGAGGAGCGGGTTCCGCGGCACAATCTGATTCTACCCAGTGGGGCGGCTCTTTTGCAGCCGCCCCACCGTTTATTTAGATCTACCACGACGGACAGCTCGCACTACTGCGCACTGTCCCGTACCGCCCCCCTACTTCCCAAAGATCGCGCTGAACAGGCCTTTGCGCTTGGGCTTCTCTTCTCGATAGGAGCCCTCGGCCGCCGCTGCCACCTGGCGCGGTTGCTCACCGCCTCCACGGCGCACGATCTGGTATAGGAAGGGCGATTTAACGTATTTGACCTCGATGGGCGTGGCGTGCACGGTGCTTTCGTTCGACAGCATCACGTTGGGATTGAGCGACGCTACCACATGCGTCTCACGCTTGTCGCTAAACACTACCGCGGCCGCGCGACCCGTCTGGCCGTTTACGGCAATGCGCACCTGCTCGCCATCGCGGCTGTCCGTCGCCGGACGATCGACAAAGTAGACCGGCACCATCACCAGGCCGTCCTTATGCTTGCGGGCCTTACGTGCCCAGGCGCGGATGCTCTTTTTATTGAGCCCCAGCACCGCCTCGGCATCGTTGCCGGCAACGTCGAGCGCCAGCTTATCAATGACCACCTGGTCCTTGGTAGATGCATCGACGGAGACAACGCGGAAGTCGCCTTCCTGCATGGCGGGATCGAACGGACCGACCTTGGCAAAGTCCCACGGCTCCAAAATGCCCATAAGGCGAACATCCAGATAGTTTGCCCGCGGATATGCCCAGTCAAGCACCTCGTAGTACACCAAGGTCTCCTTGCTCATGCCCTTGCCCGGGAAGGACGCCATCATGCGCAAATCCGCGAGCGCCATGGGGAAGTAGAAGAGCATCATGTCGTTTTGGATCGCATCTTCCACGTCGTGCCCGGCAAAGGCGTCGGGGTACTGGCGCACCAGCTGCAGTGCGTTGGCACGTGCCTGCTGCGGCGAGATTTCGCAGGGAATACCCTGCCCAGGTACATACTCCGCACCAACGCCCAAGGTCAGGCGCTTGCTAAACGTCCCCGGCTTGAGCAGGTCGGCAATGCCGATCTTGTTGCCGCAGGACGGGCACTCAAACACACGCTGCGTTGACTCGCCCTCAAAGGACGCTCCACAGAAGGGGCAGGGAATGCTCACGTGCGTGGCTTCTTGGAACTCCTGCGCCGTGCCGCGGTCCTCCCACAGCAGATGCTCCAGAACCGACTGATTGCGCCAGTGTGAATTAAAGAAATACCAGTCCGGGTCCTCCGGGCGCTCGAGTTGCGACACATGGGTGAGCTTAAGCAGCCCATCGACAACCGTCAGCGGCGTATGGCGAATGCCCAGGGCGCTCTTGGGCTCCCCCGCATCGGCCTGCCACGGAACGACCGTGCCGCAATAGGCGCACTCAAAACTGCGTTTAGCCTGGTGTGAGTACATAGGGCCGCCGCAGTTTTGGCATTTAATGGCAAACATCTCGTCCATGGATACATCCTCCTTTGCGCAGGGGCTGTCGACATTAAGTATGTCGGGCAGGCAAGCACATGACCATACCCATGTGGCCCAAAATGGAGCACCTGGTCGGACAAGAAGGGCCGCTCGTTAGCTCCAGCAGACCATTGCTGCATTTTCTGAGCATCGGCGCACGGTGCGCCCATGCGAGCTACACTATCCCCTTAACCATGATTGTGAGGACGATTGCCATGCTATTTGTAAATCGGCTGGTACATACGCTTGTTCCCGGCAGCAAGGACGAGCCGGTCGATACGGCTTGCCGTACCAACGCAGGCTTTGCCGCAAGTCTCATCTGCATTGGCCTCAACATTACCCTGTGCCTAGCCAAGGGCATCGCGGGTCTGCTCGCCGGCTCCATCTCGCTTATCGCCGACGCCTTCAACAACCTCTCCGATGCGTCGAGCAACATTGTGAGCCTGCTCGGATTCCGACTCGCCAGTCGCCCGGCTGACGAAGGTCACCCCTATGGCCACGGCCGCTACGAATACCTCGCCGGCCTGTTTGTCGCCGTCCTCGTTTGTGCCGTCGGCATCAACCTGGTGCTCGAATCCGTTACCAAAATCATCAAGCCCTCCCCCACCGCTTACACGCTCGTTTCCCTTGCGGCACTGGCTACATCCATGCTCGTTAAGTTCTGGATGGCCGCGTTCAACCGCACGCTGGGCGATCGCATCGACTCGGAGACGCTCATCGCCACGGCGCAGGACTCCAAAAACGACGTCATCACCTCGGGCTCGGTCTTGGTGGCGGCGCTTATTTCGCAGACGACCGGCTTTGACCTCGATGGTTGGGCAGGCCTGGGCGTGGGCATCTTCATCTGCATCAGCGGCCTGGGCCTGGTGCGCGACGCCATCAGCCCGTTGCTTGGGCAAGCGCCCGACCCCAAGCTCGTCCAGGAAATCCGCGACAGGATCATGTCGTACCCCCAGGTCCTGGGCACTCATGACCTCATGGTGCACGACTACGGCCCCGGCCGCCAGTTTGCCAGTGCACACGTGGAAATGCCCGGCGAGGGCGATGCCTTTGAGCACCACGAGATTCTGGACACCATCGAACACGATATCAAACGCCAGATGGGCATCGCCATCACGTTGCACTGCGACCCCATTGCAACAACCGGCGATGACTTGCGCGGCTGGGTCAAGCGCGGCGTAGCGCAGATCGACCCCGCGCTTTCCATCCACGACTTGCACGAGCACGACGGCTTTGTTTCGTTTGACCTGGTGCGTCCCGACGGCTTTGACATATCCGACGAGGAGCTGCTGGAGCTCGTCACGCGCATCGTGCACGAGCGCAGGCCCGATGCATCATGCGTCGTCACGTTTGACTCCGGCTTTAGCTCGCCCGAGCGTCCGGCAGAGCAGTTGTAGCCCCGCCCCGCTCAGCCGCTAGTTTCCCTGTGCGCCCGAAATGCCGTTTTGCAGCGCGTCCCAAGCATTGGTAGCCATATCGCCCAGGTTCTGCGCGGTATCGCCGAGGTTCTGAGCCGTGTCGCCCAGCTCTTGCGCCTTATCTCCAAGCTCCTGGGCCTTGTTGCTCAGGTCCTCCAGCGTGTTGGAGCTCGAATTGTCGGTGCCGCTTTGGCCGTCGGACGAGTTACCCGAGCTGCTCTTGTGCGTGAGTTGAATTTCTAGGTTACCGTTGTCGTTATAGTAGGCAGAAGTAACAACCCAGTTGGCATCGACAACAGGCGTCGAGCCGTCGTCAGTCAGAATCACAGCATTCGAAAGATCGGCGCCGCGCGACTTGAGGAGCTTCTTGGCGTTGGACCAGTACTGCCCCGGGATATCGCTCAGATCGACGGTGTTAGATGAGGCGGACTCGGTTTGCTCGGCAGTGGTATCGGCCGTTGAACTCCCTCGCTTGTTGAGCATGCCCGACACGATGGCAAACACAATCGAGAGGGCAAAGAAGATCGCCAGCACAATGAGGATCTTCTTGATCACACTCGACGAACGCGACGGCGCCTCTTCCTCGTCCTCACCATACTGCGGAATCGACTTGGGGTACTCACGATAAGGCTGGCGCGCATACGGATCGCGCGACTCATAACGAGGCTGAGACTGTGCCGTGCGCGGCATATACGTCGTCTGCTGAGGCTGCGGAATGGGATTTTGCGGCAGGTTATTATAAGCGCCTGCCGCCGCATTGCCATACGGGTCCGGCGTCGCATTGCCATACGGGTCCTGCGGTGCATAATCAAACGGATCCCGCGGTGTATCGCCATAGCCCATAACTCGTGTGGGTTCGGCGGACGCCTGCGTCGCATCGGGGGCAGCATTGCCGGGGTTCGACACAATGCGGGTCGCATCGGCGCTGCCGCCAGCCTGCGCGGAACCATATCCGCCCATCACGGTCGTCTTGTCCTGGTCCATGCAACGTTTCCTCTCCGTCGCCTGTAAGCATCAAGTTATCCATGCATTCTACCCGCGCAAAAGCCTATGATGGGCAAAGCCCGCCGGTATCTACAAGACATGCGCGTGCCTAAGGATCAAAAAGCCCCGCCGGGCCTTGGTAGGCGCGGCGGGGCGGGCAAGCGGCTATGAGCAGCAGACTTAGAACAGGCCGGTGATGTTGCCGTCGTTGTCGACGTCGATATTCTCGGCCGCGGGAACCTTGGGCAGGCCCGGCATAGTCAGGACGCTGCCAGTCAGCGCGACCACAAAGTGGGCACCGGCGGAAACCTTGAGCTCGCGCACGGTGATGCGGAAGCCCTCGGGGGCGCCCAGCGCCTTGGCGTTGTCGCTAAAGCTGTACTGGGTCTTGGCGACGCACACCGGCAGGTTGCCAAAGCCGTTCTCGCGCAGCTCGGCGAGCTGACGCTTGGCAGCCGGCGTAAAGTCAACGCCGTCGGCGCGGTAGACCTTGGTGGCGACGGCCTCGAGGGCATCGGCAACATCGGCGCCGTCCTCGTAGGCAAACTTGAACTCGCTCGGCTGCTCAATCAGGCGCATGACCTCATCGGCCAGGTCGAGCGCACCCTCGCCGCCCTTGGCCCAGACCTCGGAAAGCTTAACGTTAACGCCGAGCTTCTGGCACTCGGACTCGATGAGCTCGAGTTCGGCCTCAGTGTCCGTCGAGAAGCGGTTGATGGCGACCACGCAGGGCAGACCGTAGACATTCTGAATGTTGTCGACGTGGCGCAGCAGGTTGGGCATACCGGCCTTGAGGGCCTCGAGGTTCTCGTCGTTAAGGTCGGCCTTGGCAACACCGCCGTTGTACTTAAGCGCACGGGCGGTGGCGACAATCACGACGGCGCTGGGACGAACGCCCGTCATGCGGCACTTGATGTCGAGGAACTTCTCGGCACCCAGATCGGCGCCGAAACCGGCCTCGGTAATGGCAACATCGCCAAAGCGCATAGCCATGCGCGTAGCCATGATGGAGTTGCAGCCGTGGGCGATGTTGGCGAAGGGGCCGCCGTGGACAAACGCGGGCGTACCCTCGAGCGTCTGCACTAGGTTGGGCTTGAGCGCGTCCTTGAGCAGGGCCGCCATGGCGCCCTGAGCCTTGAGGTCGCGGGCGCGGACGGGCTCGCCGGCATAGCTGTAGCCGACGACGATCTCGCCCAGGCGCTCCTTGAGGTCATTGATACTCGTGGACAGGCACAGGATCGCCATGACTTCGGAGGCGACAGTGATGTCGAAGCCGTCCTCGCGCGGCACGCCCTGGGCCTTGCCGCCGATGCCGTCGATAACATGGCGCAGCTGGCGGTCGTTCATGTCGACGACGCGCTTCCAGGTGATGCGCTTAACATCGATACCGAGCTGGTTGCCTTGCTGAATATGGTTGTCGAGCATGGCAGCCAGCAGGTTATTGGCGGCGCCAATAGCATGGAAGTCGCCGGTAAAGTGCAGGTTGATATCCTCCATGGGGATGACCTGAGCCCAGCCGCCGCCGGCGGCGCCGCCCTTTACGCCAAAGACGGGGCCGAGCGAAGGCTCACGCAGGGCCACAGCGCTCTTGACGCCGCGACGGCGCAAACCATCGGCCAGACCGATAGTCGTGGTGGTCTTGCCCTCGCCGGCGGGCGTGGGATTGATAGCGGTCACGAGGACGAGCTTGGCCTGGTGATCGGTCGGCTCGTTGAGCAGTGAATAGTCAACCTTAGCCTTGTCGAAGCCATACGGAATCAGGTGCTTTACGTCGACGCCGGCGTTCTTAGCCACCTCGGTAATGGGCAGCGGCGTGACGGAACGTGCGATTTCGATGTCAGTAGGCATGGGCGGTCCTTTCGTTACCGAATGAGAAAAAGACCATTTCAGCATAGCACGGGCGCGCAATAGTAAAACACCCGTAACCGATGAATGGCGATATGTTTATCCAATGCTCAGCGATAGCCTACAGACCAGCCAAAACAAACCCGCCTCTAAACGGCTGGCTCGATGCCCAAGTGCTCAAAGGTGCGCAAGGTTGCCTGACGGCCCTGGGGCGTGCGAATCATCAAGCCGCACTGCAGCAGGTAGGGCTCATAGACATCCTCGAGCGTACCCGGGTCCTCGCCCACTGCGCTGGCAAGGGTCGTCAAACCCACGGCACGACCAGAGAACGTCTTGGCAAGCGTCTCCAAGATACGAATGTCCATCCAGTCCAGACCAAGCTCATCAATCTCGAAGAACTCGAGCGCCTGACGGCAAATATCAAGCTCAATAGGACCGTTGCCGCGCACCTGCGCATAGTCGCGCACGCGCTTGAGCAGACGGTTGGCCAAGCGCGGCGTGCCACGCGAGCGCGAGCCGATCTCGAGCGCGCTCGGATGGTCGATCGTCACGCCCAGGATGGTCGCCGAGCGCGTCACGATCTGGGCAAGCTCCTCGACCGTGTAGTAGTCCAGGCGATACGAAATGCCAAAGCGGTCGCGTAGCGGGCCGGTCAGCATACCCGAGCGGGTCGTTGCCGCCACCAGCGTAAACTTGGGAATATCTAGGCGAATCGAACGTGCGGCCGGACCTTTACCGATCACGATATCGAGCGCAAAGTCCTCCATAGCGGGATATAGGACTTCCTCGACCGACCGGTTAAGGCGGTGGATCTCATCGATAAACAGCACGTCACCCGGCTGCAAGTTAGTCAGGATGGCCGCCAGGTCACCGGTACGCGCAATAGCCGGGCCGCTCGTCGTCTTGATCTGAGCGCCCAGCTCGTTGGCGATAACCGTGGCCAACGTGGTCTTGCCCAGGCCCGGAGGGCCCGAGAAAATCACGTGGTCGAGCGTCTCGCCACGGCTCTGCGCCGCCTCGATCAGCACGCGAAGGCTCTGCTTGATATGCTCCTGACCGCAGTAGTCGTCCAAGCGCTGGGGACGCAGGGTACGGTCGACATCGAGGTCCTCGGGTGTCAGTTCCGAGCCCACCATACGCTCACCGTGCGCCATGGATGCCGCCGGCGAGTTGCCGGGCGTCGACCACAAGTCCTGAGAGTCATCGGCTTCCCACATCACGCATCCATTCCGAGTCGCTTAAGCGCCGCGCCGAGCAGGTCCTCGACACGCATATCCTGCCCATCATACCCGCTCAGGGCAACCTCGGTCTCCTGCGGGCTAAAGCCCATGGAAAGGAGTGCCGCGCGGGCGTCATCGATTGCCGAGGGAGCGGCGGCGGGGACCGGCATCGCAGCCTGACCGGGGATTACGTCGACCGGAACAAAGCCCTTGTCCTTGGCAAAGGTACTCTTGAGCTCCAAGATGAGGCGCTGGGCGGTCTTTTTGCCCACACCGGGAACCTTGGCCATGCCCTTGTCGTCCTCGGCCATCACCAGGGAATACAGCTGTCCCACGGTATAGGTGGAAAGCACAGCAAGCGCCAGGCGCGGACCGACGCCCGAGACAGAAACGAGCCGATCGAACATCGTGCGCTCGTCCTTGGAAGCAAAGCCAAAGAGCGTCATGGCGTCCTCGCGCACCTGCATGCGGGTATAGAGGCGAACCTCGCCGCCGGGCGTAGGCAGCGTGGCGGCAGTGCTGCCCGAAATACCGAGTTCAAAGCCCACGCCCGATACATCGACGACGGCCGAGCTCATCGTGGCCTCGACAAGCGTTCCATGGAGCTGGGAGATCATCAGTATCCGGTTCCTCTCTGTTGATAGAACTCGCCGCCGGTAAGCGCTCGGGTACGGCTTAGGTTAACGTGACAGATGGCGCAAGCCAGGGCATCGGCGGCATGGTCTGGGTGTGGGTCGTGATCAAGCTGCGTGAGCGTGCGCACCATGTAGGCAACCTGCCGTTTATCTGCGGCGCCGGTACCCACAACAGCCTGCTTAATCTGCATGGGCGTATACTCGCCAATCTCGAGTGCGCATTCCGAAAGCGCCACGAGTGCAGCACCGCGGGCATGCGCCGTAGGGATGGCCGAGCGAACGTTGGCGCCAAAGTAAATGCTCTCGATGGCGGCAGTATCGGGGCGGTAGCGCTCGACGACGCCCTTGAGGTCGCGGGCGATATGCGACAGGCGCACCGCGAGCGGGCTGCCCGCGCTGGTCTCGATACAACCGTAGGCACGGCAGCGGACCTCGCCACGCCGCTCCTCGATAATCCCCCAGCCCGTATGGGCCAAACCAGGGTCGATACCCAAGATAACCAAGCCGACCTCCCCTCGTCACAAGCACAGCGCAAGGCAAGGCCCCGCGCATCATTCACGAACGTCTGTTCTAGAATAACACAACAGTGACCGTATCTAGCAAGCAAGGTTGAACCATAGGTTGAGCATAAGTCAGCGAGCGAGTCCCTGCCGTGGCAAGGTGTCGCGAAAGAGGAGCGCCGCGTACTTCTGTACGCAAGCGACGGTTTGAGCGGCAGATTGCCCGGCAGGGGCTCGCGCAGCGTCGACTCGTTACGCGGTTTGGTAAAACCGCGTAACATTTTTAGTTCTGCGAGAAGAACGGAAACTGCCTCGGATCTATCGGCGGATGCGGCATCGGACCTCCCTGGGGCCCACCCTGCGGTCCGCCCTGACCGCCCATCATCTTATCAATGGCGTCCTGGACCTCGCCCTCAAACCGCTTCATGCCCTCGTGCAGACGACGCTGACCGTCCTCGGAGCGCAGCTCTTCCATCTGCTCGGGTGAAATACCCAGCAGCTCGCCCAATAAGCCCATCATCTCGCCGCGCATACGGTCACTCGTATCGTCGTCGGCAAAACGGCGCACCTCGGCGCGTGCCAGAGAATCAACCGTCATGCGCTCCTTACCGTTGAGCCCCAGATCGGACCACGCAAGCATGTACGGCCAGGCGCGCTCGACAAACGAACGGGCCGAAACGATCGGCACCGTCGGTAACATGCGACGAGCAGCCTCACCCTGGCGCACGAGCATCAGCAGCAGCGAGCAGGCCTCGGGCTTGGCGGCGGCCATCGGGATGTCGTCGAAAGGTCGATTGCGGTCCACGTGCGACTCAAGCGCACCATCGACCTCACCCGGCTCAAGCCCGCCGAGCAGCTGTGCCGCGCGGTCGAGCATATCGACCGGACCGTCGAGCGTCGAGAGCGCCTGCGCCAACACGCGATCCATGCAATCCTCTACCGCGTTGAGCGTCACGAGCTCTTGGGGCACCACGGCCGAGGCGCGGTTGCGCACGCGTGCCACAAACTCGAGCGTCGACAGATACACGTCGCCAAAGGGCGCAAAGTCGCCCTGGTAGCCGCCGGACAGCGCGGGCGCCGCCAGTGCATACTCAGTCTTGGAAAGCGAGCTCAACGCCATGGCGCCCAGCTCGAGCGCCGTATCCTCGAGCATCAGGCCCAGCGCGCGCGAACGCAGGCGCTCGGCATCGCCCGCCGACACGTCGCGGTCGAGCACGCGCTCCGCATCCGGCGCATCGCGCTCGACGGTGCGAATGTGCAGGCGCTCAGCGATTGAGCGAACAGCAGAACAGCGGGCGGCCTCGGCCTCCTCCTGCGCCGGCGTAAAGATGCGGTTGCGCCCCAGCACCAGGCCAATCACATTACGCGGACCCAAGGCGTCGACGGCGAGCGCCGCCAACAGGGACGACGGCAGATCGCCCTCGAGCGCCACCACGGCACGCGACGCACCGCGAGCGCGGGCATTGTCGCGCACGGCAAGCACCAGCGCCTGCCACAGCCATTCCTCGGAGCGAAACTCGGGCAGCTCGTGGTCCTCCAGGGCATCGAGCATCACGCCGCGCTGAATTTCCTGAACCAGCAGGCTCTCCTCAAAACACGGCGCTTGGGCAACCACGCGACCGCAATCGTCGAGCACAAACGACCCGCCGGTATACACCGACTCGTCATAGGCACCGACCGGCGCCATGCAGGCAAACCACACGCTG
Organism: uncultured Collinsella sp.; assembly: GCA_900540985.1. Classification (GTDB taxonomy): domain Bacteria; phylum Actinomycetota; class Coriobacteriia; order Coriobacteriales; family Coriobacteriaceae; genus Collinsella. The sequence continues at coordinate 42,166 of UQIC01000010.1, forward strand.
CGCTTGGAGGCGATCTTGCGGTAGGCACCGCTGCGAACGGCGGCAATTGCAGCGGTCTCGCGGTCGGTCATATCAAACGCGTTGAACTGAAAATAGGCAATGAGGTCGACGCCGGTCGGCAGCATCTCGAGCTCGCGGTCCAAGTCGAAGATCACGGCGATACGCACGCCGTCCACGTCGAAGACCGGCGGCGCCCAACGGGCATCGCCGGTCCCACCGCGCTGCAGGGCGATGCTTGCGCGCGCTGGCACCACGCGACCATCCTTAAGCATCATGTAGTCAAGCAGGGGCTGGCCCTCAAACGAAACCGCAGAGGGCACGATGCAGATCATGTCGAGCTCTTGGATGCGCTCGGCAACACCGGTCAGGCCCATCAACATATCGTGCTCAAAGTCGGCAGTGCCCACCAGGCCGCCGGGCAGAGCACCCATAAAGAGCGGGGCCGGAACGCACAGCACGCGCGCGCCGCGCTCATGAGCCAAGCGAGCCTGGTCCTCGATGCGGCCGCAAATGCCCTCGATGTCACCCAGGCGCATATCGATCTGTGCAAGTGCGAGCTTCATGGCCCAGCCCTTTCCGTCGTAAATCGTCGTTGTCGTAGTAAAAGCGCCGGCCGCATAATGCAGCCGGCGCTCGCATGTGCATATGCTAGCTATGATACCCCGAGCGGGGGCGCGCTCCTAGAACGTCGCGGACCACAGCCCATGCAGGTTGCAGTAGGCATAGACGGTACCGGTCTTGGAGCCGCCAGCGAAAAACGTCGTGGGCTTCATGCCGGGCTCAAGGTAATGGACCTCCAGGCGGCCCTCGGCCTCAAGCGCGATCCACTCGATGTAGTGCTCGGGCAGCATGGGGTGCTCCGTCGAGCCCACACGTGCGCGAATGACGTGGCCGTCGCGCTCAATCTCGACAACAGGCACATGCTTCTCGTGCGCCGCATCCTCGGTGTTTGCCGTCAGCTCCGTGCAGCCGGCAGGGGTTGCAACGCCGTCGCCAAGGGCGGCAACGAGCTTGCCGTCGGAGTCTTTAAAGAATTTCGCCATGATGTTCTCCTTTGCTGATGTGCCAATATTCCTGATGCTTCTTATGCCCAAAGGCAGGCGAACCATCCACGGCGTGGCAAATGAACACATAACGGGCGGGAACGGTGGGGTGGCGCGTACTATCCGCCATGGCGGCCCCACCCGAGCGGGTTAGCGACCGTCGCCACCGAGCAGCGCCAGAACATCCTCGCGCGTAAACAGTGCCGACGAGATACCATCGCCGCCGAGCACGCTGTTGACCAGATCGCGCTTGGACTCCTGCATCTGCATAATGCGTTCCTCGATCGTGTCCTTGGCGATGAGTTTGTACACGGTCACGGTGTGCTGCTGGCCAATGCGATGCGCGCGGTCAGTCGCCTGATCCTGCGCCGCCACGTTCCACCATGGGTCGTAGTGGATAACCACGTCGGCAGCCGTCAAATTAAGGCCCACGCCGCCCGCCTTGAGCGAAATCAAGAACACCGGCACCTCGCCTGCCTGGAACTGCGCAACCATCTTGGCGCGGCTCTCCTTAGACGATGCGCCCGTGAGCTTAAGGAAGGCGATGTCCTCCTTGGCCAGGCGCTTGCCAATGATATCGAGCATGCCCGTAAACTGGCTGAACAGCAAGATGCGATGACCGCCGTCGAGCGCGCCGTGAACGAGCTCCATACACGTATCGAGCTTAGCGCTTCCCGCCTTGTAGTCCGCATAGTGCAGATGCGGGTCGCAGCAAATCTGGCGCAGCTTGGTGAGCTCGGCAAGTACCTTGAGCTTGTCTTTCTTAAACTCCCCCGCCTCGCGGTGCTGCACTTGTTGGGCAATGCGGTCCTGGTTGGCCAGGTAGAGCTTGCGCTGCTCTCCGGTAAGTTGCGCCATCACCGTATCCTCGATCTTCTCGGGCAGGTCGGCCACCACGTCTTCCTTTACGCGACGCAGCACAAACGGCGACACGAGCGCCTGCAGACGAGCGGCGCTGTCACCCTCGGCATGCTCGACGGGACTCTCAAAGCGCTTGGCAAATGAGTCGCGCGTGCCCAGAAGGCCCGGCATCAAAAAGTCGAAGATGCTCCAGAGCTCGGACAGGCGGTTTTCGATGGGCGTGCCCGTCAGGGCAAAGCGCACGCCGGCCGGCAGGCGCTTGGCGGCGCGCGCTACCTGCGTGAGCGGGTTTTTAATGTACTGGGCCTCGTCGAGCACCACGCGGGCAAAGTCCTGCTCGGCATACTCGTCGATATCGCGGCGCATGAGGTCATACGACGTCACGACCACGTTATGCTCGTCGGCTCCGGCTATCTGCACGCGGCGCTGCGCTTTGGCGCCCACAATGGCACACACATCGAGCGAAGGCGCAAAGCGCTCCAGCTCGGCGGTCCAGTTGTACACAAGCGACGCAGGACATACCACGAGCGTGGGCTTGGTATCCCCCGCCTCCACGCGCGCCAGGATATGTGCGATCATCTGCAGCGTTTTGCCTAGGCCCATATCGTCGGCCAAGATACCGCCGAGGCCCAGGTGCTCGAGCGAGCCGAGCCACTGGTAGCCGTCGACCTGATAGCCGCGCAGTGTGGCCTTGAGCGAGACTGGCACCGTAAAGTCCATCTTGCCGAGCGTGTCCAGGCGCTCGACGGTGCGGCGGAACGCGGCGTCGCGATCGGCCTCGAGCGCCGGCGTGCGTGCGAGCATGCTGTCGACAAAAAGGGTGCTCGACGCGGGAAGCGACACGCCGTCGAACAGGTCGACAGCATCGACCCCCAGGTCCTCGGCAAGGCCAAACGCAGCGCGGGCACCTTCATCCAGGCGAACGATGTCGCCGGACGTAAGGCGAGCGAACGTCTGGTGGCGCTTGTACGAGTCCAGATAGATGGCAAGATCTGCCGCCGAAAGACCGCTCGTGCCCAGTTCGACATCGAGCAGGTTGCTCTTGACGGTCGCACGCACCGAAAGCTTGGGCGCAGGACGGACCGAGATCTGGCGCAGGCGGTCGCTGAGCATGACCTCGCCCAGCTCGGACAGGGCAGACAGGCCCTCGGTCAGCAAGTAGAACAGGCGGGCGTCGTCGCGCTCCTCAAACGCCAGGCCGCCCTCGTAAAAGTCGAAATACAGGGCCGCCGTGTCCATAACGCGAAACTCCGCCACCGTATCGCGGGGCGGAACGCCGGGACGTTGCTCTTCGAAAGGACTGCCCGGAGCACCAAGACTAAAGAGATCTGCCGACCAATCACCGTAGGTCACCGTAATCTTGCAGATCACAAGACCATCGTCGACGCCAATCGCCATGGCAAAACTCGGCTCGGGTGCCACGGCGTCGAGCGCGGCGGGAGCGGTCAGGTCGGTGTAGTCGTGCAAGATAGGCAGCGCCATGCGGCAGAACTCGCCCACCTGGTCGGCGGCGATATGGACCGGCGTGCGGCAGGGCAACAAGTGCGATAGGAACGGTGCCGCATGCTGGGCAAACGCTGTGTCGGTACGGCGTGCGCGGCGCGTATCGACCAGATAGGCTGCGTCACCAGCGACAAAGCAATACGTATCGGCCGGCAGGCGCAAGTCGTAGCTGCCTCCCGCCGCCGGTGCAATCTTGGCGGCAAGGAGCGGCGGGCGCTTGGCCGGGACTTCGCCCTCCCCCTGCGGCGACGGCTCGACCGCCACCTCGTAGGCACGATGCGTCGTCGTCCCCCGCGACCAAGCAGGCTCAAAGGACAGGGTCCTGCCACGCAGCAGGTCTAGCACGGACACGACGGAATACTCGGATACCGGCAACTGACGCTCGGCGACAAAGCCGCTGCGGGCAAAGTCGTACGATGCCGAGCGCGAGCTCGTAATATCACCTAGGTAGGCGACCGTCATTGCAACAAAGTCAAGCAGCTTTGTCGACACGTCATCGAATGCCTCGGGCACATGGACAAACGTAAGCTTCTTGCCATAGGAAAACGTACCGCCGCGCACATAGGCATCGGCCATGCCGTCGATATCCTTAACCACGTAGGACACCGAACCGCAGCGAATGCGAAACTCGAGCGCCCAGTTAAAACGATCGGCAAACAGCGGATTGTAGTACGGCACCAGCGAGGGCTCCAGCACTGCCTTGGGCGCATCGGGGTCAATGGTGCTGGCGAACTTGCGACGCATAGCCACGAGCTCGTCCATGCGCGCGTCCGAAAGATCGGAAAGCGCCGCCACAAGGCTCGGGCTCGTGGGGACGGGTGCCGGGAAGGGAAAATTGGGGTTGACCGCAGATGCGGTGGGCGCGGGGTGTGTGGGCCGCTTTGACTGTGCGGGCGGTGCCGTAAACGTGCGGACCGGCGTACGCAAGCCCTCGACGGGCTCGGCGCCACTGGCATCCAGATACGCCAGCGCCGTGGCGATAGCGTGCTTGCACATGCCGGAATAGCGGAAGGCGGCGGGGCAATCGCAGTCGTAGTCGATCACCTCGTGCTCGTCCATGTCGAGCGCCACGTGCGTCTTGTACAGGTCGCCGCGCGAGCCGCGCACCGTGCCCTCAATAGTCACATTTTTGGAGAAGCGCGAGCCGGAGTCCTCAAACGACAGCACGGCGCCGTTGAGCATGAGCGAGCGCCCCTTCATAAAGGTACTGCTGAGCGCCGCCTCCTTACGAAGCGCCTGCGCAAACGTCCCCTGCGCCATCACTTCCTCCAATCTCGCACGCTAAATGATTTTTCTGGGACGGGGATGAAAAAATCATTCCCGTCCCAGAAAAACCGGTCTACCGCCACACGTCACCCAAAATGATTTTTTAATCCCCGTCCCAGAAAAATCATCTTAGATCACCGTCACCCGGCCTTGGTTACCCACGATGGCCTTTGCCTCTGCCAACAGCGGAATCGAGCGTGCGTTGACCTTGGCCGGCACCTCGGCACGCAGTACGCGCCCGTCCACCTGCTCGATAAAGATCTCCACGCGGTCGCCGCCCGGGTTGGCGGTAAGCACCGTGGCAAGACGCGCCATATTGCCCTGGCTAAAGCGGCTGTTGGGCACCATGACCTCAAACACCTTGGGCTTGTTGTTCTCCTCATTAAGCTCCAGCGGCACGATCTCCTGCGCGATGATCTGGTCGCCGCGGTCCGAGCGCTCGAGTTTGCCCTTAATGCGCACAAACGCATCGGACAGCTGCGCGCCGGTCTCGGGATCGACCTCGCCGTACAGGTACCCCTCGGCCTCCTTGTAGGTCTTGGGGAACACCACGACCGTGGCCTCGCCTTCCATGTCCTCGAGCTGCACGATGCCCATGGGGTCGCCGTTTTTGGTCACGCGCTTGGACACGCTCGAGACCATGCCGGCCCACCACAGCGCCTTGCCCTCGGGAATCTCCTGGTTGATGGTACCGCCCGTGGGGTTTTGCACCTCGTAGCCGGTATCGATCTGCGAGAACGAGAAGTCGCGTGCCTTGGCTAGTGCATACTCAAACGGGCGCAGCGGGTGGTCCGAGACATAGATGCCCAGAACCTCCTTCTCCTGGCTCAGCTTAAGGTGGCGGTCCCACTCCTGGCCGTCCGGATCGGGCACGCTCACCTCAAAGCCCGAGCCCTCAACGTCGCCAAACATATCGAAGAACGACGTCTGGCCGCTCGCGCGATCTTTCTGGCGCTTTACCGCGGCATCGATGATGTTCTCAGGGTTGTTCTTGTCCACAAAGTGCATCATCTGGCGACGCGGATACCCCGTGGAGTCAAAGGCGCCTGCCTTGATGAGCGATTCGATCACGCGGCGGTTTGCCTGGCTCGAGTCCACGCGCTCAACAAAGTCGTGCAGCGTCTTAAACGGACCACCCGCCTCGCGCTCGGCGATAATCGCCTGCGCCACGCCGGTGCCCACGCCGCGGATACCGGCCAGACCAAAGCGCACGCCTTCCTTGGTAGCCGTGAACTCGGTACCGGACTCGTTGACATCTGGCGACAGCACGGGAATGCCGTCGTGACGGCACGCCGAGACGTAGTGAACGATCTTGTCGGTCTTGCCCGTATAGGACGTCAGAACGGCCGCCATGTATTCGTGCGGATAATGCGCCTTGAGCCACGCCGTCTGCATAACCAGGATGGCGTAGCCGGCGGAGTGCGACTTGTTAAAGGCGTAAGATGCGAACTCGAGAACATCGTCCCAAATCTTCTGGGCGACCTCGCGCGTGTAGTTGTTCTTGATAGCGCCGTTCATCCAGTGGTCGTAGGTGGTCTCGTCCGAGCCATCCTCCCAGTGGAGCACCGTCGACGTGAGCAGCTTGATCTTTTTCTTAGCAACGGGCTTACGGATACGCGAGTCCGATTCGCCCTTGGAGAAGCCGCACATCTCGACGGAGATGAGCATAACCTGCTCCTGGTAGACCATGGTGCCGTAGGTTTCGCCCAGGATGTCGTCCAGACGGTCGTCATAGGAGACCGCCGGCTCCTTGCCGTTCATACGGTTGATGTAGGACGAGACCATGCCGGCGCCCAGTGGGCCCGGGCGGTACAGGGCGATCAATGCCACGACGTGCTTGTACTCGGTGGGCTTCATGTTCTTGATCGTGGCCGTCATGCCGGCGGACTCGACCTGGAAGACGCCGGCGGTGTGGCCGGAACCCATGAGCTTAAAGATCTCGGGATCGTCAAAGGGGATCTCTTCCTCTTTGATGTCGATGCCGAAGTTCTTTTTGATGTTTGCCTTGGCCTTGGAGATAACCGTCAGCGTGCGCAGGCCCAAGAAGTCCATCTTGAGCAGGCCCATGTCGGCAACGGTATGGCCCTCGTACTGGGTAATCTCGACGCCGCCCTTGGTGTCGAGCTTGGTGGGCACATGCTCGTTGACGGGGTCGCGGCAGATCAGAACGGCGCACGCGTGCACGCCCTCGCCACGGGTGAGGCCCTCAATCGAGAGCGCCGTGTCGATGATGCGGCGGGCGTCGTCGTCCTTTTTATAGGCCTCGGCAAAGTCGGGGTTAAACAGATCCTCTTTGCCGGGTTGTTTTTCGAGTACCTGCTTGAGCTTGACCTTGGGGTCGCTCGAGACCATCTTGGACAGGCGCTGGCCCATGTAGACCGGGTAGTCCAGAACGCGCGCGGCATCGTTGATGGCCTGCTTGGCCTTGATGGTCGAGTAGGTGATGACGTGGGTGACCTTCTCGGGGCCGTAGAGCTGGCGAACGTGCTCCACGACCTCGAGGCGCCGCTCATCGTCGAAGTCCATATCGATATCGGGCATCTCGGTACGCTGCGGGGACAGGAACCTCTCGAACATCAGGCCGTTCTCGAGCGGGTCGAACGCGGTGATGTTCATGGCGTAGGCGACGATAGCGCCGGCGGCCGAGCCACGGCCGGGGCCGACGCCGATGCCGTTGTCCTTGGCCCATTGCACGTACTCGGCAACGATGAGAAAGTAGGCGGCAAAGCCCTTGTCGCAAATGACCTTGTATTCGTACTCAAAGCGCTCTTTGATGTTGACGCCACCGATTTCGCGTGTGGCCCAGTCATCGCCATAGTGTTGGCGCAGGCCCTTCTCGCACTCGCGGCGGAACTGGCTCTCGTGCGTCTCGCCGGGGTCGAGCAGCGGGAAGCGCGGCAGGATGATGGAATCCCAGTCCAGCTCCACGTAGCACTTGTCGGCAATCTCGAGCGTGTTATCGCAGGCCTCGGGGCAATACGGAAACATCGCCCGCATCTCCTCCTCGGTCTTCATGTAAAACTCCGAGCCGGTCATGCGCATGCGGTTGGGGTCGTCAACCTTGGCGTTCATGCCGATGCACATGATGACGTCCTGCACGGGCGCGTCCTCGCGGCGCAGGTAGTGGAAGTCGTTGGTGGCGATGACCTTGACGCCCACCTGCTTGGCGATGTCGATGAGCGTGCGGTCCATCTGCTCGTCGGTCAGGCCGTTGTCGGTGGTGATGCCGTGTTCCTGGATCTCGATGTAGAAGTCGCCGGGCTCGAAGGTGTCACGGAAGGTCTCGGCCCACTTGATGGCGCCTTCCATGTCGCCGCGGTCGATGTATTTGGGGATGATGCCCGCGATGCAGGCGCTCGTGCAGATCATGCCCTTGGCGTGGCGGCGCAGGTTGTCGAGCGTCACGCGCGGCTTGTAGTAAAAGCCCTGCACGGCGGCCTCGGAGACCGTCTGCATCAGGTTGACGTAGCCCTCCTGATCCTTGGCCAGAAGGATCATGTGATAGAGCTCGGGCTTATGGTCGCGGGCGAGCGTCTCGTCCGGCGTAAAGTAGACCTCGCAGCCAAAGATGGGTTTGATGACTAGCGGCGGCTTGAGCTCGTCGATGTTGCCCTTCTCGTCCCACATGGCCATGTCCTTCACATACTGGGCATGCTCGCGCGGGCTGGACTCGGGATCGGGCTCCACCAGCTCGTCGCGGCGGTCCTTTTCCAAGAAGGCCTTGTCGTGGCTCCACGTCTTGTACTCGGGCGTATTGTGGTTGACGGCGTCGCAGGCCAGCGCCAGGTCGGGCACGCCGTACATGTAGCCGTGGTCGGTAATGGCCACGGCGGGCATGCCCAGCTCTACGGCACGGTTGACCATATCCTGGATACGGGTTGCGCCGTCGAGCATGGAGAAAACAGTGTGATTGTGCAGATGGACAAATGCCATGTAATGAGCTCCGATGCGGGTTCGTGATCTTAGGGTTACGATTCTACCGCACGGCGCGGACGACACCCGAACCTAGCCCAAACCCACACGGCTCCTCTTGCAGTTGCGGTGAAATAGTTCCCGCTTGGGCCACCTGGGTCGCAATACAGGAACTATTCCACCGCAAGTTATCTGAGGGCTAGAGGTTGTAGGTGACTACTTGAGGCTCGGCGGGTTCGACGAAGATGGCTGGATTCGCCTGCTCCACGCGAACGAACTTGACGGTCACGACCTCAAAGCCCGCCTTGTGCAGAACGTCGGCGTAAACGCGCGCCTGCAAGGCGTGTTTCTCGAGCAGCTGCTCCGGCGTCTCGTCCGGCGTGCCACCCGTCTTGTAGTCGATGACCAGTGCGCGCGACGGATCCGCCGGGTCGGTTGCCAAGGCATCGATGGCGCCCTCGGCATAAGCACCGTAGCAAGCGATGTCCTTGTCCTCGCAGCCCAGTGAAAAGAACGGCACCTCGGCGCGAACGCACGGCCACGCGAGCAGGTCGGCACGAACAGCCGACTTGAGCCAGCGGTCTAGGGCAACGTCGAAGCGTTCGCGCTGCTCCGGCGTCAGGCACCACAGGCGCGCCAGCGCATCGGCACGCGCAGCGGGCAACGCATCGGCACCCATCTCGATGAGCCACTGGCAGGCGGCATGGAACGCCGAGCCCAACGCCATGGGGTTGCCGGCGGGCTCAACGGCGGCCGCGTCTGCATCCGTCATCTCGGAACCATCCGACTCCGCATCATCGCCGGACTCGTCCATGGGAACACGAGCCTCGGCGGCACGATCTTCCGTCTCGGCATGGAGTGCCGCGGCGATTGACGAGTAGCTATACGAGTCACGCACCGGAAACGGACAGATGCCCATGCGCACGCCCACTGCCTGGGGATACACAAGCTCAAACGAATCGGCCTTGGGGTCGGCAGGACCGGGCACAGTTGAGCGCGAAGCATTATCAGCGACATCGACATCGCCGCGAACGAGCCTGTCCTCGGCATCCAGCGAAGCGTTAGCCTCAAACGCCTGCTCACCAAACGTAAAGTCCGCCAGCGAGATGAGCTCGTAATCGCCCGGCTTGGAGTTGTCGAACACCAAACGGTCGCTATCGAGCTGCGGCATGTCCAGACTGTCGGTCGGCAGGATGCGGCGCAGCACGTCGTAGGTCAGATCGGTCTCGACGTCGAAGGTCGGCGCCGTCACCTTGCCACGGCTCACGCCGGCATCCATCGCCAAGATCACCAGCTCGCGCGCACGCGTCATGGCGACATAGAGCAAACGAGCCCGCTCTTCGAGCGAAAGCTGAAGGTCGTCGTTGCGCAAGCGGGCAAATGCCTCGGCGGGAGAACCCGTCGCACAGACGTCCTCCATGAGCTCCGGCGGCAACCACAGCGACGTGCCCTTGCCCTTAAACGCATGCTCAAACTGCTTTTTAACGTCGTCGCCCTTCACAAAGGTTCCGTCGGCGAGCTTAACGCCGTCGAAGCGTGCCGGCAGTGCCACGACCTGCGCTCCACCCTCGACGCGACCCATCTGCGCCGCACCCGAGGACTTACGCACGCCAAAGCACTCCGCGACCGCCACGACCGGATATTCCAGACCTTTGGAGGCGTGCGCCGTCATGATGCGCACCGCACCGTCACCCTCCTCGTTGAGGGCGCCCGGGGCCTCCTTGCCCGCCAAGAAGCGGTCGAAGGCGAGCGCAATGGAGCGCGGAGAATTGCCGAGCTCGGTCTCTGCCTCGGCCACGGCGTCGAGCGCCTTGAGCACGTTGGCGGCAATGGCCTTGCCCTCGGGGCCGCGCTGCGCCAGACGCACGAACCAGCCGGAGGCATTGACCACGTCGCGCGCGACGGCGGCGAACGAATCACGCCCCACGCGACGTAGTGCATAGCGCAGCACCTCGCGGGCGCGCGTTACGAGCGGCAAGCCCTGCAAGCCCGGCACATCGGAATCGCTCATGATGCCCGCATCGATGTTGCGACGCGACGTCTCGCCCGTCTGCTCGTCGAGTTTGGTCGCCAGCGCCAGGAACTCCTGGGCGCCGAGTGCAAACATCGGCGAGGCCAGCAGCGGCATAAGACCCTGCGCCGTATCGGCCGGATTGGCAAGTGCGCACACCAGGGCGCGCACCGTCTGCACCTCGGCAGCTTGGGCAAAGACTGAGCCGCCCGCGATGACGCAGTCGAGCCCCTGGTCACGGAAGGCCTGTGCGTAGACGTCGGCATTGGTCATGCGACCCAGCAGCAACACCATGTCGCCCTGGGGCTGGCCCGCTTTAACGAGCGCTTGGAACCGCTCCGCAATCGCACGAGCTTTCGCCTGCGTTCGCTCCTGGGTGCTGCCGCCGGCAACGAAGACCGCCTGGCGGCGCGAAGCCTTTGCCTTGAGCTTGTCCTCGCGATCGTCACTCGGCTCAAGATCCAAGAACCCCTGCATCAAACCACCGGTATCGCCGTCAAAGACGCGTGCCACATAGCGCAGCACCTCGTCGTGGCTGCGGAAGTTACGCACGAGTTTGACGAGCTCGCCGGCGGGGGCATCGGATGCGACAGCTGTCTCGGGCGCAGCAGAGGAGCCCACCTTGCGCTCCTGGCGGCGAAACACCTCAACCTCGGCGCCTCGGAAGCGGTAGATCGACTGCTGCGCATCGCCTACGGTGCACAGCGCGCGCTCCCCCGCGCCCGTCAGATAGCGAATCAAATCGACCTGCATCTGGTCGGTATCCTGAAACTCATCGATCATGACCATCTTAAAGCGGCCCTCGTAGGCGGCTCGGATGGCTGGGTAATCGCGCAGGGCCTCGTAGGCCATACGCAGCAGGTCGTTATTATCGAGGGCGGACTGGGCAGCCTTCAATGCGCGATACTCGGCCTCGACGGAACGGGCCAGGCCCACCAGCGCATCGAGCGCCGGGCCACCGCAGGCAAGTACGATATTGATAAACGCATCGGCTGCCTCGGCCTTGAGTAGCTCCACCTGCTCCTTAGGATACGCCTTGCTCGCGCGCGGCATGCTGCACGACATCATGAGTCGCGCCGCATCCTCCATGGTTTTACCGCTCGCCTCAAACGCGTCGATGGCGTCGAGTGCCACCTGCGCTTTCTCGGTCGTGGCCTTGCTTGTGCCCAGCGCCGCACGATAAGCATCGGCAAGCGCCGAGGTGTCGGCCTGGCCACGCGCCACGCGCACATCGTCCATGCCGCCCGGAAGCTGGCTCGATAGCTCCAGCAGGTCGCGCACCAGGCCTTTGATGGTGGTACCGGCGCCAAACGGCCCGCCCTCGCCCGCCATGGGATACCAGGCGTAGAGGGTCTTAAGCGAAGCGGCGAGCTCGGGCGCGACGTCGGGCGCCGTCGCGCGCCCCAGCACATGCTCGACAGCCTGATCCATAAGCTCGTCGGTATCGGTGAGCACCGTGAACTCGGGGTCGATGCCCAGCTCCAGCGCGTGCGCGCGCAGGATGCGCGAGCACATGCCGTGGATGGTCGAAATCCAAGCGTCGTCGACCGTCAGGGCCTCTTCGTCCATACCCTCTTCGATAAGCGCACGGCGCACACGGTCGCGAATCTCGGCCGCGGCGTCTTTGGTAAAGGTAATGGCGAGCACCTGATCCAGATGCTCGACAAACGGACCGGATTCGGGCGAGAGCGCATAGACGATGCGGCGCGTGAGGGTAAAGGTCTTGCCCGAGCCGGCACCCGCCGAGACAAACAACGGGCGGTCGAGCGTTTTGACGACTTGCAGCTGTTGCGGCATCAAAGTCGAAAGATCCATGGTCTACACGTCCCTCCTTACAAACGTTCCTTCGTGGTTATACGAGCAGCGCGCATGCGCGGCCTGCGCCGACGTCGGGTCGACGGCGGCAACGTCGCCCGCCTCGAGCTCGTGCAGGCGCTCGGCAATTCCGGTCTCCACGCGATCGAGCAGCGCATCGAAGTCCATGTTGCCGCCCTCGCCGGGAAAGCCCTTCTTAAGGCCCGGGATGCGACCGTCGCCGCGCTCTTCCTCGAGCAGCTCGGCACTTGCGGCGCCGCGCAGCGCGGGCTTGCCGCCCTTGGTCGAAAAATAGAGCGCAGCGCGGGTATCTAGGCCCAGCGCCCGACGCATGGCCTGGGCGTAGATGAGCGTCTGGGTATGCGGCGGCAGCCAGCGCGGATCGTCGATCGGCGCCTCGCCCGACTCTTCGTCGCGCACCGTAGGGTCGGCGAGTTTAAACTCCTCGACACCCGAACGATGCTTGTAGTCAATCACCACGGCGCGATTCTCGGCATCCACGTCAACGCGGTCGATACGCCCGCCGAGCGGCCAACCGGCATACTCGACCTTAAGCTCATTAAAGGCGAACTCAAGGTAGCGCGGGGCAAAGGGGGCAAGCGCCTCGGACTCGTAGGCGAGCACGCCTTCCAGCTGCGGCAAGATCTCGGCCACCTGACGCTCCTCCACCGGGGAGAGCGGCACCAGCGGGCCCTCGGTACCGCGCTTGCCCGCATGCTCGGCCAAGGTCTCGGCAAAGACCTCGCGCAGCAGCTCCTGTGCGCGCGGCAAGTTCTCGGGCGTCACGCGCTCCATGCCCTCTTGGGGCAGACGGGCATGCAGGTGTTCCAGCACTTCGTGGACGAAGTTGCCCTTCTCCATGTTGCCAAAATCCGCGTCGATAGACTGGGGCTTGACGCGATACGAGACAAACCAGCACAGCGGGCAGGTGGAATAGGCCTCGATCTGCGAGGCGGACGTCAGGCGCGGCACAAGCGGCGCGTCCTCGCCCTCGCCGTCACGACGGCGCAGGACCAAATACGGCACGGCCTCGGCACTCAGATGCTGAGGGGCTTCACAGATCACGCGCTCGCGCTTGAGACCTTCGCCTGCCGCGGGATCGAAGTCCCTTACGATATCGCCCTCACCCACGCACGTCGCCTTGTCGGCGCCAGCGACCTTGTCGGTGTCAGCGACCTTAGCGTCGTCAGCTGCCTTGTCGGCGTCTGCGGCCTTAGCAGCGTCAGCGGCCTCGGCATGCGCCCGCAGCTCGGTCCACACGGCAGCCGGGTAACACTCGCGCGCCTGGCGATCGTGCGTCACGCGCGCAAGCGCAACCGGGCCGCGTGCCGCCTGCATCGCGTGACCAAAGCGCACGCGCAGCAGGGCCGCGGGCTCAAGCGTCACGCCCTCGCGACCAAGGCTCGCCGTCAGCGTAGCCAGCGATCCCTCCTCGTGCGAGAGTGGATAGCTGTCCAGATCGACATCGGCAAACAGCACGGCATCGTAGCTGCCGGGGCGCAGAGCCGCCGCGTCGGCAAGCGAAGCAAAACGGACCTGGGCACGTGGCGCGCGGTCGACCTCGTGGGTCTCGTAATCGTAGGCGGTGCTACGCTTGTCCACCCTGGTGCGAATGCCATCGAGCACGGGCACGGTCGCGACCTGCGACACGTCGAGCGCGCGGGCGCCGTTCATAAGGATGTCGATGGCGTGGCGCAGCAGGGCTACCTCCGCCTGGCGACGGGCCTGGCCATCCAAGCTGCCCAGCGAGCGATCGGGCAACGCCTCGGCAACGGCAAGCATGGCCTTAAGCGCCGTCACGGGCTTGTCACGCCACAGCGCCTGGAACACGTCCGAGACCACACACGGTACGTTCTTAAACCAGTTATCGTCGCTCGCCGCCTTGCGCGCGCCCCTCACCTGGCCCTGAACGCTCTGTAGCAGGCTCTTTACGCCCGCGGTAGTCTTGCTGCGCGAGAGACGCATATTCTTATCGAAAGTACGGGCATTGACGGCATCAGCGCCCGAAAGCGGACTGTAGATCCAGTCGGTAAGCTCCGGCGCGGGCCACCACTCGGTCTTTGACGCCATGCCCTCATCGGCGGCCTTCATGCGCTCGATCAGGCCGGCAAGCGCCGCAAACTGCCTGCCCGCAATGGATTGGGAAAACACCGTGAACTCAACTGTCTCGGAAGCAATATGACGAGCCGCCAGACGAGAGGCGAGCTCACCGAACAGCTGGGGTGCCCGGGCAGAAACAACGAGCACGCGCACGGGGTCGGCGGGCGTTGCAGTAGCTTTATCGGCCTTGGACTCCTTGTGCGCTTTCACCAACTTATCGATGGCGTCCGCATAGACATGAGCACGGGCATGAGGGCCAGCGACCTCAATAAAGGCAGGCTGAGCGGCGGTCCCGCAAGCGACATCAGACGCGACGGCGTCCTCCCCCAGCGGCGCGATCTCAAACAGCACACCGCGGGCATCAAATGCCGCGGCAAGGTCCTCGCGCATCGCCGCCTGCTCGCGGGCAAGCAGCACGACGACCTCTCCCCCATTGTTCGCCACGGCAGACAGCAGCTCGAGCAGGCCGTGCGTAAACGACGTGATACCGCGCACGCATACGGCGCGGGTGCACGCCGGCAGGCTATCGGCCAGGGCACCGGCCATAATGTCAGCTGCCTCGCAGGGCTCGACCATATTTCGACGGTCCAAACCGACCGCATAGGCGCGCAAAAGTTCGAGCACACGAGCCTCGGCATCGCTTTTTGGCTCAGGCTGGCAATTGTTGCCACCGCATCGCTCGACCGTCGTCCCCGCAACACCCGGCAGCACGTCGCGGGCCATGCGCGCAAGCATGCGCACTGTGCCCTGGCTGCGCGAAAGCGGTTGCAGGTCGGCATCATCGAGACGCGTTACCATGTCCGAGAACAGCATCTGGCGCTGCAGGTTATCGACGAAACCGCGCCCGTCGCCCAAAAGCTCCCAAAGCGAGCGAAGCCACGATGTAGGCGTCTTGTAGTCGGTACCCAGCGAAACGCCGGCTTCCGCCGCATCATGACGGCACAGGTCGAGCTCGGCAAACGTTGGCGCCAGCAACACGGCACGCCCGTGGCGGGCAATAAGGTCGGCAAGCAGCGCCGACTCGGCATCGCTCAAATCCGTGCCGGCATTGGTGGTATAGATTCGAACAGGCATGGTCCTCCGCTCAAACTGTTCGCAATAATCAATGCATCCATCCTACCCGCCCACGCGGACAGATTTGCCCCACGCCAACAGATTTGATCCCTTGGGGACGGAGGAAAACGGATCATCGAGGGGGTCAGTCTAACCCGGTGATCCGTTTTCCTCCGTCCCCAAGGGATCAAAAAACCGCCCCCGGAGGAGCGGTTTTGCACAATTCGTTTTTGGCGCGGCTTACTCGCCATCCTCCAGTTTAATGAGGATCTTGCGATAGCCACCGTACTCGCCGTTGAGCGCCTTGGACACACGGCTCACCGTGGTGGACGAAGCGCCGGTACGGGCCTGAACCTCGACATAGGGCTCGCCCTCGTCCAGGTAACGCGCGACCTGCAGACGCTGCGATAGATCGCAAATCTCGCGCGGCGTGCAGATATCGGTCAAAAACGCTTGGATATCTTTCTCGTCGTCCAAAAGGCTAAATGCGTGGACCAGCTGCTTGACATCAGGCTTGTCAAACATGTTTTCGATATTCATCGATCACCGCCAAACCCGCCAAAAGGCATCGAAGTTGATACTGACATCGGGCATCGTTCGCCCGTTCTATGCAATAGGGCAACGCCTGTGGCTTTTGCCCGTAGCAGTTTAGCACACCACCAAACTAAAGCGACAAGACTCTCTGCCAGCGGCACGTTTTTTAGGACGAACGCCGTTTTGAAACCGAATGCGCACGCAAGCTCCACGAATATCTGAGACAATGGGCGCCCAAACAGGGTCGTGCCCCGCACCCATCCAAGTTACAAAGGCATGTGCCCCTCACGCCTCTTTGCCACGCCATGCGCAAGAAAGGATTCCCACCATGCGCTTTTTGCTCAACTGGCTTTTGACCTCAATCGCCATCGCGATTGCAACGTTTCTCGTCCCCGGCATTCAGCCCTTCGGCATGGCCGACGCCTGGGTCTGCTTTGCCTTCGTGGGACTGTTCCTCAACATCGTCGACTCGCTCGTAAAGCCGTTCCTGACGGTCATCTCACTGCCGCTCACTATTATCACGCTTGGTATTTTTCAGCTCGTAGTCAACAGCTTTATGCTCGAGCTGGCCAGCTACCTGTCGGTCAATCTGCTGGGAGCGGGTATCTCCATTGCCGGCTTTGGATCGGCCTTTATGGGCAGCATCCTGGTATCCATCATGCGCAGCATTCTCGACAGCATCGCCAGGAACTAAAGCGACCGGATACGGACCGCCACAACATGCCAAAAGAAGGCCGTCCATCGCAACGATGGGCGGCCTTGTCATTTGTCAAGCCTCAGAGGGCGAGAAAATCTACCATTTCTGCCCCGTCCCCAAATGGTAGGTGGGGCTAGATGACGTAGTCGTAGCCCTCGCTGGGGGCGACGAGCGCATCGAGCGTCACGCCGTCGAGGTAGTCGTTGATGAGCTTGTCCAGGTTCTTCCACACGTCGAGCGTGGGGCACTCATCCGAACGCGAACAGCCCTTGCAGTCGCCGTCCAGGCATGCGACCGGCGCCAGGCTGCCCTCGGTCAGGCGCAAGATCTCGCCCACCGTGTACTGCTCGGGCGGGCGCGTGAGCACGTAGCCGCCACCCTTGCCGCGCATGCCCGAGAGCATATTGGCGCGCACGAGCGTAGCCAAAATGTTCTCCAGATATTTCTCCGAAATCCCCTGACGCGCGGCGATCTCTTTGAGGGGAATGCGGCCTGCCGCCTGGTGCTCGGCCAGGTCGACCATAACGCGCAGGGCATATCTGCCCTTTGTGGAAACCAACATATATTGCTGCCTTTCGGTCTTTTAGTCCGTTGAAATTCTAGCCGAAAAATTGGCTTTGAAAATACCTATTCCTGTCAAGCTGGTTAATCGACTCGTAATAATCTTCTATTTCCTATTGCGTTACTAGGCTTTACTGTCTACTATGCTTGCCAACAGCAAGACGAACATCCTATAAGGTTTATGGGTTTTGCTGCTACACACACCGTAAAACCACACGGTATCCAGTCATTTGAACACTTTGGAGGTTCACCATGAGCAATGTTTACACGTCCATCGATCAGCTTATCGGCCACACTCCGCTTCTGGAGCTCACTCACTTTGAGGCCGATGAGGACCTCAAGGCCCGCGTGCTCGTCAAGCTGGAATACTTCAACCCCGCCGGGTCCGTCAAAGACCGTGTCGCCAAGAACATGATCGACGAGGCCGAGAAGGCCGGCAAGCTCGTGCGCGGCGGCGACTACACCATCATCGAGCCCACGAGCGGCAACACCGGCGTCGGCATCGCCTCGGTGGCGGCCGCCCGCGGCTACAAGGTGATCATCACCATGCCCGAGACCATGTCCGTCGAGCGCCGCAAGCTTATGCAGGCATATGGCGCACAGCTCGTGCTCACCGACGGTTCCAAGGGCATGAAGGGCGCCATCGCCAAGGCCGAGGAGCTGCAGAAGGAGACGCCCAACAGCATTATCGCCGGCCAGTTTGTGAACCCCGCCAACCCCGCCATCCACAAGGCCACAACCGGCCCCGAGATCTGGGATGACACCGACGGCGAGGTCGACATCTTCGTCGCCGGCGTTGGCACCGGCGGTACCGTGACCGGCGTGGGCGAGTTCCTCAAGGAGCAGAACCCCGAAATTCAGGTCGTCGCCGTCGAGCCCGCTACCTCCCCGGTGCTCTCTAAGGGCCAGGCCGGCCCGCACAAGATCCAGGGTATCGGCGCCGGCTTTGTGCCCGACGTCCTCGACACCCAGGTCTATGACGAGATCATCCCCGTCGAGAACGACGACGCCTTTGCGACCGGCCGCGCCGTGGGCCACAAGGAGGGCGTGCTCGTGGGCATTTCGTCCGGCGCCGCCGTGTGGGCCGCGCTGCAGCTGGCCAAGCGCCCCGAGAACGAGGGCAAGACCATCGTGGCGCTGCTCGCCGACACCGGTGAGCGCTACCTGTCCACGGCACTCTTCCAGGACTAGGGCCTGTCGCCCATAGGTTGAGCCCAGGGACGAGCCGGTCTCCTCTCTCCCGGCGGTTGATTTCCGATCTCAGCCGAACACATTGAGCAAATAGGCCATTCCCGCAGTT
>UQIC01000011.1 GCA_900540985.1 uncultured Collinsella sp.
GGTCACCAAGCACAACCTCAAGTATCGTCGCTACTATCACCAGTTCGACTACTAAGAGCAAATAACGTTTGTGTAATTGGGCCCCGCTCCTATATGGAACGGGGCCTCGCTTGGGTTGGAGAGTAATTATGAGCTATCCCCAGCTTGCCGTCATGAATATCAGCCATCGTTATTTTGACCTTGAGGAGTTCTTTTCTTCGGCGTCGGCTTCGGGCTACACGTGTTGCGAGCTTTGGACCGGGTCGATGCATCTGTATGTCGATTGCCATGGATACGATTCGCTCGAGCAGGTGCGGGAGCTATCACAGCGGTATGGGGTTCGGATTGTGGGGCTTTGTCCCGAACAGAACAACCCCAAGCCGTGGAATATCGCGGCGCGCGGGAATGAGGCGCGTGCCCGCACGCTCGCGTACTTTAAGAACGTTGTAGATATCGCGGCGGAACTTGGAGCCGAGCAGGTCATGGTCTCGAGCGGCTGGGCATTTTTGAACGAGCCGATCGAGGACGCGTGGGGTCGCAGCGCCTCGATGCTGCGTGCGATTGCCGAGCATGCGGGAGAGCGCGGCGTGCGACTGGTGCTCGAGGCCCTACAACCGGTTGAGTCGATGATCGTGAACTCGGCGGCCGATACGAAGCGCATGATCGAGGCAGTTGATCATCCGGCACTTAAGGCGTGTCTGGATTTGGGCGCTATGGCGGTGGCGGGGGATACCATCGACGATTATTTCGATCTGCTTGGCGATGATGTCGCCCACGTGCATTTTGTCGATGTTGCGGCAGATGGCACGACGCATCTTGCCTGGGGTGACGGCGACCGCGATATGCGCGCCGACCTGGATAGGCTGGTGGCGCGCGGCTATCGCGGAGTTGTTTCGGCCGAGACCTATGATTGGCGCTATTTCGCCAATCCCGCGGCAGCCGATGCGCAGGTTATGGCGGAGTACCGACGCGCGATTGGCGCCTAAGTGGGACAGGGCGCCGAGTTGGCGTTTGACGCTTTTTGAGAAACGGGACGTGCTTTCCGCTTGAGGCTTCTGGCGGAAAGCACGTCCCAGAACAGGCGCTCAGAATGGGACACACTTTCCGCTGAGGACCTCAACCGGAAACCGCATCCCAGTTTTTGGCTGGCGGGCGGGACACGCTTTCCCCTATGTTTCCAAATGAATACGCTATGAGCCGAGGAGGACGATTCTCCCCGCAAACACTCTAGTATGCTAAAGTACCCAGAAGACCGGCGGAGCTATGCCGGTCTTCTGCTCTATATGAAACACAGCATGAGGAGGCTCACCAGATGACGGCCACACCGTGGGGATTCCGGGACATATTGCCCGAGGAGGCTCAGGCGCGCGAGGAGATCGCATGTACGGTGAAGGGCTGCTTTAGGGAGCATCATTACCTGCCGGTCGAGACGCCACTGCTCGAGGACAAGGGTTCGCTCGAGGAAGGCGGCCGCATTGCGGACACGCCGTTTAAGCTCTTTGATGACGACGGCCGCCTGCTGGTGGTCCGTCCCGACAACACGCTGCCGATCGTGCGCCTGGTTTCGACCCGCATGCGCGCGGCCGACCTGCCCCTGCGCCTTCGCTACGAGGCGCCGGTGGTTCGCGAGTGTCAGCGCAATGCCGGCGGCTCGCGTCAGTTTACGCAGCTGGGCTTTGAGCTTATCGGCGCGGGCGATACCGCGGGCGATGTCGAGATTGTCTCGCTCGTGGCCGAGGCCGTACGCAAGTTGGCGCTGCCCGATGCGCGCATTATCGCAGGTAGCGTGCGTCCGTTTAAGGAGCTGCTTGCGGCGTGCGAGGATCGCGAGCTGGCCGCCGAGGCCCTGCGCTGCGTGCACGCCAACGACTTTGTGGGCCTCGATGCCCGCGTGGCGGCAAGCGTCGAGTCCGATGCCGTCAAGGCCGCCATTAGCGAGCTGCCGCGTCTGCACGGCGGTGCCGAGGTGATCGACCGCGTGGACGCGCTGCTGGAGGCCGCCGGTATCGTCGCGCCGCTGACGCGCGAGCTGCGTGCCCTGGTCGAGGGCCTGGCACCCGAGGACGCCCAGGTGCTGTCGTTGGACTTCTCTATCATGAACTCTTTCGATTACTACACGGGCCTGGTCTTTAAGGCCTATGCCGGCGGCCTGCCCGATCCGGTGGGCTCGGGCGGTCGCTACGACTCTATCTTTACCGGCGCATTTGGCGACGGTATCGAGGTGCCGGCGGCGGGCTTCGCCTTTTCGCTCGAGCGCCTGGAGGCCGCGCGCACCTCGGCCGAGGACGCCGCTTCCGATGGCGACCACGCTGCGGGCCGTGGCGCCGAGGGCCCGCTGCGCATCGCCGTGCCCAAGGGCTCGCTTAAGGCCGACACGCTCGACGTGCTCGAGGCCGCGGGCTTGGACGTCTCTGAGCTGCGCGACCCCGGCCGTCACCTGATCGTGCGCGGCCGCGACACGCGTGCCGGCGAGGGCACGGTCGGCGATATCGAGTTTGTCATCGTGCGTCCCGGCGACGCGCCCGCCTTTGTGGGCTGCGGCGGTGCCGATTGCGGCATCTGCGGTTGGGACTCGCTTATCGAGGCAGACCTCAACCTGCTGCAGCTGGTCGATCTGGGCTACGGTCTGTGCACCTTTATCGAGGCGGAGCCCGCATGGCGCGCCGGCCAGGCTGAGCGCAACTATGCCCGCCGCGGGTCGCTTCGCGTGGCCACCAAGTACCCGCGCATCGCGAGCGCCTGGTATGCCGAGCGCGGCGTGAACGCCGACATCGTTTCGCTGCACGGCAACATCGAGCTGGGCCCCATTGTCGGCATGACCGACCGTATCGTAGACATCACCGCCACGGGCGCCACGCTGCGTGACAACGACCTGGTTATTACTGGTCGCATTATGGACTGCACGGCGCGCTTCTTCGTCAATCCGGGTGCCGCTCGCTTGGATCCGCGCGTGCGTAATCTGGCAGATCGCCTGGCCGCGGCCGTGAAGGACAAGCATTTTGAGCCCGTCGCGGGCTCGGCGCAATAGCGCGAGCACGCACGGGCGCCCCAACGTCCGGGCTGCGGGCTGATTGGCGCCGCCGCCCGGCCTTTCGTTTTTCAGACGCAACCTCGACCGATAGGGGATACCGATATGAAGACCATCAAGCTTGCTCCCGGTGAGCGCCTCGTTACCAACCAGCTCAACCGCAAGGGCGTGCTGCCGCAAAACATCGTCGACGCTGCCCGCGATATCGTAGCCAACGTGCGCGTCAACGGCGATGCCGCGGTGCGCGACTATTGCCAGCGTTTTGATGGTGTTGAGCTGCAGAGCTTCCGTCTGCCGCAAGAGCAGATCGATGCCGCGCTCGAAGGCCTCGATCCCGCCTTTGTCGCGGCGCTCGAAAAGGCCGCATGCCAGATTCGCGAGTTCCACCAGCGCGAGGTCGAGCAGAGCTGGTTTACCACGCGCCCGGACGGCACGATGCTCGGCGTTAAGGTGACCCCGCTTGCTGCGGCCGGCATCTACGTGCCGGGCGGCCGCGCGCAGTATCCCTCCACCGTGCTCATGAACGCCATTCCCGCCAAGGTGGCCGGCGTTAAGCGCGTGGTCATGGTGACCCCGCCGCAAAAGGATGGCCTGATCAGCCCCTACACGCTCGCCGCGGCAAAGCTCGGCGGCGTGGACGAGATCTACATGGTGGGCGGCGCTCAGGCCGTGGCCGCGCTGGCATACGGTACTGAGACCATTCCGCGCGTCGACAAAATCACCGGTCCGGGCAACGCCTTTGTCGCCGCCGCCAAGCAGATTGTCTCGGGCGACGTGGGTATCGACATGGTCGCCGGTCCCTCCGAGGTCTGTGTGCTGGCCGATGCCACGGCCAAGCCTATGGTGGTCGCGGCCGACCTGATGGCCCAGGCCGAGCACGATCCGCTGGCAGCCTGCTATCTGGTGACCTGCGACGAGCAGTTTGCGCGCGAGGTCGAGGCGGGTATCGACATTCTGGTAGCGCAGTCCCCGCGTGCCGAGATCACGCGTGCCTCGCTCGATAACGAGGGCACCATCGTGGTCGCCGCCGACATGGCCGCTGCCGTCGAGGCGGTGAACACCGTGGCGCCCGAGCACCTGGAGCTGCACTGCAAGGATGCGATGGGCCTGCTTGGCGGTATCCGCAACGCCGGTGCCATCTTTGTGGGCGCTTGGAGCTCCGAGCCGCTCGGCGATTATGTTGCCGGCCCCAATCACACGCTGCCGACCGGCGGCACGGCCATGTTTTCCAACCCGCTTTCGGTCGAAGAGTTTGTTAAGCGCTCGAGTGTCATTTGCTATACGCCCGAGGGCCTGCTCTCCGACGCTCCCGCTACGCAGCGCCTGGCCGAGGCCGAGGGCCTGTGGGCGCACGCGCTTTCTGCCGCACTGCGCCGCCGCGTGTTGGAGCGGGGCGAGGATGCCGTGAGCGCCGCGTCGCTGGCTGCGGCCGACCTGACCAAGGTTGCCTGGCCGGGCGACGCCGTGGCGACGGTTGCCGAGGGTGTGGACCTGGCGGCGGCGGGCGGTGCCGCTGGCGCGGTCGTCGAGGGTGTGGACCTGGCGGCTGCGGGCGCGGATGGCGTTGGC
Organism: uncultured Collinsella sp.; assembly: GCA_900540985.1. Lineage (GTDB taxonomy): Bacteria > Actinomycetota > Coriobacteriia > Coriobacteriales > Coriobacteriaceae > Collinsella. The sequence continues at coordinate 4,577 of UQIC01000011.1, forward strand.
GCGACCGGCGAGGAGGCCTAATATGGCCGAACTCACGCCGCGCATGAAGGAGCTCGTCCAGCCCTACTTGGCCGGTATTGAGCCCTACGATCCTAACTTTACGCCCACGCGCATCAACCTTTCGGCCAACGAGAACACCTATCCCGTGCCGGCCGGCGTGCGCGAGGCGGTCGACGCCGCCCTGGCTGCCACGCCGCTCAACCGCTATCCCGATCCCATGTCCAACGACCTGCGCGACGAGCTTGCTGCCTGGCATGGCATGACGCGCGAGAACATCTGCGTGGGAAACGGCGGCGACGAGCTGCTCTATAACTATCTGCTGGCGTTTGGCGGTGCGGGGCGGACCCTGCTCAACTGCCCGCCGTGCTTTAGCGAGTATGCGTTCTTTGCGTCGCTCTGTCAGACCGAGGTGCGCGACGTGTGGCGCGATCCGGCGACCTTTGAGCTCGACCAAGCTGCTGTGCTCGCGGCCGCGCCCGAGTGCAACCTGGCAATCGTGACCTCGCCCAACAATCCCACGGGTGACGTGGCGCCGCGCGACTTTGTCGCGGCCCTGTGCGATGCGTGCCCTGGCATGGTAATGGTCGACGAGGCCTACGTTGAGTTTGCCGACGATTCGTTTGGCGCGGCCACCACGGCGCAGGGACTTATCGTCGAGCATCCCAACCTGGTGATTCTGCATACACTGTCCAAGGCGTTTGGCGCCGCCGGTGCGCGTCTGGGCTATGTGATCGCGGCACCCGAGGTCATCGACGTGTTCGCGGCGATTCGCCAGATCTATTCGGTCAACGTGCTGAGCCAGGTGGCGGCGCTTGCCTGTGTGCGTGCCCGTGATGCCTATGCACCCGTGGTGGCGCAGGTCGCATCCGAGCGCGAGCGCGAGCTGGCCGCTCTGCGCGCGATGGCTGCCGAGGGCTTGCCCGTGGAGGTGTGGCCGAGCGCGGCGAACTTTGTGCTCGTACGCACGCCACATGCCACGCGCGTGCGCGAGCGCCTACGCGACGAGTACTCGATTTTGGTGCGCGACTTTAGCTACGCGCCGGGGCTTGCGGACTGCCTGCGCATTACCGTGGGCACGCCGCGGGAAAACGACGAGGTGCTGGCTGCGTTTGCCGCGCTGGTGAAGGAGGAGATGTAGATGGGCCGTTATGCCGAGGTGACCCGTAAGACGGGGGAGACCGATATTGTCGTCAAACTCGACCTGGATGGAACCGGTACGTGCGATATCTCGACCGGCGTGCCGTTTTTCGACCACATGCTCAACGCCTTTGGCCGCCATGGCCTGTTTGATTTGACGGTACATGCGGTGGGCGACGTGGAAGTCGACGCGCACCACACCGTCGAGGATACGGGCATCGTGCTGGGCGAGGCGTTCTGCCAGGCGCTGGGCGACAAGGCGGGCATTATGCGCTTTGCCGACGCGGCGATCGCCATGGACGAGACGCTTGTGATGGCTGCCGTTGATATTTCGGGCCGCGGGCAGGCCTACTGCGAGCTGCCCGTGCCGACCGAACGCGTGGGCACCTTTGATACCGAGCTGGCCGTCGAGTTCTTCTACGCCTTTGCGCGCGACGCCAAGCTCACGCTGCACGTGCGCGAGCTGGCGGGCGGCAATTCGCACCACATTATCGAGGCGGCCTTTAAGGCCGTGGGCCGCACGATGCGCCACGCCTGCGAGCTCGATCTCCGCGTGCAGGGCATCCCCAGCACCAAGGGTTCGCTGTAACCTGCCAAAAGATAAAAACCACCACGAAGGTGCCTGTCCCCTTTGTGGTGGTTTTGGATGATGAGATAAGGGAGGGTCGCGTGGGCGAACCGAAGATCGTGGTGGTCGACTACCACAAGGGCAACTTGTCGAGCGTCGTGCGCGGGCTTGCGCGCGCCGGTGCCGCCGCCTGCACGTCGGACGACCCGGAGCAGATCCGTAACGCCGACGGCCTGGTCATCCCGGGCGTGGGCGCGTTCTACGACGCGATCGCCTTTATGCGCGAGAGCGGCGAGGCGGACGCGGTGCTCGATGCCGTCGCCGACGGAACTCCGCTGCTCGGCATCTGCCTGGGCCTTCAGCTATTTTTTGAGCGCGGCAACGAGGGCGTGCCTGCGGACGAGGGCGCGGTCGCCGACGGCAACGCCTCCGAGCAGGCTGGCGGTCCCTGGGTCGATGGCCTGGGCATCATGCGCGGCTCGTGTACGCGCTTGGAGTCGAGCCGCCTGAAGGTGCCGCACGTGGGCTGGGACCAGGTGCACATGACGCCCGCCGGTGCGGCCGATCCGCTGCTCGCCGGTTTTGCCGAGGGCGCCAATATGTACTTCACCCACAGCTATGCGGTGGCCGACGATGCCGATGCCGCCGATGTTCTGGCGCGCACGCATTACACGCGGAGCTTCCCGTGCATCGTGCGCCACGGCAACGTGTGGGGCTGCCAGTTCCATCCCGAGAAATCCTCTGCGTTGGGTCAGCGCATCCTTAAGAACTTCGTGAGCATCGTCGAGGGGGCCGGCCGATGATTCTGTTTCCCGCAATCGATTTGATCGGCGGCAAGGTCGTGCGCCTGGAGCGCGGCGACCGAAGCCGCTGCAAGGTATATTCCGACGACTCCGTGGCCGTTGCCCGCTCCTTTGTCGAGCAGGGCGCGAGCTGGGTGCACGTCGTCGACCTGTCCGCTGCCTTTGGCGAGGACGAGGATGCGTGCGCTGCCAACTCGGCAGCGATCGAGGCCATCTGCGGCGTCGACGGTCTGTCCGTGGACGTGGGCGGCGGCGTTCGCTCGCTTGCACGCATCGATGAGCTGGCCGGCTATGGTGCTCGTCGCATCGCACTAGGCACGGTGCTCGTGACCGAGCCGGGATTTGCCGAGGTGGCGGCTCGCGGCTTTGGCGAGTTGCTGGTGGCAGACATCGCCGCGCGCGACGGTCAGGTCAAGGTGAATGGCTGGCGCGACGGCGCGGGTGTGGCGCTCGACGATGCCGTGGCGCAGCTTTCCGAGTTGGGCTTTAAGCATCTGGTGTATACCGACATCGCGCGTGATGGTATGCAGACGGGCATTGATGTGGCGGCGTATCGCCACGTGGCCGAGGTCGCGGGCTTTCCCGTCGTGGCTTCGGGCGGTATCTCGACGCTCGACGATATCCGTGCACTGGCCGCGGTGGGCGAGGATGCCATCGAGGGCGCCATTACCGGTCGTGCGCTCTACGAGGGCAACTTTACGCTGGCCCAGGCGTTGGCCGCCGCCCGAGGGGAGGAGTAGCCCATGCTTACCAAGCGCGTGATTCCCTGTCTGGATGTTAAGGACGGCCGTGTGGTCAAGGGCGTCAACTTTGTGAGCCTGCGCGATGCGGGCGACCCGGTGGAGCTGGCCCGCGCCTACGACCGCGAGGGTGCGGACGAGGTCGTATTTTTGGACATTACCGCGACGAGCGACAACCGCGCGACGACCATCGAGATGGCGGCGCACGCGGCCGAGGAGCTCGCTATTCCCTATACCGTGGGCGGCGGTTTTCGCGACTTGGCGTGCATGCGCACCATGGTTGCCGCCGGCGCCGACAAGGTGTCGCTTAACTCTGCCGCCGTGCGCGATCCGTCGTTGATCAGCCAGGCCGCCGCGGCGTTTGGCAGCCAGGCCGTGGTCGTGGCGATCGATGCCAAGCGTGTAGGCCTGCCCGGCGAGCCGGGTGCCGACAAGTGGGAGGTCTTTACCGCGGGTGGCCGTAATGCCACAGGCATTGACGTGGTAGCGTGGGCCGAGGAGGCGGCTCGTCGCGGCGCCGGCGAGATCCTGCTCACCAGTATGGACCGTGACGGCACCAAGGCGGGCTTCGACTTGGCACTCACCCGTGCCGTGGCGCGCGCGGTGCCGATTCCCGTCATCGCGAGCGGTGGCGTGGGCACGCTCGAGCATTTTGCCGAGGGCGTGATCGAGGGCGAGGCCGACGCCGTGCTGGCAGCCAGCGTCTTTCACTTTGGAACCTTCAGCATCCGTCAAGTGAAGGAGTATATGGCGTCGCAGGGCATCCCTGTCAGGTTGGACTTCTAGCGCTGCGGCTTGCCCAGGCACCCGACCTTCCGGCTCCAACCCTCCTCGCGTACTTAAGTACGCGTCGTCGGGCTTGTCGCTCGGAATCTCGGGCATCTGGACAACCCTCGCCGACCTGTGGGGTTTACGGAAATTACTTGGGAGAAATGATGACTGAGGTAATAGAAGCGTCTGATCTTACGTACGACGCCCGCGGGCTGATTCCTTGTGTGGTTCAGCAATATGACACCGGTGAGGTGCTTATGGTTGCTTGGATGAACGAGGAATCGGTGGGGCTGACGCTCAAGACCGGGACCACGTGGTTTTGGAGTCGCAGCCGCCAGGAGCTCTGGAACAAGGGCGCGACGAGCGGCAATATGCAGGAGGTTAAGGAACTCTGGGCCGACTGCGATAGCGATACGCTACTGGTTAAGGTTGACTCTCCGGGCCCGGCCTGCCATACCGGCAACCGTACCTGCTTCTTTAAGAAACTCGCGTAGGGCGGGCACCCTGTTGGGCGCTCGGTAAAACGGAAAGGATTGAACTATGGGTGTGCGCACCGCAAATGTTCAGGATGGAAATATCGGCGAGACGCTGACGGGTCTGGCCGAGGTGATTCATGGCCGTCGCGACGCGTCGCCGCAGGAGAGCTATACCGCTCGCCTGCTGACCGACGTCGAGGACGAGCTGCTCAAGAAGCTTGCCGAGGAGGCGAGCGAGGTCATCATGGCCTGCAAAGATAACGATCACGACCACATCCGCTACGAGGCCGGCGACCTGATTTACCATCTGCTCGTAACGCTCGAACGCTACGGTATCACCCTCGACGAACTGGCCGGCGAACTCAACGCTCGCCGCCACTAGTTTTAGGCGAGGGGTGTGGATTCCCATTCGCCGGTGGCGTGGGGGATGTCGAAGGTTCGATAACCGCAGTCGTAGGCGTGGGCCTGAGCCTCGCGGATGTTCCAGCAGATATCGCAGGCGCGGTGCGCGTCCGAGCCAAAAGTAATCGGCACCTCGGCGTGGGCGAAGCAACGCAGCAGCCCGGTCGCGGGATAGAAGTCGTCGAGTCCCTTGCGCGGTGCGGCGGTCGAGACCTCAACGCGGCGACCCGTATCGTGGGCGCATTCGGCCATCTGCTCCCAAAACGGCGCCGGGTCAAAATCGGGCGCAAAGCCCTCCTTCGAAAAGCGCATGACCAGGTCGGGATGGGCCATCACGTCAAAGTCGAGCGGGCTTTCGCAAGCACGGCACCAGTCATCGACATAGCGCTCCCATACGCCGCGCACCCCCAGGTTTTCCCAAACGTGCAGGTTGGTGTCGTCGTCGACCCAACCGCAAGGGGAATCGGGTGTATCGGGGCGAGCGACGTTTTCCGTTCCCGCCGTACCCGCGGCACCGGCCATGATATCGCCGGGGTCGTCAATCCAGTGCACGCTGCCCAAGCGCACCACGGCGCCCTGGGACCAGTGCTCAACCAAGGGTTCGCAGCCCTCGTACCAATCGCATTCAAAACCGTAGATAAAGGTGAGCTCCGGCGCGATCTGCGCGGCGAGTTTGCGGGCGTCCTCAAAGGCCAGACGATGTGCCGGCAAGTCGCCCTCGACAACCTGCACTTCGCAGTTGGCGTCCATGCTGGCGGGTAGGGTGAGGTGGTCGGTCGAGACCATGGCGCGGCAGCCGGCGGCGGCAGCAGCGCGGGCGTTGTCCTCAAACGAGGCATGGCCGTCCGAAAACGAAGTATGGGTGTGGCAGTCGACCAGCGGGCATGCGGGCATGGCGGCTCCTTTGCATTCGGCGAATCTGCTCCATTGTAATGGCGCAGCTCTCAACACGCCGGGCACGCCGGAGCTCGAAATCGATTGGAAAGGCTGCGCGGTGCGTTCTCGCTTGCTCTCAAAACATGTACATCAGCCTCCAAAACCGACAAAAAATGACATGTTTGGAGGCTGACGTACATGTTTGGATAGGAGCGAGGGCGGCGACGGACGAAAGTCACGCCTGTGCCACGTCCGATGTGCTAGCGTTTGAGTGAACAAAACGAGCCCGCGCGGAAAGGATCCGGACCGTATGCAACGTGGAAGTACATCTCCGCTGTCCCGCGAGACCGATGCGCCCGAGACCATCGTCAAGCTGGAATGCGACATCGACGACGCGTCGCCCGAGGTGCTCGCCTTCGCCGCCGACCGCCTGCGCGAGGCCGGTGCGCGCGAGGTACATTGGCTGCCCCTCTATTGCAAGAAAGGTCGCCCCGGCTGGCAGCTGCAGGTAATCTGCACCCACGAGGATATCGAGCGCCTGCAGACGATTATCTTTTTGGAGACCACGACCAACGGCATCCGTCGCCAGGTCATGGAGCGCGTCTGCTTGCCGCGCCGCTTTGAGCAGGTGGCGACGACGTGGGGCGAGGTGGCCGTCAAAGTAGCGACCCTGCCCGACGGCAGCGAGCGTGCAGCGCCCGAGTACGAGGACTGCGCCCGTCTCGCCCGCGAGCATAACGTGCCGCTCCAGCGCGTGATGCAAGCGGCACAAGCCGCGGCACTGCGATTTGAGTAACGCGGCCGGTGGCACGCCACGCCCAGCCCCATCAACCCCACCCGAAAGGACCACCATGAAATACCTCATCGCTTCCGACATTCACGGCTCGGCATACTGGACCGAGCGCCTCTGCGCCGCCATCGAGTTCGAGCAGCCCGACCGCATCGTGCTGCTGGGCGACCTGCTCTACCACGGTCCGCGCAACGATCTGCCGCGCGACTACGCTCCCAAGCGCGTGATTCCGCTGCTCAACGCCCTGGCCGACCGCATCATCGCGGTGCGCGGCAACTGTGACGCCGAGGTCGACCAGATGGTGCTCGACTTCCCCGTCATGGCGGACTACGCCACGCTGTTCGACGAGACCGGTCGTGAACTGTTCCTGACGCACGGCCACGTCTTTGGCGCCGGCATGCACAACAGCGTCGACCACGCGCCCGCGCTGCCCGAGGGCTCCGCGCTCGTCTACGGCCACACGCACATCAAGGTTAACGAGGAAAGCGCCGCGCACCCGGGCCTGTGGCTCTTCAACCCCGGCAGCGTGAGCATCCCCAAGGACGGCTCGCACAGCTACGGCATCTACGAGGGCGGTGCGTTCCGTCACGTGATTCTGGAGGAGGACTAACCATGGCGCAGCATATGGCTCAGCAAAATGCCGAGGGTTCGCGCGACCTGTCCACGCTGGTCGACGCGTCGGCCGAGCTGCAGCATCTGGTGCAGACCATCTGGCGTCTGCGTCAGCCCGATGGCTGCCCGTGGGACCGCGAACAGACGCACCAGAGCATCGGCAAGAACATGATCGAGGAGGCCTACGAGGCGCTCGATTGCATCGAGGCGGACGACGCGACGCACCTGCGTGAGGAGCTCGGCGACGTGCTCATGCAGGTCGTACTGCATGCGCAGATTGCGGCGGATGCCGGCGAGTTTACGCTGGCCGATGTGGCACGCGATATCGACGCCAAGCTCATCCGCCGCCACCCACACGTGTTTGGCGATGCGGATGCCGATAACTCCGATGAGGTGCTCAAGATCTGGGACGAGGTCAAGCTTGCTGAGAAGGCCGCCAAGGACAAAGCCGTGGCGGCAGGCGAGGCTGCGCCCGAGGGCCTGCTCGACGGTGTGCCCACGCATCTGCCGGCGCTGATGCAGGCCCAGAAGGTGTCGCGCAAGGCAGCGGCCGTGGGCTTTGAGTGGGAGACGGTCCAGGACGTGTGGGACGAGGTCGCCGAGGAGCGTGCCGAGTTTGAGGCCGAGGCTCCCGGCTCGCCCGAGAGCGAGATGGAGTTTGGCGACCTGCTCTTTGCCCTGGTCAACGTTGCGCGCAAGGAGGGAATCGACGCCGAGAGTGCCCTTCGTGCCAGCACGGCAAAGTTCCGCCGCCGTTGGGCCGCGATGGAGCAGATGGCGGCCAACGCTCATGTAGATCTGGCTGAGCTTTCGACCCACGGCCTCAACGACCTCTGGGATGCCGCAAAGGCGGAGGAGTAAAACTGCGGGAACGACGGGCTGATATGCCTCATCGTTCCCGCTAAATTTTTCGAAAAACAAGTGAATCCCTCGGCTAACTTGGGGCATAATGCAAAAAGTGCGACATGGCTAACTTACGGAGGCGCGCCGATGGTGCACGGTCGGCCAGTCGCTTGCATTAACTACGTTTCCAAGTGAGAGGGAGACAACATGAGCGATATTTTGGACGTCTACGGTCGTGAAGTGCTCGACAGCCGCGGCAATCCCACCGTCGAGGTCGAGGTCGTGCTCGAGGACGGCAGCTTTGGCCGCGCAATGGTGCCTTCGGGCGCTTCGACCGGCGCCTTTGAGGCATGCGAGTTGCGCGACGGCGACAAGGGTCGCTACCTGGGCAAGGGCGTCTCGCGGGCCGTCGAGCACGTCAACAACGAGTGCGCCGATGCCGTCGTGGGCCTCGATGCCTTCGACCAGCGCGCTGTCGATGCCGCGCTGATCGCCGCGGACGGTACCCCCAACAAGACCAAGCTCGGTGCCAACGCGATTCTGGGCGTGTCGCTGGCCGTTGCCCGCGCTGCGGCAGAGTCGGCGGGCCTGTCGCTGTACCAGTACCTGGGCGGCGTCAACGCTCATCTGCTGCCCACGCCCATGATGAACATCCTCAACGGTGGCGTGCATGCCGACAACAACGTTGACTTCCAGGAGTTCATGATCATGCCCGTGGGTGCTCCGAGCTTTGCCGAGGGCCTGCGCTGGTGCGCCGAGGTCTATCACACCCTCAAGGGCGTGCTGCACGAGGCCGGCCTGGGCGGCGGCGTGGGCGACGAGGGCGGCTTTGCCCCCAACCTTAAGACCAATGCCGAGCCGTTCGAGTACATTACCAAGGCCGTGGAGAAGGCTGGCTTTAAGCCCGGCGTCGACTTCATGTACGCCATGGACCCGGCGTCCACCGAGTTCTACAACGCCGAGACCGGTATGTACGAGCTCAAGGGCGAGGGCGTGGAGTACACGAGCGCCCAGATGGTCGATTACTGGGAGAAGCTCGTCGACACCTACCCCATCATCTCCATCGAGGACGGCATGGCGGAGGAGGACTGGGACGGCTGGGTTGAGCTCACCCAGCGCATTGGCAATAAGGTGCAGCTGGTGGGCGACGACCTGTTCGTCACCAACACCGAGCGCCTCAAGAAGGGCATCGAGCTGGGCGCCGCCAACGCGATTCTGGTCAAGGTCAACCAGATCGGCACGCTCACCGAGTCGCTCGAGGCCATCGAGACCGCCAAGGAGGCCGGCTACGCTTGCATCGTGAGCCACCGTTCCGGCGAGACCGAGGACTCTACGATCGCTGACCTGGTCGTGGGTGTTAACGCCGGTCAGATCAAGTCGGGCGCCCCGTGCCGCAGCGACCGTATTGCCAAGTACAACCAGCTCATCCGCATCGAGGACGAGCTCGAGGGCAGCGCGCGCTACGCCGGCAAGTCTGCGTTCTACAACATTCGCTAAACAAGTGGTGCTCGCGGGGCGGGGTTGACTCGGTTCTGCCCCGCCTTGGCTGGATGCCGCAAAGCACTATTGGCGCTGGGCCATATGGCTCAGCGCCTTTTTTATGTCGAGCAAAGGCTGGCGAAGGCGGTGCGGGCGCTCGTGCTATAACTAAAGGACTTAGCGCAAACAAACCTCAACCGCACAAGGCGCACATGGATCAGATTTACGACAACAGGTATTATTCCGCCGGTTCGCGTGAGCCGTCGCCTCGTCGTGCGCGTACCGCGCAGCTTGGCGGGTCTGGTTATGCTGGTGCTGATCGCTCCAGGTATAGCTCGCCGGCGACTTCGCATCCCAATGCTCAGCCAAATAGTTCCTTGGATAGTCCGGTGCGCCCATCGCGTTCCGCGCATGCGTCGCGCCCTTCGACCCAGGCGTCCGACAAGCCGCGCCGTCCCTCAAGCCGTCTTTCCGGCTCGGACTTTATGCACTACGCCAACGACAACGCAGTGGTCAAGGCAATTTACGACTTTACCCACGGTCCTCAGCGGGGGCTATTCATCGGCATTGTCGTTGCCCTGGTGCTCGTGAGCCTGTATTTCCCCGTGCGCGATCTGTACGTGGCAAAGCGTTCGAGCGATATCTTGGCCAAGCAGGTCGAGATTCGTCAGCAATACAATGATGAGCTGCAAAAAAGCGTCGACAAGCTGCTCTCGGAGGAGGGTATCAAGGACGCGGCATCCGAGGACTTGGGCCTGGTGATGCCCGGCGAGAAGAGGATTGAAGTGCAGGGCCTGGACGACGATTCGGATTCGTCTTCGAGCAAGAAGTCGTCGAACGCCAAGAAGGCCAGCGAAGTTGCCAAGGAAATCGAAGAAGTCGGTAAGGACGCGCCGTGGTACATCCAGGCGCTCGACATACTGTTTGGGTTTAACGGTGTCGAGGGCCAGACGGTCGTGTCCAACGGCAAATAGCGCCCGGAGGGGAGCCCGCAATGACAAATTGCAAACGCTATAAGGTGGCCGCGATCGACCTGGGAACGGTGTCGTCGCGACTGGTGTTGGCCCAGGTCGAGGGCGGGGCGATCGTGGAATCGTCCAAGCATACCGAGATTACCGACCTGGGCGAGGGCGTGGACGCGACAGGTCGCTTTTGCGAGGCGGCCGTTGAGCGTGTGCTCGCTGCGTGCCGGATGTTTGTGGACGAGGCACGTACCTTTGGGGCTGCGTGCGTCTGCACCACGTGCACGAGCGCCGCGCGCGATGCGTCCAATGCCGCCCTGCTGCTGGACGGCCTGCGCGAGCTGGGGCTCGAACCGCAGGTGATTCCGGGCGAGGTCGAGGCACGTCTGACGTTTTTTGGCGTGGCGCACGACTTTGCCGGCGAGCGCATTATTGTCGCGGATTCGGGCGGCGGGTCCACGGAACTCGCGACGGGTGTGTACGCACCGGAGCGTGGGGTCTTTGCGCTGGAGGGCACGCGTTCGCTGGACATCGGTTGTCGCCGCGTGACGGAGCGGTTCTTCTCGGTGCTGCCGCCTGCGGACGGCGAGCTTGCTGCCGCTGCCAACTGGGCGGGCGAGCAGTTCACCGCCTATTTTGAGGGCCTGCCGAGCAATTTTGAGCGTGCAGAGTGCCTGGTCGCGGTGGGTGGCACCGTCACCACTCTCGTGGCGCTGGTTCACGAGCTGGAGCCGTACGACTCGAGCTTTGTGCACCTGCGCGAGCTTTCGATGGAACAGATTTCGGCCGCTATCGAGCGCATGTCCGCGCTGGATGTTGCGGGCATTGCCGCGCTGCCGGGCGTGCAGCCCAAGCGCGCGGGTGTGATTCTCGCTGGCGCCGTGGTGATTCGCGAACTCATGCGCGCCGGTGGTTACAGGGCGCTTACCGTGAGCGAGAACAGCTTGCTCGCCGGTATGGCCGCCACCATCAACGAGACTCTTGACGGTGCAACCCCCACCATCGCCTGGACCCCGAGTCTGAGCGCCCTTTAACCGTCTCCCTCTGAGTTGCGGTGAAATAGTTCCTAAATGGGCCGGTAAACGGGCAAAACAGGAACTATTCCACCGCAACTTCTAAGGGGCCGAAGCAGTCTTTTTAGCTCGTCCTAAATCAGCTGACTTTCTGAAGCGCGGGGCGGTGGGACGTCTGCGTATTTGCTGCGCAAATCTGCACCGGCTTCAGCCGCCTGCCGGCGCCCTCGCCGGCTCGCTGCGGACGCTGCGCGTCCGCTTGACGCTCGCCCCCTCGCGGGTTCGAGTCCCACCGGCGTCCAAAAGAAACGAGCCCGCATCCCTGGGGAACACGGGCTCGTAAACAATACGTGGTAGGGGCGGTGGGACTCGAACCCACAATCCTTGCGGCGAGAGATTTTAAGTCTCCTGCGTATGCCAATTCCGCCACGCCCCCGTGAGACTAGAAGTCTAGCACAAGCCGTCCGTTACGCGTTGACGGCCATCGAGTGCCGGCCCGACTTCTCCAGGAACTCCTGGAACTTGGCTTCGTCGCCCTTATTCTTGTACTGCAGGGCTAGCAGGTATTCCAGGCGGCAGCTCTTGACCTTGTCGTCGCCGGCCTCCTCGAGCATGCGCTCCAGCTCGGGAATGTCGTTGTGGCGCTTGAGGATCATCGTGTCGTACATCAGTTGGCATTCGTGCGCGACTGCCTCGGCCTGGCCGCCCTCAAAGCCCTTGATCTCGTGCAGGAGCTCCTTGGACTTTTTGCGGTCCTCCTGGCCAACGTAGTAGTTAAAGGCTTTGATCACCAGGTCGACGCGCTGCATTTTGGGCAGATTGAGCCCCAGCAGCAAATCGAACATCTCGTCGGCGCGCTTGTGGTCCTCGCGCAGCAGATAGGAGTTCAGGCGCAGGTAGTCGCGGTTATAGCGCGGGTACAGCATGCTGGTGAGTTTGCCATCGAGCAAACGATCGAACTCGTCCCACTGCTTCGCAGCCATAAGCTGCTGCAGGCGCTTAAACGTGGTGCGTTTTTTGACGCTAAAGAATACCGACACGGCGATGCAAATAATGACGACGGCGGTCCAGAGGGTGCGGGAATCGGGCATATTGGGGTCCTTAGTCGCTCATAAAGCGAGCGGTATGACAACACGTACTAGATGTATTATACGCAGCGCGCAAGCAAACTGGCATAAAAGCTCATCGAGGCCGAGTGCCATCGCTCGCTGCGGTACACTTACCTAAAGTAAACCACGAAGGGAGACATTACCTATGAAGAAGATCGTTTTGGCTTGCGGTGCTGGCGCTGCTACTTCCACGCTCGTTGCCCAGAAGGTCGCTACCCTGCTCGACGCCAACGGTTACGCCGACAAGTACGAGATCGTGCAGTGCGCCATCTCCGAGGCCAAGGACGTTTGCGACGAGGGCGCCGACCTGCTGATCGCCACCACCGTTGCCCCCGAGGGCCTCACCTGCCCGTACGTGAGCGGCGTGCCCTTCATGACCGGCATGAACCGCGTCGCCGCCGAGAAGGCCGTCCTCGACGTCATGGCTCAGTAGGCGCTGACTGTATGAGTGAGCAGAACGCCAACCCGGTAGAGCTCTTTGGCATGCGCGTCGCTCACGTGGGCATCAACGCCACCGACCCGGCCGATGCCCTGGAGATCGCGGAGTTGTTCTCGACAATGATGGGCCTGCCCGTCATCGAGACCCCCGTTTCGTACTTTAACGATTCGCTGGTCGAGATCATGAAGCAGAACGGTCGTGGCGCCAAGGGCCACATCGGCTTTGCCGTCAACGACATCGATGCGGCCGAGAAGTGGTTTGCCGAGCGTGGGCTCGAGGTCAACGAGGAGTCGCGCGTGCTGCTGCCCGACGGTGGCACCAAGCTCGTGTACTTTAAGCGCGAGTTCGCCGGCTTCGCCGTGCACCTGTGCCGCGAATAGCGCACAAGCTGCCATAGCTAGCAAAAAGGGATAGGGCCGCGTGGCCCTATCCCTTTATTTATGCCGAGGGGCTTCCTACCGCGGCAGGCGAATCGTAAAGCGGCTGCCGACGCCCTCGACTGAGGTCACGCCAATGACACCGCCATGGCTATCGACGATCCACTTGGCAATGGCAAGCCCCAGGCCCGAGCCCTGCGCGCCGGCATTGCGTGCGTTGTCGGCGCGGTAGAACCGTTCAAACGCGTGAGCTGCGGATTCCTGGTTCATGCCGATGCCCTCGTCCGCAACGCTTATGTCGATTGTACCCGCGCCCGCATCCGGCGTTATGCCAAATGTGACGGTCGTTCCCGCGTCCGAATACTTGGCGGCGTTTTGCACGATCACGCGCAGAGCCTGCTTCACGAGCGCCACGTCGACGGGCGCGTCGCAGCGCGGGTCACTGGCAAGCGCAGCGTCAGAAGCCAGCCGATACGTGTGCTCGGTATCGATCATCTGCGATTCTTCGCATACCTCGCTGACCAGTGCAGCCAAGTTGGTATGCGCGCGCCGCAGGACCGTGCGCCCGGCATCGCCGCGCGCCAAAAACAGCAGCTGCTCCACAAGCTCTTGCATGTGCTCGCTTTCGGCTTTAAGGGACGCGATGGATTCCGCCAGCACGTCCGGGTCGTCCTTACCCCAGCGGTCGAGCATGTTCACGTAGCCCTGAATCACCGCGATGGGCGTGCGCAGCTCGTGGCTCGCGTCGTTGACAAAGCGCATCTGCTGCAGCTTGGCCTCTTGCATCTGGCGCAGCAGGCGGTTGAGTGCGACCTCGATGCTTGCCAGGTCGGCGTCGCCGGTGGTGACGCTCGGCGAGTCGACGCTTGCGCGCTCGATGGCCTGCTCCAGTGTTTCCATTTTGCCGCCGGCGAGTTGCATGCGGCCGAGTTCGTCCACGCGCAGGGCCAGATCGTTGAGCGGCGCCATGGTGCGGCGCACGCGGCGGGCGCCGCCGAGCATGTTGAGCACGCTGATGACCTGCCAACCCACAACGACAAGGTAGAGAGGCCATAGCGTGACGAGGTCCTGCGCGAGGGGGAAAGTCTTGGTGGTACGCGCAAGCTCGACGGTATAGGTGAGCGTTGTCAGGTCCCAGCCGCGCGCGGGCGTCAGCGTCATGCCGCGAACGGTGGCGCTGGGGATCCATCCTGCGGTAAACGCGCTGTCGGGCAGCGTCTGGTTGTATCCATAGACGAGGATCGCCGCCGCAATCACTACCAGCAACAGATCGAGCCAGACGTAGCTCATCAGACGGCGCCACATATAGCTCCAGTTGATGGTGCGGGCGATGGAGGTGACGCGCTTGGCCTCGGCGTTACGCGCGGCAGACATAGCGCACCCCGCGCACGGTCTGGATGATGCGGGCGCCGCCGGCGTCCTCGATCTTGGCGCGTAGATGCGCGATGTGCACGTCGACGTTGTTGGTGTCGCCCATGTATTCGTAGCCCAGCGCTTCGTGCGCGATGCGTTCGCGCGTGAGCACGGTCTCGGCATGCGCCATAAGCAGGGCGAGGACATCGAACTCGCGGGCCGTGAGCGCAATGGGCGAGCCGCCGACCGTGACTTCGCGGCGGTCGGGGTCGAGCGCAACCGAGCCCACGGCGAGCGTGGCGGGGGAGAGCGAGGCGGAAACCTGGGTCGAGTCACTGACCGGGGGCATCGCAGTGGCGCCGACACCCGTGCCGCCTGCCGCGCCCGTCCCGATGCCGTCAACGCCCGAAGCCGCCCGCACGGCCTCCGAGCGCTTCAACGCCACGCGGATCCGTGCGAACAACTCCTCAATCGCAAACGGCTTGGTCAGGTAATCGTCGGCGCCGGCATCGAGCCCGGCAACCTTGTCCATCACGGCATCGCGCGCGGTGACCATTATCACCGGCACATCCTTGTGCTTGCGGACGCGCCGCAGGACCTCCATGCCGTTGAGCTGCGGTAACAGCACGTCGAGCAGAATCAGATCGTAGTCGCGCTCCAGCGCCAGGTCCACGGCGGTGCGGCCGTCGGCGGCGTGCTCCACCTGGTAGCCCTCGTGCTCCAGCTCGAGCGTCACAAAGCGGGCGATTTTCTCCTCGTCCTCTACGATTAGGATCCGTGCCATGCGTGCCCCCCCGTCTGCGATTACTTGTCGTCGTTGAGATTTTGTTTGATGTCGTCCGCGGCATCGGCAGCGTGATTCATAAGGTTGTTGATGCTGCCGGGCACGTCGCCGTCGCTGTCGATGCGGTAGCGCATGCCAAAGAACAGGCCAATCAGCATCAGCCATATCGTGGCGCCCCAAGCAAACAGCGCGACGATGGGGATCAGGATGGGGATGTTGAGGATGATCGCATCGCGGCGCGTGGCAATAAACTTGGTGTCCAGGCTCAGGCGGAAGAGCTTTTTGAGGTACTCCCACACGCTGTCCATCTTCTTGGAGAAGTCGGTCTTTTCGCTCGACTTTTCGTAGGCGGCCTGCGCGGCGACCATCTCGGCCGAGGGCTCATCGACCGGCACGGACTCGGTGGCGGCGTGCGCCGACGTGGTTTGCGTCTTGCCCTGCGACTCGACCCAAATGATGGCATCCAGAACGTTACCGTCGGCGGCGTCGAGCGCGGCCTTGGCATCGGTGTAGCTCACGTTGCACTTGGTGCGGATGGTTTCAACTTTTTCGAGGTCGTCCATGACCTGTCCTTTCGTTCGATGGGCGCGACGCCGGGCGATCTGCCCAGGCGCGAGCGTAGCGTTCGGCGGCCTGCGTTGCGCGGCGCCGCCCCGCCCCTTGTTCGAACTCTATAGTGCAGGTTATAGATTAAGCGATTCTTGAGCCAAGATTAATGTTGGATGAGTTTTTGGGTGGCGGTGGGAAAAGTATTAGACCTCGATAGCGGGGGATGTGGTGCCGGTGCAAAACGGCGTCAAAGGTTGGTCGAGCAGGCGGTTTCTCCATTGATGTCCGCACAGCATGTGACACTTACCCTGCCGCCCCGCTCTGCCGCGGCGGCATGCGTCTGAACAACGACCCTCTAAGGAGTTCGATACCGATGAGTGACAACGCAAAGCATCTCGCAAAGAAGTGCGTTAAGGACGCGGGGCCGTGCCTCGCGCTGTGCGTAGCCGGCGCAGCGGTCGCGCTGCTGGCTGTTCTGGGGCCGTTCGACGTGCTCCGAAGTGCCAGCTTTCTGCATGTTTGCATGGCTCTTGCCGGCGCCATGATGACCGGCGGCGTGCTCGATCTGATCTTTTGGGTGTTTGACCCGTTTGGATGGAAGAGCGAGGGTAGGTCCCAAAGGATGGAAGGGCTGGAACGGTTGACTTAGTGATCGTGCAGAATGTGGGCTAGCGACTTACAGGGAAGTGGTGATCCGATGACGGTCTATGTGACGGGCGATATTCACGGCGGCGTCGACATGCAAAAGCTTCGCGACTGGGATCTTGGGGATGGTCTGGCAAGTGACGACTATCTCATCATCGCGGGCGACTTTGGCTTTCCGTGGGATTTCTCTGCCGAGGAATGTGCCGACATCGCCTGGCTGGAGTCGCGCCCCTATACGGTGCTGTTTGTCGACGGAAACCACGAGCGTTTCGATCACTGGGCGGAGCGCCCCATGGAGCTGTGGCACGGCGGCCTGACGCAGCGTCTGTCGGACACCTCGCCCATCCGACGCCTGACGCGCGGTGAGGTTTTTGAGCTCGACGGCTCAACGATCTTTGCCATGGGCGGCGCCACGAGCGTGGATAAGGAATACCGCATTCCGTATTCCAGCTGGTGGCCGCAGGAGCTGCCGGACGAGCGCAACTTTGAGGAGGCGCGGGCAAAGCTCGACAGCGTGGGTTGGAAGGTCGACTATGCGATCACCCATACCTGCTCCACGCGCATGCTTTCGCCCACGCTTTACCCGGCACCTGTCTGGAATTATCCCGATGTCGATCGACTCACCACGTTTTTCGACGAGCTGGAGGACCACCTGGACTACAAGCGCTGGTACTACGGGCATTTTCATCGTGACGCCAACCCAGCCGAGTGCCACACCGTGCTCTACGACTGTATTGTCCGCCTGGGCGACGAACTCCAGCCCTGGGATGTCGCGTAGGGGCGGGGTGGCTGGCTACTCGACCGTTACAGTGATGTTTTCCCGATGCGTGCGGATAACATCCCAGCTAAAGTGCTCGACCAGCTGCTCGGCAGAGCGCGGTGTGGCGTCCGGCGCGATGCCTGTTTGCCCGGCGAGCCAGCCCAGTAGTGCCTCGGGCGCGCCAAAGCGGGTGCGGAGCTCGCCCAGGTCCAGGTCGCGGTCGCGCTTGGAAAGGCGGCGGCCATCCGGCGACATGAGCAGCGGAATGTGCGCGTAGTGCGGCGTGGGAAGTTCCAGCAAATGCTGCAGGTAGATTTGGCGCGGCGTGGAGCCCAGCAGATCGCATCCGCGCACGACCTCGGTGACGCCCATGGCGGCGTCGTCGACCACCACGGCTAGCTGGTAGGCAAAAACGCCGTCGCTGCGGCGCACCAAAAAGTCGCCGCATTCGGTGGCGAGTGCTTCGCATTGGGCTCCATACGTGCGGTCCACGAATTCGATCACATCGTTTGCGAGGTCGTCGACGGCGGGTACGCGCAGGCGCGTGGCCGGAGCGCGCAGAGCGCTGCGGCGGGCAACCTCCTCGGCAGAAAGGTCTCGGCAGGCGCCGCGGTAGATGGGCGTGCCGTCGCTCGCGTGCGGCGCGCTCGCGGCGTGGAGTTCGGCACGCGTGCAAAAACAGGGATAGGTGAGGCCGGCGTCTTGCAGCTGACGCAGGGCGTCCTCGTACAAATCCAGGCGATCGTGCTGGTAGTAGGGGCCTTCGTCCCACTCCAGTCCCAGCCAGGCCAGGTCGTCAATCAATTGAGTGGCAAGTTCCGGGCGCTTGCAGCGATCGTCCAGGTCCTCGATGCGCAGCACGATGCTGCCGCCTTGGCTGCGGGCCGAAAGCCACGAGCACAGGCAGCTGAACACGTTGCCCAAGTGCATGCGGCCCGAGGGCGACGGGGCAAAGCGGCCCACGACGGGGGTGGGCGCTGCCGTTGCTGGTGCGTCCGCGGCGTGTGTTGCTATGTTGCGTGCGTTGATATCCATGCGGACGAGTATAGCGCGGGGCTTGGCAGGGAAGGCGTTGCTGCGCTCACAAGTTGGCGGCGGTGCGCATTGCGCACGGTGGGTTTGCGGCTCAAGGTCTCGATCGCTGCGTACCGACTTAGCCTCACAAACGACAGAAACCCCGGCAGCTCTTCGCAACTGCCGGGGTTTCCGCGGAAAAGGGGGACATGATCCTCGAGCGAACGGCAAAGGGGCAAACCGTTTTCGCTCAACTGCTTTATGCCCCTCGGCTGGCGGCTCAATCAGCGCGTGCCGCGCCCACACAAAGCCGCTACACCTGTGACGGAGCTGTGAAGTGGTATCTATTGCCGGGGCGGGCTATGCCAAGGGTGTCCCTAATGACTAGTCATTTAAGAACGTCCCCAATGACTAGCTGCCGGGGTGCGGGTGTGACTTTCATCCCGTTTGGCGCTCCGGTCGCCTAGATGTTCGCCATGCGTACCCGCAAACGTGGGACAATGGCGCTGTTGGTTTTACAGACAAAGGATGTGCCTATGAACACCCTCGCCGCCAAAGTCAGCCGGCAGCGCCACCTGTTTGCGCGATTCGCTTCCGTCTGCGTGCTCGTCACGCTTGCGTTGTTGCTGCTGCCTGTCGCCGCGCACGCCGGCGGCTACTCCATGACCCAAACTTATATCAGTGCCACGGTTGAGGCCGATGGATCGCTGACCGTTGTCGAGGGACGCCAGTTTGATTTCGACGACGACATCAACGGCGTGTTTTGGGAGATCAATACGGGCACCAACCAGCAGGGCGGCACGGCGGGCGTCGACGTGCTGAGTGTCGAGGAAGAGGACACCGCGTTTAACAAAGTCGATAGCGCGAACAAGGGCGATTCTGGCGTCTACACGGTCGAGCAGACCAGTGACGGCGTAAGGATTAAGGTGTTCAGCCCCCACGAGAGCGGCGACAGCGCGATCTATTATGTGGGCTACACCATGACCGGTGCGGTTATGAACTGGGCCGATACCGCCGAGCTCTACTGGAAGTTCGTGGGCGACGGCTGGTCTGCGGATTCCGACGATGTCGAGATGGAAGTGCGCTTCGCTAATGCCGCTGCCGGGACGGCGGCCGTCAAGGGCGATAATTTCCGCGCATGGGGCCACGGCCCGCTGACGGGCGATGTATCGCTCGATGCGGACGAACCCATGGTCACCTATACCATTCCCTGTGTGCATCAGGGCGAATTCGCCGAGGCACGCATCGCCTTCCCTAGCGACTGGGTGCCGCAGCTTACCGCCTCGGGCGAAGAGCGCATGTCAACGATCATGAGCGAAGAGAAGGAATGGGCCGACGAGGCTAACGCCCGCCGCGCTCACGCTCGCATGATTGCCAATGCACTTGCCGTGCTAAGTGTTGTCGCGGCGTTGGCCTTTACCGGCACAATCGTTGTGCTTAAGCTGCGCAAGCGCAAGCCCAAGCCGTTTTTCCAGGACGAATATTTCCGCGATGTGCCTTCGGCCGACCATCCCGCCGTGCTTTCGGCCCTCATGAGCTGGAACGAGGTGCCCGATCAGGCATATATCGCCACGCTCATGAAGCTCACTGACGACCGTGTGATCAAGCTGGAGCAGGCGACCGTGACCAAGGCCAAGAAGGGTCCGTTGGGGCGTGAAAAAGAAGAGCAGACGTATCGCGTGACGGTGAGTGATGCGGGCTGGAAGTCGGCCAAGGGCATTGACCACATGGTGCTCAAGGTCTTCTTTGCCGGTGCTAAGCCTGACGAGAACGGCGATCGCTCGCGCACGTTCGACGAGCTGCAGCACTACGTCAAGCAGCACTCTACACCCGTGGGCGACAAGCTCGAGGACTATCAGAGCACCGTTAAGGGCAAGCTGGCCGATAGCGAGTACGTTGCCTCAGACGGCATTGTTGCAATGGTGTTTTGCCTGGTTCTTGGTATCCTGATCGCCTTTGTTCCCGTGGGATCCATCTTCTTTACCGATGGCGCACAGGCGAACATTACCGCCGCGTTTATCTCGGTGCCGATTGTGCTGGTGGGTATCGGCGTGGGCCTTACGTTCCGCCGCTTTACGCCGGAGGGCGCCGAGGTGGCGGCTCGCTGCAAGGCACTTAAGCATTGGCTCGAGGACTTCACTCGTCTAAAGGAAGCCGTCCCCGGCGATCTGGTGCTGTGGAACAAGCTGCTGGTGATGGGCGTGGCGCTGGGTGTTTCCAAGGAAGTGCTGCGTCAGCTTGCCGAGGCCGTGCCGCCCGAGGTGCGCGAGGCCGACGGCTTCTATGACAATTATCCCTGCTACTGGTGGTACTACCATCATTACGGTATCGAGTCTCCGCTCGATTCGTTCGATGACGTGTATCACGAGAGCATCCGTGAGCTGGCGTCGAGCTCCGACAGCTCGGGCGGCGGCGGAGGCGGCGGCTTCTCTGGCGGCGGAGGCGGCGGCGTCGGCGGAGGCGGCGGCGGAACGTTCTAGCGCGCTCTGATTTTTGGGATGGATCTTCTCCGGCGACTGCCGACGGATCCATCCCATTTTCATGCGCTACCTACGAAGGCTGTCCCCAACGACTAATCACTGGGAACATCCCTAAATGACTAGGTATGGCTGCTGGGTTTAGGCTGTTAGATCGAGTTCGTAGAGGAAGCTTTCGCGCGGCATGTCGTGACGGCGCTCTTCGCGGTTGGCGCGGTGCGTGGCCGTGCGCTTAAAGCCGTGCAGCTCGTAGAACTTCCACGAGCAGTTGGAGTCGGTGTACAGGTGCGCCCTCGTCGCTCCAAGCGAGGACAGGTGCGAGACGGCGGCATCGAGCAGAACCGTGCCAACGCCCAGGCCATGGACATCGCGATCCACGGCAAGCAGCGTGACCTCGTTGTCGTGCGGCAACGGGCTGCTCTCGAGCAGGCGGTTGTTGGTTCGGATGGTTGCGCGCACAAACGAGAGATACTCGGCGCACGCATCGGGCTCTAGCTCACGCATCTGCGATAGCAGCGCGCGTTCGGTATCCATCCAATGCTCGTTGATAGTGGCGCCGGAGCTCTGTCCCGCACGCGCGAGCGAAATGCCACGCGCCTGACCGTCGATTACGGCAACCTGTGAAAACGTCGACGACGAAAGGCAATAGGCGAGGTCGCACGCGGCCTCAAGGCGGTTGTACTCATCGTTATCCGAATTGTTATGCCAAAGCTGCTGCAGAATCAGCGCGATGGCGTCGAAGTCTTCGGTATCAAACGGTCGGTAGAGAACCCGCGAGACCATGGTGCCTCTTTCTTTTGCGGATGCATATCGAGCACAGTTCTACCACGCCATTGGTATCTAATTATGGTGCCCCTGTGTTCCATGAACTCACCGTGCCCGGTGCCATGCCCATCCCCTCCGCTCGCAAACTTTTTCTGCACATGCGCCCGTTGCGGGGTGCATCGATGCGCTCGATGCGCTACATTAAATCAGTATTTTCAATGCCGCTGCGCGAGCGCTGCAGATCGACGTATCACCGACTCACAGAGCACGGCGGCGTACCAGACAGGAGGACTGCATGGGATCTGATGTGAAGATCGCACGCGCGTTGATCTCGGTTACCGATAAGACGGGCGTCGTCGATTTCGCACGGACGCTGGTTGACGACTTTGGCGTCGAGATCATCTCTACGGGCGGCACGGCTCGTGCCATCGAGGACGCGGGCGTTCCCGTAACCCCCATCGAGGAGTTCACGGGCTATCCCGAGATGATGGACGGCCGCGTTAAGACCCTGCACCCCAAGGTTCATGGCGCGCTGCTGGCCCGCCGCGATTCCGAGCAACACATGCAGGAGGCGGCTCAGCACGGCATTAAGCTGATCGATCTGGTCGTCGTCAACCTGTACGAGTTCGAGAAGACCGTCGCCAACCCTGAGGTCACCTTCGCGGACGCCATCGAGCACATCGACATCGGTGGCCCCTCCATGCTGCGCTCTGCCGCCAAGAACGCCACGAGCGTTACCGTCATTTCCGACCCGGCCGACTATGATGCCGTCCTGGCCGAGATGCACGAGACCGGTGGCTGCACCACGCTTTCCACCCGTCGTCGCCTGCAGGTGAAGGTCTACCAGACCACCGCCGCCTACGACACGGCCATCTCCCGCTGGCTCGCCGCCCAGGCAAGCGACGTGGCGGACACCTCTGCCAAGCTCGAGATTTCGCTGGAGAAGGTCGACGACCTGCGCTATGGCGAGAACCCGCAGCAGAAAGCCACAGTCTATCGCTTTGCCGAGGGCTGCGAGAACACCGCGAGCTCGCAGTTCCCGCTCGTGGGCTCCAAGCAGATCCAGGGCAAGCCGCTCAGCTACAACAACTATCTGGATGCCGACGCCGCTTGGAACCTGGTCCGCGAGTTCGACGAGCCGGCCTGCGTGATCCTCAAGCACCAGAACCCTTGCGGTTCTGCCGTTGCCGAGGACATCACGGCTGCCTACGACCGCGCATTCGCCTGCGATCCCAAGAGCGCCTTTGGCGGCATCATCGCCTGCAACCGCGAGGTTCCCTATGAGCTGGTCGAGCACTTTGCCGATCAGAACAAGCAGTTCGTCGAGGTCATCATCGCCCCGAGCTACACTGCCGAGGCGCTCGAGCGCATGGCCAAGCGCCCCAACCTGCGCGTGCTGGCCACCGGCGGCGTGGACCACGGCGCCCAGGTGGAGCTGCGCTCCATCGACGGCGGCATGCTGGTGCAGGAAGTCGACCACGTGACCGAGGATCCCGCGACCTTTACGTTCCCCACCGACCGCAAGCCCACCGACGCCGAGATGGCCGAGCTCGAGTTTGCCTGGAAGGTCTGCAAGGGCGTTAAGTCCAACGCCATCTTGGTTTCCAAGGGCAAGGCCGGCATTGGCATGGGCCCGGGTCAGCCTAACCGCGTTGACTCTGCGCTGCTTGCCTGCGAGCGTGCCGAGGACTTCTGCGAGCGCGAGGGCGTGGAGAAGGGCGGCTTTGCCTGTGCAAGCGACGCGTTCTTCCCGTTCCGCGACAATGTTGACGTGCTCGCCGCGCACGGTGTGACCTGCATCATCCAGCCCGGCGGCTCCAAGCGCGACGACGAGAGCATCCAGGCCTGCAATGAGCACAATATTGCTATGGTGTTTACGGGCGCTCGCCACTTCCGCCACTAAGTTCCGCTTTGGGACAAAATAATCTCCGCAAAAGACGGCTGCTCCGTTTGGAGGGCCGTCTTTTTGGTATAAGAGGACGGAATGACTAACACGAAAGGTACAACCATGCCCCAGATTGATGAAGCCGAGCTGTTTGGCAATGCCGAGGATCAGCGTGCGTACGAGGACTTTTGCGCCAATCAGGAGGCGGTCGAGAAGTTTACGCTCGACAAGCCCGCGCTTGTCTGCCGTTGGCGCATGTCCAATAAAAAGGTGCCCATGCTCAACCGCCACATTCGCGCACTGTCCGAGCGCCTGGTGCAGGGCGAGCCGCTTACCCATAACATGCTCAGCTGGGCCAAGCAGCACGTTGAGTGGTCGCTTGCCGAGGGCGATTACACCGCGCGCGACGGCGTGCTCATGCTGGTGATCGACGTTAACGGTAATGCCGCCATGACGGTGGGGGAGTACGAGCCGCTGGCCGACACGTCGGCCAAGGCGCTGCGTGCCCGTTCTGCCGAGGCTCGCTCCGAAGCCGACGAGACCGGCGTGGCGCCCGAGCTGCTCGCCGCCGTCAACAACGGCGAGCTTGCCTTTGTGGCGCCGGCGGACGAGTGCCTGTGCGGCACGGCGACGCTCATCGAGCAACTGGCCCAGACCAAGGGCATCCCGGTCACGCGCGTAGACATTCCCGCGCAGCTCAAGGGCGCCTTGTTCCTGGTGAGCGACGAGCACGGCGTGGTCCCCGCAATCGAGGCCGACGCCGCCGAGGCCGACGCCGCCACGGTCGCCTTCTTCGCCGAAGGCTACGAAAAGCTCCGTGCCCGCCGCTAAATGATGTTTCTGGGACGGGGATTAAAAACTCATTTAATTCCCGTGCTCGTCGCGAGCGAGGGGCAAGTCTCTGCCACTCGCGAACAGTTCTGTCACTTTGGTGCCGCGTGAGGCGCGTATCTGCGGATCCGCGGCCATAATGGGGCAAGACAACCAAGAGGGGGGGCGGAATCCATGGCGCTAATCTATATCGTTGAGGACGACGAGCCCATTCGTCGTGAACTTATCGACATCCTTGCCCGCGCCGGGTTTGAAATCGAGGCCTGCGAATCGTTTGAGCATGTCTCGCGCGATATTCTCGCCGCCGCGCCCGACCTGGTGCTGCTCGACCTCACGCTTCCCGTCAAGGACGGCCAGCATATCTGCCACGAGGTTCGCCGCGAATCCGAGGTTCCCATCATCGTCCTCACGTCGCGCACGACCGAGATCGACGAGGTCATGGCCATGACGCTCGGCGCGGACGACTTTGTTCCCAAGCCCTACAGCGCCCGTGTGCTCGTGGCGCGCATCAATGCCTTGCTGCGTCGCACCGCGGCGGCGGGCGAGCGCAGCACGCTCGTCCACAAGGGACTGGAGCTCGACCTCGCACGCT
This sequence comes from uncultured Collinsella sp., assembly GCA_900540985.1. Taxonomy (GTDB): domain Bacteria; phylum Actinomycetota; class Coriobacteriia; order Coriobacteriales; family Coriobacteriaceae; genus Collinsella. The sequence goes on from UQIC01000011.1 coordinate 29,629, forward strand.
CCATGGTCACCAACACGCAAACGGGCACCAGCACCGAGCTCACAAAAAACGAACTGCGTATTCTCTCGCTGCTTCTGAGCCGCGCGGGCAAGATTGTTTCGCGCTCGGCCATCATGCAGGATCTGTGGGACTCCGACGCCTTCGTGGACGACAATACGCTTACCGTCAACATCAACCGCCTGCGCACCACGCTCGAAAAAATCGGCATCAAGGGGTATTTGACGACGCACCGCGGCCAAGGCTATTCGGTCTAGAGGCCGGCTATGTCGTTTGCCAAGTTCTTTAAAGACGCGCTGCTTCCCGTCGCCGTGTGGACGTGCGGCGTGCTGCTGAGCTGCTTTGTGCTGACGGTCGCCGGTGCACCCGTTTCTATCGTGGTCGTGGCGGTTGGCGTGTCCTTTATCTTTGGTATGCTCGGCATCGTGATCGAGTACGCTCGCCGTCGCCGTTTTCTGCGTCAGTTGGAGCGCGCGGCAGAGGAGCTCGAGAGTCCCGCATGGGTGCAAGAGATGGTGCAATGCCCGACCTATGCCGAGGGCGAGCTCGAATACGAGGTCTTGCGCCGGGTGGGCAAAGCCGCCTGCGACGAGGTTGCCGAAGGCAGGCGTCAGACCGATGACTATCGCGACTATATCGAGAGCTGGGTCCACGAGGCCAAGCTGCCCCTGGCGGCGGCTCACCTGATTTTGGAAAACCTGGACAGCAGCGAAGACGACCTGTCGCGCGTGGACGACCTGGCACGCGAACTTGCTCGCGTGGAGCGCTATATCGACCAGGCGCTGTACTACGCGCGCTCGGAAGTCGTGGAGCGCGACTACCTGATTCGCCGCTGGGATCTCAAAACCTTGGTGACGGGCGCGATTAAAGCCAACGCGCGCGAGCTCATTGCGGCGCATGTGGCCCCGGTGTGCGAGAACCTCGACTTCGAGGTCTTTACCGACGAGAAGTGGCTCGAGTTTATTCTGGGCCAGCTCATTCAGAACAGCATTAAATATGCGCGTGAGGACGGCGCAAAGATCGTGTTTTCGGGTGCGTTGCTGGACGAGGGCCTGGCAAGCGAGCGCATCGAGCTTACCGTCGCGGACAACGGCTGCGGCGTGTGTGCGGCAGACCTACCGCGCGTGTTCGAGAAGGGCTTTACCGGCGACAACGGTCGCACCACCAAGCGCGCAACGGGCATCGGCCTCTACCTGGTGGCGCGTCTGTGCTCCAAGATGGGCATCGACGTCACCGCAGCATCCGAGCCCGGCGAAGGCTTTGTCGTCACGTTCGCCTTCTCGACGAACAAGTTCCAATACTTTGAGTAGGCGGGCCGTCTTGCGGCACGGACGGCTATGTTCCCGAACGTGAACACAACTATGGGGCTCAAATGAATCCCCCATAAAAAACGTGCCGCCCCAAACGGGGCGGCACACCATTTTTCCATCAGCCAACTCGCTGAAGTACGGTGACGAAGGCGCGAGGCCGGGAGGGGTTATCTAAGCCGACATCCCGCAGCCGCGAAGCGGCGAGGACGTCGGCGTGATAACCCCGCAGGCCTTGCGCCGGCGGGAAGGAACCTACTTCACGACCAAGATGTCGCAGTCCGTATTGCGCAGCAGGAACGTCGAAATCGAGCCCAGCAGCGCATACTTGATCGAGGACAGGCCGCGTGCGCCGCAGAGCACCAGGTCGGGCTTGACTACGTCGAGCATCTCGTCCTTGAGCGTCTCGCGAATACGGCCGGCGCGAATCATGACCTCGACCTCGGGAATGTCGGGATTGGCCTTGGCCTCCTCGAGCTGCTTGGCGATGGAGTTCTTAAATGCCTCCTCTAGGCCGTTGACCAGGTCGACCGGATAGGAGCCGGCGCTCTCGAGTGCCGTGGAATCGATAACGTGGCCGATAATCAGCTTGGCGCCGTTGTTCGCGGCGACCTTGATGGCGCGTGCGAGCACAAAATCCTGCTGCTCAGTACCGTCGAGTGAAACAAATACCTTGGTGTAGCCCTCGTTCATGGTTTCCTCCTTGGTCTATCGCACGGGCGCGGGGCTCGTGCGTCGGGCGGGCGCGGGCGCGTTGGCCGCCGGACACTTTATCTTGTTGCAGTTATACCCAAGGATTTCGGTTTGACCGCTCGCAATTCTGTGAACGGACGAGTTTTTTGGTAAGGGTAGGCGCAGACACGCCCGAACGGTTGATAATGGGACATCGCCCGCACCGTCCGCAGAACAATATCGGCGGGTGTCTAACGAGGGGGTCCCTTTGGATATCATCGAGCTTCTAAAATCTGCCTTCATGGGCCTGGTCGAGGGCATCACCGAATGGCTGCCCGTCTCGTCGACCGGTCACATGATCTTGGTGGACGAGTTCGTCAAGATGAACGTGAGCGAGACGTTCTGGAACATGTTCCTGGTCGTGATTCAGCTCGGCGCCATTCTGGCCGTCTGCGTGCTGTTCTTCCATGAGCTCAATCCGTTCTCGCCCAGCAAGGGCAAGGAGGGCCGCCGCGACACCTGGGTGCTGTGGGGCAAGATTGTGCTCGGTTGCATTCCTGCGGCGGCGATCGGTCTGCCGCTCAACGACTGGATGGAGGAGCATTTCTACAATGCTCCCGTCGTGGCGCTGGCGCTTATTGTGTACGGCGTGCTGTTTATCGTGATCGAGAACTGGCGCGCGAGCAAGCGCGAGGAAATGGCCGTTGCCGGTTCGTTTGGTTCGCGTGCTGTGGTGTCGGGTGGACGTCCCGCCGGTGCGCACTTTGCGGCGCCCGCCGCGGCTACCGCTGAGGATGAGGACGATGACGAGAATCTGGACTTTGGTTCCATCACCACGCTCGAGGACCTGAGCTGGAAGACCGCCCTGGGTATCGGCTGCTTCCAGGTGCTTTCGCTGGTGCCTGGAACGTCTCGCTCCGGTTCTACTATCATCGGCGGCCTGCTTTTGGGCTGCACGCGTTCGGTGGCCTCCAAGTTTACGTTCTTCCTAGCCATCCCTGTCATGTTTGGCGCGAGTGCGCTCAAGCTGGTCAAGTATTTCATCAAGGGCGGTACGTTCGGCGCCAACGAGGTCGCTATCTTGGGCGTGGGCTGCGTTGTGGCCTTTGTGGTTTCGCTCATCGCCATCAAGTGGCTCATGGGCTTCGTCCGCCGTCACGACTTCAAGTGCTTCGGTGTTTACCGCATCATCCTGGGCATCGTAGTGCTCGCATATTTCTTCGTTCTGGAGCCGATACTCGGCCTCTAACTTAGTCGACGCTGCGCGGCGGCCGGGGCGACAACTTGTCATTCAAAGGGGGTGGCATGACCAAAAGGTCTATGCTGCCCCCCTTTTTCATGCCAATTTGTTCGCCCTGGCCGCCGCTCGCTGCTGCTGCCATGACATCGGCGGTTTCGTGATTGTCAATAGATTGGTGCAGACTAACCTGACCCCATTGCGCCAAATCCGCTGGGGCGGGCCTGACGGTGGCGCACGGAGTCGTGGTGTGATTTGCGTCGGTGTCCGCGCGGCTCGGTATACTGGTACGGCTCAAACTATGGCGCTGCCCGCAGGCGCGCCGTCCGTCAGATGAGGAGTCGCCCATGACCCAGCCCTTGCCCTGGGAAAAGAACACCGCGGTACCCGTGCCGCCCGCGCCGGAACCCGTGCCGCTCGATGCGTACACCGCCCCCGCCGCGCCGGAGCCCGAGCTCGTTCCGCTTGACATCTACGACGCTCCCGCGCCGGCACCCAAGCCTGCCAAGCCGCTCGTCGACATCGACAGCCTTAATCCCGCTCAGCGCGAGGCGGTCCTGACCACCGAGGGCCCGCTGCTGGTGCTCGCCGGCGCCGGCTCGGGCAAGACCCGCGTCTTGACCTTCCGCATCGCCCATATGCTCGGCGACCTGGGCGTTAAGCCCTGGCAGATTCTTGCCATCACGTTTACCAACAAGGCCGCGGCCGAGATGCGTGAGCGTCTGGCGGCACTCATTCCCAGCGGCACCCGTGGCATGTGGGTGTGCACCTTCCATGCCATGTGCGTGCGTATGCTGCGCGAGGACGCCGACCTGCTGGGCTACACCGGTCAGTTCACCATCTACGATGACGATGACTCAAAGCGCATGGTGCGTGACATTATGCAGGCGCTCGGTATCGAGCAAAAGCAGTTCCCCATCAACATGATCCGCAGCAAGATCAGCTCGGCCAAAAACGCCATGATCGGCCCCGAGGACATGCTTAAATCCGCCGACAGCCCCAACGACAAAAAGGCCGCTCAGGTCTACCTGGAGCTGGAACGCCGCCTGCGCGCCGCCAACGCGATGGACTTCGACGACCTGCTCGTGCGCACGCTCGAGCTGCTGCGCACCCGCCCCGAGGTGCTCGACAAGTACCAAGAGCGCTTCCGCTACATTAGCGTCGACGAGTATCAGGACACCAACCACGTCCAGTACGAGATCGCCAACCTGCTGGCCGCCAAGTACCAAAACCTCATGGTCGTAGGCGACGATGACCAGTCCATTTATAGCTGGCGCGGCGCCGACATCACCAATATCCTGGACTTTGAGAAGGACTTTAAAAACTGCAAGACCGTCAAGCTGGAGCAGAACTACCGCTCCACGGGTCATATCCTGAGCGCCGCCAACGCCGTGGTGCGTCACAACTCGCAGCGCAAGGACAAGCGCCTGTTTACGGCCGAGGGCGACGGCGAGAAGATTCAGGCCTTCCAAGCAAGCGATGAGCGCGACGAGGGTCGCTGGATTGCCGGCGAGATCGAAAAGCTGCACTCCAAGGGCACGAGTTACGACGACATCGCCGTGTTCTACCGCACCAACGCCCAGTCGCGTATTCTCGAAGATATGTTTCTGCGCGCGGGCGTGCCCTACAAGATCGTGGGCGGCACGCGATTCTTCGACCGTGCCGAGATCCGCGACGTTATGGCCTACCTCAAGATGATCGTGAACCCGGCCGACGAGATGAGCGTCAAGCGCGTCATCAACACGCCGCGTCGCGGCATCGGCTCCACCTCGATCCAAAAGATCGAGCAGCTGGCGCGCGACAACCGTTGCTCGTTCTTCCAGGCCTGCGAGATCGCGTGCGCCGAAACCGGCATGTTTAGCGCTAAGGTGCGCAACGGCCTGTCGAGCTTTGTGTCGCTGGTGCGCGAGGGTCGCCGCATGGACGGCGAGCTCAAGGACGTTGTCGAGATGATCGTCGATAAGACGGGCCTTCTGCAGGCCTTCCGCGCCGAGGGCACCATGGAGTCTGAGAGCCGCGCCGAGAACATCCAGGAATTCCTGGGCGTCGCTGCCGAATTTGAGGAGACGCACGAGGATATCGAGGGTACGCTCGAGAGCCTAGAAGAGCTGCGCGCGGCCGGTGTTGCCGACGTGCCTGCCGGCGTCGAGCCCGAGCCCGTCGTGGTGAGCGCGCCCGCGCCTGAGCCGGGACCGTCCGTCTCGGCATCCTCGTTTGAGGCGCTGGTCGGCGCTCGCGACGCCGCTGGTTCCAATCCGCTCGATAGCCTAGCCGCCCCGGCGCTTTCTCCGCAGGATGCCCTGGCTGCTGCCATCGCGGGCAACGCCTATGCCGCGCCGACGGAGATGCCGGCGGGCGCCGTGCATGCCGACGAGATCGAGCGCACCTACGGTCCGCTCACCTGCAAGGCGCTGCCCGCTCTCATGGAGTGGCTGGCCCTGCGCTCCGACTTGGATTCCCTGGCCGGCGAGACGCATGCCATCACCATGATGACCATCCACTCCGCCAAGGGCCTGGAGTTCCCCGCGGTGTTCGTGGCCGGCATGGAGGAGGGCATCTTCCCGCACGTGCACGACTTTGGCGGCAGCGATGATCCGGGTAAGCTCGAGGAGGAGCGTCGCCTCGCCTACGTCGCCATCACGCGCGCCCGCGAGCGCCTGTTCCTGACGTATGCCGCTACGCGTCGCACCTACGGCTCGACCTCTGCCAACCCGCGCTCGCGCTTCCTCAACGAGATTCCGTTTGAGGATATCGAGTTTAGCGGTATCGGCTCTGCCGGTTTTGAGGGCACGGGCTGGGAGAAGCGCGGCGACCGTCACGGCACCTTTGGCTCGGGCATGGGCTCGGACATGTACGGCGGCAAGGTGTTCGGTTCGCATACGCGTTCGACCGGCGGTTCCGGTTCGCGCGGCGGATCGAGCTTTGACGATTTCTTTGGCGGTAGCAGCTACGGGACCGAGCGCCATCGTGGGGTTTCGCCTGACGCCGGCCGCGTTGCCTCGACTTTTGGTTCGGGCGCGTCGCGAGCCAAAAAGCCGTCTTCCAAGGTGTCCCCGACGGTGGAGCGCAAGGTCGATCGTGCCAGCGCATCGCAGGACTTTGCCGCGGGCGATACCGTGAGCCACAAGACCTTTGGCACGGGTACCGTGATCTCGGTCGTCGGAGACATGATCGAGGTTCAATTCGAAAAGACCGGCCAGACCAAAAAGCTAATGAAAGGTTTTGCACCGATCGTCAAGCTGTCGTGATCCCGGCGGACCTGGGCGGGCGTATGGGGCAACATCGCCTGCTCGGGCAGTCCTGCGCAAGACGGAGAGCACATTAAGTGCTCTCCTTTGCGTGCGGAACTCGCGATCGATGTTGCCCCATACGCCCGCCCAGGTCCTTGGGTAACGTTGCTTGCGAACGCCGCTCCGCTCGTCCGCTTTTTGATTTGGAGAACCGGGTGGGCTGAAATGTAGATACGAGTAGGGGCTCCTCCGTTGATGAACGGGGGAGCCCCTTGTTTCGTTTTGGTTGTTGGTGCGACCTACAGGTGGCTGATGATCAGTTCCATCTTGCCTTCGAGGTCGATGGAGCTGACGGTGCTCGGGGCCAACAGGTGGCTTCCCTTGTGGACGGGGTCGCCGCAGACGGTGCCTTCGCCGTCGATGACCGACAGGCACATGAAGGGCCAGCGCTGGTCGAGGGTCTTGCTGCCGTTGACGCGCACGCGATCGACGGTGTAGCAGGGGTTGGACTCGAGCTCGGTCACGCCGTCCACCTCGGGCGCGGTCACCGTGCCGTCGGTCGGAGCCTGAGCATCAAAGTCGATGCAGTCGAGGCTCTGCTCAATGTGCAGCGGGCGCAGGTTGCCGTCAGTGCCGGGACGGTCGTAGTCGTACAGACGATACGTCACGTCGCTCGACTGCTGCGTCTCCAAAATGAGCGTGCCGGTCTTGATGGCGTGCACGGTACCGGAATCAATCTGGAAAAAGTCGCCCTTGTGAATCGGCAACACGTTGAGCATGTCGTCCCAACGTCCTTCCTCGATCATTTGTGCGGCCTCGGCGCGGTCCTTGGCACGCTGGCCGACGATGATCGTGGCGTCGGGCTCGCAGTCCAGCACATACCAACACTCGGTTTTGCCCAGGCTACCGTTCTCGTGCTCGGCAGCGTACTCGTCGTTGGGATGAATCTGGATCGAAAGGTCGTCCTTGGCGTCCAGAATCTTAATGAGCAGCGGGAACTCCTTGCCCTCGCAGTTGCCAAAGAGCTCGCGATGCTCGGCCCACAGCCACGACAGCGTGTGGCCGGCATACGGGCCCTCCGCAATCTGGCAGTCGCCGTTGGGGTGGGCCGAGATGGCCCAGCACTCACCGATGGGGCCATCGGGAATGTCGTAGCCAAATACGGTTTCGAGCTGGCGACCGCCCCAGATCTTCTCGTGGAAGATCGGCGTCAGCTTAATCAAATCGGACATGTTCATACCCCCATTGTGTTGCGCGGGCGCTGCACAAAACAGCTCAAAGCGAGCGCCCGGATGACTACAAAAACCTATGCCAACGTTACGTTGTGCAACTCAAAGCGGTCGCCAACGTTGCGCGAGACCGAATACTCAAAGGCGGCGCCGCTGTCCAAAAAGCCAATCTGGGTGAGCTCGAGCAGGGGAGAGCCAGGCTTGGTGTCCAAGCGCTCGGCTTCTTCCTCGGTTGCTGCCACGGCGCGAATGGTACGGTGGAAGCTTGAAATCTTCAGCCCACATTGCTCGCGGATGAAGTGGTAGACCGATCCGTACAGGTCCTTCTTTTTAAGGCCTGGAATCAGCTCGAGGGGCATGTAGGTGTACTCGATAACGATGGGCTTCTCATCGGCCTGACGCACGCGCACGATGTGATAGGCAAAGTCATCCTCGGCAATTCCCAGCTGGGCTGCGATGTCCGCTGGTGGATTAACAATCGAGAAATCGTAGACCACCGAGGTCACCTTCTCCCCGCGGTGCTCATACGAAAAGCCCTGGGCACGGTCGTTTTTGCCCTGGAAAAACGCCTGACCGGGAAGTCCCGCCGTGTCCTTAACGTAGGTACCCGATCCGCGTCGGCTGGTAATAAGACCTTCCTCGGTGATTTGCTCGATAGCTCGTTTGACGGTGATTTTGGAAACGCTATAGAGCTCGCAGAACTCAACGACGGTGGGAAGCTTGTCGCCCGGTTTAAGAGTGCCATCCTCGATGCTTCGACGAATATCTGCAGCTATTGCCTCGTATTTGGGAATCATTGAACCTCCTTTCCGACATATATCAATACGCAAGTAAGTATAACCCTTAACAAGGCACCCATATAACCTTTATCTAAGAAGCTCGAGAAAGAAAAAAGAAAAAGACGCTTTACTTTTAGAATTAGAGCGCTATAGTTTAAGCAACGAACGGAATCTTTCCGCAGAACAGGATCGACCGTTTGGGGACGGTTTTGTTTTGGCGGGTTGGATATCGGTATGACCGGTGCGCGCCCGCGCCGGATAACCTGCCAAAGCAAACCCGTCTCCAACCGGAAGCTCTAGAACACGAAAGCGAGGACTTTGATGGCACAGTATCAGCTGCCCAACGACTTCTTCTTTGGCGCTGCTATGTCCGGCCCGCAGACTGAGGGTCAGTGGAACCAGGGCGGCAAGCTCGAGAACCTGTGGGACACCTGGTCCATCCAGGATCTGGGCTCGTTCTACAACTGCGTTGGCTCTTACGCCGGCAATGACTTTATGGCCAAGTACCAGGAAGACCTTCGCATTTTGAAGGACTTGGGCCTGGATACCTATCGCACTTCCATCCAGTGGAGCCGTCTGCTCGATGCCGACGGCAACCTCAACGAGGAAGGCGCCGCGTGGTATCACGAGTTGTTCCGCGCCTCTCGCGAAGCCGGCCTGGAGCCGTTTGTCAACTTGTACCACTTTGACATGCCCACCTACCTTTTTAACCGTGGCGGCTGGGAGAGCCGTGAGGTTGTCGAGGCTTACGCACATTACGCCGACGTCGCCTTCCACGAGTTTGGCCAGGAGATCAAGTACTGGTTCACCTTTAACGAGCCCATCGTCGAGCCCGAGCAGCGCTATCAGGAGGGCGTGTGGTTCCCGCAGCTCCACGACTTTAGCCGCGCTCGCACCGTGCAGTATCACATCTCGCTGGCACATGCGCTGGCCGTGGCCAACTACCGTCGCGCCTATGACGAGGGCGCCGTTCGCAGCGATGCCAAGATCGGCATGATCAACTGCTTTACCCCGGTCTACACCAAAGAGAACCCCAGCGAGGCGGACCTCGAGGCCGTGCGTATGACCAGCGGCATCAACAACCGCTGGTGGCTCGACCTCATTACCAAGGGCAAGCTTCCCGCCGACGTGCTCGACAGCCTGGCCGAGGGCGGCGTTAAGCTTCCGTTCCGTGCCGGCGACCAAGAGATTCTTAAGCAGGGTGTTGTCGACTGGCTCGGTTGCAACTACTACCACCCCACGCGCGTTCAGGCGCCGGCGAGCAAGATCGACCAGTACGGTCTGCCGCACTTTGCCGACGAGTACGTGTGGCCCGACGCCGTTATGAACGAGAGCCGCGGCTGGGAGATCTACCCGCAGGGCCTCTACGACTTTGGCATGGACTGCGCTAAGAACTACCCCGATCTTGAGTGGTTCGTTTCCGAGAACGGCATCGGCATCATGGACGAATACAAGAACCGAGACGCCGAAGGAACCATCCAGGATGACTACCGCGTCGACTTTGTACGCCAGCACCTGGAGTGGGTTGCCAAGGCAATTGCCGAGGGCGCCAAGTGCCGTGGATACCATTATTGGGCCGTCATCGATAACTGGTCTTGGGCGAATGCCTTTAAGAACCGTTACGGTTTTGTCGAGGTCGACCTTATGGACGGCTACAAGCGCCGCCTTAAGAAGTCGGCAGCTTGGCTCAAGCAGGTCGCCACGACTCACGTGGTTGATTAGCGAACGGGCGAACGCCCAGACCGCGCGCCGCTGCGCGCAACACATGGCACATCTGGTGGCAGAGGGCGACAGACCACCGTGCGCATAGGAAAAGGCCGGATTTGAAAGTTAGGAGCAATCATGGCCAGTGACAACGGAAAGAGCTTCCTCGACAAGTTTGCCGAGGTCTCTGCGAAGGTGGGAAACCAGGTTCACCTGCGTTCCCTGCGTGACGCCTTCGCGACCATCACGCCGCTCTATATCCTTGCGGGTATCGCGGTTCTTATTAACAACGTCGTGTTCCCTCTGTTCCCGCTCGATGCGGCGGGCCTTGCCAACCTTCAGACGTGGGGTTCGGCAATTACGCTGGGCACCCTCAACGTCTCTGCCATTATCTTGGCCGGATTGATTGGCTACAGCCTCGCTAAGAACAAGCGTTTCGATAACCCGCTCGCTTGCGTGGTCGTCGCTATCTCTGCTTTCGTCATCATGATGCCGCAGCAGATCACCGCCTCGCTTGCCGCCACGAGCCCGCTGCTCACCGACAAGATCACCTCCGCCGAGGTCACGGGCGCCCTTTCGACTGCCAACACCGGCACCAACGGTCTGTTCTCGGCTATTATCATCGCCCTGCTTTCCGTCTCGCTCTTCATCAAGATTTCTGGCGTCGAGAAGCTCAAGGTTAAGCTGGGCGAGGGCGTGCCTCCCGCGGTCTCCAACTCCTTCAACGTCATGATCCCGATGCTGCTCAACCTCGCGATCTTCGCTCTTGCCGCAGCCCTGCTCGCCGTGTGCGCCGGCACCGATCTGTGCACCATCATCTCCACGTGCATCTCCAACCCGCTCAAGAGCATCATGAACGCCGGTCCGTGGGCTGTTATCCTCATCTACACCCTTGCTAACCTGCTGTTCTGCGTCGGTATTCACCAGTCCACCATCTCTGGCGCTACCGTCGAGCCGATTCTGACCATGCTCATCGTCGACAACATGGCTACCTTTGCCGCCGGTGGCACCATCCAGCCCGATCACTACATGAACATGCAGATCGTTAACAGCTTCGCCCTCATCGGCGGCTCGGGCTGCACCCTCATGCTTCTGCTCGACACGCTCCTGTTCTCCAAGAACAAGGCTTCCGAGACCGTTTCCAAGATGGCTATCCTGCCTGGTCTGTTCAACATCAACGAGCCGGTTATCTACGGTTACCCCATCGTGTACAACCTGCCGCTCATGATCCCGTTCGTCCTTCTTCCCGATCTGTTCATCGGCATCACCTATGGCCTTACCTGCGCAGGCATCATCAGCCCCTGCATCGCCCAGGTGCCCTGGACCATGCCTCCCGTCATCAATGCCCTGCTCGCTACGGGCTTTGACTGGCGCGCCGGCGTGTGGCAGGCTCTCGAGATTGTCATTGGCATGGCCGTCTACCTGCCCTTTATGAAGATTTCCGAGAAGGCAATCGCCAAGCAGGAGGCTCTCGCCGAGTAGAACGCCTAACGTTCGTCCCTTTCACCTTTGCGGGCGCCGGTACGCGGTGCCGGTGCCCGCGGCTCTCTCCCTTGCGTAAAGATACAGGGGAGCGGGCACAATAGCCGCAAGGAATACAACCAGTTGTCGTCTGCGCGCCGCGCAGTTATAAGGAGGAAACCATGAAGAAGATCATGCTCTGCTGCAATGCCGGCATGTCCACGAGCCTGCTGGTCCAGAAGATGCAGGCCGAGGTTGCAAACCGTGGTCTGGATATTGAGGTCGAGGCTCGTCCCATGAACGAGGCCCACGATCACCTGGACGAGTGCGACATGTTGCTGCTTGGTCCGCAGATCGGCTACACCAAGGGCGATTTTGAGAAGGAGGCCGCCGGTCGTTTTCCGGTCGAGGTCATCAACATGGTCGACTACGGCCGCATGAACGCTGCCGGCATCATCGACCACTGCGTCAGCGTGATGGGCTAGGTGCTCCGCATGGAGGATATGAACGAACTGCAGATGACCTGCTTCGAGATCATCAGCTACGTCGGTACCGCCAAGAGCATGTACATCAATGCCGTGCAAAAGGCCAAGGAGGGCGATTTTGACGCCGCCGAGGAGCTTATCAAGCAGGGCGACGAGGCCTATAACGGTGGCCACGATGTTCACATGGGGCTTCTGAAGAAGGAGGCCAACGGCGAGCGTAACGGCGAGGCCCCGTTGATTCTGCTGCATGCCGAGGACCAGATGGCCGGTACCGAGACCATGCGCGTCATGGCGACGGAGCTCATCGAGATTCACAAGCAGCTGCAGGTACTTCAGGCCTAGTCGGCGTTATCGCCGCGATGGGCCGTGCGGTCCAACAGACAACACAGTCCCTTTGACGGGCGCCGGGAGTCTCCGCCTCCCGGCGCCTTTATATTTGGGGAAGGTCTTGCGCGACCTATTAAGCGACCATTCGCGTTTCCCCAGATAAAGCCTGCCAAAACAAACCTGTCCCTTTTTGGTAGGTTTTTGCCTTGGGAGCGGTACCATACAGGCAATGTTTAAACGAGAAAGGCGGGCTCCCATGGAACCTAAACAGTATTACATCGGCATCGACGTCGGCGGCACTTCGGTTAAGGAGGGCCTGTTCGACGAGGACGGCAACCTGCTGGCCAAGGCCAGCGTGCCCACGCCTCCCATCGTTGACGCCGCGGGCTTTGCCGCGGTGACCGAGGCTATCGACCAGGTGGTCGCCAAGGCGCAGATTCCGCGTGCCTTTGTGGCAGGCATTGGCCTGGCCGTTCCGTGCCCCATCCCGGCATCGGGCGATGCCAAGGTCAAGGCCAACATTGCCATTAACCTGCCCGAGCTGAGGGTCGCCATTCAGAAGCACTGCCCCGATGCGGTCGTTAAGTATGAGAACGATGCCAACGCCGCTGCCATGGGCGAGGCCTGGCTCGGTTCTGCCAAGGGCGTGCAGAACGTCGTGATGGTCACCATCGGTACCGGCGTGGGCGGCGGCGTTATCGTTAACGGCGACGTGGTATCGGGCGTTGTGGGTGCTGGCGGCGAGATTGGCCACATGTGCCTGAACCCGGCCGAGGAGCGCGCTTGCGGCTGTGGCGGTCATGGCCACTTGGAGCAGTATTCCAGTGCCACCGGCGTGGTGAGCAATTACCTGGCCGAGTGCAAGAAAGCGGGCGTCGAGCCCATCGAGCTCACCGGCCCCTCCGATTCCAAGGACGTGTTCCAGGCCTGCCGCGAGGGCGACAAGCTCGCGCTGGCAGCTGCCGATACCATGGCCGACTATCTCGGCCGTGCCCTGGCGCTTATTGCCAACGTGGTCGACCCCGAGATGTTCCTGATCGGTGGCGGCGCGTCCGCTTCGGCCGATGTCTACCTCGATAAGGTTCGCGAGCACTTTAAGCAATACGCGCTTTCCGCCTCGCGCGAGACGCCCATTAAGGTCGCTTCGCTCGGCAACGACGCCGGCATCATCGGCGCCGCCTACGTAGCCCTGCGCGCCGCCGGTAAATAGCTGGTGCAAGGGGGTCAGGTTACTTTGCGCCAACATGGTGCAAAAGGGACAGCCTTGGCCCCCATACCTGCCACAAAATATGCCGTGGCCCTTCCGTCTGCGAAGGCTCGGCATCGGCGTGCTACCATAGCTACGTCCAAGTACACATATCAAGTGGAGGATATCCATGGCAAACGTTCTTGTCTTTGGTCACCAGAACCCCGATAACGACGCCATCATGAGCGCCGTCGTCCTGTCCCAGCTGCTCAACCAGGTTGAGTATGCCGGCAACACCTACGAGGCCTGCGCCCTGGGTCAGCTTCCGGCAGAGTCCGCCAAGCTGCTCGCCGACGCCGGCATCGCCGAGCCCCGCGTGATCGAGTCCGTCGAGGCCGGTCAGCTCGTCGTCCTCACCGACCACAACGAGTCTGCCCAGTCCGTTGCCGGCCTTAAGGACGCCACGGTCTTTGGCGTCGTCGATCATCACCGCATCGGCGACTTCGAGACCGCCGGCCCGCTGCACTACATCTGCCTGCCCTGGGGCTCCAGCTGCACCATCGTCACCAAGCTCGCCGACGTGCTCGGCGTTGAGCTTTCCGACGTCCAGGCCAAGTTGCTGCTCTCGGCCATGATGACCGACACGCTTATGCTCAAGAGCCCCACCACCACCGATGTCGACCGCGCCGTCGCCGCCAAACTCGGCGAGCAGGTGGGCGTCGACCCGGTCAAGTTTGGCATGGAGGTCTTCCTCACCCGTCCGTCCGGCTCCTTCACCGCTGCCGAGATGGTCGGCAACGACATCAAGATGTTCGAGCCCGCTGGCAAGAAGCTGCTCATCGGCCAGTACGAGACCGTCGACAAGAGCCGCGCACTCGGCATGATCGACGAGATTCGCGAGGCCATGCGCGCCTACGCCGCCGAGAAGGGTGCTGACGGCATTGTCCTGTGCATCACCGACATCATGGAGGAGGGCTCGCAGGTCCTGCTCGAGGGCGAGACCGAGGCTGCTCAGAAGGGTCTGGGCATTGCCGACGAGCACGACGGCGTCTGGATGCCGGGCGTCCTCTCCCGTAAGAAGCAGGTCGCTGCCCCCATCATGGCCGCCTGCTAAGTTTAGTTGACCAAACGCCACGACCGGATCGCGGACGCCCCGCGCTCCGGTCGTTTTTTGTGCACGGCGCCGCGTTGTCTCTTGGACAGGCGTGCCCGTGCCGTTGGGCAAATAATGTTCAACCTGTGGTTCCGCTTTTCGGCCACGCCTGCGTGCTTGTCGTGCAGGGTAGGCTAGATGCAAGCGTAATACGTTAGAGCGCGGCGCCGCCACTTGGGCGGGCCGTGCTTTTTTAAGACGGGAGCTTTCCCGTGAAAGGAGCCGCCCATGGCAGCAACTGAGCAGCTGTTCAACGTCCGTGAGCGCAAGCGCTTTGAACGTCACGACATTTGGGAGCGCATCGCCGAGAACGGCACGATTTCCGCCGCCGTCATGGTCTTCGCCGCCATCGCCGCCGTCATTTGCGCTAATACCGATGCCTACGAGGCCATCCATCACTTTTTGGAGACCCCGCTGTATGTGGGTTTGGGCAACCTTACGGCCGGTCTCACCGTTGAGCTTTTCGTCAACGACTTCCTCATGGCGATTTTCTTTTTGTTGGTGGGCATTGAGCTTAAGTACGAGATGACGGTCGGCGAGCTCAAGAACCCGCGCCAGGCCATGCTACCCATGCTGGCAGCCGTGGGCGGCGTCGTCGTTCCCGCCTGCATCTATCTCATCTTTAACCATGCCGGCGCCCGCAACGGTTGGGCCATCCCCATGGCAACCGATATTGCCTTTGCGCTGGGCGTGCTGTCGCTTTTGGGCAATCGCGTGCCCAACGGCGTGCGCGTGTTCTTCTCGACGCTCGCCATCGCCGACGACCTCATCTCCATCGCCGCCATCGCCATCTTCTACGGTCAGAGCCCCAATCCGTTTTGGTTGGGCGCCGCCGCGCTTGTGACCTGTGCGCTCGTGTGGCTCAACAAGACGCAGCATTACCGCCTTGCCCCGTATTCGGTACTGGGCCTGCTGTTGTGGTTCTGCATGTTCAAGAGCGGCGTACATGCTACGCTTGCTGGCGTCATCTTGGCCTTTACCATACCGGCCAAGTGCGGCGTCAAGCTCGATAGCCTCACCGATTGGTTGGGCGAGTGCCTGCCGCTGCTCGATGACCGCTACGATGACGAGGCACACATCCTGGGCCAGCATGACTTTACCGTCTCGACCACCAAGGTCGAGCGCGTCATGCACCGCGTGACCCCGCCGCTCATTCGCATGGAGCGTCTGATCTCCACGCCGGTCAACTTTGTGATCCTGCCGATCTTTGCGTTCGTGAACGCACAGGTTCGCCTAGTGGGCGTGGACATGAGCACGCTACTCACCGACCCGGTGACGCTCGGCGTGTACTTTGGCATGCTGCTGGGCAAGCCGTTCGGTATCTTTGGCATGACGTTCGCCTTGGTCAAGCTCAAGGCCTGCGAGCTGCCGCGCAATGTCAACTGGCATATGATTGCCGGCGTGGGCATTCTGGGCGGTATCGGCTTTACCATGTCGATTCTCATCAGCGGCCTCGCCTTCCCGACGGCCCAGTTTGAGGTTCTGGCTGCCAAGGCCGCTATTCTCGCCGGCTCTGTCACCGCGGCCGTACTTGGCATGATCTACATGAGTGTGATCTGCAAGCACCCCGCGCCCAAGAACGAGTAGGCGCGTAGAAACAGACGCCAGAGCCTGCTCGAGCGCGTGTAAAACGCGGTTTTGAGTGCTACTTGCCACCTGCCGGACACCCCAGTGGCCAAAAAACGCCGTTTGTGAGTACTGTCACAAACGGCGTTTCATTTTAGGCGCGAAAAATAATGTACAAATCTATTCTGTCTGTGCATTAACGATTGCGTGGCTGGACGAAAAATGTTGATGCATCCTTCCAAAACCGGACACAAAAGGCCAAGACTGGCCTTTTTAATTCAAAATCGCTGTTACTAAAAAAGTAACAGTACTCATATTTGCTATTTTTTGACCACAGGCCCCAATGACTAGGTTTATTCCACGGTGCCGTAGATGGCGCCCCAGCCGTGGGCGGCCAAGGCGGAGTTGAGCTGGTCGCAAAGTGACTGGCGGTCGTAATAGCCGGGCGGTAGCAGGTTCACGATTTCCATGAGATCGGGCGCCAGGTCCAAGATTTCGGCCTGTACGATCAGATCCAGGCGGTCGATGGCGTGGCGGTCGTAAAACAGTCCGTCGACCAGGCGCTGAAGGTCGCCGAATTCCTCGGCCTGGAACGATCCGTACTCCATAGTGCCTCCTTGGGCGCTTCATGCCGGCATGCGCGGCGATTCGTAATTCATTGCGATGGACTTAATCTATCACGGCTTCATAACGTTGCGACGGTGGCGGTCTATACTTAGAAGAATTGCAACGTACCGCTTCGTGAAAGGTCGCACCCATGCAGACGATCTACCAGAAGATGGAAACCACCGAACTCGATGCCGCCATCGAGGTGCTCAAAGCCGAGGTCGCCGAGGTCAAGGCCAAGGGCCTGGCGCTCGACATGGCCCGCGGCAAGCCGTCGCCCTCCCAGGTGGACATCTCTCGACCCATGCTCGATATCCTCAATGCCGATGCCGATCTGCACGACGGCAACGTCGACTGCTCCAACTACGGCTGCTTTGAGGGCATTCCCTCGGCACGCAAGCTAGCGGGGGAGTTCCTGGGTTGCCCCGCCGAGCAGACGCTTGTGCTGGGCTCGTCGAGCCTGCTGATCGAGCACGATATCGCCGGCATGTTCTGGCGCTGCGGCTCGTGCGGCAGCGAGCCCTGGGAGGCTTACGAGGCCGCGCACGACGGCAAGAAGGTCAAATTCCTGTGCCCTGTTCCCGGCTACGACCGCCACTTTGGCATTACCGCCGACCTGGGTATCGAGAACGTTCCCGTCGCGATGACCGACAACGGCCCCGACATGGACGAGGTCGAGCGCCTGGTTGCCGCCGACGACTCCATCAAGGGCATCTGGTGCGTGCCCAAGTATTCCAACCCCACGGGCATCACCTTTAGCGAGGACACTGTGCGTCGCCTGGTCGAGATGCCCACGGCCGCGCCCGATTTTCGTATCTTCTGGGACAACGCCTACTGCGTGCACGACCTGTACGACGAGACCGACGAGCTCGCAAACATCTTTGACCTCGCTCGCGCGGCAGGCACCGAGGATCGCGTGGTGGCCTTTGCCTCGACGTCCAAGATCACCTTCCCGGGCGCCGGTATCGGCTTCATCGGTGCGAGCCCCGCGGTCATCGCCGAGTTCTCCAAGCGCCTGAAGGCAGGCCTTATCAGCGCCGACAAGCTCAACCAGCTGCGTCACGTGCGTTTCCTTCCCACCATCGAGGCGGTCAAGGAGCACATGAAAAAGCATGCCGAGTTCTTGCGCCCGCGCTTTGAGGCCGTCGAGCGCAAGCTCACCGAGGGCCTGGGCGATACGGGTTGCGCCACTTGGACGCATCCCCGCGGCGGCTACTTTGTGAGCTTTGATGGTCCCGAGGGCTCGGCCCAGAAGGTCGCCGCGCTTTGCGCCGACCTGGGCGTCAAGCTCACGCCGGCTGGTGCCACCTGGCCCTATGGCAAGGATCCGCGCGACACCAACATCCGCATCGCGCCGAGCTATCCCACGGTCGAGGACCTGGAGGCCGCGCTCGATGTGCTGGTGCTGGCCGTTAAGCTTGTCGCTGCCGAGCTTGCGCGTGCCGAGCGCGTCTAGCGCGCGGCCTCCCGTACTATCCGCACTTTCGATTCGCAAAGGAGCGTATACATGGATTTGGGTATTTCTACCAATCCCACGCCGGAGCTCTACACCATTAAGGTAACCGGCGAGATCGATATCTCTAACGCCGATAGCCTGCGCAATGCTATCGACCTGGCGCTCGAGCAGCCCACCGAGGCCGTTGAGCTTGACTTTGCCCAGGTGAGCTACATCGACTCGACGGGTATTGGTGTTTTGGTGGGCGCCGCACACCACGCAGCCGATCACGACAAGCGCTTTGGCTGCGTTAACGTGCAGCCCCCGGTGATGCGCGTGGTTCAGTTGCTGGGCGTCGACCAGGAGATCTCGATCACGGCGGCATAAGTCCCGACTCAAAAGGGGCGTGCTGTTTGGCATATGTTTGTGATGCGCTCGGACGTTTTGGCGTCCGGGCGCTATACTTGACCGAATGAATAGACGAGTTCCGGCCGAATGGCGCGGTGCGGGCTCGACTCACATCGAGCCTTGGAGGTATGTGTGTTTGGTATTGGAGAGGGTGAGCTGGCAATCATCGTGGTCTTCGGCTTTTTGCTGTTTGGCCCGGATAAGCTCCCGCAGATGGGCCGCACGATCGGCCGTGCCATCCGTCAGTTCCGCGAGACGCAGGAAAAGATGACGGCCGTTGTTCAGTCCGAGATCATCGATCCGGTAAGCGAGGCCGCTTCGGCTCCGGTTAAGCCCAAGAAGGCTGCCGTCGATGACGATTCCGATGCGGACGAGGATGCCGTCGAGACGGCTGCGCCCGCAAAGAAGGAGACCTTTGCCGAGCGCCGAGCCCGCCTTGCCGCCGAGAAGGCCGCGAGCGAGGGTGCCGCCGAGGGCGAAGGTGCTGCTGGGGAGGCCGAGGGTGCCGAGTCTGCCGAGGGTGCCGAGCCCGCCGAGCCCGAACCTGCTGCAGAGCCGGAGCCCGAGCCCGAGCCGGCAGAGCCCACGACGGCTGACCTCTACGCCCGTCGTCCCCGCAAGCGCAAGGCCGTCGTCGACCAGCTCGCCCGCGAGCTCGAGGCCGAGGACGACGCCGCTGCCGCCGACGCCTCGAAGGGAGGCGATGAGTAATGCCTATCGGACCTGCGCGCATGCCGCTCTTCGATCACCTGGGAGAGCTCCGTCGCCGCCTGACTATCGTGGTCGTGTCGGTGTTTGCCGCCGCCATCGTGCTGTATTTCGCCACGCCCGTGGTGCTCGACATCCTGGAAGACCCCATCCGCTCCTTTGTGCCGGACGGTAAGTTCTACATCACCACCACGCTCGGCGGCTTTGGCCTGCGCTTCTCGCTGGCCATCAAGATGGCCGTGGTCATGTGCACGCCCATGATCATCTGGCAGATTCTGGCATTTTTCCTGCCGGCACTGCGTCCCAACGAGCGCAAATGGGTCGTGCCCACGGTGCTCGCCTCGACGGTGCTGTTCTTCCTGGGCGCCATCTTCTGCTATTTCATCATCATCCCGGCGGGCTTTGAGTGGCTTATCGGCGAGACCTCGGCCGTCGCCACGGCGCTGCCCGACCTGGAGAACTACGTCAACATGGAGCTGCTCTTTATGATCGGCTTTGGCGTGGCGTTTGAGCTGCCGCTCATCATCTTCTACCTGTCCGTCTTCCACATCGTGTCCTACGCGGCCTTCCGCGGCGCCTGGCGCTACGTGTACGTGGGCCTGCTTGTGGGCTCGGCTGTGATTACGCCCGACGGCTCGCCCGTTACGCTGGGCCTCATGTATGGTGCCCTGCTCTCGCTCTACGAGATTTCGCTCGCCATTGCCCGCGTGGTCATTACCGCGCGCGAGGGCAAGGAGGGCTTGTTTGTGAGCCGTCTGGACCTGTTCTCGGACGATGAGGACGACGAGGAGTAAATCGGTATGCACGAGGTTGGCATTGTCAACGGCATACTCGATACAGTGATTCGCGCGGCGCGTGGGGCGGGGGCCTCGCGCGCCGTTTTGGTAACGCTGCGTATCGGGGATATGACCGAGGTCGTGCGCGAAGCACTCGACTTTGCGTGGGAGACATTTCGCGACGAGGACCCGCTCACACGCGGCTGCGAGCTTGCCGTGGAGGAGGTCCATCCACAAAGCGAGTGTCTGGACTGCGGCGAGGTCTTCGAGCACGACCGCTTCCATTGCCGCTGTCCCCAATGTGGCGGCGCCAACGTGCGTCTGCTGCACGGCCGCGAGCTCGACATCGCAAGTATCGAAATCGAAACCCCCGACGATTAGCCCGCTAGCCATCTGGTGATGGGGTATAAAGGGGCCAAAGTAAGGAGTGCCGAGTATGGCTGAGAAAACGATTGATATCGCGTCGCCGATTCTGTCGCGCAACGAGCGCCTGGCAGATCAGCTGCGACAGCGATTTAAAGAGACAAACACCTATGTGATCAATGTGCTGTCGAGCCCCGGTTCGGGCAAGACCACCACGATCCTGGGCACCAACGAGCGCCTGCGCGACAAGGCTGGCCTGCGCTGTGCCGTCATCGAGGGCGATATTGCCTCGGATGTCGACGCCATCACCATGAAGGAAGCCGGCATGCCCGCCATCCAGATCAACACGGGTGGCCTGTGCCACCTCGAGGGCAACATGATCATGGAGGCCGTTGACGCGTTCGACCAGGCCGTCGGTCTGGAGAACATCGACGTCATCTTTATCGAAAACGTGGGCAACTTGGTCTGCCCGGTCGACTTTGACCTGGGTGAGAACCTGTCCATCATGATTCTCTCGGTGCCCGAGGGCGACGACAAGCCCATCAAGTACCCGGGCATCTTCCAGCACGCCGGCGCGCAGCTGCTCAATAAGGTCGACGTGGCCCCGGCTTTCGATTTTGACATGGATAGGTATACTAAGACACTCGATGACCTCAATCCGCAGGCGCCGCGGTTTGCCGTGAGCGCGCGCAAGGGCGAGGGCATGGATGCCTGGTGCGATTGGCTCATCGGGCAGATCGAGCAAGCAAGGGCGTAAATCGGCCGCCATACGGGCGGGCGTAGCCGCAGAGACACGAGATAGGAGCCTCTTTTGAAGCTCATCATCGCCGAGAAAAACGACGCTGCGCGTCAGATCGCCGAGCGTCTGTCCACGGGCAAACCCAAAAAGGATAAGGTGTACAACACCGCCATCTACCGTTTTGAGTGGAAGGGCGAGGAGTGCGTGACCATCGGCCTGGCCGGTCACATCCTTGCGCCCGATTTTTGCGACAGCGTGCTGTTCGATAAAAAGCTGGGCTGGTATTCGGTTACTGAGGACGGCGAGATGCTGCCGGCCGACATGCCCGATGGCCTGGCACGCCCGCCCTACGACACCAAGCGCAAGCCGTTTCTTGCCGACGGCATCTCCATCAAGGGCTGGAAGCTCGAGAGTCTGCCGTATCTCACCTGGGCACCCGTCATTAAGCTGCCGGCCGAGAAGGAACTCATCCGCTCGCTTAAGAACCTTGCCAAAAAGTCCGACAGCGTCATCATCGCCACGGACTTCGATCGCGAGGGCGAGCTGATCGGTTCGGACGCCCTCAACAAGGTGCACGAGGTGGCGCCCGACCTGCCGGTCGCTCGAGCTCAGTATTCTTCGTTTACCAAGGCCGAGATCACGCAGGCCTTCGATAACCTTGTCTCGCTCGACCAGAACCTGGCCGACGCCGGCGAGAGCCGCCAGCACATCGACCTCATTTGGGGCGCGGTGCTCACGCGCTACCTGACGCTCGCCAAGTTTGGCGGCTTTGGCAACGTGCGCTCCGCCGGCCGCGTACAGACCCCGACGCTCGCCTTGGTGGTCGAGCGCGAGCGCGAACGCATGGCGTTTGTGCCCGAGGATTATTGGCAGATTCGCGGCATGGGTGCCGCGCAGGGCGCTGCCGAGGATGACCGCTTTAAGATTGCGCACAAGACGACGCGTTTTACCGACAAGGATGCTGCCGAGACGGCGTATGGCAACGTCGACGGTGTCAAGACGGCAACCGTCGCCGCGGTGACCAAGCGCTCGCGCAAACAGCAACCGCCTACGCCGTTTGCGACCACCTCGCTTCAGGCTGCCGCCGCAGCCGAGGGTATCTCGCCTGCACGTACCATGCGTATCGCCGAGTCTCTCTACATGGCGGGCCTCATCAGCTATCCGCGTGTCGACAACACCGTATACCCCGCGACGCTCGATTTGGGCGCCGTGGTAAGCGACCTGGCAAAGATTAATCCGGCGCTGGCACCCGTGTGCAAAAAGGTGCTCGCCGGTCCTATGAAGCCCACGCGCGGCAAGGTCGAGACCACCGACCACCCGCCCATCTACCCCACGGGCGAGGGCGATCCGTCCACGCTCGATGGCGGCCAGCGTAAGCTTTACGACCTCATTGCCCGCCGTTTCCTGGCGACGCTTATGGGCCCCGCGACCATCGAGAACACCAAGCTCGAGCTCGACGTCAACGGCGAGCCGTTTGTGGCTTCGGGTGACGTGCTCGTGACTCCGGGCTTCCGCGAAGCCTATCCGTATGGCCTTAAGCGTGACGAACAGATGCCGCCGCTTGAGCAGGGCGATACGGTTGACGTGTTCGACATCAAGCTCGAGGCCAAGCAGACCGAGCCGCCCGCGCGCTACAGCCAGGGCAAGCTCGTGCAAGAGATGGAAAAGCGTGGCCTGGGCACCAAGTCCACGCGCGCGAGCATCATCGAGCGCCTGTATGCCGTGCGCTATCTCAAAAACGATCCCGTTGAGCCGAGTCAGCTGGGCATCGCCATCATCGATGCGCTGTCGCAGTTTGCCCCGCGCATCACGAGCCCCGATATGACCAGCGAGCTCGATGGCGACATGACCCGCGTGGAGCGCGGCGAGGACACCGAAGAGCATGTCGTGACGCACTCGCGCGCGCTGTTGGCCGGTGTGCTCGACGAGCTGCTCAAACATACGCAGGAGCTGGGCGACGCTATCAGCGACGCCGTCACGGCCGATGCACGCGTGGGCGCCTGTCCCAAGTGCGGCAAGGACCTGGTCATGAAGACGAGCGCCAAGACCCGTGGCAGCTTTATCGGCTGCATGGGTTGGCCCGACTGCGATGTGACCTATCCGGTGCCGAGCGGCGTTAAGGTGAGCCCGCTCGAGGGCGAGGCAGCCGTGTGCCCCGAGTGCGGCGCGCCGCGCATTAAGTGCCAGCCGTTCCGTCAGAAGGCCTTTGAGATCTGCGTGAACCCCACGTGCCCCACTAACTACGAACCCGACCTTAAGGTGGGTGAGTGCAAGGTGTGTGCCGAGGCCGGACGCCATGGCGACCTGATCGCACACAAGAGCGAGAAGAGCGGCAAGCGCTTTATCCGCTGCACCAACTACGATGACTGCGGCGTGAGCTATCCGCTTCCGGCACGTGGCAAACTCGAGGCGACGGGCGAGACCTGTCCCGAGTGCGGCGCCCCCATCGTGGTGGTCAACACGGCGCGCGGCCCGTGGCGCATCTGCGTGAACATGGACTGCCCGACCAAGGAGAAGAAGCCGGCACGCGGCCGCAAGACCACGACTAAGGCGAGCACGGCTAAGAAGACGACGGCGGCAAAGAAGACTGCTGCCAAGAAGACGACCGCCAAAAAGACGACGGCCAAGAAGTCGACTACCAAAAAGACCGCTGCCGACAAGTAGCCGCACGGTCGAGACATCACCTAAAACAAAAACGAGCGAGGACCTCAAAATCCTCGCTCGTTTTTTTATCTGGCAGTTAGGGACGTTCCTTTTCTGCCGGCAGTTTAGGAACGTCCCTAACTGCCGGCTCGGGAACGACAAAGCGCTAGTTCACTTCGACGGGTTTGGCGCCGGGGTAGCGCTCCTCAAAGTCTAGGCGGTACTTATTGTCATTGGTGCCCGCCACGTTGTCGCGCGACAGCGGCGCCACGATCTCATTCTTGTGATCCGCAGGCTTGGTGTATTTCAGGCTGATCTCCCAGGCATCACAGATTGCGTCAATGCGGTGATCCAGGTCGTCATACAGGGCAACGATGTCTTTCCAGGAACTGTAGTTCTTAGAGCTCGTCGGGACGTCCAGGTCCTCGACGATGTCGTAATACTGCTCGATGGTGTCCTCTGTGCGCTCGGCGACGTCGGCGAGATTTTGACGGGTGGTGCGATCTTCTTCCAGATAGCTGCCGTTGAAGTTCTGCGCGCAGCCACGGACGTAGTTGTCGAGGTCTTCGAGCAAGTCGTAGTATTCGCTCAGTCGGCGGTAGAGATTCTGCTCGGAGAGCGTTGCTTCGCCGCCATCCTCGTCGTCATCGTCATCATCGTCGTACAGGCTGTTGGGATCGCCGAGAGGCTTTAGGTCATCGTCGTCGACGTCATGGTGCAGCTTAGCTACCTCGGCAGTCGTCTGCGTGGCGGCGTTGTCGAAAGGCTTGATCACAAAGAAAACGACCAGGGCGATGATGATCGCCACCAGCACAACAATAACGGCGATAAGCGGCCCGGTGCCGCTCTTTTTGGGAGCGGGGGTCTGTGGCGAAGCGGGCGTGTATGCGGGAGCCGGCTCCTGTTGGGGCGAGCCGCTCGCGACGGGTATGCGCTGCGTGGTCTCGACGGCCGCAGGGCTTGCGGCGGGGTCGGGGCGATAGGCGAGGGGGTCGTCCGCCTTGGCTTGCGGCGTATCAAGGGAGCCGGTCTGCTCAAAAGCGGGCTGGCTATCGCTCGCGGTTGTTTGCTCAACGGGTGCACCGCACGAGGTGCAGAACTTGGCATTATCTGCAAGAAGCTTGCCGCACGAGGCGCAATACCGAGACATTGCCACTCCTTTCGCCACATTTCAATGCAATACGACGATTATACCCAGCGTCCAAAATTCCCCATCATAAGTTGCGGTGAAATAGGGACTGTTTGGCGGTCTCAGAGCTTCAATCAGTCCCTATTTCACCGCAACTTCGGGGATGCCTCGATGGCTAGGTTGGATTTGGGACGCGCCTGCCCCTGGGGTATCATGGCTTAGTTGATATATCTGCATTTACGCGCCTTGTAGGAAGGGGCTGCGCCCATGGCTTTTGAGCCCGCTCAACATAGCTTTATCACGCTCGAGGGCGTCGATGGCGCCGGCAAGTCCACGCAGGCGCGCCTGCTTGTCCGCGCGCTCGACCTTGCCGGCTACCAGGTTGTGAGCCTGCGCGAGCCGGGCGGTACCGCCATCAGCGAAAAGATCCGCGCTCTGCTGCTCGACCCCGCCAATACGGCGATGGGCGACACCTGCGAGTTGTTGCTCTACGAGGCCGCGCGCGCCCAGTTGGTGCACGAGGTCATCGCGCCTGCCCTTGCTGCCGGCAAGGTGGTCCTGTGCGACCGCTTCTACGATTCCACGACCTGCTACCAGGCGTTTGCCGACGGCCTCGATCGCCAGATAGTGCGCGACGCCAACAACCTGGCCGTCGCGGGTACGCACCCGGCGCTCACACTCGTCTATCACATCACGCCCGAGCAGGCGGCGCTGCGCATGGCAGCCCGTGGCGCGGCAGATCGCATGGAGGCTAAGGGCATGGCCTTCCAAGAGCGTGTCTACCAGGGTTTTTGCGCAATTGCCGCCGAGGAGCCAAACCGCGTAAAGCTCATCGACGCCACTGCGACCGTCGAGGAAGTCTTCGAGAAGACGGTTGAGCAGATTCGCGCATACGGTCTCGACATTCCGCAAGACACCGTCACCGCCGCGCTTGCCAAGGAGGCCGAGTAACATGGCCCCCGCTCAGGCAAGCCTGCTGGCCAAGCTCGACACCCAACAGCGCGTGCGCGATTTTTTGACCAACGCCGTCGCTAGCGGTCGTGCATCGCACGCCTACCTGTTTTTGGGCGCGCCCGGCGCGGGCAAGCTCGATGCCGCATGGGCGCTCGCCCAGGCCTTCCTGTGCGAGCAGGACGGCTGCGGCGCATGCGACAGCTGCGTGCGCGTTGCGCGGCACACACATCCCGACGTGCACTATTACACGCCCGAGAGCGCCACGGGCTACCTCATTGCCCAGACCCGCGAGCTGCTCGACGACGTGCCGCTGGCGCCCATCCGCGCCAAGGCCAAGGTCTACATCATCGACCGTGCCGAGCAGCTGCGCGCTAACACCGCCAACGCACTGCTCAAAACACTCGAGGAGCCGCCCGAGGGCGTTATGTTTATCTTGCTGGGCACCTCGGCAGACGTGATGCTGCCTACCATCGTGAGCCGCTGCCAGTGTGTGCCGTTTCGGCTGGTGTCGCCCACCGTCGCCGCGCAGGCCGTGAGCCGCGCCACCGGTCAGGACCCTGCGCGTTGCCGCATGGCCGTCGCAGTAGCGGGAAGCCCCGCGCGTGGCATCGAGTTCCTCAAGAGCGCCGAGCGCCAGGACGCTCGCCGTCAGATGGTTCGCGCCATCGATTCGCTCATCGCCGCCGACGAGGCCGACGTGCTCAGCCGCGCCAAGTCGCTCATCGTCGCCGTTAAGGCGCCACTCGCCGAGGTCAAGTCCACGCAGGAAAAGGTGCTCGAGCAAAACGCCGACTACCTGTCGCGTGGAGCATTGAAGCAGCTTGAGGACCGCAACAAGCGCGAACTCAACGCGCGCGAGCGTTCGGGTATCATGGAAGCGCTGGCGAGCGCGCGGACGCTCATGCGCGACGTGCTGCTGACGCTTCAGGACGAGGCAGCCGACGTGGTGAACGAGGACGTGCGCGACACGATCGGGCGGCTTGCCGCCGCGACCAATGTTGCGGGTGCCACGCGGGCGCTCGAGGCAGTCGCGACTGCCGAGCGCAACATCGCCAGAAACGTTACTCCCCAGCTGGCCATCGAGGTCATGCTGTTCGATATCAGGAAGGCACTGAAATGCCGTTAGTCGTACCCGTTAAGTTTACCTACGCCTCGCGCGACCTGTGGTTCGATCCGCAGGATCTGGATATCCTCGAGGCAGACTACGCTATCTGCTCCACCGAGCGCGGAACCGAGATCGGCCTGGTTACGGCCGATCCCTTCGAGGTGCCGCAAGACGAGATCGGTCAGCCGCTCAAGCCCGTGCTGCGCGTGGCGAGCGACATCGACCTGCAGCTTGCCGATGACCTGGCCATCCAGGGCGACGAGGCCATGGTCGACTTCCGCCGCCTGGTCAAGGAGCTCGACCTCGAGATGAAACCGGTGGGCGTCGAGTACCTGTTTGGCGGCGAGAAGGCCGTGTTCTACTTTGCGGCCGAGGAGCGCGTCGATTTTCGCCAGCTCGTCAAGGATCTGTCCTCGACGCTGCACATTCGCGTCGACATGCGCCAGATCGGCGTGCGCGACGAGACCCGCCTGGTGGGTGGCTATGCCCAATGCGGGCAGGAGCTCTGCTGCACGCGCTTTGGCGGACAGTTTGAGCCCGTCTCGATTCGCATGGCAAAGGAGCAGGACCTGCCGCTCAATTCCTCCAAGATCAGCGGCGTTTGCGGCCGCCTGATGTGCTGCCTGCGTTATGAGTTCGAGGCGTACAAGGACTTTAAGAGCCGTGCGCCCAAAAAGAAGACGCTCATCGATACGCCGCTTGGCAAGGCGCGTATTCAGGAGTATGACACGCCGCGTGAGCAGCTGGTGCTGCGCCTGGAGAACGGTAAAGTCTTTAAGGTCAACCTGGCCGATATGACGTGCTCGGAGGGCTGCAAAAAGAAGGCCGCCGAGCAGGGCTGCAACTGCCGCCCCGACTGCGTGACGCGCGACGTGCTCGAGCGCATCGAGTCGCCCGAGATGCGCCTGGCGCTCATGGAGCTCGATCGCGAGAACGGCGTCGACGTGGGCGATGGCCTGTCGAGTGCCGACCGTCTGGCCGGCACGTCGATGCCCAAGCGCCGTCGTCGCGATGCCGATTCCGATGCCCGCGCTGCTCAGAGCCAGGGCGAGGGCCGTGGCCGCGGAAAGGGCCGCGGCAAGGCCGAGGCGCCCGAGGCCGAGGGGGCGGCCGATGGCCGTCGCCGCCGCAAGCGCGCGGGCTCGGGCGATGCTACCGAGGCTGCAGCCGCGGGCAAGCACGCCTCTCGCGAGCGCGAGGTTCAGCAACCCCAGCAGCAGAATCGCGGCGGTGGCATGAACCCCACACGTCGTCGCCGCCGTCATCTGTCGAGCGAGGAACGCGAGGACGCCTTCCGCGCCGCAGCTGCTCGCGAGGCCGGTGCCGCTTCCAAGGGCGCCTCGGCCTCCGATGCGCCTGTCGACAAGAGCGGCAAGTCACGTGGCGAGGAGGAGCGCGCGCCGCGTCCGCGCCGTCGCCATTCCTCGGGCGCGCAGCAGAAGCCCTCAGTGCCCTCCGTGGCCGATCAGGTCTCGGATGGCGAGGTCAAGGTCACGCGCCGTCGTCCCGGAGATGGCGGGGGAGCGGCTGCTAAGGCTTCGCGTGGCGCCGCTCGCGATGAGCGCGAGCCGCGCGAGGATCGCGGTGGCGAGGGCTCGGCCGACCAGGGTCAAAAGCGCCGTCGCCGTCGCCGTTCCCGCAAGCCGCGCCAGGATGGTGGCGAGGGCTCGACCCACACCTCGTCCGCACCGCAACCGCCTGCCGGCGAATAGCGCCCGTAAACGGATTTAACCCGCCTGGCCCTAGCGCCTCTGGGTATCATGGCTCTACACCGACAACCCTCCCTTCGCCTTCGCGTAGGGAGGGTTGTGTCATGAAGAGACATTTGAATGTATTGACTCGCTTGCAGGGTGCAGGTGTCCTACCGTTTGCGGACGAATTGCTACCGCTTACCGAGTGCGCGACGTACGAGGCGCTCGAGGCGTTGTCGCCCACGCGATGCGCCGGCTGCGAGCGTTCCGGTGCGCTTATTTGCCAAGACTGCCTGGCCGCGCTCACGCTCATCGACCCGTGTCATAGCTGCACCCGATGCGGCGCCCCGTTTGGGGATTTGCTGTGCACTGAGTGTTCGGTCGAGGGTACGTCTTCGGCAATGGCGGAGGCGCTCGACCGCTGCCTGGCGTGCGCCGTCTATGCGCATCCGCTGCCGCGCATCATTAAAGCGTACAAGGACGCGGGCGAGCGACGTCTGGCTCCGTATCTGGCGGAGCTGCTCTACGACACCGCCCTGCATGCCCAGGTCGTAGCGCCCGATCGCTATGGAGGTGTGCTGTCCGGCGCGGATGCGGTGGTGTTTGTGCCTGCGACGGCGGCAGCGTTTCGGCGGCGTGGTTTTGATCATATGGAGGCTATTGCGCGCCCATTTTGCGAGCTGTCGGGCGTGCCGTTGCTGGACGCCCTGGTCAAGTACGGCCATGGCGACCAGCGCGAACTCGGTCGTGAGGAGCGCCGCGAGCGTGCCCAAGGCATGTATGAGACGGTTGAGGACGTGCACGGCCGCCACCTGCTGCTTATCGATGACGTTATCACCACGGGCGCGACGATGGCCGCGGCTTCGGCGGAACTCAAGCGCGCCGGTGCCGCAGCAGTCGATGGCCTCGCTATCGCACGCGTTTGGTAGGGGTGATTCATGTGGCGGTAACAATCAGGTGGTGCAACAAACCGACAAAAGAGCAGCTAGCGGCTTCCGTAATCCTAACTGGCGCCTCGGCGCTACGCATGATGCGCGCCGAGCGCCGGCAGATGGGCTACATAAGCTGGAAGGACCTTAATCCCGATGAAGAGCGCCGTGTGCTGCGCACATCGTCGCCCTCGACCGAGGACATCTATCTTCCCGATTTGGTGCGGATTGGGGCCGCAAGCGGCGAGGCGCAAGAGGATTTGTGCTTGCTGGTAGGGTCTGCAGCGCAGCGCCGCCGTATTCTTGGCGTGAGCTGGTCCGTATGCTCCGAGTTGCCCGCCGGCTCGATTCTAGAGGTGGAACCGGGGGTGTACAGTCTATCTCCCGAGGCCCTTTGCGTAGCCGTCGCGCGCGAGGTCGGCTGCATCCAGGCATTTGCCCTGGCCCAGGAGCTGTGCTCTAAGATTTCACTGAGTGACCGCGGGAAGTATCTGCCTCCCTACACCTCGCCTGTCGTGAACAAATTGGCAAAGGACAAAGACCAGCCGCCAGATGTCGGTTACTTTGAGGTCGAGTCCGTGCTGACACCCGATTGCCTGGTAGATTACCTCGCGGCATGCAAGGGGAGCGCGGCCAAGCAGCTGCGGCGGCTGTGTCCCTATCTGTCGGAAAACCTGCGTTCCTTGATTCTCATTTTCATTGCAACAGCCTCAGGACTCAGCGCAACGCGTTGCGC
>UQIC01000012.1 GCA_900540985.1 uncultured Collinsella sp.
GGCAAGGCATGACCAGAAGGTCTATGCCTTGCCTTTTTCATGCCAACTTGTTCGCCCTGGACGTCGCTCGCTGTCCGTCCTCTACCTGCGGCGTTGACTTGGTTGACATTTAGAACATCGATGTAGTCATTGGGGACGTTCTTAAACAACTACCCAACGGCTATTGCGCGCATGGCTCGCATGACAGTTGTCTCTTTTATGTTTCCTTTAGCCGTCGCTGTCTAGGATGGGGGTTAGTCGATAGGAAGGGAGCACTGGGATGGACGACGCGAGCGAGCGCGCAATCGAAGAGGACATGCTCGATCAGTTCAACTACTTTGATGATGAGGACGAGGAGCTGATCGACCGTCGCGAGCCAGCGCCGCTTGATTCCTTTGATCTGGTCGATGAAGAGCCCGACGAGGACGAGGGCGAATCGGCGGAGCCCTCACAGCCTTCGCGCCTTGACTCGCTGCTTTCGAGAGCCCCCATGCACCACGGTGTCCGTGCCGGCGCGCTCCATATGAAAACTGACTGGCACCAGATCGTGACGGCAGGCGATGAACTTGCCGTCGATGCGCCGCTCACCGATAAATCATCCATCATCTGCCGCACCGGTATGCTTATGCTCGCGAGCGGAACGGGTGCCTGGCGTGTTCGCGATACCATGAACCGTGTCGCCGCCGTACTCGGTGTGACCATCCACGTTGACCTGAGTCTCCTGTCGTTTGAGTGCACCTGCATCGAAGATGGCCACTGCTTTAACGAGGTCGTCAGTCTGCCGACAACCGGCGTCAATACCCATCGCATTTGGATGATGGAGAGTTTCCTCAAGGAAATCGAGACTTATGGTCGTCGCTTCACGGTGCACGAATACCACGAGATGCTCAAGACCGTTGAGAGTTCAAAGCCCGACTACTCTCCCTGGCAACAGGGTCTTGCGGCAGCTTGTGCTTGCGGCGCCTTCGTCTTTTTGCTCGGCGGCGGCCCTATCGAGATGGCCTGCGCATTCGTAGGCGCTGGTGTCGGTAACTTTGCTCGCTCCCATATTCTCAAGCAAGGCCTTGGTCAGTTCAGCGCGCTGACGACCGGCGTTGCGCTCGCTTGCGTTTCGTATCTGCTGGCATTGCTCGGCCTTGGCCAGGTCATACCGGGGGCAATGTCGCACCAAGAAGGCTATATCGGCGCCATGCTCTTTGTGATTCCCGGCTTTCCGCTCATTACGGCAGGCCTCGACATCGCTAAGCTCGACATGCGAAGCGGTATCGAGCGCCTTTCATATGCCGTATCGATTATTGTGATGGCGACCCTCGTAGGTTGGATGGTTGCCGAGTGTGTTGGCCTAGCGCCGGACGACTTTGCCCCACTGGGCCTTTCGCCGCTTGCCCTTACGCTCCTGCGCGTGGTGATGAGCTTCGTTGGCGTATTCGGCTTCTCGGTGATGTTCAACAGCCCGGTAAAGATGGCCGCGGCAGCTGGGCTGATCGGCGCCGTGTCCAATACCCTGCGTCTGACCCTTGTCGATGCGCCGACGATGATTCCCTTCCTGGGCCTCAGCACGGGAATGCCTCCCGAGGCAGCAGCGTTTATCGGCGCGCTGGTATCGGGGCTGCTCGCAAGCTTGGCTGAAGTCAAGCTCACCTACCCGCGCATCGCCCTCACGGTGCCTTCGATTGTCATTATGGTGCCGGGATTGTATCTCTATCGCTCTATGTATTACATGTGCACCTTCGACACGGTCAATATGCTCGGCTGGTTTGTGCGTGCAGTGCTCATCGTGGCGTTTCTGCCCGTTGGCTTGGGCGTGGCGAGAACCCTCACCGACCCCCGCTGGCGCCACACCAGCTAATTGGTGCAAGGGGGACATGTTACTTTGCACCAAATGAGTTGCGGTGAAATAGGGACTGAATTGCTGCTTAAAGGGTCAAAACAGTCCGTATTCCACCGCAACTTATGGGGTCGGGGGATTATCGGTGCCCTGCATCTTCATAAACTCAACGCTTACGAAGCGCATGCGTTTCGTGCTAGGCTGGTTCCACCACATAAGTAGTCGCAGACGCGCGTACCACGGGCGGGCGAGATGAAGTTCCAGCAGCTCCATCTTGCCCGCCCGTTTTTGTTGCGTGGCGCCGCGGCACAACACAGAGAGGAATCTGCCCTTTATGCCTATCAACAAACGAGAGAGCCTGCTGTTCACCTTTATCATGTGCTTTTGCATGGTGCTCTGGATGAGCATCTACAACGTTGCCCTGCAGCACGGGGCCATCAACGGCGAGGTTGTTGCCGCTGCGTGGCTCGGCTTCCCCGTTGCCTACATTTTTGCCATGTGCTGCGACTGGTTCGTCGCCAGCCCGCTCGCCAAGGGTTTCGCCTTTAAGTACTTGGTCACGCCGGGCAAGAGCTCGCCACTTGCCATGACGCTCGCCGTCAGCTCCTGCATGGTCGTTCCCATGGTCATCATCATGTCGCTTTACGGCGCGTGCGAGGGTCTGACGCACATGCCCGGCGGCATCCTTGCGAACCTGTATTCCGTGCCCGCGATCTGGATGATCAACATCCCGCATAATTTTGTGATGGCGCTGCCGTGGAACCTTTTGGTAGCCGGTCCGATTTCCCACTTCGTCTTCCGTCGCGCCTTCCCTGTGGGGACGGTTTTCGAGGAGGAGCATGCCGAGCTCTTGGAGCAGGCTATGGCTCCTGAGTGCGAGTAGCTCGCTTAGGGATCTGCTGAGCGCGGGCGACTTGCTTGGTTGGAGCCCTAAGCGTGGATAGCTCTCTCGGCGACATCGCGGGCGTGAGCGGTGCGCATGACCGGAGGCCCCGTGCTGCTCCGTTGCCCGACGTGCTAGCGCGCAGAACAATCTGTTGGTGCATTCGGCGGCTGCTGAAGCGTTTCGGCAGCCGCTTTTTATACGGAGTTTAAATACAACAGTCTGTTGTATTACGTAGAGTGGTATATCTCTAGCAGGAAAAATGCGAGAGACGGAGCATTATGGCGTTGCTAGTAGGACTGGACGTAGGGTCGACGACGACCAAAGTTTACGCGATGCACGAGGATATGACCGAGGCGTGGTGGGGATATCGCCGCCACGGGGCGTGTCAGACAGCGAGCGTGCGCGCCATGCTCGGCGAGCTCGCCGAGCGCTTTCCCCATGAGTCGCTGCGCGTTGCGGTGACCGGCTCGGGTGCGCGCGATATCGCGACCGCGCTGGGCGCCTCGTACGTTCAGGAGGTGGTCGCCAACGCGCTCGCGATCAGCAGGTTCTATCCGCAGACGCGCTGCGCCATCGAGCTGGGCGGCCAAGACGCCAAGATGATCTTCTTCCGCACCAACGATAAGGGAGACATCGAGGTTGCCGACATGCGCATGAACGGCTCGTGCGCAGGCGGTACCGGTGCATTTATCGACGAGATGGCAAAGCTCATGGGGGTCGGCACCGAATCGGGCGAGTTCGAGCAGCTCGCAAGCCGGGGAACGACCGTCCACGAGGTCTCGGGCCGCTGCGGCGTGTACGCAAAGACCGATATCCAGCCGCTGCTCAACGAGGGCATTCCTACCACCGACCTGGCGCTTTCGGCGCTTCACGCGGTCGCCCGCCAAACGATCGGCGGTCTGGCCCAGGGTATCGACATCGAGCCGCCGGTAATCTTCGAGGGCGGTACGCTCGCCTACAACCCCACGCTGGTCCGCGTGTTCCGGGAGCAACTGAATCTATCGGACGATCAGGTTATCGTCCCGCGCGATCCGCAGATCATGGTCGCGCGCGGTGCCGCCCTGTCGCTGACCGACATGTTCGCATCGTCCCAACCGATCGACCTTCCCGACGCTTTTGTCCGGCTGGATAAGCTCGAGACGGTCGCGCCCGCAAGCGGGGAGGGACGTCTTGCCCAGCCCTTTTTTGTCACACCTGCCGAGCAGGCGGATTTTACGGCACGCCATGGCAAAGAGACGCCGGCAAAGGGTCCGGATGCGTATGCGCCCGGAGAGACGGTGCGTGTGGCGCTCGGTATCGATTCGGGGAGCACGACGACCAAGTTCGCCCTGGTCGATGAGGTGGGTGAGCTTGTCGATTCGTTCTACGCGTCTAATAACGGCAGACCGCTCGACGTCGCCCAACAGGGTCTTGTCAGCTTGAAGAACCGCTGGGAGACAGCGGGAGTCACGCTTGCGATCGATGCCGTGGGCACCACGGGATACGGCGAGGAGCTTTTCGCGCGCGCGTTCCACGCCGACTACCATACGGTCGAGACGGTCGCGCACGCCCGCGCCGCGTGCGCATGCGTTCCCGATGCGACCTTCGTGCTCGACATCGGCGGACAGGATATGAAGGCCATCTGGCTCAACCACGGCGTGCTGACCGATATCGTCGTCAACGAGGCGTGCTCTGCGGGCTGCGGCTCGTTTCTCGAGGGTTTTGCCAAAAACCTTGGAATAGCCGTTGAGGATATCGCGACCGAGGCATTTTCGTCCAAAGCCCCCGCCGTTCTCGGCAGCCGCTGCACGGTGTTCATGAACAGCAGCGTCGTTTCCGAGCAGCGGCGCGGTAAGGGTCCGGGCGACATTATGGCCGGTCTCTGCCGTTCGATTATCGAGAACGTGTTCACCAAGGTCATTCGCGTTTCAAATCTCAACCGTCTGGGCGACAAAGTCGTCGTCCAGGGCGGCACGTTCCGAAACGACGCGGTGCTGCGCGCATTCGAGCAGTATCTGGGCAAACCCGTCACGCGTGCGCCCCACCCGGGGCTGATGGGCGCTATCGGTATCGCCCTGCTCGCGCGCGAGGAATGCCGCAAGGGCGACGCCGGCACGTCGTTTATCGGGCTCGATGCCGTGGAGCGCTTCGAGCATCGCGAGTTCGGCGGCGTTACCTGCCGTCGGTGCAACAACCGCTGCCAGCGCGCGGTCGTGGCATTTGGCGACGGCTCGCTTTACGTCACGGGCAATCGCTGCCCGCGCGGCGGCGCCATCTCATGGGATGAGCTCGTGCGCGAGGTTCCCGCGGCGGAGGAGCTGCGTCCGCAGGGTGCTTGCGAGGCACAGGCACCCGGCACGGGGCGCGACCGGACCGCGGCTGCCCCCAATCTCTTTGTCGACCGCGAGAAGCTGCTGTTCGAGTCGTGCCCCACGGTTCCCGTCTGCGGGGGGCGCGATGTCACGATCGGCATTCCCCGTGTGCTCGAGTTCTGGGACACCATGCCGTTCTGGTCGACGTTCTTCAGCACGCTCGGCTTTAAGGTGCGCGTCTCGGGACGCAGCACCAAGGCGATGTACGAGCGCGGTCTGGCGCACGTCACATCCGACACCGTGTGCTTCCCGGCCAAGCTCGTCCACGGGCACATCCGCAATCTCGTCGACGCCGGCGTCGACCGCATCTTCATGCCCATCATCACGACGGTGCCCACCGAAAACACCGCCTCTACCAGCGAGTGGATGTGCGCCGTCGTAAAGGGATACCCCTACGTGATGCGCAATTCCGATAACCCGGAGGAGCGTTTCGGCGTTCCGTTCGATACGCCGCTGTTCCACTGGTACGACGAGGGCGACCGAAACCGCCAGCTCAAGGCGTGGTGCAAGGAGACCTTCGATATCGATGCCGACCTGGTTGCCAAGGCGACCGAGCAGGCGGACCGCGCGCAGCAGACGTTTGAGAACCAGCTGCAGCTGCGCGGCAGGCAGGTGCTCGAGAACGTGCGCGAGGACGGCGGCTACGCGGTGGTGATCGCTTCGCGCCCGTACCACAACGACCCGCTGGTCAACCACGGGCTGCCCAAGCTCTTCTCTGAGCGCGGTATCCCCGTGCTGACGCCCGATGCGGTGCCGGGGGTCTGCAACGTCGATCTTTCCAACAGCCGCATCGACATCGTGAACAACTACCATGCGCGCATGCTGTCGTGCGCGGTCATCGTCGCATCGACGCCCGAGCTCGAGCTCGTGCAGATGGGCAGCTTCGGCTGCGGCCACGATGCGTATCTCACCGACGAGATCGCGCGCATGATGGGCGAGATGGGCTCCAAGGTTCCGATGATGATCAAGCTCGATGAGAGCGACGTCGCCGGTCCCATGGGCATTCGCGTGCGTTCGTTTATCGAGTCGGTCAACCGTCGTCGCGCGGAGGAGCGTGCCGAGGGCGCCCGGGTG
This sequence comes from uncultured Collinsella sp., assembly GCA_900540985.1. GTDB lineage: Bacteria > Actinomycetota > Coriobacteriia > Coriobacteriales > Coriobacteriaceae > Collinsella. The sequence goes on from UQIC01000012.1 coordinate 6,119, forward strand.
CACGCGGTCCATCCGCTCGACGACCCGTATAAGGTCAAGTACACCAAGCGCGACCGGCACGACAAGATCGCGCTGGTCCCCAACACCTCCCATGCGTTCTGCAGGCTCATGACCGCGGCGATGCGCAATCAGGGCGTGCGCGCCGAGGCCCTTGATATCGGGCGCGAGGATGCCATCCGCCTGGGCAAACGCTATGTGCACAACGACATCTGCTTCCCCGCGCAAATCGTGATCGGCGAGGCGCTCGCGGCACTCGAGAGCGGTAAGTACGACCCGCACGACGTCGCCGTGGTGACTGGCAAGTATATCGGCGACTGCCGCCTGACGCACTACATGCCCCTGCTGCGCCGCGCGCTCGACGACGCGGGATACGACTATGTCCCGGTGCTCACCAACGACGACGTCGATGCCCACAATGCGCATCCGGGCTTCAAGCTCGGCCTTGGCCCGAGCATCCAGATCGCCTACGGTCTTCCCATGATCGATGCCCTCGAGGCCATGCTTAGGCGCATCCGTCCCTACGAGCTCGAGAAGGGCGCGGCGGACGCTGCGTTCGACCGCGCGCTCGATGAGGTTATCGAGGGCATGGAGCGCTCCGGGCTGAGAGGCCAGGCGACGGGCTTCAAACGCGCGCTTGCGATCATGGACGCCGTTCCGTACGACCGCTCGAACCCGCATCCGACCGTTCTCATCGTGGGCGAGTACCTGCTCAATTTCCATCTCGGCGCCAACCACGAGATCGAGCGCTACCTCGAGGACAACGGGCTCGAGGTCATCGAGGCGCGCATGACCGACGTGATCCGCAAGACCTATTTCTACAAGCATGCGCAGTCGCGCGAGTTCCACGTCGACCTGTCGCTGCCCGAAAAGGCCTGGTACGCCACGGCGGACAACCTGTTCGAGCTCGCGCACGACCGTTGCGACCGCCTGGGCGCGGCGAGCCCGCTCTACGAGCCGCCGACGCGCATGCCCGAGCTCGTGCGCGCGAGCGATAAGATCCTGCACCATACGTTCGATGCGGGCGAGGGCGTGCTGATTCCGGCGGAGATCCTCGAGCACGCCAAGCGCGGCTGCCGCAACTTCGTGATCCTGCAGCCGTTCGGGTGTCTGCCCAACCATGTCGTGGGGCGCGGGCTCATCCATGCGCTCAAGGAGCAGTATCCCACGGCGCAGTTCCTGCCGCTCGACTACGATCCCGACGTGAGCTTCGCCAACGTGGAGAACCGTCTTCAGATGCTCATCATGAACGCCAAGGCGCAGGGGTGCGGTGAGGCGCATGGCGAGACCGCGTAAGGACGCCGATGCGCCCGATGCACGCACCCGTATCATCGAGGCGTTTTGGGAGCTCATCGAGAACAACAGCATCTTCGAGCTGTCGGTTGGCGAGGTGACCCGCGCCGCCCAGTGCAATCGCGGAACGTTTTACTACTATTTTCACGATTTCGATGAACTCGTCGCCATCGCCATAGCCCAGCTGCTGCAGGATAACGAGCTCATCACCGATGCCCTCTGGCATTTTTCGAGCGAGGGCGACCTTTCGGCGTTCGACCGGCGCGACGTCCGCTGCCTGCTGCGGCGCATCGTCATCACCATGAGGGCGGGTGCCGCCGAGCAGGTCGTGCAGGGCATCCATACGATCATCATCGACCGCGTGAGAGAGATCGTCCACCCCGACGGAGAAGAGCTCAAGGCAGATTCGAGCTTTGCGGTGGGCTTTCTGGTCTCGGGCATCATGGGCTTTGTGATGGCGGTCGGCTTTGCCCGGGAGGGCGGCGAGGAGATAGACCTCGAGCAGCTGGGGGACAGCGCGTGCGCGTACCTGAGGGCGGTCGCCATGCAGACGGTGGAAACGGTCGCGCAAGTCGAGGGCGTCGATACATCCGAGCTGCTCGAACGCGTCTCCAAGGAGGCCGATGCCTATCGCGCATCGCGTGCGACGAGTCCCGACGTGGTGAAAGACGCCTAGGGTTTCTCTTGCGGGGCGCCTGTCGCGCATCGCGCGGTGAGTCCCGCGATGCGGTCATAACCTGCATTCATGTGAGCCGGGTTTATAGATATTCCTCCAGCTGTTAACATAGACAACCTGTGGGTAAAGAGACAAAAGCGCCGCCGACGGGCGGGCGTTTTGATTTCGATGAACTCATGTAAGGAAACGAGCATGTTAGATAGATTTACCGATCGCGCGCGTAAGGTCATGTCCATGGCCAAGCAAGAGGCGCTCGATCTTCATTCAAATAAGGTGGGCACCGAGCACCTGCTGCTCGCGCTTGCCAAGGAGGACGAGGGCATTGCCGCCGAGGCGCTGCGTTCGCTCGACATCTCCTACGATGACATCATGGATACCCTCAAAGAGGTCCAGACCACGGTTCCCGAGCCCAGTGAGGAGACCGAGGCGGCCAAGCTCGCCTTTACGCCGCTCGTCATTAGCGTGATGGAGCGTTCATTCCGCGTGGCGCGCGAGAACAACCAGACCTACGTGTCGACCGAGCACTTGCTGATCGGCATCGTCGAAGAGGGCAACGGCATGGCCATGGACATCCTCATGCGCCTGGGTGTGTCGTCCGCCTCTATCAAAAAGGCTATCGAGAAACTCACCGCCAAGGACCAGGACAAGAAGCGTCCGCTCGCCGGCGCCGGTGCCGGGCGTCCCGGTGCGGGCCTGCCGTTCTTTAGCGGCTCGGACGCGTCGCAGCAAAAGGGGAGCGGCACCGACACGCTCAAGCAGTTCGCCACCAACCTTACGCAGAAGGCGCGCGATGGCGAGCTCGACCCCGTGATCGGTCGCGAAAAGGAAGTCCAGCGCATGATGGAAATTCTTTCGCGCCGCACCAAGAACAACCCGCTCATTCTGGGCGACCCCGGCGTGGGCAAGACGGCCATCGTCGAGGGCCTGGCTCAGCAGATTGCAGCCGGCAACGTGCCCGAGAACCTCATGAACCAGAATATCTGGACGCTCGACCTGCCGGGCCTCGTGGCGGGTGCCAAGTATCGCGGCGAGTTTGAGGAGCGCCTCAAGAACGTGATCCAGGAGGCCACCGAGGCCGACGACGTCATCCTGTTTATTGACGAGATGCACACCATCATCGGTGCCGGTTCTGCCGAGGGCTCCATCGACGCGAGTTCCATGCTCAAGCCCGTGCTTGCGCGCGGCGCCTTCCAGATTATCGGCGCCACCACGGCCGAGGAATTCCGCAAGTACCTCACCAAGGACCCGGCCTTCGAGCGTCGCTTCCAGACCATCGATGTCGAGGAGCCGAGCGTCGAGGACACGGTCAAGATCCTGACCGCGCTCAAGCCGCGCTACGAGGAGCATCACCATGTGCGCTATACGCAGGGTGCTATCGAGGCTGCCGCGAACCTTTCCAACCGCTACATCCAGGATCGCTTCCTGCCCGATAAGGCCATCGACCTCATTGACGAGGCCGGTGCCCGCGCTCGCATCGCCGCGAATCGTGCGCCCGAGCCGGTGCGTGAGGCCGAGCATCGCGTGGAGGAGCTTAAGGCCGCCGCGCAGGAGGCCACCGAGAGCGACGACATGAACAAGGCCGCCGAGATCACCGAGCAGCAGAAGGCCGCCGAGATTGAGCTCGCCGAGGCCAAGGCCGCCTGGACCGCCGAGCTCGACGCCAGCCCGCTCACCATCGATGTCTCCCAGATCGCCGACATCGTGTCCGTGACTTCGGGCGTGCCGGTGTCTTCGCTTACCGAGAGCGAGAGTCGTCGCCTGCTGCAGGCCGAAAGCGTGCTCAAGACGCGCATCATCGGTCAGGATGAGGCTGTCGAGGCAGTTGCCAAGGCCGTGCGCCGCAGCCGCTCGCCGCTCAAGGATCCGCGTCGCCCCGGCGGCAGCTTTATCTTCCTGGGTCCCACCGGCACGGGCAAGACCGAGCTCGCCAAGACGCTCGCCGAGTACCTCTTTGGCAGCAAGGATGCGCTCATCAGCTTCGACATGTCCGAGTTCGGTAGCGAGTTCGAGGTCTCCAAGCTCATCGGTAGCCCTCCTGGTTACGTCGGTCACGACGAGGGTGGCCAGCTTACCAAGGCCGTTCGTCGCCACCCGTACTCGGTCGTGCTGTTCGACGAGATCGAGAAGGCGCATCCCGACATCTTCAACATCTTGTTGCAGGTGCTGGAGGAGGGCCGCCTGACCGATAGCCAGGGCAAGACGGTCGACTTCCGCAACACCGTGATCATCATGACATCCAACGTGGGCGCCCGCGAGATCGCGCAGGATGCGAGCGTCGGTTTTGGCACCACCGGTGAGCAGGGTCTCACGTCGAGCGAGATCAAGGGGCGTGCGATGGGCGAGCTCAAGCGCCTGTTCCGCCCTGAGCTGCTCAACCGTATCGACGATATTGTGGTGTTCCAGAAGCTCTCGGGCGAGAACCTGACCAAGATCGCGCACCTGCTGGTGGACGACCTGCGTCAGCGCCTGATCGCAAACGGCATGAACATCAAGCTCACCGATGCGGCCTATGACAAGATCGTGGCCGAGGGCACCGACCTCACCAACGGTGCGCGTCCGCTGCGCCGTGCTATTCAAAAGCTCATCGAGGACCCGCTGTCCGAGGAGCTCCTGGCCGGCGAGTGGGGCGAGGGCGATACCGTCCTGTGCGACGTGGCCGATGGCAAGTTTGTCTTTAGCCACGGCACGGGCGAGATCCCCGCACCGCGTCCGGCGGGCACGCTCGGTGGCGATACCGCCCCGGCGGCACCGCACACCGGCAACGCCGCGCCCGTGAGCGGCGGCGTGACCTCGGGTCCCGGCGGCATGATGCAAGCCGGTTCCGGCGCGCTGTAGGGCGTGGCGACAATTTGATACGCGCAATCGAGGCGCTCCGAAAAGGGCGCCTCGATTTGTAGAGCTGCGGAAGTTGTGACCGTTACGCTATACGGTCCACCGTTAGCCGATGATGCGAGGGCGCTCGGCGTTTTCGACTGGTTTATGCACGCAAAGTCTGGGAATATACAAGTCGCATGTCTTACTGTCTAACCAGTTGCGCCAAGGAGGCACCATGGATTACAAGATCACCGGCTACGAGCCCGCCCAGCTGTTCCATTTCTTTGAGGAGGTCAGCGCGATCCCCCGTGGGTCTGGCAACGAGAAGGGCATCAGCGATTTCCTGGTTGCGTTTGCTAAGGAGCGCGGCCTCGATGTGTACCAGGACGAGGTCTACAATGTCATCATTCGCAAGCCCGCTTCTGCCGGCGCCGAGCATGCTCCGACCGTGATGCTGCAGGGTCACATCGATATGGTGTGCGACAAGTTGGGCTCCGTTGAGCACGACTTTACGACCGACGGTATCGACCTGGTCGTCAAGGACGGCGTCCTCACCGCCAACGGCACCACCCTGGGCGCCGACAACGGTATCGCCGTCGCGCTTATGCTTACCGTGCTCAACGACGATTCGATTGCCCATCCGGCCCTCGAGTGCGTATTCACCACCGACGAGGAGACTGGCCTGGTCGGCGCCGAGACGCTCGACAAGTCCCAGATTAGCGCCCGCACCATGATCAACCTTGACTCCGAGGAAGAGGGCGTTGCCACCGTCAGCTGCGCCGGCGGCGTCGTCGTTACCTACACCTGCCCGATCGCGCGCGAGCACAAGACCGGTAGCACCCTCACGCTCGACATCTCCGGCCTGCTGGGCGGTCACTCCGGCTCCGACATCAACCTGGAGCGCGGCAACGGCAACCTCATCATGGCCCGCATCATCGACCGCCTGATGGTTGCCGGCGAGCCCGCCATCGTTAGCTTTAACGGCGGCACCAAGGACAACGCCATCAACCGTGAGTGCAAGGCTGTTCTGGTCTACGCCGACCACGCTGCAGCCGAGGCCGCGGCCCAGATCGCAAAGGGCATCATCGCCGACGTTACTGCCGAGCTCGAGGTCTTCGACCCCGGCTTTACCTGCACGGTTGAGATTGCCGACAACACTGAGGTCGAGGCCATGGACGAGAAGTCCGCACTTGCCCTTATTCGCGCTCTGCGTCTTGCCCCCAACGGTGTGATCCGCCGCAATGTCGCCACCGACGGCTCCGTCGAGGTTTCTTCCAACATCGGCGTGGTTGCCACCTCTGACGACCAAGTCAAGATCATGCTGTCCCCGCGCTCCTCGATTACCTCGCTGCAGAACGAGTTCAAGGATCGTCTGCAGACGCTTGCCGATGTCCTGGGCTTCGACGCCAAGTTTGAGTTCGAGTATCCCGGCTGGAGCTATGCTGAGCATTCGCCGGTCCGCGACGTCTTTGTCGAGAGCTATCGCGAGCTCTTTGGCTCCGAGCTGCGAATCGAGTCCATTCACGCCGGCCTTGAGTGCGGCCTGTTTGCCGAGGCCCTGCACGGCTTGGACGCCATCGCCGTAGGCCCGACGCTCTCCGATGTCCACACCCCGGACGAGAGCATGGAGCTCGCTTCTGCCGAGCGCTTCTACGAGCTGCTCATCGACGTCCTCAAGCGCCTCGCTGCGTAAAGGTTGTGCTAACAGCAGTCCGAGCCACGTGCTAGCGGATTGCAAATGACATTACGAGAGGGGGCACCCGGTCTTTGCGACAGGTGCCCCCTCTCTTCTTTTGGGAAATGGGAAATTGCGGGCGTCTAGCCCATATCCGCCTTGATGAGGTCGAGGGTGCGCTGGCAGTTTTCGCAGACGGGGCCGAGCATATGCTCGCGCAGGTCCGCCATGCCGGGCAGGTCGGCGTATTCGTTCATGACCTCTTCCATGCAAATGGGTACCTCGTAGGCGAGATCCATCATGGTCGCAAAGCAAAACTTCTCGGATAGCCCGGCATTGGTGAGTGCCGCCTCCAGCGCGGGGTCGCCCATACCGTGGTATCGGCGGATAGCGCCTGGACCGATGCGCCCCACACGATTTTCGCCGCCAACGCTCATGGCGAGGCGCGCTCGGCGGCGCATGCGCTCATATGCCAAACCCGACGCGACATCGTACATGGGTGCGAGCGCCGCGTTTGTGCCTTTGCCAAGGATGAGCGAGTAGTTTTTAGCGTGTGCGTCAGGCGCTCCGATAATGGCGTTATAGAACAACATATAGGTAAAAAGCACAAGATTCATGTGGTGGGGGACTGTGTTAATCAGTCGTTCTTGGATGTCTCGTGTAGCTGGTCCTCCGTCGGCGGTGTATTTCTGGCTTGGCAATACACCGAGCGCCTGGCAAAAGTCCTCCTGATGCAGCCTTTCGATATTTCCGCTGCTATTGACCATTCTGTCGTACCGTTCAACGACGAGCGCGGCTTCGTCTTCAAATGTGCAATAGGAGACGTTGGCAGTTGGAATGCCAACACGCCGAGCCGTTTTCATGCAGACGAATTCGTTTAAGGCCTGATGTTTGAACCCAACGACACCATTTTTGAAGATATGGGTAGTGGGGGATGACCCTAGACATTCGCACCATTGGCCATCATGCCAAGCTAGTGCAAATTTGCCTTGGTTGCCGCCCAGGGACCAGCTTTCGTTGGAGCCCATCCATGTCTCTCTTTCTTCATCGCGAATTGCTTTGAGCTTGTGAGCGATTTGAGAATTGGTAAGCGGGCAGTATGCCGAGACCCTGCCGCGGGCGGCGTCTAATTGATCGGCTCGACAAAACTGAACGGCCCCCGCGCAGTCAAGACCGATATGGCACAAGAGGGCGACGGGGTTGTTGGATGCAACATCATGATCGGTGGCAATAGCGCGACGTTGCTCTTGACTGTCGGGCAAAAGGCCAAATAGGAACGGGCGGACGATGTTATGGCCATACGTGCGATTGGAAAGCGGCATTGTTAGCGATAACGGTGCTCCGCGATAGGTTGGGGCGTATGCAAAGCTGCAGAGTCCATGCTCGTCTTGCCGGAGAGTGCCGGCGATTTCGCCACAAATGAGGGTCGCGAGTTCCATCTCTGCCATTTATTTCACAACCTTGCAGCCAAAGGAGAGGTTTGAAGTGCCGGAAAGGCCTTGCTCGGCTGCGATTTGGGCCAGCAAGGCACCATAGGAAGATGGCGTTCCTTGTCGAGTGGGTCGTCTGCCTACGCTTGGCTTTGGCAGGGTATTCGAGTTCGCGATAGGGAGGTTCACTATCGTCGTCGGATGTTCGGAGGGCGATGCGATGGAGTCGTTATCGCTTTGCGCGAAGAGACCTATGCCGAGTGCGTTAAAGACGGTCAGCAACTTGTCGAGTCGAATGCCGGTGGCGTCGCCCAGCTCGAGCGATGCGAGCAGGCGCTCCGAAACACCGGCCTTTTTAGCGAGGGTCGCACGGGTGATCCCTTGCGTCTCGCGTGCCCGGCGCACGTAGATGCCAGCTTGGCGCGGTGTGGTAATGGGAAGGGTATTCACGGCGATCTCCTAACGTGCAGACTTTTGCATATCAGTATAACATGCAAAAGTCTGCATGAATAGGCATTATGCAAAACTCTGCATGAGACCCCTACATTGACGTTGGCTTATGAGAGACGTTTTTTATATTGCGAGAATCCCCAGATGCTCAAGCAAGATCTTAAGCCCGATGAGGACGAGCACGACGCCACCCACGATGGTGGCGGGTTTTTCGTAGCGCGCGCCAAAGGTGTGGCCGATCGCTACGCCAGCGATGGAGAAGACAAAAGTCGTGATGCCAATGAGCGGCACGGCGGGAACGATGTCGACCGAAAGCGCGGCGAACGAGATGCCCACGGCCAGGGCGTCGATTGAGGTGGCGATGGCAAGGATCAGGTACTCGCCCAGGTCAATCTTTTCGGCATCCTTGCCGTCGCCTTCGTTCTCGTCCTCGGTAAAGGCCTTCCACAGCATTTTGCCGCCGATAAAGGCGAGCAGGGTGAAGGCGATCCAATGGTCGATGGGTCCGATGATGCCCATAAACTGGCTGCCAAGCGCCCATCCGATTACGGGCATGCCGGCCTGAAAGCCGCCAAAGAACAGGCCGAGCACCATGGCGACCTTAAGGTTGATCTTCTTCATGCCAAGGCCCTTGCAGATGGATACGGCAAAGGCGTCCATCGAAAGGCCTACGGCGAGCAACACGAGCTCTGCGAGTCCCATAGTCTGGCTCCCTCTCTGCGGGCGGGCCCGCGTGTACCTCTTGGGGGAGTAACAAAAAAGACCCGTGGCGTACGCGTTGCGCGCACAGCCACGAGTCTCGTTCATTAAGGCAAGCCAGGCCGCATCGGCCAGTGTGTTGACTTGCCGCGCCACCGGAGGCGAACCCGATCACGCGACTACTCCCTCATTTATGCGAATCTCGATGCTACCACATAAGCAGCTCATTTGGATTGGGGCTCTCAGCTGTGTTCGCTCATTCTGTAAGCATCGGATTTTGCGGGCGTCACAGGGGCAAACCGTGAGAAACTTATTGACGTTTATGGAGCGTATACGATGGGAGCGATGCCTTGGATAAGAACGAGCTGCAAAAGCGTATGGAACAGGCCATCCGCCTGACGGCACCTGGTCAGCCGATTCGCACCGCCCTCGACATGATCATCGCCGGTCACCTGGGCGCCCTTATCTGCGTCGGCGACACCGAAAACGTGCTCGCTGCCGGTAACGACGGCTTCCCGCTCAACATTTCGTTTACCTCGAACCGCCTGTTCGAGCTTTCCAAGATGGACGGCGCCATCGTTATCGATGGCGACCTCACCCAGATCCTGCGCGCCAACTTCCACCTCAATCCCGATCCCTCGCTTGCCACGAGTGAGACGGGCATGCGTCACCGTACTGCCGCTCGCATGTCGGTGCTCACCGATGCCATCGTGATCTCGGTTTCGGCCCGTCGTGCCGTCGTTAACGTGTACGTCCACGGTAAGAGCTATGAGATCCAGCCCGTCACTACCATCATGAGCTCGGTCAACCAGCTCGTCGCCACGCTTCAGACCACTCGTCAGTCGCTCGATCGCTCCCTGCTGCGCCTGACGGCCCTCGAGCTCGACGACTACGTCACGCTCGCCGACATCACCGGCATCTTCTCGAGTTTCGAGATCATGCAACAGGCAAAGACCGAGCTTAAGGATTGCATCGTCAAGCTGGGTAACCAGGGCAAGCTCGTGCAGATGCAGCTCGAGCAGCTCGCGGGCTCCAGCATGGATACCGAATACGATCTGATGATCCGCGACTACGCAAGCGATTCCTCTGAGGCCAACGCCGAGAAGATCCGCGCCGAGCTGAGCCGCATGACGCCTAAGGACCTGTCTGACCCGCAGCACGTGGCGGCAGTTCTGGGCTATGACGACCTGGACGAGGATTCCGTCATGACGCCGCTGGGCCTGCGCACGCTTTCGCGCGTGTCCGTCGTGCGCGACGGCGTGGCCGAGAAGATCGTCGACGAGTACGGCTCGCTGCAGGAACTCATGGACGACATCAGCGAGGATCCGGAGCGCTTGGGCGACTTTGGCGTCAACAACCCTGCCATTCTTGCGGACTCGCTGTACCGCATGAAGGGCACCAAACAGGGGAACGCATAATGGCGCCCGTATGCGCCGTGGTCGTTGCCGGCGGCAGCGGCCAGCGCTTTGGTAACCCCGGTGGCAAGCAGCTCGTCAATGTAGCGGGCCGTCCGCTTATGAGCTGGTCCATCCGCGCGTTTGACCGTAGCGATAAGGTCGGCCACATCGTCGTGGTTTGCCCTGCCGAGCGTCGTGCCGAGATGCGCCGCCTGGCCATCGACCCGTTTGACTATGACACGCCCATCAGCTTTGCCGATGCCGGCGATACCCGTCAGGATTCCACCCGTGCCGGCGTGCATGCGGTTCCGGCGGGCTTTGAATACGTCGCCATTCACGATGGCGCTCGTCCGCTCATTACGACCGAGGCCATCGACCACGCTATCGACGTGCTCGTGAGCGACCGTGCTCTCGACGGTGTCGTGTGCGGCCAGCCCGCGATCGACACGCTCAAGATCGTCGATGGCGACAATATCGTCGAGACGCCGCCACGTGAGCTCTACTGGGCAGCGCAGACGCCGCAGATCTTTAGCGTCGATGCTATGAAGCGCGCCCACGCTGCAGCCATTGCCGAGGGCTTTATCGGTACCGATGATTCGTCGCTGGTCGAGCGCATGGGCGGGCGCGTCCGCTGTGTCCAGAGCCCACGCGATAACCTTAAGGTGACGGTGCCCGAGGACCTGCGTCCCGTAACCGCGATTCTGCTCGGTCGCATGGCCGAGGGAGAGGATCTTCCCCATGTTCAGTAACCTGCGCATTGGCCATGGCTACGACGTTCACCGTCTGGTGGAGGGGCGTCGATGTATCATCGGCGGTGTCGACATTCCCTACGAGCGCGGCCTGCTGGGCCACTCGGATGCTGATGTGCTCGCGCACGCCTTGGCCGACGCCATTCTGGGCGCCTGTCGCGGGGGAGACATCGGCAAGCTATTCCCCGATACCGACCCCGCCTATGAGGGTGCCGATTCGATGGTGCTGCTCGCTCGCGTGATGGACTATGCGCGCGAGCTGGGCTTCGAGTTTGTCGATGCCGATTGCACCATTGCCTGTCAGCAACCCAAGATCACCCCGCACCGCGATGCCATGCGCGCCAACCTTGCCCATGCCCTGGGCGTTGACGTCGAAAACGTGGGCGTCGCCGCCACTACGACCGAAAAGCTCGGTTGGGAAGGCCAGGGCGAGGGAATCGGCGCCTGGGCCGTCTGCCTGCTACAGAAAACCGTTAAGGAGTAACGAATGCGTATCTACAACAGCGCTACCCATAAAAAGGAAGAGTTCCAGCCCATCGAGTCCGGCAAGGTCCGCATGTACGTGTGCGGCCCCACGGTCTACGACAACATCCACATCGGCAACGCCCGCACGTTCATCAGCTTTGACGTGATTCGCCGCTGGCTCATCGCGAGCGGCTACGAGGTCACGTTCGCCCAGAACCTCACCGATGTCGACGACAAGATCATCAAGCGCGCCAACGAGCAGGGCCGTACGGCCGCCGAGGTCGCGACGGAGTTCTCGGATAAGTTCATTGGCGTCATGCGCGCCGCCAACGTGCTCGATCCCGATGTGCGCCCCCGCGCCACCAAGGAGATCGGCCCCATGATCGCCATGATCAAGACGCTCATCGAGCAGGGCCATGCTTACGCCGCCGATAACGGCGATGTGTACTTTGCTGTGCGCAGCGATCCCAACTATGGCCAGGTCTCGGGCCGCAACATCGATGACCTTATGGTTGGTGCGCGCATCGAGGAGAACGAGGACAAGAACGACCCGCTCGACTTTGCCCTGTGGAAGGCCGCCAAGCCCGGCGAGCCCAGCTGGCCGAGTCCCTGGGGCGAGGGCCGTCCCGGTTGGCACACCGAGTGCGCTGCCATGGTGCATCGCTACCTGGGCACCCCGATCGACATCCACGGCGGCGGCTCCGACCTTGCCTTCCCGCATCACGAGAACGAGTGCGCCCAGGCCACCTGCGCCTGGCACCAGGGCTTCTCCAACACCTGGATGCACACGGGCATGCTGCTGGTTGACGGCGAGAAGATGTCCAAGTCGCTCGGAAACTTCTTTACGCTGGCCGAGGTGCTCGAGCAGCACTCTGCCGCGGCCCTGCGCCTGTTGATGCTGCAGACGAGCTATCGCTCGCCGCTCGACTTCTCCTGGGAGCGCCTGGAGGGTGCCGAGAATTCGCTCACGCGTATTGCCGGTACGGTCGAGAACCTTCGTTGGGCTGCGAACCATGCGACGGCCGATGCCGATGCGGCTGCCGCCGAGGCGTTTGCCGCCAAGGCCGCCGAGACCCGCGCCACCTTTAAGGAGTGCATGGACGACGACTTTAACACCGCCGGTGCCATGGGTGCTGTCTTTGGCTTTGTCACCGAGTGCAATCAGTATCTGGAGCAGGCGGGCGATGCTGCCGACAAGGCCGCAGTCCTGGCTGCCGCCGATACGCTGGCCGAGCTGCTCGATACGTTTGGCGTTGAGCTTCCCGAGCCCAAGGTCGAGTTGCCGCTGGGCCTGCTGGGCGTTGCCGCCGGTTTGGTTGCCTACACGGGCGACGACGTGGACGAGGCCGCTGCCAAGATTCTCGAGGCTCGTGCCGAGGCTCGTGCCGCCAAGAACTGGGATCTGGCAGATGCCATCCGCGATCAGCTCAAGGACCTGGGCCTCACCATTGAGGATACTGCCGCGGGCACTCGTATTAAGAGTCTCTAGTATTTGTCGACCGTTCGAGGTGCGGCAGATTGCCTTGAAAGAGGAGGGCATAGACTTGGTGGTCATGCCCGACGATTGAAAGGCAAGGTGCCGTGGCTCGGACGGTCGATTCTTGTTCGTTATCTATTTAAGGAGGCCGTTTTATGGCCGACAATCGCAAGCGTGCGCCTCGTGGCGGCAAGCAGGCTGCTTCTGGCTCGCGTCCGATTCGCCGCAATGACCGCGCTGCCGCTCCCAAGGGCCAGCGCGATCGCGCCCAGGCCGCACGTCCGCAGCGCGATCGCAACCGCGACGCTGTCCAGGCTCCCAAGGGCGAGTTTATCGAAGGTCGTCGTGCTGCCGCCGAGGCGCTACGCACTGGTTTTCCCATCAAGTGCGCGCTCATTGTCGAGGGTGGAGAGCGCGATGCCGCCTTGTCGCGCCTGGTCGACGACCTCAACGCCGCGGGCGTCCGCATTAAGTATGTGCCGCGTGCGCAGCTCGACGCACTGTCGAGCCATGGCGCTCATCAGGGCATCGCACTCGAGGTTGGCAACTTCCCCTATGCTGATATCGCCGATATTCTCGACCGCGCAGGCGACGGTCCGGCGCTTGTCGTCGTGCTCGACCATGTGACCGACGACGGCAACTTTGGCGCCATTGTGCGCTCCGCCGAGGTCGTGGGCGCGGCCGGCGTCGTCATCGCCAACAAGCGTGCCGCCGGCGTGACCGTGGGCAGCTACAAGACCTCGGCCGGTGCTGTCATGCATCTGCCTATCGCGCAGGTTCCCAATATTGCCCGTGCACTCGATGACCTCAAGGCCGCTGGTTTTTGGGTGGGCGGCGCCTCCGAGCACGCCGAGGGCAGCTGCTGGGATGCTCCCTTCGAGGGCCGCGTGGCGCTCGTCATGGGCTCCGAGGGCGACGGCATCTCGCGCCTGGTGCTCGAGAAATGCGACTTTTTGACCAAGCTTCCCCAGCGCGGCATGACCGAGAGCCTCAATGTTGCCCAGGCGACCACGGCGCTGTGCTTTGAGTGGCTGCGCCGCAACGTCGGCGAGCTCATGGGGGAGGAGTAGCGCATGTCCAAAAAGAACCGTGCCAAGTCCAAGGCCAAGCGCTTTGGCGAGGGCTCGGCCAAGCCGATTGTTTCGGCCGCGACCTACGGCGTGGGCGGCAATGCGTTTGCGCAGGCCATCGCCGACCCGGTCTCGACGGTGCACTCCAATAAGCCCGAGCTGCTGGTGGTCGACGGCTACAACGTGATCCACTGCACGCCGCGCTACGAAAAGCTCGTGTACGACCATTCAGACGATCCGTATTCCAGCGACGTTCACGATATGGCACGCACCGCCCTCATCAACGACGTCGCCGCCTTTGCCCAGGGCCGCTACGAGGCCGTGATCGTGTTCGACGGCGCGGGCAATATCTCCAACGAGCGCCCCAACCTGCCGGCCCGCGGCGTGCGCATCGAGTTTTCGCCGACGGGCGTTTCTGCCGATACCGTGGTGCAAAAGCTCTGCATCGAGGCGCGCGAGGAAGGCCGCGCGTGCTCCGTGGTATCGAGCGACGGCACGATCCAGGCCGTCGTCATGGGCAAGGGCGTCACGCGCATCTCGAGCCGTATGCTGGTGGACGAGATCAAACAGATCGACAACGACGTGCACGAGGCCGAGGAGGCCCCGCAGATCAAGATGACCCTGGGCAGCCGTCTAAGCCCCGAGGCCCTGGCCAAGCTCAAAGCTCTGCGCGGGAGGTAGGGGAGTTGGCGGGGCGATGCTGTCTCGCTAACTCCATTCAGCGATGTCGATCATTCTTTCGAGGCGCCATGTTAGCGCCTCTTTTAGATAAGGCAGTCTCGCTGTAAGAGCGTCGTTTTTGGATAGGATTTCGATTGCCTCGTCAACGAAACCCTCGAGTTTGTCGCCGTCAAACCAGCCCATGTCCTCGACGAGCAACATTTGTTTGGCGGGGCTTGAATGAAATTGTGCGCTGGTAAAACTGTGCTCTCCCGCCCTAAGCTCCTCTAGTGATATGTTGCACCAGAGTGATGAGCCCGAATCGAAGATAGGGGCAGGTCTGCAGGCTAGCGTGTTTACGTTTCGCACAAGGCCAAAGTTACGCCAATGACGATCGTAGTTGGCGATGATGTCGTCGCACACGATCATGCGGTCAAGGGCGTCTTTTATATCCGTCGCTCCAAGCTCCTCGCAGTTTGCTACATACCGTTCGTAATCGGTTAGTCGCTTGTCTGCATTTGCATGCTGGTTTACATAGAACGCAGGGACATACTCTTCTTCATCAGTTAAGAAGACATCGCATATGCTCAGGGCGGAAGTGCCCGTGCCCTCGAGCGAGTAAGGCACATAATCGCAGGTGTTTAGGATGCGACGGTGGAGCGTGGTCGCCACCAGCTCGTTATAAGGTTCCTGGTTCAGGTGCGCTCCTGCCTTATGCAGAATTCGACGCCCGCCCTCGCATGTCCAGTACTTTTGAAGATTGCCGTCCGAGGTGTTATCGGGTTTTGCGGCGGCTGCTTTACCCTCTGGGGCGAAGGGTGCAATGGTTAGCGAGACGTCATCAAAGGCATTATTGAAGAAATTGATATCTTCCCACGCGAGGCCGGAGTCTTGGGGCCTAATCCAATACTGGTCGGATAAGGAGAGGCCAAGATTTCGCTGTACGAGTTCATCGGGAACATCGACTGCGGCTTCTGCAAGCAGGGAGGCTAGCCCAATGCGTGCGAGCGGGATACCGCGGCCGCGCCACCAGATGCGGAAGGAGTCGAGCGATATGGGGCTATTAGGGCCAAATACTCCAATAGGGGCGTGGGCGTAATCGATGTCGGCACCGATGTGGGTAAAGTCTTTTCTCGATGTGTTGTAGACCAGCTGAGCGACTTCGTACGTGCGGTTCATGAGGGTAAATGCGACTTCGCTTTTCCCATGCCCACGACGAGGTCGTCCCCCTCTTTTGGTTGCGGAGCGGAGTCGCGCGTCTACGCTGTCTTTGTCGATGAGCCACACGCCAGAAGCCTTGCGGGCGGTCAGCGCGCCGTTCTTAATGAGCTCCTGCACCCTGCGCGGGCTGATGCCGAGCAGCTCGGCTGCTTCCTTGGTAGTCAACATCGCGAAACCCTTCGCCAGAACGAATAGTTTTATATAGCCAATTGTAATTAAAACTATTCGTTCTGGCGAATGGTTTTAAGATTGAGGGCGCACTGACAGAAATGAACGGGCCTGGTACGCGCTGTTGCTGGATTTTGCATATTTATATAACGCCGTGCGGCCTGTTGCGCCCCGTCCGCAATTCCTTTATTCTTAACAGGCTTCGCGCGAAAGCGCCAAGTGTGCCAGTGTGGCGCAACGGTAGCGCAACTGATTTGTAATCAGTGGGTTGCAGGTTCGATTCCTGTCACTGGCTCCATGAGAGTTTCGGGCTCTGTTCCCTTGTGGGACAGGGCCCGTTTCTATTTATGTCTATAAGTCAGCGGGTGTGGTGCCAACCAAGCTTCAGGTTTGTCTCAATCTGTAACACGAAGAGGCTGGAAACCGTTCTAGCTGTTACAGAATGAGACGTAAGCTGGGGTCTCTGCGAAACATCTCGATCAGTAACAGATAGGGGAGGAATAATCCTCTTACTGTTCCTCTTACTGTTACAGGTCGAGACAGAAGCCGGGGCGAGGTTGGTCATCGTCATCGAGCGTGGATTATCGGACGAACGAGCGTGGAAAATCTTCCGCTTAGTGAATGAGCGTGGATAATCTGCCACTTTGGATTCGATGGCACGGCAAAGTGAGAGAATATCCACGCTCGATTTTGCTGGGAAGAGCAATCTTCTGTCTGGGAAGCCCCGATCTAGACCTATATATAGGTGCAAATAAGCCGTTATCGAAGTTCGATCCTGAAGGTGTACTCCACTACAGCAAAGTGTTACCTCGGGAAACGTCACCTCAGTATCCAAAACCATCGTACTTCATATCCAAACTCAGTAAAACCGCAGGTCAAAGATATATAGATACGCCCGGGGCCGTGTATCTAGAGGTTTTCGTTGACAGCCCCCGAGGTTGCATCGTATTATCTTCTTCGTTCGCGGGGGCGGCGGTCCAAAAGACCAAAGGACCTGCGGATACTTGAACGATTGGGAGTTTGCCCGAGTGGTTAATGGGGACGGGCTGTAAACCCGTTGGCTCTGCCTACATAGGTTCGAATCCTATAGCTCCCACCCGTTAAGTGCCTGTATAGCTCAGTCGGTAGAGCACTTCGTTGGTAACGAAGAGGTCACCAGTTCAAGTCTGGTTGCAGGCTCCATCCGGCGGTGTAGCTCAGTTGGTTAGAGCACACGGTTCATACCCGTGGCGTCACTGGTTCGAATCCAGTCACCGCTACCATAGGTAACACGGTGGCTTCTCAATAGTATGTTGAGAGGCCACTATGGTATAAAGGCAAAGTCCCGTCCGGGGACGACCTGTTTAGAGGAGGGCTTTATGGCCAAAGAGAAGTTTGAGCGCACTAAGCCGCATGTTAACATCGGCACCATTGGTCACGTCGACCACGGCAAGACCACGCTGACCGCCGCCATCACCAAGGTTCTCTCCGAGACCGAGGGCTGCAAGGCTGACTTCACTGCGTTCGAGAACATCGACAAGGCTCCCGAGGAGCGCGAGCGCGGCATTACGATTTCCGTCTCCCACGTCGAGTACGAGACCGCTGCCCGTCACTACGCTCACGTTGACTGCCCGGGCCACGCTGACTACGTCAAGAACATGATTTCCGGCGCTGCTCAGATGGACGGCGCTATCCTGGTCATCGCCGCTACCGACGGCCCCATGGCTCAGACCCGCGAGCACATCCTGCTCGCCCGTCAGGTCGGCGTTCCCTACATCGTCGTCTTCCTGAACAAGTGCGACATGGTCGACGATGACGAGCTCATCGACCTCGTCGAGATGGAGACCCGTGAGCTCCTCTCCGAGTACGATTTCCCCGGCGACGACATCCCCGTCATCCGTGGTTCCGCTCTGGGCGCTCTCGAGGGCGACGCCAAGTGGATGGACGCCATCCGCGAGCTCATGAAGGCTGTCGACGAGTACATCCCGACGCCTGCTCGTAACAACGACCTCCCCTTCCTGATGGCCGTTGAGGACGTTATGACCATCTCCGGCCGTGGTACCGTTGCTACTGGCCGTGTCGAGCGCGGTGAGCTCAAGCTCAACGAGCCCGTCGAGATCGTCGGCATCAAGGATACCCAGAACACCGTCGTTACCGGTATCGAGATGTTCCGTAAGTCCATGGACTTCTGCGAGGCTGGCGACAACGTCGGTCTGCTGCTCCGCGGCATCAAGCGCGAGGACATCGAGCGCGGTCAGGTTCTCTGCAAGCCCGGTTCGGTTACCCCGCACACCAAGTTCACCGGTGAGATCTACGTTCTGACCAAGGAGGAGGGCGGCCGTCACACCCCGTTCTTCGATGGTTATCGTCCTCAGTTCTACTTCCGTACCACCGACGTTACCGGTACGGTCAAGCTCCCCGAGGGCACCGAGATGGCTATGCCTGGTGACCACATTACCATCGAGGGCGACCTCATCCACCCGATCGCCATGGAGGAGGGCCTGCGCTTCGCTATCCGCGAGGGTGGCCACACCGTTGGTTCGGGCATCGTCTCCACGATCATTGAGTAAATTAGCTCTTTGATATAGCTGACTTAGAGAACCCGGCACTTATATGGGTGCCGGGTTCTTTTCTGCAATGGATATTGAGCCGTTGCTGGTGTCGAGAGGATCGATAATGGTCCTGGATGCACCGTTGATTAGCTCTCGATGGCTTCATTGATGTGTTCCAAATATGAATGGATCCACCGAGAACCAATTGACTCGAGGTTTTCATTGACAGCACTTACGTGGAGCTGATAAAGTAACAACTCGTGCCCGTACGGGGCGGAAATGAAAGGTTCAGGATACATGCGTACTCTAGTTACTCTTGCGTGCACTGAGTGCAAGCGCCGCAACTATACGACCACCAAGAACAAGTCGACCATGCCTGATCGTATGGAGATCAAGAAGTATTGCCCCTGGTGCCGTCATCACACGCTGCACAAAGAGACTCGCTAGTCTCTAGTCACATACGCCAGTAGTTCAATTGGTAGAGCATCGGTCTCCAAAACCGAGTGTTGAGGGTTCGAGTCCTTCCTGGCGTGCCAGTCATTATTCCGTAAGCTCCCACTTGGGGGCTTACGGTTTACTCATGTATAAGCGCATTGCGCGGAGGTAACCCAAATGGCCAACAAGAAGAACAAGAAGAAGGCTCAGCAGCAGGCGCCTGCCAACAACGCTGCCGCCAACTCCAAGGTTGAGGCCAAGAAGGCCGTTGCCAAGAAGAACGAGAAGGCTGCGAAGTCCAAGAAGAACGAGAAGCCTGGTTTCTTCGCCCGCACCAAGAAGTATTTCGCTTCGGTCAAGTCCGAAATGAAGCGTGTCACGTGGCCTGATAAGAAGGAGCTCGTGAACTACTCGGTCGTCGTTTGCGCTTCTCTGATCGTCGTCGGCGTCGTCATCGCTCTGCTCGATGCTGGCTTTGGCGAGGCTCTTGCTCTGTTCTCTGGATTGAGGGGCTAAACCATGTCTAAGCGTTGGTACGTCGTTCACACTTACTCTGGATACGAGAACCGCGTTAAGTCCGATCTCGAGCATCGCATCGAGACTATGGGCATGCAGGACCGTATCTTTGATATCGAGATTCCTATGGAGCGCGTCACCGAGATTAAAGAGGGTGGCAAGCGTGAGACCAAGGATTCCAAGATCTTCCCGGGTTATGTCCTGGTTCGCATGGAGATGGATGACGATGCTTGGACGTGTGTTCGTAACACGCCTGGCGTCACCGGTTTCCTGGGCGGCAACGGCAAGCCCGCTCCGCTTTCCCGCGACGAGTACAACAAGATGACCCGTCGTCCCGGTAAGGGCGATTCGCCCAAGCGCACCTCGGTTGATATTGAGGTCGGCACGTCCGTCCGCGTCACCGATGGCCCGCTTACCGACTTTGATGGCAAGGTCTCCGAGGTTAACACCGAGGCTGGCAAGCTCAAGGTCACGCTGATGATCTTTGGCCGCGAGACGCCGGTCGAGCTCGACTTTAACCAGGTTGCTGTCATCGCTTAAGTTTTTCGTCCGTTCGCGCGAGCGTGCTTCTTCTGTGACTGCTCATCTCAGGAGTGCTTCTAACACGTGCGTGCTTACGATATAGCAAGTACTTCACACTCGTGATTCGAAAGGAATGACCATGGCTGAGAAGAAGGTTGCCAACGTCATTAAGCTCCAGATTCCTGCTGGTGCAGCTAACCCCGCTCCTCCCGTCGGCCCCGCCCTGGGCGCTGCTGGCGTGAACATCATGCAGTTCTGCCAAGCCTTTAACGCCGAGACGCAGGACAAGAAGGGCGACATCATCCCCGTTGAGATCACTGTCTACGAGGATAAGTCCTTCTCCTTCATCACCAAGACCCCGCCGGCGGCTCACCTCATCAAGAAGGAGCTGAACCTCAAGTCTGGTTCCGCTAAGCCCCAGGCCGACAAGGTTGGTCAGCTCTCCCAGGAGCAGCTCACCAAGATCGCCGAGATCAAGATGCCGGACCTCAATGCCAACGACATTGACGCCGCCAAGAAGATCATCGCCGGTACTGCCCGTTCCATGGGCGTCACCATCGCTGAGTAGCGATTTCTTTAGGTAATGACGGGTGCCCCGACCGGGGCGCCCGTTATATGTGTGCAATAGGGCACACGATACGATGTGGGAGGGCTCACGCCCGTTTAACCACAGGAGGTAATGCACATGGCTAAGCATGGTAAGAGCTATAACGCCGCTGCCGAGAAGATCGACCGCGCCACGCTCTACACCCCTCTTCAGGCTGCCAAGCTCATCAAGGAGCTCGACACCGCCAAGTTCGACGAGACCGTCGAGGCCCACTTCCGTCTGGGCATCGATACTCGTAAGGCTGACCAGAACATCCGTGGTTCCATCTCCCTGCCCCACGGCACCGGCAAGACCGTTCGTGTTGCCGTCTTCGCCGAGGGCGAGAAGGCCCGCGAGGCCGAGGCTGCCGGCGCCGACATCATCGGTTCCGACGAGCTCGTCGCCCAGATCCAGAAGGGCGAGATCAACTTCGACGCCGCTATCGCTACGCCGAACATGATGGCCAAGGTTGGCCGCATCGGTAAGATCCTTGGTCCCCGTGGCCTCATGCCGAACCCCAAGCTCGGCACCGTGACCATGGACGTCGCCAAGATGGTCTCCGAGCTCAAGGCCGGCCGCGTTGAGTATCGCGCCGATCGCTA
Source organism: uncultured Collinsella sp. (assembly GCA_900540985.1). Lineage (GTDB taxonomy): Bacteria > Actinomycetota > Coriobacteriia > Coriobacteriales > Coriobacteriaceae > Collinsella. Next base: position 27,552 of record UQIC01000012.1, read on the forward strand.
TGGCATCTGCCACGTGCCCCTGGGCAAGAAGTCCTTCTCTGAGCAGCAGCTCGTCGAGAACTACGCTGCCCTGTACACCGAGATCCTGCGCGTCAAGCCCTCTTCTGCTAAGGGCAAGTACGTCAAGTCCATCTCCGTGTCTTCCACCATGGGCCCTGGCGTCAAGGTCGATCCCGCTGTCCAGCGTGACTTCCTGGCTGAGTAACTGCTAGTTACTGCCTGAGCAAAGCAAGCATTGCTAAAGAAACCCGGTTCTGCCTCGAGCAGGACCGGGTTTCTTGCTACCGCGCCCAAACCACCACAAAGGGGACAGTGTCCTCTTTGTGGTGGTTACCAGGGTGTTCTGGCCGTTGAGGACTCGATGGCTTCGTGGCGTTTGAGCTCGCGGCGCATGGTTTGTGAGTTGAGCCAGGCTGCTTGCCAGCCGCGGATGGGGTAGTGCGTCTGGTCGAGCTCAAACTGCGTATAGCCGCAGGCGTTGATGATCGTCGTTCCACACACATGCTGACGCTCGCGCTGAAAATCGCAACCGTAGCTTTGGTGCACATGCCCGTGCACCATGTAGTCGGGATTCCAGGATTCGAGTGCTGTGTTAAAGCATTCGAATCCTCGATGCGGCAGATCGTCCAGATCACCCATACCGGCGGCGGGTGCATGGGTAAGCAGAATGTCGCACCCGCCGACCATCCTAACCTTACGCGACAGCTTACGCATGCGCTTGGACATCTCGCGTTCGGTGTACATGTTGGCGCCGTCGCGATAACGCATGGACCCGCCAAGGCCCGCAATGCGAATCCCTCGGTACGTGTACACGCTGTCTTCCACGCAGATACATCCGCCCGGTGGATGACGTGCGTAGCGGTCATCGTGATTGCCGCGCACGTAGATGAGCGGTTTGTTGATGACCGTAACCAAAAACTCAAGATAGTCCGGGTCCAGATCGCCGGCGGACAAAATCAGGTCGACTCCCTCAAAGCGTTCCTTGCGAAAGCACTCCCAAAGGCATCGTTCTTCGGTATCGGCTATGGCAAGGATTTTCATAGGGCAGGGACTTTCGGCTCATCGTCGAGCTGCGGAATGGTGCCTACCACGTTGTCCGCCAGCCAATTCATCTCGACAATCTGCGTGCTCGGCAGCGGAGGGAAGCCTTCGATCTGTACCACGCCGTTCTGGCTGTGGAGCTCGCCGCCAAAGGGGTTGATGGATCCCTCAACAATGCCGTTGCGGAGCAACTGCACGAGTTTGCGCGTCTGATAAGGCAGGCCCGGAGCGTAGCGAATGTCGATAACGCCTGAGCTCATGCCGTACCAGTAGTTGACGGCGCGCACTTGCTGCTCATCGGCGGTTTCGTCCCATGTGCCGTGCAGCAGGCTTTTCACGATAAGTTCGTAGTAGCGCCCCCAGTTCCAGACGGGCATGGCGATGCCGGTAACCTTGCCATCGACCAAGCGGTGAAGCCCGTAGGCAGTGGGATCTTCCAGCGACTTTGACATATCGGCGCCGGTCATGACGCTCACGCCTTCGCGGCACATGGCTTCGGCAAGACCACCGGCGGGCACATCGCCCCAGATGAGGATGACCTGCGCGCGCGGGTCGAGCAGCGAGGCGCCAATCGCAAAGGCGTTGATCTCGCTGAGTGCGCCCGAGGCGAAGACCGACGCGTGGTAACCGATGCGGTGGTTGTCCGCCATGCTGGCCGCAAGGGCGCCCAGCAGAAACTTGGCCTCGTACATCTTGCCAAAGTACGAACGGACGCTTTGATGGGGAAGGCCGATAGAGCAGTTGAGGAACCGAACCTGGGGATACTCAACGGCAGCCCTGAGCGTATATTCCATCAGGCGGTGCGAGGTTGAGAAGATGACGTTATCTCCATGTTTGACAGCCGTTTCCACAGCGGCGTAGAACACATCCGGATCGTGACAGTCCTCGAACGCCTCGGTGCGCACGATACCGCCAAAGTGCTCATCGAGATACTGACGCCCTTGGTCGTGCAGGCTGTCCCAGCTCGACGTCGCACAGGGGAACTCATGGATAAAGGCGATGCGCAGGGGGTTGGCCGTCGAGTAGACGGTCTTGCCCATAAAGAAGTTGAGCACGCCAGAGGTGGACTTGGCGGGCGTCTCCTCCTCGTCGACGCTCGGTGCTTCGACAAGATCGACCTTGTCCTCGTCATTTTTGCCGGCAATGACCAGCTCGCGCCAAATCTTGCACAGGCGGTTTACGACGATATCCGTCGGCGTATCCAGCAGGCGGTCCTGGTTGTACACATTGAGGTAGACGAGCATGGCGTCGGCGGGCGTAATGTCCAGGTGATCGCCGCCTGCGCGAAGGTAGGCACGCTTAAAGAGCAGGAAAGTGTGGCGCAGGTAGTCGACCTTTTTCTGCGGCCATTTTTCGATAAGGTTCTGACCGAGCATCTTGGCGAGCGTTTCGTAGCTTCCCTCACGCGAGAACTCGATCTCGTATAGGGGGCAGACGCGCCAAAACGCGCAGAACTCGCCGTACAGGCGGCTTTCGACGGAATCCCATTTGCCGGGGTAGAGACGGGTGACCTTGGCCGAAACCGTCGGGGCGTCTAGGAATTTGAGGACACTGACGCGTTTGTTGCCTTCTTGGACATAGAACCGATGCATGAACTCGGTGACGATGACGGGGTCGCGATAGCCCTCGGTCACCTGGATGTCGTAGAGGTTGGACCACTTGCGGGCGAACTCGGTGCTAAACGGAAGCAGGGGCATAAAGTTACACGAAAAGGCGGACTGACGGCCCTTGGTGACCGTGCCGACGACCATTTCGAGCGGAATATCCCGCAGGCCGACATTCTCTCGCTGACCTAAGGGGAGCTGAGCAACCAAGCTATCGAGGTCCGTAAGGTATGGATGCTCGCTTTGGCTAATGGCACGTCGACGTCCTTGCTCGCCGCGCTTGCGTGCTTGACGATAGGCCTCTTCCATGATGTTGCTCCCTTAGTCGTTTAAACAACTATATGAACCATGGTACCACGAATGAAAACCACTACAAAGATGCCTGACCCCTTTGCGGTGGTTTAGGCGATGATGGGGGCGATGGCGCGGATGCAGGCGTCGGCTGCCGTGAAAGTAGTGCTGTCGTCGCTGACGATAAAGATGATCTTGCCCTTGATGCCAAAGTCGCCGATCTCGTTAAAGAGTACGTAGGGCTCCTTGTCAAAGCCCGAGATGGGAAGCACGGCGGCCTTGGTGGCATCGGTGAGCTCGTCTGCCAGCGCGTCAAGGGAAGCCCACTTGGACGTGTCCTTTACGGCAACGGGCACGGCCACGCGCCCAAAGGGCATCAAATGCACGAGCGTGTTCTTGGAGATATTTGAGTTGGGGACGATGATAATCTGCCCGCAGGCGTCTTCGATGGTCGTATGACGCCAAGTGATGTCTTGGACCACGCCGGATACGCCGCCGACCTCGATATTGTCGCCGGGTTTGATGATGCCCATAAAGGTCACTTGCATGCCGCCGATAAGGTTTGACAGCGTGTCCTGAAAGCCGAGCGAGATGGCGATGCCGCCGACGCCAAGAGCGGCGACGAGCGCGTTTGCGTTAATGCCAAAGCAGTTGTCGAGGATAAAGCTGCCGCCAATCATCCAGATGACGGCGCGCGCGATGTTGATGAAGATACTCGATGCCGGAAGCGGGTTATCGTCTCGGTTAAGCAGATGATTCAGGGTCTTGGATACGACCTTGGCGGCGACGGCGGTGCCTATCGCCAAGATGACGGCCCAGATGATGTTGTGGACCCACCGTTGCTCAAAGAAATGAAGAATCGGCTCAAACAATTCCATGTAGGGAAAACCTCCTAATGATCGTCCAACCATGATACCCACCTAGAAGCCCGTCCGATCAAATTCGGACGGGCTTCTGTGCTCGATATAAGGTTTACGCGGTGGGGCTGCAAGGCCCGGCGGTGTAGCTTAGCGTCGACGCTTCCAGATAATGCCGAGCATGATGACGATGATGCCGCCGATAAGGCACGCGCCAACTACTGCCAGCGTGCGGTCTCCCGTTGCGGCGAGCTTACCGGTCGTCTTCTTGGTGATGACCTTCGTGGTCGTCGTGTCCGTCTTAGGCGAGGGCTTAGGCGTCGGGGCCGGTGTGGGCGTGGGGTCCACGGCAGCGGAGCCAAAGCTGATGGTGCCCGCGAGCGAGGCCATCTTGCTCTCCCAGCCGTTCTGCCCAATCAGCGCCCTCAGCGCCGCCTCGCACGTGCCCCACTCGGTGTACTTGGTGGCGTTTGCGAAGGTGGGGAAGTCGGTCGTGTTGGTGATGATGTAGTTGTTGGTGGCGACGGTATAGGTCTTGGTGGGATCGAGCGTGCTGCCGTCTTTGGTGAGTGTGGCACTCACAATGCGCTTGCCTTCGGGCTGCGTCCAATCAATCGTCACGTTGATGCCGCCAAAGGAGAGAACGCTGCCAGAGTCATCGCGCCACTTGTACTTGTCTTGCGCCTCCTGCTCGGTGTGACCGGCCGTCACATAAGCCTGCTGAAGCTCGTAGCTGTCGTTGCAATCGTCGCTGATTTGTAGCGAGTGCTCGAGCGCTGCGAGGAAGTCCGCGCCGGTCATGGTCCAGGTCTCCACGGTGTTGCCGTAGGGCGAGATGGCGATGACGTTGCCGGCGGTCACGTTGCCCGCCGCGATGCCGCCGCGGATGCCGCCAGCGTTTTCGATAGCGAGGTCCGCGCTCGTCAGGGCAAGATAGGAGCCGCAAATCACATGGCCGATGGTCTGGGCCTTGGTGGTGTCGCCCTCCTTACTGGGGCGGAAATCGGTGGTGCGCACCATTTCCCAACCCATGCGTGCCTGCGGCGTCCTCGCCGTAGAAATAGTTGGTGGTGGATGTGCCGAGCACCTTGTTCGATTCGTTTTCAAAGGCCTCGTCGAGCGGCTTGATCTTGTTGCGGACGTCTTCAAGGCGGCTTTGGTAGTCGGAGCCCTTGTCGGGGTCTGCCAAAAGGTCGTTGACGTTCTTGGCGGTGTAGAGCTTCTCGTCGCTGCCGTCTGCAGGGACCGTGACCGTGTCATCGTCGGTCGTCTCGGTGCCATTCGTGTCGTACTTGTACGGAATGGAAAGCAGCCCCACCTCGGCAAAGGCGCTGCCTGCCTCAACAACGTGGATCGTCTTGCCGTCGGCTCCCGTCACCTTCTCGTTAAGGTTGATGTGCTCGTGGCCTGCGATAAGGGCATCGACGCCACGGAGCCGCGTGGCAAAGGTCTTGGCGTCGAGCGTGTGCGCGATACACACAACAACATCGCAGCCCTCCTTGCGCAGCTGCTCTGCCTCGGTATTGATGGCGTTCGCGGCACTCGAGAACGACGTACCCGCGACCAGGTCCGCGCGCAGCGAGGATTCCAGCGACTCATCCATGGCACCCACGACGCCGACCTTGATTTTGTAGTCGAATGCGGAGTGATCCTCGCTATCCTCCCAGGTGCGATCGAGCGCCTTCGTGATGCTCGAGCTCCATACGCCGCTCGTAGACTTTGCGTTCGCGCAGAGCATGGCGAAGGGCGTGCCGGTGGGGCTGTAGCCGGTCATGGTGCGGAGCTTGTCCGCGCCGTAGCTCCAGTCGTGGTTGCCCGGCGTGGTCGCGTCGTAGCCGTCTGCATAGAAGGTGTCCATGAGCTCGGCGATGCTCTTGCCCTCGCTCATGGTGGCGAAGGACTGCCCGTGGAAGGTGTCGCCCGCATCGAGCAAAAGATCGGGGGTGTTGCCCTGGGCGCTATAAAGGACCGCCAGTCCGTCGAAGCCGACGGTGCCGGTGCCCTTGCTTTCGTTGTAGCTGTACTTGTAGCTGCCGTGGATATCGTTGGTGTGCATGACGGTCACAGAGCCGTCAATAGCGGCGGGCAGGTTCCCCGCGAAAGCGAGGCTTGGGATGCCTGCGAGCGCGCCGGCAAACAACGCGGCGGCTAACGCAAGGCGGGGGAGTCTTTTCATGGCAGTTTCCTTAGTCCTTAGCCAGAATGTCTGGTTGAATATCGGATTATCAGCATAATATGCGAAAACCGCCGCAAGGGCGTCTGTCCCTTAGCGGCGGTTTTGACGTTTGCGCAGATAAAACCTGCCAAAATAAACCTGTCCCTTTTTGGTAGGTTTAGCTCAGCAGCATGCGGTCGTTGGCGAGCTCGCCGCCCGAGACCTCCTCGAACTTCTGCAGCAGGTCGGCTACGGTGAGCGACTTCTTCTCATCGCCCGCCACGTCGTAGATCACGTGGCCTTCGTGCATCATGATCAGACGGTTGCCCAGACGGATGGCGTCGTTCATGTTGTGCGTGACCATGAGCGTGGTCAGGTGGTTCTCGTCGACGATTTCCTCGGTCAGGTTGAGCACCTTAGAGGCCGTCTTGGGGTCGAGGGCCGCGGTGTGCTCGTCGAGCAGCAGCAGGCGCGGCCTGGTGAGCGTGGCCATCAGCAGGGTGAGTGCCTGGCGCTGGCCACCCGAGAGCAGGCCGACCTTGGCGTTGAGACGCGTGTCCAGACCAAGGTCCAGGCGCTTGAGCAGCTCGACGTACACATCTTTCTCGGCCTTGGTGACGCCCCACGAAAGGCCGCGACGCTGGCCGCGACGCTTGGCGAGGGCCAGGTTCTCGGCGATCTGCATGTCGGCAGCGGTACCGCGCATGGGGTCCTGAAACACGCGGCCCAGGTACTTGGCGCGCTGCGACTCGCTCAGGCGCGAGATGTCGGTGCCGTCGAGCTCAATAACGCCCGAATCGAGCGGGTACACGCCGGCGATCATGTTGAGCAGCGTGGACTTGCCGGCGCCGTTGCCGCCGATCACGGTTACAAAGTCGCCGTCATTCAGGGTGAGGTCGACGCCGGTGAGCGCGCGCTTCTCGGTGACGGTGCCCTTGTTAAAGGTCTTCTTGACGTGCGAGAGCTTAAGCATCTGCCTCATCCCCCTTCGTGTAGGAGCTGCGGAGCTTATAGCGCTCCCAAACCACGGGCACGCACAGGGCCACAGCGACAATCACGGCGGAGAGCAGCTTCATGTCGTTGGCGTCCATGCCCAACTGCAGCACGATGGCGCGGATAAGGAAGTACACCACGGAGCCAAAGACGGCAGAGGCCAGGCGAACGCTAAACTGTGTGAGTCCGCCGGGCAGCAGGCGACCGAGCACCTCGCCGATAACAATGGCGGCAAGACCGATAACGATGGCACCGGTGCCCATACCAATGTCGGCATACTTTTGGCTCTGGCAGATGAGCGCGCCCGAAAGGCCGATGAGGGCGTTGGAGAGCACGAGGGCGATCATCTTGGTGGAGTTGGTGTTGACGCCCAGAGCGCGGATCATGTACTCGTTGTTGCCGGTGGCGCGCAGCGCCGAGCCGATCTCGGTGCCAAAGAACCAATACAGGATGGCAACGATAGCCACGGCGAGCAGGATGCCCAAGATGATGGCAACGGTGGACTGCGGCAGACCGGTCATATTGCTGACGGCCGAGAACACGGTGCCCTTGGCAAGAATGGGCGTATTGGACTTGCCCATGATGCGCAGGTTGATGGACCACAGGCTGATCTGGGTGAGGATTCCGGCGAGGATCGCGGGAATCTCGAAGACGGTGGTCAGAATGCCCGTGACGGCGCCCGCGATGGCGCCGGCGCACATGCCGGCCAGCACGGCGAGCAGCGGGTCGACGTTGTTATTGACGATGAGCACAGCGCAGACGCAGCCGCCGAGGGCAAAGCTGCCGTCGCAGGTCATATCGGGAATGTCGAGCAGGCGGAACGTGATAAACACGCCAAGCACCATAATGCCCCAGAGGACGCCCTGCGAAACGGCGCCCTGCAATGCAATGAGCATGCTTCATACCTCCTAGGATAAGGTGGACACGTGATTCACCATAATAGCGGTAACAATGCATAGAAGAGCTACGGACAGACGTTTTGTTTTACCTGAAACAAGCAGGGCGGACGCCGGTCTACAGCGCCCGCCCCTGTGGCTCAGATATTGAATAACGCGGCTAAAGCGCGAGCACGGGCTCTAGACGCATGCCGCGTATGGCATTACGCGTCCAGGGCGGAAAGGTCGATGCCCAGGGCCTCGGCCATTTCGTCGTTCTTGACGACGACCAGGTCCTTGCTCGAGAGGTGCTTGATCGGCATGTCTTCGGGCTTGGCCTCGCCCTTCAGGATCTTAACGGCCATCTCGCCCGCGGCGTAGCCCAGGTCCTCATAGTTGATGGAGAGGGTGAACAGGCCGCCGGCCATGCACATACCCTCCTCGCCAGTCACGAAGGGAAGCTTGTTTTCCTTGCAGATCTGGCCGACCTGCGAGGCACCCGCGGCGATGGTGTTGTCGGTGGGGGAGTACAGTGCGTCGACCTTGCCCACGGCAGACTCGACGACGGACTGAATCTCGTTGGAGCTCGAGACGGTGAAGTCAGTGTACTCGAGGCCCAGCTTGTCGAGCTCCTTCTTGGCGGCCTTGATCTGGACGTCGGAGTTGGACTCGGCGGTGCAGTAGAGCAGGCCGACCTTTTTAACGTCGGGCAGGACCTTCTGCATCATCTCGAGCTGCTCGGCGACCGGGGTGAGGTCGGAAGCGCCCGTGACGTTGGTGCCGGGCTTGTCGTTGTCCTGGACCAGGCCGGAGGCGGCGTAGTCGGTGATGGCGCAGCCCACGATGGGGATATCGGCCGTGGCGCCGGCGGCAGCCTGCGCGGCGGGCGTGGCGATGGCATAAATCAGGTTGACGTTGTCGCCCACAAACTTGTCGGCAATGGACTTACACGTGGACTGGTCGTTCTGGGCGTTCTTCTGGTCGATCTTGACCTTAAGGCCGCTCTCCTTGATGGCCTTGACAAAGCCGTCGTTGGCGGCATCGAGTGCGGAGTGCTCAGTGAGCTGCAGAACGCCGATGGTGTAGTCGGAACCGGCGGCTGCGGAGCCGGAACCAGAGTTGCCGCCGCATCCGGCGAGCGGGGCGAGCGCGAGCAGGCCGGCGGAGACCAGAAGGCTCCTGCGGCTGATGGTGATGTCCTTCATATCATTACCCCCAGTATAAAAATGGCTGGAAACACTGCACTGGGACAAAGTGCAAGTGGAACTATAGTAGCGCTGATGTCCATTTTTACAACAGCCTGGCGGGTTTTTTAATACAGAATCGGATGGGCGGTACGGGTAGTCGAATGGGCGGCGGAGGGTCTTATGCGGCGGAGGAGGCGTCGTCCTCGTCCAGGGCGGCGAAGAGCTTCTTGCCGTCGAGGAGACGTGTGGTGACGTTTCTCATTCGGCCAATCTCTACGGTACGCAACGTGTCATCGGCGCCTCGGGCGTCATAGACCGTTCCCAGCAAATAAGAGATGCCGTCTCGTTGCTTGATGGCAAAGGGGCGGAGTGTCATCCGTGCTACTTCAGTTTCGCCACGTGTCGTGACGCTCGAAATATCAAAACTCACCGTGGTTCCGTGGTCAATGGCCTGCTCGATGAGCTCGCAGGTGTCGATGCGCTTGACGGGTGTGCGCGTGGCCTTGGTGGATTTGCCACCGGCGCTTGGAGCAGGCTCGGGTGCATCGAGGTAGCCGCGAACGTCGGCACTCGCCATGGCGACCAAGTGCTGAGCCATGCTTTTTCGAATGGCAATGGGCGTAGAGCGGTTGCGCATGACCATACCGTGGAGCCGGATGATCTCTTCGTCGGTGAGCGGACGGGTCAAGAGCCGATACCCCACGCCGCGTTTGTACTCAATTTCGTATCCGGCATGGCGAAGTGCGGAGATGGCGGTGTAGATGCTGCGCCGCGCCGCCGAGATGGGCATGCGGGCGGGGTCGTCGGGATGGGCGAGGCGCCGGATCAACTCATCGGAAAGCATGGCCTTGTCCTCGCCGGTGTTCTCGCTTAATAGTTGCAGGATGCGAACGGCGCGATAGGCTGCCATCGAGGCGGCGCCTCTCGTTGTGGTGTCGTAGGTTTCAACAGCGGCTTCGGTCATGGTGCCCACGTCCTTTCCGTTTTGGGTGGCGACGGTATGGAGCCTAGGACGCGGGGTTTTCCCAGGGGCGCAGGGCGCTCTGGGCGGTCGGTAGTCGTCGGCAAACGGCGGTTCGAGTTTTCAACAGCCCTGTTCAACTGACCAAAAACTTGCCAAAAGCTTGACGGATGCTGTTGAAAAAAGCGTCTCTCGACCGATGTCGAGAGACGCTTGTGCGATGAGTGTTGGCGTGTGGCGACGCGAGCTAACGTCCGACGATTAGAAGTCGGCGTTGCCCACGGTGCGCGGGTGCGGCAGGACGTCACGGATGTTGCCCACGCCGGTGAGGTACATCACCAAGCGCTCGAAGCCCAGACCGTAGCCGGCGTGCTTGCAGGAACCGTAGCGGCGCAGGTCCAGATAGTACTTGTACTGCTCGGGATTCATGCCCAGGTCCTTGATACGGGCCTCGAGCAGGTCCAGGCGCTCCTCGCGCTGGGAGCCACCGATGATCTCGCCGATGCCCGGCACCAGGCAGTCGGCGGCGGCGACGGTCTTGCCGTCGTCGTTCATGCGCATATAGAAGGCCTTGATCTCTGCCGGGTAGTCGGTTACGAAGGTCGGGCGCTTAAAGTGCTCCTCGGTCAGGAAGCGCTCGTGCTCGGTCTGCAGGTCGATGCCCCAGCTGACGGGGTAATCAAACTGGTGGCCAGCAGCGACTGCCTGCTCCAGGATCTCGATGGCATCGGTGTAGGTAACGCGGGCAAAGTCGGAGTTGGCGACGTGGTCCAGGCGCTCGATCAGGCCCTTGTCCACAAACTTGTTGAGCATGTTGAGCTCGTCGGGACAGGTGGCCATAACGTCCTTAAGGACGTACTTGAGCATGGCCTCGGCGTTATCCATGTAGTCGTTCAGATCGGCAAAGGCCATCTCGGGCTCAATCATCCAAAACTCGGCGGCGTGGCGCGTGGTGTTGGAGTTTTCGGCGCGGAAGGTGGGGCCAAAGGTGTACACGTCGCCAAAGGCCATGGCAAAGTTCTCGGCATTGAGCTGGCCGGACACGGTGAGGCTCGCATGCTTGCCAAAGAAGTCCTGGCTCCAGTCGACCTCGCCGGACTCGGTGAGGGGCGGATTTTTGGGGTCGAGCGTGGTCACGCGGAACATCTCGCCGGCGCCCTCGCAGTCACTCGTGGTGATGATGGGGGTGTTGACGTAGACAAAGCCCTGCTCCTGGAAGAAGCGGTGGATGGCGGCAGCCGCGACAGAGCGGATGCGGAACACGGCGCGGAACAGGTTAGTACGCGGGCGCAGGTGCTGCTGGGTGCGCAGGAACTCGACGGTTGCGCGCTTCTTCTGCAGCGGGTAGTCCGGGGCGCTCGTGCCCTCGACCTCGATGGAAGTAGCAGAAAGCTCGAAAGGCTGGGGCGCATCGGGGGTCAGTTTGACGGTGCCGGTGCAGATGAGGGCGGCCGAGACGTTTTGATGAGCGATCTCGTCGTAGTTGTCGAGTGCCTCGCGGTTCATGACGACCTGCAGGTCGCGGAAGCAGCTGCCGTCGTTGAGCGTAACAAAGCCAAAGTTCTTCATGTCGCGGACGGACTTGACCCAGCCGGCGACGGTGACAGTCTGGCCGCCGAGCGACTCGGCATCGGCGTAGAGCTGCGCGATTTTGGTGCGGTTCACGTATCCTCCCATAACGGTTGAATGATAGTTATCCATACAGTTCGATATTCTAGCAGCTCGGTTCATTTGGGCTATGCAGATAAGGCATTGGCGGGATGGTTTTCAAACGAAAAGCGCCCGCGGCCAAATGGTCGCGGGCGCTTGGCGTGGTGCCTTTTGGCTGTGTGGCGCGGGGCCTGGCTACTTGGTCTTGGCTACCAGCAGCGGGTCGCCCAGCTTGACGAGCGGGTTGCCGCCGATAAGCGTTCCGGACTCGCCGACATGGTCGATGCTCTTAAGGCGATCGAGCTCGGAGACGATGACGGTCACGATGTCCTCGTGACCAGCGGCCTTAATGGCCTCGCGGTCGAAGCTGATGAGCGGCTGGCCTGCCTTGACCACATCGCCCATCTCGACAAAGCGGGCAAAACCCTTGCCGTTCATTTCCACGGTGCCCAGGCCGACATGGATAAACACGCGCAGGCCGTCCTCGGTGATCATGCCAATGGAGTGGTTGGTGACGGTGGTGGCACCGATGCGGCCGTTGGCGGGCGCATAGATGGTGCCGGTAATGGGCTCGATGCCATAGCCCTGGCCAAGCATGCCCGAGGCGATCGTCTCGTCGGGAACCTCGTCCAGGTTGACGAGCACGCCGTTGACGGGGGCATAGATGACGCCTTCGCGGGTGGCGAAGCTTGCTGCGGGCGGAACGGACGCCTCGCCGGTCGAGGTGAAGGTGGACTTAAGCGAATCGAGCAGACCCATAGTTGCCTCCAACTTAAATAGGCGCATATCGCGCGTTTGGTTTGCCGGAAACGTTTCGCATGTGTTTCGCGGCTTGGTCAACGCCCCTATTTTACGCTGCTCAACGATACCTCTGAACTGGGATTATGTGATATATCAGTTGAAGGGAAACTTATTGTCGGAGTGTTTCTGCGCCACGGGTTCAAGTGGGGTACGCTTGAAGGCGAAAAACAAGGGCACATAATTTGCGCGAAGGGAGCACATATGATTGTCGAGAACCATGCCCTGTGGGGCGAGGAGCCGACCGAGGAATATCCGGCGACGTTTACGTATTTGGGTGCCGAGCCGCTGCCCGATAAACCGAATGGTCGCCGCCCTGCCGTGATTATCTGTGGCGGAGGTGCGTTTACGCATATCGCTCCGCATGAGCAGGATCCCGTGGCGTTTGCGTTTTTGGATCACGGCTACCAGGCCTTTGTGCTCAACTATGTCACGAGTTCTACGGGTGACGTGAGCTTTCCGCACCCCCAGGCAGATCTTGCCAAGATGGTCGCCACGGTGCGCGCCAACGCCGACGAGTGGCATGTCGATCCTAAGCGCGTGTGCGTCGTGGGATTCTCGGCGGGCGGTATGATCTGCGCCTCGCTGGCAACACAGTGGAAGACCGGCCCCTTCGCGGCACTTGCCGGGGCGCGTCCGGACGACATTCGTCCCGATGCCGTGGTGCTGGGCTATCCATTGCTCGACTTTGCCTATGTGCGCGACATGCAGACGCGCGATCCGCGCATTGACTTGCGCGTGCCCAAGACGGGCGGCAAGACGGGGCGCGATCTGCTCAACGACTACCTGTCGATGGTGACGGGCGGCGAGGCAACTGACGAGCATTTGGCCGATATCTGCCCCACCACACATGTTTCGCGTCAGATGCCGCCGACCTTTGTGTGGGGCGTGTCCGACGACAAGACGGCGCCGATCGCGCAGGTCTATCCGTTTGCGCAGCGCATGGCCGAGGAGGGCGTCGCATGCGAGATGCACGTCTTTGACCAGGGCGGCCACGGCCTTTCGCTCGGCAACGCCAACACCGCGGTCGACAACGAGGACAAGCAGGTGGCGGTCCGTCCTTGGATTCGCCTAGCCTTCCGCTTCCTGGAGCGTCACGGTTTCTAGTTACGCGGTTTTACCAAACGCCGTAACCACTTGACGCTGCAAGCCCGCCAGAGCGGCAATCTGTCGATTGAACATCGGTGTGTGTTCGCGCTATCATGCGTGGTTAAATGGTTAGCCATGGCAAACGGTTAGCCAAGTTAAACAAAATGCAACGCCCTGTGGGCGCCGGGGGAGGAACGCGGACGTGAGACTCGATACACTCGAGATTGGAAAGGACGCCGTTGTCGCATCGGTGGCATCGGACGATCAGGCACTCCGACAGCATATTTTGGACATGGGCCTAACGCCGGGCACCGAAGTCACCATGATGAAGTACGCCCCTATGGGCGACCCGCTCGAGATTCGCCTGCGTGGCTATGAGTTGACGCTGCGCAAGGACGATGCCGCTCGCATCGAGCTCGTGGGCATTCACGACACCGATACGGGTCCGCGCGCTAACGCCGCAATCGGCACGACGGAGCATCCGGCCCTGGGCGAGGGGACGTATTCGCCCCGCGCGGCAAAGACGGCCGTGCCCGAGGGCGCACCGCTGCATTTCGCCCTCGCCGGCAACCAAAACTGCGGCAAGACCACGCTGTTCAACCAGCTGACGGGCTCCAACCAGCATGTCGGTAACTTTCCTGGCGTGACGGTCGACCGCAAAGATGGCACCATCCGCAACCACCCCGAGGCAAGCGTTACCGACCTGCCCGGCATTTATTCTCTGTCGCCGTACACGGGCGAGGAGATCGTAAGCCGCCAGTTTATCCTGGACGAGCACCCCGACGCCATCATCGATATCATCGACGCCACCAACATCGAGCGTAACCTGTACCTGACGCTGCAGCTTATGGAGCTCGATCGACCCATGGTCATCGCGCTCAACATGATGGACGAGGTGACGGCCAACGGCGGCGCCGTGGACGTCAACCTGCTCGAGAGCCTGCTGGGCGTGCCCGTTGTTCCCATTAGTGCTGCCCGCAACGAGGGCATTGGCGAGCTGGTGGATCATGCCTTGCACGTGGCGCGGTTCCGCGAGCGCCCCGGTCGCCTGGACTTCTGTGCGCCCGATGGTCCAGACGGCGGCGCGCTGCATCGCTGCATTCACGGCATCGCCAACCTTATCGAGGACCATGCCGCGACGGCGCACATTCCCGTGCGTTTTGCGGCGACCAAGCTGGTTGAGGGCGACGAGCTGGTGACCGAGGCGCTTCACCTGGATCGCAACGAGCTCGACGCTATCGAGCACATCATTACCCAGATGGAGGGCGAGGCCGGCACCGACCGCCTGTCCGCGCTGGCCGATATGCGCTTTAGCTTTATCGGCGACGTGTGTGGGCGCTGCGTCGTCAAACCGCACGAGAGCCGCGAGCACGTGCGCTCCGTTAAGATCGACCGCATCCTGACGGGTCGCTACACGGCCATTCCGGCGTTCCTGGTGATTATGGGCCTTGTCTTTTGGCTGACGTTTGGCGTGATCGGTGCGGCGTTGCAGGGACTCATGGAGGACGGTATCGCGGTCATCATCGCCTCGGCCGATGCGGGTCTCAAGGCGTTCGGAACCAACGACGTGGTGCGCTCGCTGGCTGTCGACGGCGTGCTCACGGGTGTGGGTAGTGTGCTGACCTTCCTGCCGATTATCGTTGTGCTCTTCTTGTTCCTCTCCATTCTGGAAGACTCCGGCTACATGGCGCGCGTGGCCTTTGTCATGGATAAAGTGCTGCGTCGCTTTGGCCTGTCAGGCCGCAGCTTCGTGCCTATGCTCGTCGGTTTTGGCTGCACCGTGCCGGCTATCATGTCGACCCGTACGCTCCCATCCGAGCACGACCGCAAGATGACGGTCATGCTCACGCCGTTCATGAGCTGTTCGGCTAAGTTGCCGGTCTACGGTCTGCTGTGCGGGGCGTTTTTCCCGCAGGCGACAGTTCCCGCCATGGTCTCGCTCTATTTGATTGGCATTGCGGTCGGTTGCATCGCGGCTTTGTTGCTCAACCGCACGGCATTTAAGGGCGACCCGGTGCCGTTTATCATGGAGCTTCCCAATTACCGCCTGCCGAGCGTCAAGACGACGGTGATGCTGGCATGGGATAAGGCCAAGGACTTTATTACCAAGGCTTTTACCATTATCTTTGCCGCTACCGTGGTCATCTGGTTCCTTCAGACGTTCGACATTCGCTTTAATGTGGTCGCCGATCAGTCGCAGAGTCTGCTTGCGGGCCTCGGCAGCATCATCGCGCCGGTGCTGACGCCGCTTGGGTTTGGCGACTGGCGTGCATCCACGGCGCTCGTCACCGGACTTATCGCCAAGGAGAGCGTCATCTCGACCCTCACGGTACTTTTGGGCGCGACCTCGCCCGCGGCACTGTCGACCATGTTTTCGCCGTTCACCGCCTACGTGTTCCTGGTCTTTACGTTGCTGTACCCGCCGTGCGTGGCAGCCATCGGCGCCGTCAAGAGCGAGCTGGGCGCGCGCTACGCCGTTGCCGTGTTCGCGTTTCAAGTGACGGTCGCCTGGATCGTGGCGTTTGTCGTGCATTCGGCGGGCATATTGCTGGGGTTGGCTTAGTTATTTATTGACGGCGCAACCTCTGTGTATCGAATTGTTTTCGGCCCCGCATCTGTTGCTGACGGATGCGGGGCCGTTGCTATATAATCGCCTCCGCTCAAAACGATTGGAGACGTTATATATGACTCAGGCAAGGCAAGACGGCATCACGCTCAAGCAGTGGCTCCCGCTCATCGGACTCACCTGCTGCGCCTTCGTGTTCAACACGTCGGAGTTCATGCCCATCGGCCTTCTGACTGATATTGCCGCGTCGTTCTCGCTCACCGAGGCTCAGGCCGGCATCATGATCTCGGTCTACGCCTGGGGCGTCATGCTGCTGTCGCTGCCGCTTATGGTGTTCGCTTCGCGCTTTGAGTTCAAGCGGATGCTGCTGGGCGTGCTGGCCGTGTTTTCGCTGGGCCAGTTTCTGTCCGCTGTGGCGCCGACTTATCCCATCCTGGTCTGTGCGCGCCTGGTGGTCGCTTGCGCACATGCCGTGTTCTGGTCGGTCGCTTCGATTATGGCCTCGCGCCTGGTCGACACGCGCCACGGGGCGCTCGCCATCAGCATGATCGCTACGGGCTCGTCCATCGCGCAGATCTTTGGTCTGCCCCTCGGTCGCGCTATTGGCTTGGCCGTGGGCTGGCGCATGACGTTTGCCGTGGTCGGGGTCCTCTCGGCCATCGCGGTCGTCTACCAGGCGACCGTGTTCCCGGCCATGCCGGCGGGCGAGCGTTTTACGCTCAAGCAGCTGCCCGAGCTGCTCAAGAACCCGTTCCTGATCGCGCTCTATGTGGTCACGGTGTTCATGGCGACCGGCTATTACGCGGGCTATAGCTATATC
The DNA here is from genome assembly GCA_900540985.1 of uncultured Collinsella sp. Lineage (GTDB taxonomy): Bacteria > Actinomycetota > Coriobacteriia > Coriobacteriales > Coriobacteriaceae > Collinsella. The sequence continues at coordinate 44,439 of UQIC01000012.1, forward strand.
GAGCCGTTCCTGGCTCAGGTCGCGCATGTCGACGCAAGCGCCATCACCATGACGTTGACGGCGTTTGGCTGCTCTGGTCTGCTCGGAAGCTGGTTGTTTGGCCGCCTGTTCGATGGGCACCGTTTTCCGTTCCTTGCGATCACGCTCTCCGGAGTGCCGGTCGCCTTGCTACTTATGGGTCCTGCCGCGTCGTCGCTCACCGCGGTTCTTGCCGTTTGCGCGCTGTGGGGCTGCTGCGCCACGGCCTTTAACGTGGCGTTCCAGGCCGAGCTCATCAAGTACACGCCGGCGGACTCGTCGGCCGTCGCCATGTCGATCTTCTCGGGCCTGTTCAACCTCGGTATCGGCACGGGTACCGCGATCGGCGGAGCCGTGGTTTCAGGCCCCGGTATCGCCTGGATCGGCTGCGCAGGTGGCGCAATCGCCGTCGTAGGCGTCATCCTCGCTATTACGGTGCTATTCCCGGCCATACGCCGCGCAAAGCCCGTCGCCTAATCACGTCCCCTCATCAGTTGCGGTGGAATAGTTCCTGTTTAAGGCCTCTGAAGGCCCAAGCAGGAACTATTCCACCGCAACTTATTTTGGGGGAGAGGGTATAGGCTGGGCATGCGTATAACAAAACTGAGGTCGCCCCGACGTTGTATTGGGACGACCTCACTTTTGTTATCCGGTTGCTTGTGACTGGCCTAAAGCTCGTCTTGGGGGACGACGGCCGTAAGTTTTTCGTTTTCAAATACCGCAGCAAGCCCATGTTCGGGGTCAAAGCGATAGTTGCACATGAGTGCCGCTTTGCGAGTATCATCGCTTCGAAGTACCACAATGCTGGTCGGAATAACGTATCTAAAAATGTTTGTAATGGGGCCCTCGATCTGATCGCCGTTTCTTTCGAGGCAATAATCTTCAATCGCTTCCTTGCTGTCCTCAACGGTATTCCAGCTTGCAAGCAGGGTGTCCTTTGCTTCCTTTTGAATGTCGAGGACGCCTTGGTCCGAGTCGCACTCGTAATAGACGGGGAGCGAGAAATCCCTGCCCCACAGATTCATGCCGTTAGTCATCGAAGCCGCCAATCTGATTCAGTATGTTTTTGATTTCGCTTACGCCGCCGAGATGGCTGCACACCTTGTGAACTTCGGTCGGAACAAGAGAACACGTCTTCATATCATTGTGCTCGTGCCAGGTGTACTCATTTGCCTCGCGCCATTTCTTGACATCCTGGTGCGTCCAATCATCTTTGCCATCGCGTTGCTCAAGGCTCCAAGCCTTTGCGCATTCAATGTCTGCTTTTTCATAGTTGCCGACAATGCGCTCGCCGTTTTCGCTGCTCAGCGAAAGCCTATGCTGGCTCATGCCTTGTATGGTTACTTTCGCCTCAGAGATAGGGTTGAAGTCAGGAATTCCATCCTTGTAAATGATGCCCTCAAGACCTTTGTTTCGAAGAATCTCGCGGACCCTATCGGCTGTGGGAATAAACATCGACTCCCCTCGATCGCCCGACCATTTGCCATTGGGATTCTCCATGGTCGGCGTATGGCCTAGCCGTTCCTCATAAGTAGAAGGGTAGTCACACGATTCCACCGAGGATTCAATCAATTTGTCAGGATTGATGGAGTCCATGCGGTCGATATCGCTAGCTTCTGCTTTGGCTTCCTTTGATTCGGGGCAAATGAGCTTATCGGGATTGAACCCAAGTTTATCGCCTGGTTTGGGTTCGTCGATTTTCATTTGCGTGAACTCCATCAGCTTAAACTTCATTAGCTCACCTCGCTATTCTCGTTCCAGTTGTGCCAATCAGAATATGCCTGGGTATCTTGCATTTGTAGATACAGGACATCGGTCATGATGCCTTGGATGATGGTCTGTCTGGTGCGGCTGTCGATATCGCGATCGATAGAGGACCTGAGTGCCGCATCCGCTGCCCTGGTCCATTGCTCGGCTTCATCGCTGCGCTCGCGTTCGTCGTCGACTACTTTGGCAACGTTGGGAAACAGCGTACTCATTATGGGGCCCAGCTTGGTCATGCGCGGTTCGGTGGGTGGGTTTTGGACGGTGCGCAAGATCTTGACCTTTGCAGATGCATCGATATGGAGACGGTCGAGCCGCTCTCGAATGCTATGCAGCTCCGCCTTGGTTCCAACACTGATTCCGTAGGCCAGCATGCGCGCTACGGCAAGGGCATCATCGCTCTGGTTGCTTGCGACATCGTCGATGGGGCGGCTGTACGTAAAGTGCTCGCCCTCGCCTGCTTTGGCGATCTTGCAGAGCACCGGCTCAACCCAATCGTTTTGGTAAATGGCCGCAACGCCCTTAGGCAAGCGTGCCAGCTCGACGATCTGTTGGTCGTTGAGGTTGGCAGCGCGACCGGCGAGCTCGCGGTCCGAAAGATCGGGCAGGCGATGGATGATCTTGGTATTTGTGTTGCGAATGGCTGCCATATCGAGAAGTCCGGGCGCCTGGTCGGCGATGATGAAGCCTTCGCCGTATGTGCGCATCTCGGCGATGGCATTTGAGATCATCTCGACGCTCTTGCCTGTCAGGTCGCCGCTCTCCGAGCCTTGGCTGCTCGACGATCGCTTAAGCAGGTTGTGCGCCTCTTCAAGCACGGTCAGATGGCGAAGTGGCTGGTTCATGCCCTTTTTCTCGGCCATGCGATGTTCTTGAAGTTTGAGTACAAGAAGACCCATGAGTAGGGATTTTGTTTCGGCGGAGCCAATGCGTGATAGATCGATGACTGTGTTGGCGTCAAAAAGCACGCTAGCATCGACTTCGTTCGACGAAAGCATCATGCCGTTGAGCCCGTTGGTGAGCGAGTTGAGACGCGTGAGCAGCGACCCCTTGTAGGCGCCCTTATTTTCGGCATCGTACTCGCTGGAGTCGAGAATCTCGCGGACGTTGCGGGCAACATCTGCAAAGCAGGGAAAGAGATCGGCTCCATACGGGTTATCAGAAGCGGCAAGATCCCATCCGCAGTCTTCGTATGATCTGGCGACAGCGTCTTTAAGGACGGCGGGCATGGCGGCGTACATGGGCCAGCAAACATTAAAGATCTCAACGAGTCGGTCGAGGTGCTCCAGCACATGGACGCCGGACGGGAAGCTAAAAGGATTGATGCGCAGGAGTGGCGTGAATTCTGGATTGGTTCCAAAGACGTTTACGTCTTCGCAGCCTCCATACACGTCCTTGTATTCGCCCTTGGCAGGTTCAATGACAAGGAATTCGATCTGTTGATCGAGTGCTTGGTCGAGGATACGGCAGACGGTATTGGTTTTTCCCGCACCCGTGCTGCCCGTAACAAAGGTGTGCGAGGCAAGTGAGTCCTTTGACAGGAACGTTTTGATGCGTTCCTCGCGATGCATATGGAAAACCTTGCCTATGCAAAGGCCCTGCTGAGGCTGCGTACCATCGAACGTAGAGACGTTGCGCCCAAAAGAAGCGCATTCGATAACGGGCAACCCTGGGACGGACTTCTTGGGAAAGTTGAGCGAATAGGCTAGCTCCTTGCCCGAAAGGGCAGTCGTTGCATCGACCGTTGCCGGATAGACCGAAAAGCTCGGATGTTGATCGAGCAGGGCGGGGGAGAGGGCAAAAGCAGGATGGCGCAAATCGCGAAGGTAGGAGCAGATTGCCGCGGCGTCGGCGCTTTGCTCTCCAAGGTCTCCGCGCCAGAGGTTTACTGCAGCCTGAGACATATAGGATTCTTTGCCCTGGGTGAGGGCGAGATAGGTGTGGGCAACGTTATTCGCGACGTTGTGGTCTTCTGATAGCACGTAGGCGCAAAAGTCCCACATGCCGAGTGCCGAGGCAAGGTCGTAGCGTTTCATCTGCAGCTCAAGGATTTCGAGCGCGTGTTGGATGGAGTAGTTCTTAAACGTCTGCGTGATGCCTTCGTCGGCGCCGATGGTAGCGGTGACCGTGCTTGAGCGCGCGAACGATCCGCCAAAGTTGGCGCCAAGATTTACGGCCTGCGAAACGCCAGAAGTTACGGACGCTCCCTTAGAGACGGCCTTGCCAACGCCGCTGGTAACGGCTTTGCCGAGCGAGTTGGATATGGCTTTGCCGGTAGATGAGCTTGTGCCTGTTGCCGTGGACGTGGAGTGCGACGAACCCTCCGTGTGACTTGCGGATACGCCTAAGTCAACGCCTCCGCTCGAGGACTCATTCCTGCCGTCGGTGACCGTATCCGTGATGCTTTCGGTCGATGTGGACGAGTCGGTTACGCTCTCGTTGCTCGATTCCGAGACCGACCCGTTTGTCGAGTCTGTCTCGTTGTAGTTTTGAGCAACAGCCTGATTGTTTCCCACCTGTCTGCCGGCGCTCACACCTGCATTGATGCCAATCGTCGCGGACGATCCGATGGAGTCGTTCTGGTGATATGTGTAGTTGGTCGTCCATGAGGCATAGGGCGTCAGCAGTGTGTGAAGCTCGGCGAGGCGGAGTTTACGCGATTCGATATCGTGAATCGGGGTTGCAAGCAGCACGATAGTGTAGTCTTCGCTCGGCCTGCCAGGCACAATGCCGTCAAGAACTTTCTCAATGGTTTGCGTGACGAACTTCTCGTTCTTTTCGGCTGGAATATTCGAAACGGCGGCAACCGAAGACGAGCGTCGATTGTCTAGACACGGAATGAGGCCGCGGTTGGCGGGTCCCACTTCGGAACCGGGGAAGTTGCCCCTCAAAGCATCCGACATGCGCCGGGAAAAATTATCGGCGTCGATGTTGTCGCGGGCATTGTCGCTGTTGACGACAGCGAGAAATACCTCGGTGCTTGCGCTAGTTCGATTAAAAACCAGCGCAATGTTGCAGTCTTCGTCAGAAAGAACGTCGTACACATTTACGAGCTTCTCGAGACTGTCCTCGTTGGGGTCGACGATCCACTTCGTGATATTCATGAAGCGGATGTTGTTGTCGGCGTTAAAGCCCGTGGGGTATTCGATAGAGGGGTCAATCGGCACGTATACATTTCGCAGCTGCGGCAGATAGGCGTTGTGAAGCTCAACGGCGGCAGTTGCCAAGAGCCGATTGGTGAGCTCGACAGCTTGCTCGTCTGCCGGATTCGGCTTTTCTGACAAGTATGCCGTTCGCTTTTTGTTGACCTCATCGAGTTGGGAGCTGCTGAGTACCGAGACGGTTGCGACCGCGTTGCCGGCTTTATCGGCAGCGCGCATAATCGCGTTTTTGATGCCCATACGATCGGCCTATTCCTTCCAATTAATGACGCGCGCAATGTACTCTCTTCGATTATTGAGCGTCTCGAGTTTTGCCTCGAGGGCGTTGATCTCCGCGGTTTGCCTGTTGATGTCTTCGACATGGCCGTGGAGCACCGGGTTGTAGTCGGTGATATTGCTCGTAATTTGGCCGAGCAACTCGTTGAGCCATTCGGTAAAGCCGTAGGTATGCTCGCGCTCTGTTTCGGCGCGTGCTTCGCAGAAACACCGTGAGATTTCGCGGTTGAATTTGTCTTCGACTTTCCTAAGCAAAAGCTTGTCGGATTTAAAGATGACACGGTCCATGAGCTTCAGTTCGGTAAAGTCTGCCTTGCTGAAAATGGGGCCCTTTGTCTTATCGAGCGCGAGGCCACGATATTTAAGAATGATATCGCCGACCTCTTGGCGCTTCTCTTCGGAAAGAGGATTGTCACTGCTGGTAGCGATGCGATAGAGGGCATCGCGGCTATGCTCCGCACAATTCTTCCAATAGCTTTGCGACAGCTCATCGATGGTCTGAGCTATTTGCTCGGTACATTCGTCATAGTGATTGATGACCTCGTTAAAGAGTTGGTCGGCGGCATCTTTGTCGGCTGTTTTTTCGGCGGCCTTTGCATCGGATCTTTTGTGAAATGCATCGGTTATGTCATCGCAAAGACCCTTGCCAACGTCCGCAAGGCCACCCGTTGGACAAGGTTCACTATCCTTTTGCGCATTGACCTGGCTTCCCTTTATGGAGTCGCCGAGCCTATTGAAGAAGTTGGGTGCAATCGAATCAAACGCTTTCGCTGCCGCGATTGAGCGTTTTGAGTACTCGAGCCCCTCTCGCTTTTCCTCGGTAATGGCGTTTTGGCGTGCCTGGAGCGCATCAAGACTGGTCTCCCATTGTTTGGCCGAAACCCTCTTGTCGATTGTTTCCCCATAGCTTGCCGAAGCATCCTCCTTTGTATGCTCCTTGCAGGCTTCGAGCTGATCGATAAGAGCGCGCTTATCCTCTTCGAGTTCGGCTTCTCGCTGCGCTTTCTTTTGTTCAAGGTCGGTTTTCTTGTCGGCAATCTCTTCTTCGGTTATGCCGACAATTCTTTGCAGAAGTGATTCCGATCTGCTGCATTTGTTATATGCGGAGTACCGTTCGGCAAACAGGCGTATTTCGTTCTCGATGCAAAAGAGTCCGCTATTGGCAAGAAGGAGGTCCTTGCAAGCCTCGGATTCGCGATTGGTTCTGCGCGAGATCTGTCCCGGAAGGATATCGTAACGGTAGAGCGTTTTGTAGAAGCGGCTTGTCGGGTCGGTGTATTTACGCTGCTGGTCTTCGAATCTTTCGGCATAGTTGTCGCTTATAAACTCGCCGGAGTTCTTTGAGCCTAAGCCGAGGATGGAAGAAACAAAGTAGATACCTTGACCATAGAGCCTGGACGGAATGAACTGGCGCATGATGTCTGAGACTCGTTCGTCGTCAAACCCGCCTTTGGGAAGGTCGGCGGAATCCGCCTTGTTGACTACGATCATGGCAAAGCGTTCATCGATTGCGGGGATCTCCTTTATTTCGTTGGAGAGGTTCTCGTTGTCTTTCGTGTCGAGTGTGGTGTACTCGGCAACGAAAATGGGAAGACCGTTCGAGAGGCCTTCCATGGCTTGTTTGAGCACTCGGGCGTGATCGACGTTGGAGGCAGAGTTTGACCCCGGGGTGTCAAAGATGACAAACTCCCTGTCGTGAGGCCATGGATCGGTATCGCTAAAGGGCACTTCGATTCTGATCAGATCGGAGATGGTCCGGTCGTCTTCATCGGCATGGTATGAGTTAAGAACCTTGAGGACGCTGTTCATATGAGAGGCCATGCCGGGCATGGAGTCGGCGACTTTGGCCGCGATCTTGTCGTATAGGGGCTCCCCCACAAGCTCTTTGTTTTCCATGAGGCCATCAAGATCAAAGCGCAGCAAGAACCGCCTGCTGCCACAGGAGAATTGAACCATCGCGCGATCTCGGTCTTTTGAACGTTTGATTTGAAATATGCGGGCCGTTACAGGCTCGTCGCCGCTGGGAAGGATCTCCATGCCAATGAGGGCGTTGATGAGCGTCGATTTGCCTGCACTATAGTTGCCGAGCACACACAGCGGGATGATGTCGCTCGAGACATCGGTGAACTTCCTAATTTGCTCAGAGACTTTTGTTCGCTCGGAGACTGCTTCGTCTACAAGCCCCTGGATTTCTCTGAAGACTTCGACAATTTCCGGCAAGACGTCACGGGCGTTTGATAGATAGCGCTCGTCTCGTATGACCTCGTATGTGTTGGCACGTGGCCCTTCGGTGCAGATGGCGAGCAACTCCTGCCATTCGTCGTCTGCTCCTTCAAAATGCAATTCAATTTTGTCGCCACCACCAAACTCTTTGGCGAGGATGTCGATGATCTCTTCGGCCTTAAAGGGGAAGAAACCATTAACGATCTTCGTGCTATGGAGCGCGCTATTGGGATTTGTAGATGTCGTTATTTCTTGCCAACCGTTATCCCATCGGAAGAACCGAACAATTTCTTGATATGGATTGCTGACGATCTTGATTTTAATGTCTGCCATCGTTCTACTACCTTTAGTAGATCAGGTGTGGGAATATGCCGCCTTCATCATAGGATAGCCGCCCGTGCGGACACCCCTCTATTCGCTCAGCGGCATCTCAGCGGTACCGTTTATTTGGCAAGATCCTCGCCATCACCGTACTGTTCCCAGCCATCCGCCGCGCCAAGCCCGTCGCCTAATCACGTCCCCTCATCAGTTGCGGTGGAATAGTTCCTGTTTAAGGCCTCTGAAGGCCCAGGCAGGAACTATTCCACCGCAACTTATTTTGGGGGAGGGGATGCACGGCAGGCATACAATGGATGGCGTTGTGTTGAGCTTACCGGGAGGCTGTTATGTGGGCATACGAGACGACGTTCTATCAGATCTATCCGCTGGGCTTTTGTGGAGCTCCACGCGAAAACGCCGCGCCCGTTGCCGAGGATGAGCTCGCCCAGGCTGTCAACGCCGCGCCAAACCCCGATGCGCCCATTATGAAGATCGCCCAATGGGCCGACTACCTGCAGGAACTCGGCGTTGGCGCTGTGCTCATCAACCCGCCGCTCGAATCTGATAGTCACGGCTACGATACACGCAGCCTGCGCCACATCGACCGCCGCCTGGGTGGGGACGCCGACTTTGCCGCCGTATGCGACACGCTGCATGCCCATGGCATCCGCGTGGTGCTCGATGCCGTCTTCAACCACGTCGGCCGCGGTTTTTGGGCCTTCCGCGATGTGCAGGAGCGCAAGTGGGACTCGCCCTACAAGGACTGGTTCCACATTAGCTTTGACGGCGATTCTTGCTATGGCGATGGCTTTTGGTACGAGGGCTGGGAAGGCCATTTTGAGCTTGTGAAGCTCAACCTGCAAAATCCCGCTGTGGTCGATTACCTGCTCGAGTCCGTGCGCCGTTGGGCCGACGTCTTTGACGTCGACGGCCTGCGCTTGGACGTTGCCTACATGCTCGACCGCGATTTCATGCGTCGTCTGCATAGCTTTGCCCGTGAGCTCAAGCCCGGCTTTGTGCTCATCGGCGAGACGCTCCACGGCGACTACAATCAGATCGTCAACGACGAGATGCTCGACTCCTGCACCAACTACGAGTGCTACAAGGGCCTGTACTCCAGCTTTAACTCGGTCAACATGTTCGAGATCGCCCATTCGCTGCACCGCCAGTTTGGCGGCGATCCGTGGTGCGTCTACCGCGGCAAACATCTGCTGTCGTTTGTCGACAACCACGATGTGCCGCGCCTGGCAAGTATCCTCACCGACAAGTCGTGTCTGCGTCCCGCCTACGGCATGCTCTTTGGCATGCCGGGCATCCCGTGCGTCTACTATGGCAGCGAGTGGGGAATTGCTGGTGAAAAGGGCGGCCCCGATGGCGACTGGGCGCTGCGACCTGCGCTCAATGAGCCTGCGCCCAACGAGCTGACGGCGTTCATCACGCAGCTTGCGCACCTTCGCTCGGCCGACGACGCGGCTGCCCGTGCTCTCAACTACGGTGCCTATCGCAACGTGGTGATCCAGAACAAGCAGCTGCTGTTCGAGCGCGCCTGCGACGTCGCGACGGTACTCGTGGCGGTGAACGCCGTGGACGAGCCCTTCACCTTTGGCGCCGGCGAGCTCAACGGCTCCTTTGTCGATCTGCTTGCCGACGATGCGCCCACGGTCGAGCTGCCGGGCTCCCTTGAGCTTGCACCCTACGAGGTGCGTTATCTGCTGAGGGCCTAGGCCATGGCAGCGTCTGACGAGGGCTATCAACATATTGAGCATGAGTTTGAGCCTGTGTTCGACCAGCACTCGCGCGTTTTGGTACTCGGGTCGTTTCCCTCGGTGCTTTCGCGTGCCAACGCTTTCTATTACGGCAATCCGCAAAACCGTTTTTGGCGCGTGATGGCCGCGTGCCTCGGTGTGCCCGTGCCGCCCAACGAGGGCGATCTTTTGGCAAGCGGTGAGCCCGCGACGCTCGATGCCTCCATTGTCGCCAAGCGGGCCATGCTGCTGAACGGCGGCGTGGCCCTGTGGGATGCAATCGAGAGCTGCGACATTAAGGGCTCGAGCGACGCGAGCATTCGCAACGTTGTGCCGGCACATATCGAGCGCATTACCGACGCCGCGCCGATCGAGGTCGTTGTCTGTAACGGCGGTACGGCAGGGCGACTCTACAAACGCTACTTACAAGATCGGACGGGGTTGCCCGCCGTCGTCCTGCCCTCGACAAGTCCTGCTAATGCCGCCTGGCGTCTGGAGCGTCTTGTCGAGCGTTGGCGCGAAGCCGTTGACTGGGCTGTTATTTAATTTAGATTTTTGTTTGAGCGTGGGCGCCCAGACGTTTCAGAACGCCTCGCCAGATCGGCGCGGGCACGGCTGGCTCGGCGCAAACCATGCCGTCGGCGTCGACGTTGGCGGCATTGCCGCCGCCAAGTCGCTGTGCATGTTTGACGGAGCAGCCCATGCGCACAGCGCCCACAAGCTTATCCATCGCTTCCGAAAACGGTCGCCGCAAGAGTCCCATGCGCGGGGAGCGACGAAGCGCCGCAATGCCGCTGCCGCCGTAGATTGCAACGCCGCCACACCACAATTGGTCATGGCGCTCACATGCCTTGTGCAAGCGAACGGCGGTCCCACGCGCCTGCTCAGCGTCCTGTTGTGCGGCTCGAATCACGGCATAGACACGCGTTCCCGTACCGCCAAAGCGCTCAAGCGCCTGCTCGATGGCTGTCAACGTCTCATCGTCAGCCACATCTTCAATGGCCAGCACGATGCCATCGGCAACGCTGCCGGCGTCATTTGCCTTCAAGTCGACCGGGCGGGGGAGTGCGGTGCCGGAAAGTTGAGCATAGGCGGCGATGGCATCCTGCAGGTCCCAGAGCAAAAAATCAAGATCGGCGCTATTGGGAATACTGATATACGCAACGGTGTGCAGTGTTTTTGGTACGTCGCCGCGCGCGGTCGTCTCCATGCCATCTCCTTTCCGGCTCGTTTCCGTTTAGGTTACACCGTCTGGTGGCGCCCCGCCGCGCTATCCTAGTGCAACCCTTACGAAAGGAACGCCATGCGTCTGCCCATGAATACCTCGCTTGCCATGCTCAAGCCCTCCGGTATCCGCCGGATCAACGCGCTCGCCGCCCAGCATCCGGGGTGCATCGCGCTCGCGCTCGGCGAGCCCGATTTTCCCACGCCCGATGTGATTAGCGCCGAGGTGACCGCCGCACTGGACCGCGGTGACACGCACTATCCGCCCAACAACGGTCGCCCCGCCCTGCGTGAGGCGTTGTCTGCCTACATGGGGGGCGCGGGCCTTACGTTTTCGGCCGACGAGGTCATCCTAACCGACGGCGCGACCGAGGCCCTGTCGGCAACATTCATGGCCATGCTCAACCCCGGCGACGAGGTCATTATCCCCACGCCGGCCTTTGGCCTGTACGAAAGCATCGTCGTGGCCAACCACGCCAAAGCAGTCTTTTTGGATACGGAGCCTGCGCAATTTCAGATTGACGAGGATGCGCTTCGTGCTTGCGTGACGCCGGCGACCAAGGCTATCGTCATCTGCTCGCCCAACAATCCTACGGGCTGCATCCTCAACGCGGCATCGCTCGACGCCGTGGCGCGCGTGGCAGAGCAGGCTGGCATCTACGTAATCTGCGACGACGTATACAACCGCCTCGTCTATGTGGACGGCTACGAGCGCTTCGCCCAGCGACACCCGGAGCTGCGCGGGCAGACGGTCGTCATCGAAAGCTTCTCCAAGCCCTGGGCCATGACCGGCTGGCGCCTGGGCTGGCTCGCAGCGGCAACCCCCGTCATCGCCGAGATCGCAAAGGCCCACCAATACTTAGTATCGAGTGCTGTCTCCTTCGAAATGGACGCCGCAGCCCGAGCCCTCACCGTCGACCCAACCCCCATGCTCAAAGTCTACCGAGCCCGCCGCGAGCGCGTACTCGAAGCCTTAAACGCCATGGGCCTCGACGTGGTAGAGCCCGCAGGAGCCTTCTATACCTTCCCGAGCATCAAACAATTCGGCCTAACCAGCGAGGGCTTCTGCATCAAAGCCATCAAAGAGGCCAACGTAGCCCTAGTTCCCGGAGACTGCTTCGGCACCGAAGGCCACGTCCGTCTCAGCTATTGCGTTTCCGACCAAGATCTGGACGAAGGCCTCCACCGCCTGTCCACCTTCATTTCAACCTTGTAGCCCAACGGGACGCAACACATCAGCCCACCGACCCAAGCACTATGAGTGGGGGCGTCAGCCAACGAAAACCCGGGCTGCCCAAAGTCAACGCAGGCACGCGCCGCCGAAGGCCAGGCGCAAGGTTTTCGTAGATTCCGCACGAGCCGAAGAGCACTTAATGTGCTCTTCGTGCGAGCCAGGACTTGACCGAGCGAAAACCTTGCGCCTGGCCTTCGGCGGCGCGTGCCGGATGGTGGAATTGTGTACAGCCCGGTTTTCCGTTGACCGACGCCGGGGTCCCCGCCATAATACTTTCGGTTCACGCACGAATCCGCTGCCAGAGACAGCCGGTGCAAACGGGCATCGCCCGCGAGCTTAATGGGATATCCCGCCAGCCGAGGTGGTCGAGTAGATATGTCTTCTCGCCCCCGTCGCTCATGCAGCGCGGGGGCTTTCTTTTTGGACATGCCCCCGTCACGTCCTTGTGGCGGACCGTGCCCGGAAAGAATTCGAGGAGGTGTAATTCATGCCCCAGCAGTACAAAATCGACAAGGTTGCAGAGATCGAGTCCCGTATCGCCGAGAACGCCGGTCTGTTCGTCGTCAACTACAACGGTCTGACGGTTAAGCAGGCTCAGGAGCTGCGTCATCAGCTTCGCGAGTGCGGCGCCGAGATGAAGGTCTACAAGAACAACCTGGTCAAGATCGCCCTCAAGAACCAGGAGCAGCCCGAGATCGACGAGATCCTCGCCGGCCCCGTTGCTTATGTGTTCTACGAGACCGAGCCGGTCGAGGCCGCTAAGGCCCTTAAGGACTTCTCCGCTAAGTCCAAGGGCGTCCTTGAGATCAAGGGCGGTATCTCCGACGGCAAGGCCGTTTCCGCTGATGATGTTAAGGCTATCGCCGAGCTGCCCACCAAGGATCAGCTTCTCGGCCAGATCGCCGGTCTCATCTCCGGTTTCGCTCGCGACATCGCTGTCTGCGTCAACGGCGTTTCCTCTGGTCTCGCTCGTTCGATCCAGCAGGTCTCCGAGCAGAAGGCAGCCTAGTCGCTGTTTTCACCCGCGGCGGCAACGCCGCACCCCTGGCGCATTCGCGCTGTGTTTTAACTGATCTCCGTGCATCTGCACGGAAACCGAAAGGACTTAGAAATGGCTAAGCTTACCACCGATGAGATCATCGATGCTCTTAAGGAAATGACCCTTCTCGAGGCTTCCGAGCTCGTCAAGGCTATCGAGGACACCTTCGGCGTTTCCGCCGCTGCTCCTGCCGCCGTTGTCGCCGCTCCCGCTGCTGGCGCTGCTGAGGCCGAGGAGAAGACCGAGTTTGACGTCGTGCTCGAGGGCTTCGGCGACAACAAGATCCAGGTCATCAAGGCCGTCCGTGAGCTCACCAACCTTGGCCTGAAGGAGGCCAAGGAGGTCGTCGAGGGCGCTCCCAAGGCTGTTCTCGAGGGTGCCAAGAAGGAGGACGCCGAGGCTGCCAAGGAGAAGCTCGAGGCTGCTGGCGCTGCTGTCACCCTCAAGTAATCAGGCTTTCTCGCCAGATTTCTTTGCAGACGGGGTTCGCATTGCGAGCCCCGTCTTTTTTGTTACGGGCTTTAGCCTGTGCGGGGCGCGCAGCGCACCGCATCAGAAACCACCCGC
>UQIC01000013.1 GCA_900540985.1 uncultured Collinsella sp.
CGAGGCCGAGCGCAAAATGGATTCTAAAAAACACCTTGCCAAATAGGAGCGTCAGACCAGAAGTGCCCCTGTTCGTAGCTCCGAAGGAGCAGAACGGGGGCACTTCATTGGTCGAGGACGTTTTCAAAACCAAGCCCGACCCCGGCCGGAGGGACCACGAGTGCTACAGGTTCTTGACACCCATCGCGCGCATGGCGTTCAGGATGGCGATGATCGCCACGCCCACGTCGCCAAAGACGGCAAGCCACATATTGGCGATGCCCAGCGCTGCCAGCACAAGGATCAGCAGCTTAATGCCCAGTGCAAAGATGATGTTCTGCCAAACAATCGTCATGGTCTTGCGCGCCACGCGGATCGCGCGGGAAATGTTGGAAGGCTTGTCGTCCATGAGCACGATGTCGGCAGCCTCAATTGCGGCGTCCGAGCCCATGGCGCCCATGGCAATGCCAACGTCTGCGCGGGTGAGCACGGGCGCATCGTTGATGCCGTCGCCCACAAAGGCGAGCTTACCCTTGCCACTTTCGGCCGCGAGCAGCGCTTCAACACGTTCGACCTTGTCACCTGGCAGAAGCTGCGCGTGGAACTCGTCGAGCCCCAGCTGCTTGGCCACAGACGCCGCAACCTCCTCGCGGTCGCCCGTGAGCATGACGGTGCGTTTGACGCCGGCAGCGTGCAAGTCGCGAATCGTTTGCTCTGCATCGGCTTTAACGGTGTCGGCAATTACGATGTGGCCGGCATAGATGTTATCGACCAGCACGTGGAGGATGGTGCCGATGACCTCGCAATTTGGCGCTTCGACGCCGGCCGCAGCAAGCATCTTGGCATTGCCGACGACGACGCGCTTGCCGTCGATATTCGCCGTCACGCCATGGCCCGCGTCATTGGTGGAGTCGCTTACGCGTTTGGGATCGAGCTCGCCCTGGAAGGCGGTGCGTACCGACTGCGCTATGGGGTGATCGGAAAACGACTCGGCAAGGGCCGCGACTTCGAGCAGCGACTGCTCGGTATAGCCTGCCTCGGGGTGTACCGCCACGACCGAAAACGTGCCGTTGGTGAGCGTGCCGGTCTTGTCAAAGACGACGGTGTCCACATCGGCGAGCGTCTCGAGGTAGTTGGAGCCCTTGATGAGAACGCCCAGCTTGGATGCGCCGCCGATGCCGCCAAAGAAGCTCAGCGGCACGCTGATCACGAGTGCGCACGGGCAGCTGACGACCAGGAAGGTCAGGCCGCGCAGGATCCAGTCGGACCAGGCGCCGGTGACCAAGCCGCCGCCGAGCGCGAGTAACGCGGCCGCGCCGGTGACGGCGGGCGTGTAGACGCGGGCGAAGCGTGTGATGAAGTTCTCGGTGCGTGCTTTCTTCTCACTAGCGTTTTCCACGAGCTCCAGGACGCGTGCGACGGTGGACTCGCCAAAGGGCTTGGTGGTGCGCACGTGGATGAGACCCGTCATGTTGATGCAGCCGCTGATGATATCGTCTCCGGTTTTGACCGGGCGGGGGACCGACTCTCCGGTAAGGGCGGCGGTATCGAGCTGCGTCTCGCCTTCGACGATGACGCCGTCGATGGGCGCGCGCTCGCCAGGCTTGACGACGATGACGGTGCCGACGGCGATGTCATCGGGGAAGACCTGCTCGAGTGTGCCGTCGGCTTGCTCGACGTTGGCGTAGTCGGGTGCGATGTCCATCATGGCGCTGATCGACTTGCGGCTTTTGCCCACGGCATATGCCTGGAACAGCTCGCCGACCTGGTAAAACAGCATGACGGCGGCGCCTTCGGCCATGTGCGGATCGGTATCGGGGAAGAGCACCATGGCAAATGCGCCGATGGTCGCGACGGCCATGAGGAAGCTTTCGTCGAAGGCCTTGCCGCGGCGGATGTTGTTGAATGCCTTCTGGAGCACGTCGTAGCCGGCAATTAAAAACGGCACGAGGAACAGTGCGAAGCTGGCGTAGATGTTGCCGGGTTCCCCAAATGCGATAGTGAGGGCGCCGAGCTCGTCGAGGGCATAAACTACGGCAAAAATGCCCAGTGCTACTAGGATTCGATTGCGCTTATGCTCAAGGGACTCCTTCTTCTTGCGCTTTTTCTTTTTCTTCTTGGGATCGGCGGTTGCCATGATTCAATCCTCCCATTTGAATGTATGAACACTCGCTCATATTATTTCGCGTGCAAAGGCCGCGGCAAGCGCGGCCTTGCAGGTTAGCGTAAACCTGGACTAGAGAATGATCTCGCAGTCGGGCTCGGCGTCGGCAGTGAACTCCACGACGCGGTCGAGGACCTCGTCGAACTCGGCGTCGTCGGCCTCGAGCGTCAACTTCTGGGTCATAAAGTTGACCGAAACGGACTTGACGCCCTCGAGCTTGGCAAGTTCGTCCTGAAGCTTGCGCGCGCAGTTGGCGCAGTCGATCTCGTCGAGCTTGAACTGCTTTTTCATGGTGGGTTCCTTTCCCTGTTTTTGCGGCTTGGGTGCAGGCCGCGCTGGTACCGTGGTTGGTCGCTATTCGCAGATGTGACTCATGCCTTGGTTGAGCATGGTGTAGACATGGTCGTCGGCAAGCGAGTAGAGGATATTGCGCCCGTCGCGTCGGAATTTAACCAGGTGCGACTGCTTGAGCGTGCGCAGCTGGTGCGATACCGCAGACTGCGAGGTCTCGGTCGCTTCGGCGATATCTGCTACGCAGAGCTCGCGGCCCATGAGGGCGTAGAGGATCTTGATGCGCGTGGTGTCGCTGAAGACCTTGAACAGGTCAGCAAGATCGTACAGCAGCTCCTCGTCGGGAAGGTCCTCGGGCGAGCAGGTGGTGGGGATCACGGGTTCGGTGGCCTCGATGTCAGTCTTTGTTTCATCAGCGTGGTCGCTCATTGCAACATCCTTTCATATGAACATGCGCTCATATAACTTGCTTCCGATTATATGAGCGCATGTTCATATGTCAATAACGTTCAGGTAATTCGTCGTACAAAATGATGAGGAAAAGCGGACGAGATCCCGGACTAAGCGGTTTTGATTAGCGATGCCGGGGTGGGTGCCCCTGCGCCGTGCAAAAATCGGAGTATTCTGCAACGATAGGGGGTCTGTTAATCTATTTCAGGCCAAATAATGTAGTCCAAGAGTCATCTTAGGGTGTTAAACCGATGAGTTCTTCCTCAAATGTTGCCAAACGTTGCCGTTCTATAGCGATTCTGCTTCTTACTTGAATCAACTTGTGGGTGTTGGAAGGCCGACCCTGCTGAATACTCGCAATTTTGCACGTCGCTAGGGTACCCACCTTGTTGGTCGGCCTAGTTTCCGGCCCCGAAGACCCTGCCCTCGGGCGTGAAGCTGCTTGTTTGGTTGAGTGATGGGCTGCCTGGTTCGACGATTTGCATATCATCGATTGCCGGAGCCTCGTTAATCGTCGGATCGTCCAATGTGATGCTTTCAAGCATTGCTTTTTCGAGGTCGATTCGTTGACGCTCTTCGGAATCCTGGCGAAGCTCCTCCTGGATTCGCTTCTTCTCCTCAATAAACCTTCTGAGCACAAACAGTCTCAGGTCCTCTTGCATGATTTGAAAGTCTTTTGGCAGACGCGAGGGGCGTATACCTTCTTTTCGTTGGATTGCCTCCATGACCCTAACGAAAGAGCTGGCATGCATAAAGGAATAACGGCTGACGGTGATGATTCCGTACCCCATGGACGCAAGCGCATTCTTGCGCTCCTCGTCGATAGCGCGGTCCTCTTCGGCGTCGTGATAAAACCCGTTGTATTCAATATCTGTTCGAGATTTCTTCAGATATGCATCCATAAAGAACTTTTTGCGTCTCGTGAGATTTTTTGCGGCGGCGGTGACCTTTACCTCGTAGTCGGTCTCAATTCCCTTAATACCAAGTCCACCTTCGCTTTTGGGCAGCGTAAGCATCGTGACAAAGGCCGTTTCCATGGGAGAGCGGCATCCATCGCGTACACATTGAATAGCCTTTCGGGCAAGCGCCAAACCGTCGCATCTGGTAATGGAATTAAAGAACTGCTTTAACCTTTCGGTTGAGGTAAGTGGGAAACGCTCGGCATAAGAGGTAGAAGAACCGGTTCCAAGGGAATAGGCGCCGCACAGTTCAAAGTAGTACTCCACTAGTTCGCGAAAAGGGAGATAGGTGGCGGCCTGAAGTGCACAAAGCTCAACGCCAATAATGTAGATGTCATCTTCTAGCTCTATAAAACGCGAGCATGAGAATCGCTTTGACGAAACGTGGCATTGACAGTTCATCGCGTAGCGCGCGTTCCTGCGATCAAACACCATTATCTCGAGGGATTCATTTGCGTCGCGGGCAACATCATGTTTGGCAAGCCATTCTGTGGCCGCGTCGAGGAGCGTTCCGGTGGGGCACGATCCGTAAATTGCGACAGGGCTGCAGGACTCGATGTCTTTCGCAGACACCGAATGCGCGGCCTGGTAGACCGCTTTTGCCGTGGTATGTGACAATACGATACTCATGGTATATATCGTGTCAGCTAATGTCGTGTTGATGACGCTGAGCGGAAAAGTCGTTTTAGAGGTCTAACCAAATGCTGTCCAAAAACTTGACGCAATTATGGGTTGGTACGCCCTAAATAAATGTTTTCGCAGCTCGGCTATAGCATAGAAATACTCAATTGCTGCACATTTGGTATCGATTCATCGTCATCCGAGCACAAATCACGTGTCGGGAAAGTGCCGAAATAGTTAAAAAATAGGGTTCAGAATTTGTGAAGAGCGGGCCTGCTTATGGAACGTAGGGCGGCCCCGCTGCGGGGGTTCCCGCTGCGAGGCCGCTCGTGATCTACGCCGTGGTTTGTCGTAGACGTTTCTACTTGGCAAATAGGTTCTTGAGGTTGAACTCGGCTTGGACGGTACGGAGCATGAGGTCGGTGTCGTCGAGGCCCAGGTGCTGCTCGTTGGCGTCGGCGGCGAGGGTGCCACGGCGGCGCGCCCAGTTCTCGAGCGCAGCGGGCGCGGACTCGCGGGGGAGCGAGCGCACGTCGGCGTCCAGGCTGCGGCAAATCTGGCGCGAGTCGATGACGATGATCTTGCCTGCGCGGCGTGCCTCGGCGTAACCGTCCAGATGAATTTTGAACCAGCTGTCCTCGAAGGCGGCATTGTGCGCCATATAGGGGTACTTCTTCATGAGCTTGAGCAGCTGCTTCTGCAGCTCCTTGTTCTCGCGGAACGGCTTTTTGCCGTCGATGTCGTCCCAGGTGATGTGATGGATGTTCGATAGCGGCACATCCTCGCCGCGGTAGATGTCGGGCAGGCCGCAGTAGTGCGCCTCGGCGTCATGCGGCACGGCGTCGCTGGTGAGATCCATGATCTCCCAGCCCACGTTGATGATGTAGCCGCGCTCGGGCGCGCGACCGGTGGTCTCGATGTCGATGCCCAGCACCGTGCCTTGGATGGGCTTGCGGGCATAGGCTACGCCGAGTGCGTCGCGGTCACCGCGGATCTCGCGCATGACCGATGCGGCGGTACGCTTTTGCATCTTGCCGATGGCGGCGCAGGTGTCGGCGTCGGACAGGCCGCGCGAGAGCGTCGCGGGCGTCACGTTGCGCAGGCGCGCCTCGCCAATCTGGTCGCACAGGTCGCGGTTGCGGTCGGCCAGGTCGCGCACAGTGGCAAAGTCGAAGCCGGGGTCGCCCTCGGCGGTAAAGTACTCGGTCTCGAGCACCTTGAGGGCCTCCTCGCCCTTCTGGCGCTCGGACTCCATGGCGCCGTGATCGCCATAGATAAACATGGGGATAAACGGCTGGCGCTCGTATTCGAGTGCTTGCGAAACATTCATATGCTGCTCCTTGGACGGGCCGCGTCGCGCGGCTCGGGGTTACTGAGTTGTGGCGAGATGATAGTTTACCATGGGCAACTATTGGCACCACGCCCGGGACAACTACAATACCCTAGTTGACCGCTAGGACTTTTACAATGCTGCCGAAAGACACGAAAGGTTCCATCCGTCATGGATTTACTGATTGATATTCTGCTCGACGCCGGCAAGGACACGCTGTCGCTGGTGCCGTTTTTGTTGGTGACGTATCTGGTCCTCGAGACGCTCGAGCATGTGGCAGGCGATCGCGTCAACGGTACCATCAAGCGTGCCGGCGCCGCTGGCCCCGTGGTTGGCTCGTTGCTGGGCATGGTGCCGCAGTGCGGCTTTTCGGCCATGGCGGCAACGCTATACGCCGGTCGCGTCGTAACGCTGGGCACCCTGGTGGCGGTGTTTCTCTCGACCTCCGACGAGATGCTGCCGCTGCTACTTGCCGAGCAGGTTCCCGTGCAGACTATGGCGATGCTTTTGGCTTCGAAAGCGCTGATCGCGCTGGTCACGGGCTTTATCGTGGATGCTGCCATTCGTGGCCTGCGTCGCAACGCCCGCGCGCATGCGGCGATTCGTCGTACCGTGTTGGGGACCACTGTCAATCCGGCGCACGTTAACTGCGCACATGACGACCACAGCGGTGGTGACATCATCGACGAGGTTGCCGAGGCGGGCGTGAGCGCCGACCACATCCATGAGCTGTGCGAGCGTGACCATTGCGGTTGTGATGAAGATGAGGACGAGCACGAACATGGACATGGACATGACCACGATCACGGTCATGAGGGCGAGCATGAACACCATCACGGCCACGGTCATTCCCACTCCCATGAAGGTACGCCCGTCCTGTCGATTATCCGCAGCGCCATCTCGCATACCGTGCAGGTATCGGTATTCATTTTCCTGGTGACGCTGATTCTGGTCGCCGTGCTCGAGACCTTTGGCGAATCTGCAATCGAGCAGTTCCTGCGTGGCAACGAGACGCTCGCCGTCCTGGGTTCGGCGCTTGTCGGCCTGATCCCCAACTGCTCGGCGAGCGTGGTCATTACGCAGCTGTATCTGGAAGGCGCGCTGCAGCTGGCACCGATGCTCGCTGGCACGCTCATCTCTGCCGGTGTGGGTTATCTGGTGCTGTTCCGCACCAATCGCAGCGCTCGCGAAAACGCCGTGTTCCTGGTCATGATGTACGTCATCGGCGCTGGCTGGGGCCTCGTCCTATCTGCCTTTGGCCTCTAAGTGGGCCTAACAAAACGGGCTTCAAAATAGCCATGCACGGCGCTTGCACAATGCGGCGACGCATGGCATTTTGAAGCCCGTTTTTTGTTGAGCCACGGATCCTGAGCGCTCACACCGGTCAGAACAAAAAGGCAAATTTCCGGGCATAGCCTAAAAATCTGCCTTGGTTAGCGCAGCAGCTCGGTGAGGTTGCGCTTAAAGCGGGCGCGGTCTTCGCCGGTGAAGGCTGCCGGCCCGCGGGTGCGACCGCCAGCGCGGCGCACCTTCTTTTCTTCGTGGCGAATAAACAGCTGCATGTCGATGGTCGCCTTGTCGTACACGCGCCCGCGCACGCCGATGGCGGCGGCATCGCGGCCGAGCACCATGCTCGCCAGGCCAATGTCCTGCGTCACGACCACATCGCCCGCCTGCAGACGCTCGACAATGGCAAAGTCGGCGCTATCGGCGCCCACGCTCACGTCGAGCGTCGTGACCCAAAAGCCGTGTCGTGCGTGCTCGGCATCGCGCGGATCGTCGCGGCGAATGTGGCGTTCCAGGTTCTGCGTGCTGTTGCCGGCGATAACCACGGCGACGCCCGCCCGCCGCGCGCAGTCGATCGACTCACGCGTGACCGGGCAGGCGTCGCCATCAATAAACAGCGTTCGCGGCATCTAGCGCACCAGCTTGCCAAAGCGGATAGCACGAATAATCAGCGTCACGCCAAACACCAGGAGCGCGGCGCCGCTAAAGATGACGAGCATCTTTGCCGACCACAGCGGATAGATAAACACGAACACGCCGGCGATGATGGAGAGCGCGCCGCTCAGGATGGCAAGGGCGCGGTTAGACGAAAGCTCGGACTCCAGAATGGACATGACACCTTCGACAATCCAGCCAAAGCCGGCCACGACCACCACGAGCGTGGTGAGCGTCGCGGTCGAGAAGGCCTGGTTGCGCAGGATTATGACGCCGCCCAGAATGATGATCAGGTTGGAGATGATGCTCGTGACGCGCCAGCCGGCGGGCAGCAGCGGCTCAAAAATGGCGGTGAACAGCCTGACGCCAGCCGTGATCACAAAGTAGAAGCCCAGGACGGTCGTCAGGAAGACGAGGGACTTGGCGGGCGCAAACAGCAGCGCGATGCCGGCAAGCAGTGCGATGACGCCCGTGGCGGCGTAGATCCAGCGCACGGCCTTGATTGCCTTGCCTGCCATGCTTTTCTCGTCAAATCCAAACAGATTCGACTGCTGGTCGTCGTTCTTAAAGATGCCCATGAGGTCTCCTTTCCGCACGGCGTTTGCCGTCATTGTTGTTTTTGCGGCGTATGCCGCAGTTGCTACAACAAGTATCGCCTAAAGGCACCGGCGTATGGGTTGGGGAGGGCGAAGTGTAACCCAAAGGTCCCGATTTGTTCTCGTTGTTCCCCATGTCGCGTTTTTCTATTCAACAGGTGTAGAACATTGCGGCCCTGTTCGTTATTGCCTGCGTTTTAGGTTAGATTTTTCTAAGAACAATTGCCTTGTATTGGGGGTCTCTATGAACGAAGCTGTTCCCGCGGCGCCGTCGAGCGTGGAGTTGATGGCAAAGCAAGGTTGCGAAAAGCTCGGTCTGGAATCGTTTGACGCGCTGGTCCGTCGTGCCCGCACATGCCGTCGATTTGACGAGTCCATGCGCGTACCGCGCGAGTTTTTGCTTGAGCTGGCAGAGCTGGCGCACCTGGCTCCCTGCGGCGCTAATGCTCAGCGTCTGCGTTTTCATGTGGTGAGCGACGCCGAGGAGTGTTCGAGCTTATTTGAAAAGCTCACATGGGCTGGTGCGCTCAAGGATTGGTCGGGTCCTGTCGAGGGCGAGCGCCCGACCGGCTACATCGCAGTTCTTGCTGAGCGTACCGTTCCCGGCAAGCCCGCCGCGCCTATCACCGAGGTTGACACGGGCATCGCGGCTCAGACGATGATGCTCGCCGCGCGCAGCGCCACGCCCGAGGTGGCGGCCTGCATGTTCAAGGCCTTTACGCCCCGCGCTATCGACGCCATGGGGCTCGATAACGACAAGTATGAACTCAAGCTGATCATGGCGTTTGGCGTGCCGGCCGAGACCCAGGTGATCGACGCGATTGATTCCAACCCCGACGGCTCAATTAATTACTGGCGCGACGAGGAGCAGGTGCATCACGTGCCCAAGCGCCCGCTCGCCGACGTGCTGGTGTAGTTGCGCGCCATTTCGGCGTAATCCGGCGGCAAAACCACCACAAAGGTGCCCGTCCCCTTTGTGGTGGTACGAGGGGAGGGCATGTGGCCGATCTGTATTTGGCGCGGCATGGGCAGACCGAGCTCAATGTGCAGAACATTTTGCAGGGCTGGCACGATTCGCCGCTTACGGTGCGCGGGCGCGAGCAGGCACTGGCGACGCGCGCGGCGTTTGAGGCGCGCGGCATCTCCTTTGACCATGCGTATTCGTCTCCGTTGGGTCGGGCACGGTGTACGGCAGAGCTGATCGTTGGCGAGGGCCGTTCCATAGAGCTGGTCGATGACCTGCGCGAGTGGCATTTGGGATCGTTGGAGGGCACATCAAACCGCGAGATGCCGGCGCAACCCTGGGGCGATTATCCGGTCGCCTTTGGTGGCGAGTCGGAAAGTGAGCTTCGCGCACGTATGGTCGCGGCGCTGTCTCGTATTATGGCCCGGCCTCGGCACGACTGCGTGCTGGCCGTTTCCCATGGCTCTGCCTGCCAGGAGTTTCTTGAGTATGTGGTCGGCGGGGGAGAACAGCCCGACAACGGCGCCGTGCTTCATTTTGGCTATTGTGATGGGGCGTTTTCGCTCCTTGATTGGTAACGAGCGAAAGGACCCCCCTATGAATAAAGATCTGTATCTGGTCCGTCATGGACAGACGATATTTAACCTCAAGCGCATTATTCAGGGCTGGAGTGATTCGCCGCTCACGCAGTTGGGCTGCGAGCAGGCGGCGCGCGCTGGCATGTTCTTGCGAGCGCGTGGCATCGAGCCCGACCACGCCTACACCTCGACGCTGCATCGCACCGAGCAGACTATCGCCAACCTGTGGCCGGGCCTTGCCTACGAGCGTCTGGACGGTCTGTGCGAGTGGTTCTTTGGCGATTTTGAGGCCGAGCGCGTGATGCTCATGCCCGAGCGTCCGTGGCGTGACTTCTACCGCCAATTTGGCGGCGAGGGGCAGATGCAGGTGCGCGAGCGCATGGTGGCGACGTTGACTGATCTTATGCGACGTCCGGACCATTCGTGCGTGCTTGCGGTGAGCCATGCCTCAGCCATCAAGGAATTTTTGGACCACGTGAGGGGAGCGGCGGCCGACGAGCGCGAGCGCGTGCCGGGCAACTGCTCAGTGCTGCATTTTGCATTTGACGATGCAGCCGATACGTTTGATCTGGTCGAAGTCTTTACACAGGAAGATTATGCGCGCGAGCTGGGGCTTGAGCCGCTCGTGGCTGCCGCGGGTCCGCAACGCGGGTAGCGCGGGCGCGGCGATGCGGATCGCCGACGTAATTGCTCGATGCGAAAGGGGCGGGGATGTATGCGCATGTATTGCATCCCCGCCCCTTGTTTGTTGAACTGCCGAGTCTTTGTACTGGGCGTTTAGACCCTGTTAGAACTGTGCGATCTGGTGAGTGAACAGACCCGTCGGAACTTGCGGTGCGCCGCCGGCGACCTGCGCGGTAGGGAATAACGTGGCAACGGTAAAGTTGAACGGTTCTTTGCCCGTGTAGGTGCCGGCTGTGCGGGCCTCGTCCGCCAGGAGCTGCGCCGCCCCTGCCAGCGCGGCAGCGTAGGCGGGGTCGTCTAACGGCGCCGGCTCCGGTGCCTGGTCGAGCATGGCTCGGATGGCGGCAACGGCGTCCTCGCGCTTGACCTCCCACACACGGTGCGTAATGCCCGAGGGGTCGGTGACGGCATAGAGCGACGCGCCCTCTTTAGCGGCGCCGAGGATGATATCCATGACCGGGGAGGCTTCGTAGGCGAGCGACACGGGGCGCGGCTGTACCTTAAGCTCGGCGATTGCACGGGCGGCTGCGGCCGCATCTGCGGGGGTCGCGCCGTCGCCCGTCAGTACGCCGACCGGGCAAATTGCCACAACGCCCGTCACGCGCCCTGGCTCTCCGGAGCATTCGTACACGTAATACGCTGCGCCCGGATCTTTGAGCATGAGCCCGTCGGCAATGGCGCCGCGCAGGGCGTCGTTGCCGCTTAGGATGTCGCCCATTTGCGGCAGCGCCTCGAGCACGCGGTCCTGAGCTGGGCGGATGCAGGGAAACGGAAGTGCTTTCATGGGCGGTCCTAACGCGTGAGTTGGTTTGTTCGCGGCTTATTATGCCCCAACTTGGACGCTTGCGTCCCAGAGCGTGTTGTCGACAAGCGCGATGAGCACGTTCTGGCAGCGAACGATATCGGCATGGGCCCCGGCTCGTTGGGCTTATGCGTGAGCACCAACGAGCCGGGGCCGTAGCTCATGCAATTGTGGTTACCTGTCTTGCCGGCAATGACGGCGGTGTCGGTGTAGCCGGTAAAGAAGCCGACGGTCGTGTCTGCGTCCGTCACGTCATCGGCGACACGCTTGAGCGCAGCTAGGAGGGGAGAGCCTGGGTCGCGCTCGATGGCGGGGCGATCGCCCGTCACGGCGAAACTGCCATGGCAACCGGGAACCGCGGCCTCGGCGGTGGCAGTGGCCTGCTCGACCATGTTGATCGCGGCGGCCGTATCGGTCGGCGGCGTCAGGCGCATGTCGACCCAGACCTTGGCGTGGTCGGGCACGACAAAGGGGCGATAGCCGCCCTCGTCATCATCAACCATATGAAACCTCAGAATCAGTTTGCTTTGCAAACCGATTGTAAGTCACCTGCAGATTCGCGACGTGCACGTAGCAGCATTTACCGTTCGCAGGCCGAGCCAGCGCGTTTGCCGTCCGGGCGGGCTCGCAAACGACGTAGCGGGTACGTACCCTTCATGGACGACATGCTGTGCGACATATCCGCCTTTCGGTATCACCGGATACCTCCACAGGTCTTGGCAATAATGCCGGACCTGCCCGATTCTGTGGACGATCCACGCAGGGAGCGTCTTTGTGAGCATCCGCTCGTCAAGCATTTCCTGGGCACCCCGTTACACGTGTTGGCGCAGGGCGGCTGCGGACGTAAAGGCGGTCGCATTGTAAGACATGTTTGGAACGGGGGGAGGCCGTTTGGCTCCGTGCGGCAGACGGAGTTTGGCCTTGATGTCGCGTCCCCGCTCTTTACGCTGCTGACCCTGGCTTCCTCGGTCTCAAACGAGCGTCTGATCATGTGCATGTATGAGATGTGCGGCACCTTTGCCGTGTGCAAGATTGCGCCTCAAGTAAAGTTGGCGCTTGAGCAGGCATGTGGGAGCCGGTGGGGTGACGCGCGGTTGGGCTGGGAAAACGTAAGGGACGCCTCGGGGAATCCAACGGACTTGTGGAAACGACCTCCCTTGATCGAGCTCTCTGACCTTACGGAGTTCGCCAATAAGATCCAGGGACTCCGCGGTGCTAAATCATTCACGCGTGCCGCGAAATGCATTACGGGAATTGTGGCATCGCCGCTTGAGGTCCAAGCTTCGATGCTGTTTGGCCTTTCGAGGCTGCGCGGCGGCGAAGGGCTGCGCCTTACCAATAATGTCGAGATTCGCATGACGCGCAGCGCCCGCCTGATTTCGGGGCTTGATAGGCGCTACGCCGATATCTTGCTGTCAAATAAGGACGGCAGCCGGGAGTGCCTGGTTGAATGCCAGGGTAAAGCCATTCACGGATCAATAGAATCCAAGATCTCGGACTCCGATCGAACGACGGCCCTGCAAGCGATGGGATATCCTGTCGTTCTGATGACCTATGGTCAGCTAGTCGACTCCGATGCCTTCCGCGTGGTGATGGAACTCATCATGTCCTATCTCGATATGCCGCTGAAAGACAAGACGCCGCGGCAGCAGGAGCTCGAACGGCGGCTTCGTGAGGAGATTTTTATCGATTGGGCGGGAATGTAGCCGCGCGGGTGGAAAACGGTCGCGCGAGCTAGAGTTTTGGTTGCGAAAAGGCTTCAGTTGCCCCTTGGAATTGGCTTTATAAGTGCTACCCAGAACAAGTTGTTTCGGAAAATGGACAGTCAACTTTAATTTGGCATATAGAGATCGATTTTTATCTACTAAAACCCCTGATAAAGTTGTTTATAAAAGCAGTTGTGCTTAGCGACTAGGGCATCACTGTCGATTATCCGAAACAACTTGTTCTGGGTAGCACTTTTTAAGCCGGCGTGAGCACAAAATTCGCCCCCCGTTCCATGAAAACGGGGGGCGAATGGACTTCGTGGTCTGTCTGGCAGGCTTGGTGCCGATGCTACTTGATCACGCGCACGCGATACATCGACGGAATCTGCTTGAGCGTCTCGATGGTGCTGCTGTCCAGGTGCTCGTCGGTGTCGAACATGGTGTAGGCGTTCTCGCCGGCGGACTCGTTGGTCATACGCTGCACGTTGGCATTGTCCTTGGCCAGGATCGCCGTGATCTGGCCGATCATGTTGGGCACGTTGGCGTGCAGGCAGGCGATGCGGCTCGCGGCGCGCGCCTTGCCCATGCTGCAGGCGGGATAGTTGACGCTGTGCGCGATGTTGCCGTTCTCCAAGTAATCCTTGAGCTCGCTGATGGCCATATCGGCGCAGTTGGCCTCGGCCTCGCCAGTGCCGGCGCCCGAGTGCGTGGTGATAAACGTGTTGGGCATCTTGACGGTCTTGGGCGTGGCAAAGTCGCAGCTAAACCAGCTGAGCTTGCCCGCGCGCAGGGCGGCGTCGACGGCGTCCTCGTCAATGATGGTTTCGCGCGCGTAGTTGATGAGCACGGCGTCGGGTGCCAGCAGGTTAATCTGCTGGGCGCTGATCATGCCGATGGTGTCGGCCTTACTGGGCACGTGCACGGTGAGGTAGTCGCAGCCGCGGCACAGATCCTCGAGCGTGCCCACGCGCTGCACCTCGCGGCTCAGCACCCACGCGTGCTCGACGGAAATGAACGGATCGTAGCCGTAGACGTCCATGCCCAGGTCGACACAGGCGTTGGCGACCTTGGAGCCCACGTTGCCCAGACCGATGACGCCGATGCGCTTGCCCTTGAGCTCGCGGCCCACAAAGGCCTTCTTGGCCTTTTCGGCGTCGACCTGAATCTCGGGGTCGTCGGCGTTGTCGCGCACCCAGTTCATCGACTGCACCACGCCACGGCTCGAGAGCACCAGCATGCCCAGGACGAGCTCCTTGACGGCGTTGCTGTTGGCACCGGGGGAGTTAAAGACGACGACGCCCTTTTTGGCGTACTCCTCGATGGGGATGTTGTTGACGCCGGCGCCGCAGCGGGCGATGGCGCGGATGCCCTCGGGCAGCTCGTAGCCGTGCAGGTCGGTGGAGCGCATCAGGATGGCGTCGGCCTTCTCGGCGGTGCTCACAAACTCGTAGCCCTCGCCAAACTCGACCTTACCGTCCTTGGTGATGTCGTCGATGGTCTTAATCTTACGCATGGAAAAACTCCTTAGCAGGTTTTGATCTAAACAGGGTGGTCTGAGGTGGCTGGTCGGCCCGCGCGTTGCGGGCTAGTTAGATCGCGGGCTCAAACTATGCTGTGCTTCGAAGTCCTTCATGTACGAGGCCAGGGCCTGCACGTCTTCCATGGTTACGGCGTTGTAGACGCTGGCGCGCATGCCGCCCACCAGGCGATGGCCCCTGACGTTTTGAATCTGGTGCTCGGCCGCGCCTGCGACAAAGGCCGCATCGAGTTCGGTGTCGCCGGTGCGGAAGGTAACGTTGGCGATGGAGCGGCTGTCGGCCTGCGTGGTGCCATGGAACAGCTCGCTGTGCTCGAGCAGGTCATAGAGCAGGTTGGCCTTGGCCCAGTTGCGCTCGGCCATGGCGGCAAGTCCACCGGTTTGCTCAACCCAATGGAACACCTTGCCGCACACGTAGATGCCAAAGGTGTTGGGCGTGTTGAGCATGGAGCCCTTGGCGGCCTGGGTCTTAAGGTCCATGTACTGCGGCGTCTGCGCAAAGGCGGGGCCATCCGCGATGAGGTCGTCGCGCACGATGATCACAGTCACGCCCGCGGCGCCGGCGTTTTTCTGCGCGCCGGCGTAAATGAGCCCGTAGCGCTCAACGTCGAGCGGCTGCGACAAAAAGCAGCTCGAGACATCGGCGACCAGCGGCACATCGCCGCAAGTGGGCAGCTCGTGGTACATGGTGCCAAAGATGGTGTTGTTCTGGCAGATGTAGACGTAGTCGAGCCCGTCGCCCGCGGCCTCGGCGGCAATGCGCGCGTTGACGTCGGACATGGTGGGAATGCGGTCGAAGTTGGTGTCCTCGGAGCTCGCGAGCAGCACGACCTCGCCGTACTTGGCGGCCTCCTTGTACGCCTTGTTGGCAAAGTTGCCGGTCACGACGTAGCCGGCGCGGCCGCGGCGCATGAGGTTCATGGGGATGCCCGCAAACTGCAGCGTGGCGCCGCCCTGCAAAAACAGGACACGGTAGTTGTCGGGGATGCTCAGCAGGCGGCGCAGGGTTGCCTCGGCGTCGTCGATGATCTGCTGGTACATGCTAGATCGATGGCTCATCTCGAGCACGGACATGCCGCAACCGCGGTAGTCCATCATCTCGTCGGCGATCTCGGCGAGCACGCTTGTAGGCAGTGCGGCCGGGCCAGCTGAGAAGTTGTGCACACGTGCCATCTTCTAGTTCCCCTCGTAGTCGTTTGAACGTTCGGGATACTTTAGCACAGTGGAGCGCCAGGCGCGACCGCATCACGGTAAAACTCGAGTGCGCCGCTATGATTTGCAGGATGGTTACATGGGGGAGGGCGGTCGTTAGGTCTATATCACCGGGATATACCGTGACAAATACTCCTTGAGCGCCGTATTGCACACATAGAGATACGTTCCCAACATGCCGCGCGTCATGAGAACGTAGTAGGCGTTGACGATAATCTTTCGTAGGTCGTCGTCGCTTGCCTTTTTCTTTGCGACGGTATCTTTGAAGTTTGCCTTGTTAACGCAGACGCCCCCTTTGTCGTTGTCGTAGTAAATGTCTGGCCCCAGAATTACGAAGCCGTAGTTGAGGTCGTAGCCCTGTACCGTGTGGATGCATCCGACCTCGTTGACGGCGTTGGGGGAGTTAACCCAATCCTTTTGACTCGAGTTCCAACGTTTAGGGATGCCCTCAATGACGATGTCGAACGCGTCTTTGTGTTTCTTCGTTTCCCACTTCCACGCAAAACCTGCCGTCATGCGGGATAGACCAACTTCTTCTTCCTTGGCTTGCTGTAGGGAACAGAAATCCTCAAATTGGTTGACGATTCCAAACTGGTATCTGGGGGTATCGCTGTTCGGATCCCCGGTTCGCGAATCGTAAGGCTCCGATGAAAAGAGATTCTTGAATTTCATGCCGGCATGCATATACGCTTTGTTATCGAGTAGATCATATACAAAGTCGAGATACTCATCGCCGCCGCGTACTCGCATTTGGGTGCTCAAGTTGAATTCTTCGGTTTCAATTTTCGCTTCTTCGAGTTGGTTAAGTCGCCGCTCAAGACCGTCTCGATTGAGGCCGGATGCCCTGACTTGCTGCTTGGGGTCATAAAACAGATATGCCTTGTCGCAGCATTTGAATATCCAGTCAACTTGGTTGCTCGTATGCGGAAGGTCGAGACGATCACAGGTGCTATAGAAGGCCTTGATGCCGGAGCCCATGCTTAGATAATTACCCAGTCGATGTGCTTCATCGACAAGTAGGATGTCATAACGATCATTTTTGGTTACGTCACTGGGGCTCAAGATATCGCCAGGCTTTAACCCTGGAAGGAAGTGCGTGAGTTTCCTGAGGGTCTTTTTCAGGGAATCCATGGGGGTGACAAAACCGACTCGCAGGCCGGAAAGGTTGGGCTCATTTTTGATTTTGAACATGAGACTGATGGCGAGGATTGTTTTACCTGTTCCCGGCGCGCCATTCACGACGGTTATACGTTCTCTTTTTGAGCCGCCATGTTTTACGTCTTCATGCTCCTGTTCGAGACGTTTAAAAATCGTCTCGATCGTTTCGTATTGGTCGGGCGTAAGCGTCTTGAAAGGCGAGAACTTGAACAGATCGGAGTTCTCGAGCTCTTCAATCGGATGAATCGCGTATTTTTCTTCGCGAAGCTTTGTCCAGAGGTCTCGGAACCTCTGGCGATACTGAGGCCGCTCAAAATAATCGAATTGGGCATAGCCGTTGTTGGCATTGGTGACCTGGTATTTTTCGTCGGCACAGAACAGCTCAATAAGTCGATTCTCGAACTCGAACGTTGCGGATTGGTTGAAGGTGGGATTGTCGATCAGAAGGGTCCGGTCGAAGTCCTTGTCCACGTTTGCAGCGTGTTGTTTCATACGGCGCTGGTAATTGGTTGTTTGGCCGATGTATGCCGTCTTGTTTCTGCTGTTGGTAAGAATGTAAAGGACAGGCCAGCTCTCGTCATGATGGGTCCCGGGCTTTGGCGTGCCAAAGTCCTGAAGCGATTCGCTTGTCTCAAAGGGCTGGGGTAGGGGAAGCGTGTATTGCCGAAGGGCGAACTCATTACTCATGATGGTCCGCCTTTCTGTATTCGTTAGATGATGCGTCGACGGGGTAGCGCTCGCCATTGCGCTTGAGCTTGGACGAAAGCGCCGCTGGCAGGTCGATTTCATTTAAATCTGCGAAACGCAGAAGGAAAAGGAGCGTGTCGGCGACTTCGTCTTCGATAGCTTGGCGTTGCTCGGTGTCTTCGAACATTTCTGCAATGCGCTCGTCGCTCACAAAACGAAAGAGCTGAAGGAGCTCGGAGGACTCAGTTGCCATGCCGATGGCAAGCTCTTTTGGCGTGTGATATTTGCGCCAGTCGCGTGCATCACAAAAGTCCCTGACTTGTTCCGTCATGGCATCGAGCTTATCCATCGTCCGCAACCTCCCTGATGTTCATTGTTTTATTATGGCCGTATCTGGTATTTATTGCACATCATTTGGGGTGTGCGGTTTGTTCGGTCGCGATTGCCTGGTAGGAGGTTTCACCATGAAGATCGACGTTGATGTAGACCAGCTGCGCGAGAGCTTGCTCGACCGCGCGGGGAGTGCGGCTGGCGTGGGCTTTCCGGCCGCCATGCTCGACGTAGCGGATATCGAGGACGAGTCGCCCCAAGAGCTCCTAGCCCGAGCCGAACGCGAAGGCCTTAACCTCCGTGCCTTCGCCACAGGCGACGATACGGACGACGGCTGGTAGCCATAGCCACCCCTCAACCTTATCCCCTCAATAACTTGCGGTGAAATAGGGACTGTTTAGGCTGCTAGAAGGCCTATTCAGTCCCTATTTCACCGCAAGTTATGGGTGGGGATGGCTACGATGCTAGCGTGGCAATGACGGCTTCGTCGCCGGCGTATATGAGGGTGTTGCCGTCGGGGATGATCGTCTGGCCGTCGCGTTTGAGCATTACCACGATAAAGGGGTGCTTGCCTTGTGGCACGTCGCGCAGGCGCAGTCCTGCCAGGCGACCGTGGGGCGTCACGGTGACTTCGCGCAGCGTTACCTCGGCACGTTCTTCAAACGTTGGCGCGGCCATAACCAACAGGTCGCCTTCCTCAATCATGGTATCGCCGTTGGGCAGCACCGGGTGCGCGCCGTCGCGCAGCACCAGGACCACGAGCATGTCCGTTGCGCTGCCAATATCGGCGAGCGAGCGTCCGGCAAACGGATGGCCCGCGCCCACCTTGAGCTTAACGAACGACATGCCGTCCTCGTCGCGGTAATCGTTAAAGGTGCGGCGCACGTCGCCTTCCGCGTCGATCATGTCGAGCTTTTTCGTCACCGCCGGTAGCAGCGAGCCCTGCACCACAATGCTCGACACGGCAATTACAAAGACCAGGTCAAACAGGTCGTGCCCACCGGGAACACCGGCCACCACGGCAAAGAGGCTAAACACGACCGAAGCCGCGCCACGCAGGCCTGCCCAGCTTACGAGCGCCACCTGGCGAGGATTCGTCTTAAAGGGCGCCAACAGCAGGCCGACGGCGATGGGGCGGCTCACAAAGAGCATAAACGCCATGAGCGCCAGGCCTGGTAGCAGCATTTGCGGCAGGCGTGCGGGCGTCACGAGCAGGCCGAGCAAAAAGAAGATGGTCATCTCGGCCATCTCGGTAAGGGTGTCAAAAAAGTGCGCCAACTCGACCTTGCCGGTGATGTCGCTCGCCCCCAGCACAATACCTGCCAGGTATACGGCCAAAAAGCCGTTGCCGCCCAGATAGCTCGGCAGCGCATAGGCAACGATCGCCACGGCGAACAAAAAGATAGTCTGCGCGCCCTCGGCCGTTGCGTGTGCGCGCTCAATCAGACGGCTGGATGTCCAGCCGATGGCAAGGCCCAGCCCCACGCCCAGGATGATCTGCTTGGCCAGCAGCACGGGAATGTCGATGTTGCCGCCCGCCGCGAGGGTCGCGAGCACCGCGGTGAGCATGTAGGCGACGGGGTCGTTGGAGCCCGATTCGACCTCGAGCAGCGAGTCGGTGCCGCTCCTCAGCGATAGGTTGTGTTCGCGCAGCACGCTAAAGACGCTCGCCGCATCGGTCGACGCCACGACCGAGCCCAGCAGCAGACCGCCGATCCAGTCGAAGCCCAGTGCGAAGTGCGCAAAGGCGCCCGTGATGCCGGCGGTGGCGATAACGCCGAGCGTGCTCAGCAGTACCGCGGGCGCGGCGACAGGCTTGGCGCGGTCGATGTTGGTGTTAAAGCCGCCGTAGAACATGATGAACAGCAGCGCCGTACTGCAGACGGTTTCGGTAAGCGCGTAGTCGCTAAAGTCGATGTGCGCCGGCCCGTTAACGCCCAGCAGCATGCCGAGCGCGATAAAGATGAGCAGGGTGGGGAAGGGGAGCTTTTTGCCGACGGGTTTGATGGTCAGGCACAAAATGATGACGAGGCCGATAAAGAGAAGTATCTGGTT
Organism: uncultured Collinsella sp.; assembly: GCA_900540985.1. Classification (GTDB taxonomy): domain Bacteria; phylum Actinomycetota; class Coriobacteriia; order Coriobacteriales; family Coriobacteriaceae; genus Collinsella. The sequence goes on from UQIC01000013.1 coordinate 20,045, forward strand.
CATGGGTAGTGTCCGCTTCTGGGTGGTTGGCGTGGCACGGTCAGTTATCTGCGGTTATTCGTACCCAAAGATGGTGGGTTTATGGGTCCGAGCCTCGGGCGTTCGCATTTTTGACACGAGGCGGGGGCGCGGGCGGCGCTGGTTGGGGCGTTGGTGCTGGTGGCGCGGGGTTTCCGGGGCGTGCTGGCGGCCGCTGACGACCGTTGGCGGCTTGCGGTACTTTCCAGCTTTATTGCAACGGAGTACAATGGGTAACGTTTAAGTTCAACTTGAAGTTTTAGTCGTGGCATCGGGCTTCGGCCGTAATGCAGGGAAAGGCGTTCCATGGCGATCTATGTGACATCTGATGCTCACGGGCACGTGCACGCGCTGGACGAGGCCCTTTCCAAGATCTCGCTGACGTCCGACGACACGCTGTATGTGCTGGGCGACATGATCGACCGCGGTCCCGATCCGGTCGGTGTCATTAACTTGGTGCGGTCTCTGCCCAACGCTCGCGTGCTTAAGGGCAACCACGAGCAGATTATGCTCGACGCGATCATTGGCCAGGACCCGCTCGATGCCGAGACCTGGGATATCAACGGCGGTTGGACCACGCGCCAACAGCTTAACGAAATGGAATTTGAGGCATACGAGGAGCTGGTGCGCTGGGCTGCCGCCCTGCCGCTCTATGCGGTGACCGAGACTGCCGAGCGGCCGTACCTGCTGGTGCACGCCGGCATTCAGACCGAGGCGGCGCGTGCGTTTTTGCTTGAGCATGGTGTCGATTGCGGCGACGGCAGGGGAGCGGTCGATGCCGATAGCGAGCTGCTGCAGCAAATGCTCGCCGTGCAGTCGTCCGATGACTTGCTCTGGATTCGCCATGGCTATTGGGATGCCCCGACGGGGCTGCTTTCTGCCGAGGGCAAGGGTCCGGTCGTGGTGAGTGGCCACACGCCCACGGTGTCGCTGGGGCGCTATTGCGAGGTTGGCGGCCTGGCAGGGCTCGATGAGGAGTCGGGCCGCGGGCAGATGGTGCGCCTGGGTGGCGAGGATACCGCCGGTGTGCCCGATCGCATCGATATCGATTGCGCGGCGGCCACCGGTTCCGAGTTCGGCCGCGTGGGCATCCTTCGCCTGGACGACGGGGCGGAGTTCTACGCAAACATTCTCCCTGGCGAGTAATCGGTGCAAAGGGTAGCTAATTTGGGACGGGCTTTTTGACTACTTTTGCCCTTCTGCCCATCAAATGATTTTTCTGGGACGGGGGTTAAACGATCATTTGGCTGCCCGCTGACTAAGTGAGTAGACTTTTTTGGAAATGCCGAGCACCCAACATATTTGCCTCAATAAAACAGCAGGTCACAGACTTGTGCTTTGTCGGTGTGATCGGGGATTCGGTAAAAGTCTACTCACTTAGTTTTGTGTGATGCATATTGTTCGCAACGAGACCCCAGTCGGGGAGATTCCATCGCAAATTAGCTGCCCCCATTGCACCATTTAGGCGCCGTACGGGTTGCGGGCTCGTTCTATGCGCTGGCGGATGTGGGCGTATTCGACAATCAATAGCACCAGCAGTAGGGCCATGATGGCCAGGTAGCTCACGACGGCACCCATCAGGCCCAGTAAGTTGATGAGGATCACCGGGAGCACCACGCTCACGGCAAAGCAGATCAGGTAGATCTTGGTGACGTCGCCGGCGTGGCGCAGCACTGTGATGATGGCGTAGATAAAGTCGATGGCCGCGGTGATGCCGCCAGCGACAACCATCAGCAGTGCCAGCGTGCGGTAGCGCTCAAAGTTGAGGCCGTACATAAAGCTCATGAGGGGAATGCCGGGGCCGGCCATAAATGCGGCGCACACGCCGGTGATGGCCACGATCAGCGCCATAACGGCAATAATAATCAAGTCAAAACGGCGGCGTTTGCGCGGGTTCGCCCAAATGCTCGACAAACGCAAGAGCTGCGGTTTATAGATAAAACCAATGCTCAGCAAAATGGCCTGTGCCGGAAAGAACAGGGCATTAAAGTACAGCTGATATTTGTAAGCCAGCGCACCTTCCATAACAAACTTGGGCATGCTCTCAATAAGGTTGAACAAAAAGAGCGCGCCAAAGAGCGGGGCACACTGCGCAAAGAGGTGGCCGACTTCGCGCAGGCTCACGCGGCGCGATTTTTCGGTTTCGAGCAGGGCGAGCGGCGCGGTGACCAGCACGAGCGAGGCAATCGCGGTTACACCCATGGCCATGGCCGCGATGGGCATGCTGCGCGTAAGGAACAGCGCCACGCTAAAGACCGCGATGACGCCGACGGAGCGCAGCGTTTGGCTCATGCCGGCCAGGTAGAGTTTATCGGCCTGCTGCAGGCGGCCCTCGTACACGTCCGCCACACCGTCGATCACTTTATACAGGTAGACCCCCAGGCCGATCGTGGCCATCTGCGCATCGTAGCCGCGGGCGCTGCTGTACATGAGGCCGCAGCCTAGGGCGAGCGCTCCGCAAAGCCAGCGATTGAGCTGGTAAGAGGCAAAGGACGTCTTCTCGTCGATGTCCGAGACCTGGAAATTGCGCACGCCGTAGTTGCACGCGATCATGATGAGTGTGCCGGTGACAAAGGCGATGGAGAACTTACCGGCTTCCTCGGCGCCCACAAGCTGCGTGGACACGATGGTGAGCAGCGGAAACGCGAAGCCCCACACGGCGGTGCCCAGGGTATTCCAGAGATAGTCGCGGCGGGTGGCGTGTTCCTCGTATTCGGCTTCCTGCGTGGAGAAGCCGCCGCCGTAGACAGCGCCGAGCAGGCGGTTCCACCAGACGTTGACCATGCGGCGGACGGGGCCGGGCTCACGATCGCCCTCGCGCCGGCGACGTGTGGCTTGGCCGCTATTGGGCCCGCCGGCGTTGCGCTGGCTCAGCTCCTGGATGCGTGCGAGCTCCTCGGCCGTGTGGGAGGCAGGGAAGAGGCCGTTCTCGATGCGTCCGCCTTGGGCCTTTGCGGTGTCGCTGCTCGCTACGGCGGGGTCGGCGACGCCATTGCGGCGGGCGATGGCGCGGCGGATGCTATCGAGGGGCGAGATGCTCAAAGTTGAGTCCTTTCTATTGCTGCGTTCTAGTATAGACGCGACGGTGTTCGCTCGTGTTTTTGAACAGGTTGTTCAATATTTTCGGCGACGCCATTCAGTAGTCGGCACTTAGGGACGTTCCTTATGTGCCGGCATCCGGGGACACTCCTTGGTTGTTGCCCGTTCAAGAGTGTCCTCAACGACTAGTCGTTTAAGAACGTCCCCAACGACTAGGCCGCTTGCGTGCGATTTTTGACCGTTGGGCGGGCGCTTCGCCGTTGCCGCAAAAACGTTTTTGCATATCGGGTACAACGGGCTTTACGTGAGTAAAGTGCGCGCCGCGTCCACGTGTCGCGTTTTTAAAGGAGGCCCCATGCCTGGTGTTACCCCTGCAGAAGTTCTGTCCAACTTTGGTATTACGCTGGTCGAAGATCCCGCCGAGAATCAGCCCCGCCTGCTGGTCGATCTGCCCGCCGCGGAGCTCGTCGAGCACGCTATCCGCCGCGAAGAAGGCCGCATGGCATCCAACGGCGCGCTGGTGATCGAGACGGGGGAGCGCACTGGTCGTTCTCCCAACGATCGCTTTATCGTTGACACCCCCGACGTGCACGACAAGATTGCCTGGGGCGCCGTCAACCGCCCGCTTTCGATCGAGAGCTACGAGACCATCAAGGCCGGTATCGTCGACTTTCTCAACGAGCGCGATGTATTCGTCACGCGCGGCATGGCGGGCGCCGACCGCAACCACACGCGTCGCCTGCTCGTCGCCTGCGAGCGCGCCAGCCAGGCGCTCTTTATTAAGCAAATGCTCGCTCGTCCGCTTGCCCGCGAAATCGCGCGCACTGGCGAGCCGGACTTTTGCGTGCTCGCGGCGCCCGGTTACCAGTGCGATCCCGCCATTAAGGGCCTCAACTCCAGCGCTGCCGTGGTCATCAACTTCCAGGAGCGCGTGATTCTGGTTGCCGGCACCGGTTACTCCGGCGAGATCAAAAAGTCCATCTTCAGCGTTATGAATTACCTGCTGCCCGTCGAGGACGACGTGCTGCCCATGCATTGCTCGGCCAGCATGGATCCCGTCACGCATGAGACGGCGGTGTTCTTTGGCCTGTCGGGCACCGGCAAGACCACGCTTTCGGCCAACCCCACGCGCCTGCTGATCGGCGACGACGAGCACGGCTGGTCCGACATGGGCATCTTCAACATCGAGGGCGGCTGCTACGCCAAGTGCGAGGGCCTGGATGCGTTCCACGAGCCCGAGATCTTCAACGCTGTTCGCTTTGGCGCCATCTGCGAAAACGTAGTGCTCGATGAGAACCGAAAGCCCAACTATGATGACGTCTCGATCACGCACAACACGCGCGTGGCCTATCCCGTCGAGCACATCCCCAACGCGTGGACCAAGGGCATGGGCACCACCCCGAGCGTCGTGCTGTTTTTGACCTGCGATGCCTTTGGCGTGCTGCCGCCCATCTCGCGCCTGACGGCCGACGCCGCCATGTATCACTTTGTGACGGGCTTCACCGCCAAGATTCCTGGCACCGAGGTCGGCGTCACCGAGCCCACGCCCACGTTCTCCTCGCTGTTTGGCGAGCCGTTTATGCCGCTCGATCCCATGGTCTATGCCAAGATGCTCGGCGAGCGTATCGCCGACGGTCGCACCCGCGTCTATCTGGTCAACACTGGCTGGATCGGCGGCGGCTACGGCGTGGGCCATCGCATCGAGCTTGCCTACACGCGTGCCCTGGTGGCCCGCGCTCTCGACGGCACCATCGAGGACAGCGAGTTCGTGCACGACGATATCTTTAACGTCGACATTCCCACCACGTGCCATGGCGTGCCCGACGGCATCCTGGTGCCGCGCCAGTACTGGCAGAGCACCGCGCGCTACGACGAGGCAGCGCACAACCTGGCGGTGATGTTTGAGGAGAACTTCGAGAAGAAGTACTCGCACCTGCCCGAGTCCGTTAAGGCCGCCGGCCCGCACGCTCAGGTGCCCGCCGACGCTCGTCATCGCGGCCGCGGGCTGCTGGGACTCCGCCACTAGCGTCGCCTCAGACCCAAAACCACCACAAAGGGGACAGGCACCTTTGTGGTGGTTTTGCTCGTGCGGATGACTCGGGTTACAATACGCCTGACATATCGTCCCCTTCTCCGGATGGGGACAGCGCAAGCGCTCTTGTGACGGCACCGTAGGACTTTGAAGGTGGCCGTTGTAAGGGCGCTTTTTGTTTAGGCGTTCGCGTGGGGCGAATCTTGAAGGGAGCATGTATGAAGAACTTTATTGCCGAGGATTCATTCTGGGAGCTGTTTCCGCAGGCGGCGATCGGTGTTGTGGCTGTGGAGGGTATGAAGCCCGCGGCTCAGATCCCTCAAGAGGACGTGGACGCGGTCGCGGCTCTGCTCGACCGTGCCAATATCGATGCGGAGCGTCATCTGACCAGCGACACTATCAGCGAGAACGCACCGGTCAAGGCATGGCGCGAGGCCTATCGTCTGTTCAAGACCAAAAAGGGTGCGCGCTGTTCAATCGAGAACCTGCTCAAGCGCGTGCTCAAGGGCAAGCCGGTGGGCCACATTACGCCCGCGGTGGATATCTATAACACGGTGTCGCTGTCCTACGCGCTGCCCGTTGGCGGCGAGGATCTGCATGCGATTGAGGGAGATCTTCGCTTGAAGGTGACCGACGGTGGCGATGCGTTCCTGCCGCTTGGCGAGGAAGCAGATGACCCGACGCTGCCCGGCGAGCTTGCCTACATTGACGATGCAGGTGCCGTGTGCCGCTGCTGGAACTGGCGCGACGGCGTTCGAACGGCCCTGTCCGACGATTCGGCCGACGCGTTCCTGGCGATTGAATGTGTTGAGCCCGAGCGCATGGGGGACTGTCAGGCCGCCATCGACCGTCTTGCCGATTTGCTCGAGCGCTATCTGGGAGCGACGGTTGTCGTTAAGACGCTTGTGACCCGCGACAATCCCTGCGTGGAGTTGTAGCGACGCCTAGAACCTATTGATGCCCCAAACCACCACAAAGGTGTCTGTCCCCTTTGTGGTGGTTTTTATGTTGATGAGTTAACAAATAGAGCGTGCGGGGCTTGCGGTCGCTGGGTACGGCTAAGATGTTTACCCGTTAGCATTATGCAAGCGAAAGGCGGTCGTCTCCCATGCAACAGAGCGACGAGACACGTTTCGAGGACTTTGTCGGACTGATCAGCGGACTCTACAAAGAGATCCAGCGCATTAAGACATCTGAGGGCGCAAGGCTGGGCCTTAAGGGCTCCGACATCATGTGCCTGTACTATCTTGAGCGCAGCAAGGACGGTCTGACTGGTGCCGACCTCGCCCGCATGGCTGGTGTGACCCGCGCTGCCGTCTCGCGCACGCTGGCGCATCTGGAGGAGGGCGGCTATGTCGAGGTTGACGATTCGGCTGATGCCGCCGTTAAGTATCGCGCCCCGGTTCGCCTGACCACGTTGGGCGGCGAGAGCATGAACGAGGCCGATCGCATTATTAGCGAGGTGCTCGACACCACCGGCAAGGCCATGGGCGTGGAGCAGCGCGAGCAGATGTATGCGTCGCTGCGTACGATTCTCAACACCTTGCGCGAGCTGTAGGGCCGCCTGGGCATTTGCTTCCCATTAACAACTGCATCGTCCCGTTTAAGCGCGTATACCGTGCTGGGACTTTGCTGTCAAAATTCCCTGCGCGAGACCTGCGCAAGAAAGGATTCGCTATGTCCGTCCGCATTATTACCGATTCCGCAAGCGATATGTCGCCGGCGGAGCACCCGGCACTGGCTGTTTTGCCGCTGTCCGTCACCTTTGGCACCGATGTGTACATGGATGGCGTCGACATCGATCATCAGCGCTTTTACGAGATGCTCGTGGAGCGCGATGAGCTGCCCAAGACCGGTCAGGTCAACCCGTACGCGTTTTCGCAGGCTATCGCCGAGGTTCGTGAAACCGGCGATGAGGCTGTGATTATTACCGTGGGTGCTAAGCTTTCGGGCACCAATCAGAGTGCCCGTACCGCACTTGCCGAGGCACCGGGCGGCGATGTGTACGTGGTTGATAGCAACAACGTCACCTTGGGTGAACGCATCCTGGTTGAGTATGCGCTGCGCTTGGTGGACGAGGGCCGTAGCGCGGCCCAGATCGCGGCGGCGGTCGAGGCCGTGCGCGACCGTGTGGTGGTTATCGGCCTGCTCGAGACGCTGGAGTACCTGGTGCGCGGCGGTCGCCTATCTGCTGCTGCCGGCGCCGTGGGCACGCTGCTCAACGTAAAGCCCGTGGTAGCTGTCGAGGACGGTCTGATCGTGCAGCTGGGAAAGGCGCGCGGTTCCAAGAACGGCCGCAACCTGCTGAACCAAAAGGTCGAAAAGGCGGGCGGTATCGACTTTTCCATGCCGCTTGCGCTCGGCTATACGGGTCTTTCGGATGCGGTGCTCAAGAAGTATATCGAGGACAGCGCGGCACTGTGGGCTGGCCACACCGAGGGCGAGCTGCCCGTCCACACCATCGGTGCCACCATCGGCACCCACGTAGGTCCCGGCGCCGTAGCCGTAGCCTTCTTCCAGCCCGCCAACTAACCGACCTGCCAACAAATGATCCCTTGGGGACGGAGGAAAACGGATCATCGACCGCACGGAGGCCGCGAATGATCCGTTTTCCTCCGTCCCCAAGGGATCATTTCTTTATGCTGTTAATGCGGAGAGGGGAGCGAGCGATGGCGTCTGAGGGCTTTTTTGAGCGGGTGTACGAGGTGGTCGAGCAGATCCCCGAGGGGATGGTCGCCACGTATGGTCAGGTGGCGCTGCTCGCCGGTCGTCCGCGAAGTGCGCGGTACGTGGGGTATGCCCTGCATAGCAATCCGCGCCCCGGCGAGATTCCCTGTCACCGCGTGGTGTTTGCTGACGGCCGTATCTGTGAGGGTTTTGTTTTTGGCGGTCCCGATGCTCAACGTGAGCTTTTGCTAGGGGAGGGTGTGGCGTTTAAGGACGACATGCACGTCGACTTGGCCGCCTGTCGCTGGCCAGCAGGGCTCTAGCGGCTCTGCCGTGGCCAAAACCACCACAAAGGTGCCTGTCCCCTTTGTGGTGGAACGCTGGCGCTGCGACGTTTCCCCAGATAAAACCTGCCAAAACAAACCTGTCCCTTTTTGGTAGGTTTACCGGGGCTAACTTATGGAGAAGCTATGGTGGCGCATATTGACGCCAGAAAGTAAACCACGGTGAACTATATTAAATTCAGCAACGGAGCAGGCAATAGGCGATGAAAAAGCCTGCCCTGTTGAGCTTGATTCGCATCCCTCCCCTCTGTGCGATTCAACGGTGTACTTCGGGAACGGGCCCGCTGGCAACTGACTGCCGGCGGGCCCGTTCCTGTTTATCGGGGGAGTGCGGTGGGCGGAGCCGAACCGGTCGGGCACCAAAAAAGGCGGACGCTGTAGCGCCCGCCCTATAGCAATCGAAAGCTCAAGCCAGCAGATCGGTCTAGTACACCATGCCCATGGCGTCCCGAACCTCGGCCAAGGTCTGCTCGGCGATCTCGTTGGCGCGACGGTTGCCCTCGTGCAGCACGTCTTTCACATAGTCCAGATCGTTCTCGTAGCGCTGGCGACGCTCGCGGATCGGCGCGAAGTACTCGTTGACGGCCTCGGTCACGTACTTCTTGAGCTGGCCGGAGCCGCCCATGCCAATCTCCTCAGCAATCTCGACCTCGGAACGGCCGGTGCAGATCGCGGCCGTCGAAAGCAGGCCGGAAACGCCGGGGCGGTTCTCGGGATCGAACGTGATCATGCGCTCAGAGTCGGTCTGGCTCTTCTTGATGCGCTTGGCCGTCTCCTCGGCGGTCATCGAGATGTTGATGGCGTTGCCGTAGCTCTTGCTCATCTTGCGACCGTCCAGGCCGGGCAGCAGCGGAGTCTCGGACAGCAGCGCGTCGACCTCGGGGAACACCTTGCCGTAGCGGTTGTTAAAGCGGCGGGCGATGGTGCGGGTGAGCTCAATATGCGGCAGCTGGTCGCGGCCGACGGGAACCACATTGCCCTTGCAGAACAGGATGTCGCAGGCCTGATGCACCGGATAGGTGAGCAGAAGACCGGTGAGCTCGTGGCCCGAGGACTCCATCTCGGCCTTGACGGTGGGGTTGCGCGCCAGCTCGGCCTCGGAAACCAGCGACAGGAACGGCAGCATGAGCTGGTTGGCGGCGGGCACGGCGGAGTGCGCGTAGATCATGGTCTTGTCGGGGTCGATGCCGCAGGCAAGGTAGTCCATGACCATGTTGTACACGTTGTCCTGGATGTGCTCGGTGGTGTCGCGGTCGGTGATGACCTGGTAGTCGGCGATGAGCACGTTGGTCTTGGCGCCCATGTTCTGCAGCTCAACGCGGCCCTTGAGGGTGCCAAAGTAGTGGCCCAGGTGCAGACGACCGGTGGGGCGGTCGCCGGTAAGCATGGTGAACTTCTCGGGCGTCTTGGCCAGGCCCTCGCGAATGGCGTTGCTCTTTTGCAGCGCGACTTCGTAGCTGTTCTCGTTTGGCATGATTGCTCCTAACGTATGTTCATGGGTCAAGATGATAACGCGTTTATTGAAGGGGCGGGGCGTAAGTAGGCGAGGGGCGGGAGAGGGGCAGCTTGCGCGCTGGGTGCGGACCGGCCGCGCTTGGCCGGCGGCGCCTGAGCGCATCCTCGGCAGCTTATCCTAGAGCTTGTGGTGGCGCTCTTCCTTACGATCCTCGGCTGCCTGCTCCTCCTGCTTAAAAGCAGGGTCGTCGGGGGTTACCAACTCGTCTTCGTGCGTGCGCTTGTTGTAATGGTGGCGCAGCACGGGCTCAAACAGGTGCAGGTGCTTGGCGAAGGCCGCCGAGCCGATGGCGAGCACGGTAAAGATGAGCACGCGTATGGGGACCTCGACCTGATTGATGGCGGCGGCGCCGGCCGAAAGCATAATGCACCAGGCATAGATGAGCAGTACGGCCTGCTTTTGGTTGTAGCCCTCTTGAATGAGGCGGTGGTGGATGTGGCCCTTGTCGGCCTGTCCAATGCTAATGTGGGCGCGCTTGCGGCGAACGATGGCACTAAACGTATCGATGATGGGCACGCCGGCCACGATGAGCGGGATGATGAGCGAGGTGAGCGCGGCGGTGCGGCTCACGTTGAGCAGCGAGATGGAACCCAGCGCAAAGCCCAGAAGCAGCGACCCCGAGTCGCCCAAGAAGATGCTCGCGGGGTTGAAGTTATAGCGCAAGAAGGCGAGGCACGAGCCAAAGAGCGCGATGGAGAGCGCGGCGGCGTCGATGCGGCCCGAGAGCACGGCGACCGAAAACATGGTGAACGACGCGATGCCGCAGATGCCCGTGGCCAGGCCGTCGAGGCCGTCGATAAGGTTGATGATGTTGGTGAACGCCACCAGGTAGATCACGGTGATGGGGTAGGCGAGCCAGCCGAGCATGATCTCGCCGGGGGCAAACGGGTTGACGATGACGCCGATGCGCAGGCCGCCCACGCAGGCGATGAGCGCGGCGAGGACCTGACCGGCGAGCTTTTGCTTGGGCTTGAGCTGGTAGATGTCGTCGATCGCGCCGGTCGCAAAGATGACGGTAAAAGAAAGCGCCAGTATGGGGTAGCTGATGTGCAAGAGGGGATGAGGCACCAAAACGGGCGGCCAGCCCAGGTACCAGGTGCCTAGGACCTGCACGATGCATGCGACGACGAGGCCCAAAAAGACCGCCGTGCCGCCCATGCGCGGGATGGGTTTAGTGTTGATGCGGCGCTTGGAAGGATAGTCGACGGCGTCGAGCTTGATTGCCAGGCGCTTGACCAGGGGCACCGTAAGGAAGGTCGTGATAAAAGCCACGACCGCCACGCATAGGTACGGTATGAAGCTCGTGGAGGAAGCCATGAATCGATAAACCGCCAAGCGTCGAAGGAAAAGGTCAAAGGATGCCACGCCGCAAAGGGTATAGCTGACCCATGATACTCGACCAAGGAGGGTGTGAGGAATTGCACGGGGCGATAATCACGCGCTTACCAGATATTCGAGTGATAGTGGGGCTCTGCCTGGTGCCTTTTGGGGATCTTGGCGGGATTTGCAATGGCGATTTTCGGCAAAAGAAAACCACCCCCCACGTTACGAAAATGAACCCACCTAAAACAGGTGGGTGCCCTCATCGACTGTTCCAGCGTCCTTAACAACGAAGGATACCTGTACTAGGTACGACTGTGTGGGCTCCCTAAATAAACGCGACGGTTCACCCAGTTGCTCCGCGGGGGGCGGAATAACTACATCATAAAGCGGCACTTTATCGATTCCAGTCTTGACATTACAAAAATCGTGTCGGACGATTACGGCGCCTTGGGCTCGAGCTGTCTGTGCGGTTGGCCCCCTTGCGTTTGAGCTGCTGAATCGTTGTTTTGGAGCATGTTTTTATGCCGACGTCGTTGACCGAACTTTTTTCGCCCGCCTGCCATTTGTGTCCGCGCCGTTGCGGTGCGGCGCGCGATGAGGGCGCGCGCGGCGTATGCGGTGCCGACGACACGCTCAAGGTGGCCCGCGCGGCGCTTCATATGTGGGAGGAGCCGCCTATCTCGGGCGAGGCCGGTTCGGGCACGATCTTCTTTAGCGGCTGCTCGCTCAAATGCGTCTATTGCCAGAACCACGAGATCTCGACGGGAAATTTTGGGCTCGAGATTTCGCCCGAGCGCTTGGTCGAGATTATGTTGGAGCTGCAGGACCAGGGCGCCAACAACATCAACCTGGTGACGGCGACGCACTACGCGCACCTGCTGCCGGCAGCGATTGCCGCGGCACGGGCGCGCGGGCTGGTCATCCCAATCGTCTACAACACGAGCGGTTATGAGCGCGCGAGTGCCGTGGCGGCGCTCGGCGATCTAGTCGACGTGTGGCTTACCGACTTTAAATATGCCGATGCGGCGCTTGCGCAGTCTCTCTCGCATATAAAGGATTACCCGCGTGTGGCTGTGTCAGGCCTGGCGCAGATGGCGCGCGAGATCGAGCGCCGCGGGGGAGAGCTGGTGGACGAGGACGGGCTCATGAAGCGCGGCATGATTGTGCGCCATCTGGTACTGCCGGGACATGCAGACGATTCGTGTCGCGTGCTGGACCTGGTGTGGCAGACGGTGGGCGATGTGCCGATCTCGGTCATGAACCAGTACACGCCCAATGCGCTCATGCGCGAGCAGGGCGGCGATCTGGCACGAGCCGTGGCGCGCGATGAGTACGAGCAGGTGCTCGACTATGCCGACGACCTGGGCTTTACGACGATGTTCTGGCAAGAGGGCGGCGCGGTAGACGAGAGCTTCACCCCGGCGTTTGACACCACCGGCGTCCTCACCAGTGCAAAGTAGCGCGTTCGCCGATGATTTTTCTGGGACGGGGATTAAAAAATCATTGTGTACCGAATGATTTTTTAATCCCCGTCCCAGAAAAATCATCGAGAGGATTGCTTGCTCGAAAGGTAGCCAAAATATCCCCGTCCCAAAAAGACTGGGTATTGGGCGTTGACAGTCGGCGAGCCGTAGGTAAAATATCGACTTGTCCTGGGGACGTAGCTCAGTTGGGAGAGCGCTGCCGTCGCATGGCAGAGGCCGAGGGTTCGACTCCCTTCGTCTCCACCCTTGGATTTGATAAGCCGTCGACATTGTGTCGGCGGCTTTTTTTGAAAGGAAGGGCTGAACTATGGCCGAGCTTGAGTCCCAACCATTGTCCGACGAGGAGCGCGCCGAGTTGGAAGAGCTCCGCGCCGAGAAGGCCCGCCGCGAGGAGCAGGAAAAGGCCCGTCGCGAGCGTGAGGAGCTGGCTGCCCTGCGCGCCGAGCGCGCGAAGGCCGAGAAGGCCGCCGCGAACGCCGCATCCGAGCACAAGCCCGTGCCCACACCCAAGCCAGCCGCCGCGAAGCCTGCGCCTGCCGCACCCAAACCTCAGCCCAATAGAGCCGCTCGCCCCAAGCCCGTCGAGCCCAAACCGAGCCGTGACGAGATGACCTTTGCCCAGCGCATGGTCACCTCCAAGGAGCCTGCGGGCGAGAATGAGATCCCCGGTATGGCCCCGGCTCAAAAGATCATCATCGTGCTCGCCCTCATCGCGTTTATCGTCTTTATGGTCTACACGATCACGGGCAGCATGGGCCTGCACTAATCTGTTCGCGCTGGGCGCCATGCCTGAACACTCTGTCCTTGTCCAACCCTCAACTTCTGCACAACGCATCCGAAAGGTCGCCCCATGGCTTTGACCGACATCTCGCATCCCACCGACATTGCAATGCTCACCGATCTGTACGAGCTCACTATGGCCCAGGGCCTGTGGGAGAGCGGCAAGGCCAATGAGCAGGGTTGTTTTACCGCGTTTTACCGCGACCATCCCTTTGGTAGCGCCTACGCCGTCATGTGCGGCACCGCCGAGCTGCCTGAGCTGGTCGAGAACCTGCGCTTTACGCCCGAGGACATCGACTACCTCGCCTCGCTCCAGGCCCCGGCCGGCGGCGCGATGTTCAAGCCTGGATTCCTCGACTACCTGCGCGATTTTCGTGCGCATGTGAACATCGACGCCGTCCCCGAGGGCGAGCTCGTCTTTCCGCGCGAGCCCATGGTGCGCGTCACCGGCCCCGCGCTGGAGTGCCAGCTGCTCGAGACGGCGCTGCTCAACATCGTCGGCTTCCAGACACTTGTCGCCACCAAGACGGCGCGCGTGGTGCTGGCGGCGGACGGCCGTCCCGTTGCCGAGTTTGGCTTGCGCCGCGCCCAGGGCCCCGATGGCGGCCTGGCCGTCGCGCGCGCGAGCTGCGTTGCCGGCTGTTCCTCTACGTCCAATGTGCTCGCCGGTCGCCGCTACGGTATTCCCGTCTTTGGCACGCATGCGCACAGCTGGGTGATGAGCTTCGACTCCGAGCTCGAGGCCTTCCGTGCCTTTGCCAAGTCGAGCCCCAAGAACTGCACGTTGCTCATCGACACCTACGATGTGCGTGAGGGCTGCGAGCATGCCATTACGGTTGCCAAGGAGATGGAGGCGGCGGGCGAGCGCCTGTCGGCTATTCGCATTGACTCGGGCGACCTCGCCAAGCTCTCCAAGTATGTTCGCGGCCGTTTTGATGCCGAGGGCCTGCCCTATGTGGGGATCTCGGTTTCTAACGATTTGGACGAGTACACGATTCAGTCGCTGCTCGACCAGGGTGCGCCCATCGATAGCTTTGGCGTGGGCACCAAGCTCGCGACCTGCTATGACCAGCCGGCGCTGGGTGGCGTGTACAAGCTTTCCGCCCGCCGTGCGAGCGAGACGGACCCGTGGACGCCGGTGGTCAAGCTCTCCGAGCAGCCCTACAAGCGCACGATCCCGGGCGTGCAGCGCGTGCGCCGCTATTACGACGGCTTTGGCGGCCCGATTTGCGACATGATCTATGACGAGGATCATCTGGCGGGGGAGGGCACCGCGCGTGGCAATACCCTCGTGGCCGTGAACGATGCTGCCCTGGTGACCGACGTTTCCGAGCTTGAGTATCGCGAGCTGCTGGTGCCGATCGTGCGCGATGGCAGCGCTGTTGCCCCGCGCGAGAGCATTGAGGACGCACGCGAGCGTTGCACCTGGGCACTGGACCATCTTGATCCGGTCTACAAGCGCTTCCTGTACCCGCAGACCTATGTGGTGGGCATGGAGCAGGGCCTGGCACAGGTGCGCGACGAGCTCGTGCGCAAGAACATGGCCGCGGCTTCTGCCTTCCCCTGGGCTCACTAATGAACTTGGGCGGTAGGGGCGAATTGCGTTCCCTCGGCCGCCAGCACGCCGGTTCGCTGAACAGTTGATTGGTCTGACGTATGACGACTTTTTATAAAACGATGGTGGTAAAGATCGGTTCGTCCACGGTGGTGGGCGCCGACGGCAAGGTCAACCGCGCCTTTATCGGCGGCCTTGCCGATCAGGCCGCAGCGCTGCGCAAACTCGGCTGCCGCCTGGTCGTGGTGAGCTCGGGCGCTATCGCCTGCGGCTATCCCGTGCTGGGCTTCGACCGCAAGCCGGTGGGTGACCTGCCGAGCCTGCAGGCCTGCGCCTCGGCCGGTCAGTGCATCATCTCGTCGGCCTACGACGAGGAGTTCCATGCGCGCGACCTGCTCACCTCGCTCGTGCTGCTCACGCGCCACGATACGGCCCGCCGCACGTCCTACCTGCACGCGCGCGACGCCCTGCTGCGACTGGTGGAGCTTGGCGTGGTGCCGGTCGTCAACGAGAACGATACCGTTACCGTCGATGAGATTAAGTTTGGCGATAACGACACGCTGGCGGCGCTTGTGAGCTGCCTGGTTTCTGCCGATCTGTGCGTGACGCTCTCGGACATCGATGGGCTCTATACCGCCAATCCGCACGAGGACCCCACGGCCGAGTTCGTCCCGGTCGTGCATAAGATCGATGCCAAGATTATCGCCTCGGCGGGCGATTCTTCCACATCGGTGGGTACGGGCGGCATGATTACCAAGATTCGCGCGAGCCGCATTCTGATGACGGCGGGTATTCGGAGCGTGATTTGCTCGGGCGAGGAGCCCGATGCGCTCGTGCGCCTCGCCCGCGGGGAGAGCGTGGGAACCCTGTTCGATCCGCCGGCGGAGCGCCTGGACATCGCACCCCGCAAGTTGTGGATCGCGCTGGGCGACAAGGCCCACGGCTCGGTGACGGTTGATGACGGTGCCGCGAAGGCGCTGGTCAGCCGTGGCTCTTCCTTGCTTGCGGTAGGTATTCGCGAGGTCGATGGCGCTTTTGCCGAGGGCGATGTGCTCGACGTGTGCGATCCGAGCGGCATGGTCGTCGCCCGCGGTATCGCCGAGGCCGATTCGGACGTGCTGGAACTTGCGGCAGGACGCCGCCAGGACCAGATTGCCGGCAACCGTCTGCTGGCAGACCTGTCCGAGAAGCCTGCGATTCATCGAGATAATTTAATCGTCTTCGCCTAACGGGTCGACGCTGCGCGCCGCCCAGAGCGACAATTTGTCATTCAAAAGGCGAGGCATGACCATCAGGTCTATGCCTCGCCTTTTTCATGCCAACTTGTTCGCTCTGGGCGGCGCTCGCTTCTTTTGTTCGACCTACGATTTAAAGCCACTCGCTTAGGGGCGTTTTCGCTTTCCGTCCTCTACCTGCGATGGCCGTAACGCCTGCATATCGTAAGTTGCGGTGAAATAGGGATGGTTTGGCGGCTTTAAAGCCTTTAACAGTCCCTATTTCACCGCAACTCGTTGAGGCGGCGGGGTCCCACTGCGGCACTTGGGGACGTTCCTTTTGTGTCGGCAGTTGGGGACACTGCTTTGCTAGAAGATCTGGCGCAGGTCTCCGCGGTTGAGGGCTTCGTCGAAGAGGTGCTTGAACACCACGCTGCCGTGCAGGCCATCGTGCTCAAACTCGTTGGTCACCCAGGCATGCGAGTTGCCCACGCGGCTGAGCGTGTCGAGCTGCAGACCCGAATCCACGTACATGTCATCGAAGTACACGGCGGCCTGGAGCGGCACCTCGTTGCAGGCTAGACGCTGCGGGTCGTAGATCTTGTCCCAGCTGGTGTCTTCCATCAGCAGATCCATGGCGGGCTTGAAGGGCTTGAGCTCGGGCATCTGCTCAAACATCCACGGGAACATGGCCTCGCCGGTAAACATGAGCGGGCGCGCGAGCGTGTCGAACTCGGCGCGGTGTGCCTTCTCTTCTGCCGCGGCCCAGCGAATGGGCATGGTGTCGCCGTCGGCGTAGATGAACTCCTGCAGCGTCCAGTACAGCGGGTTTGTACGCGTGTTGGTGCGCTCGAAGGCGCGCATCAAAAAGCTGTCTGATACCGAGGAACCGCAGCTCAGCGTGCCGTCGCCATCAACAAACGCATGGTCGATGATCCAGTGCATGCGCTCAAAGCTCGGCTTCATGCCAAAATCGCTGCCCATGAGCTGTAGGCGCTCGACCGTCATCGGCGAGCCGTCGGGCAGCACGGGCTTCTGAGCCTCGAGCGTATCGGCCAGGGCTGCCACGCGCTCGACGTCAGCGGGATAGCGGTCATAATACTGCTGCGTCTTGGCGGCCATGCGCGGGAAGGTGTGCTCGTAGACCTCGCTGGCGCTCGCCGGCACGTGGGGGATGCCGCCGCAGGTAAAGCTTGCCGCCACGCCCTCGGGGAAGAGCGACAGATAACTCAACGTCAAAAAGCCGCCGTAGCTCTGCCCGAGTGTGACCCAGGGCTTGCCGCCAAAGCCCACCAGGCGCAGGTACTCAAAATCGCGCACGATGGAGCTGGCGAGGTGGCGCTTGAGGAAGTCAGCCTGCGAGCGTGCGGCATCGGAGCCGGCCGCCGTCGCGCGCTCGCCCAGTGCGGCAATCGTGCGCCCGTCTACACAGCTGCTGCGCCCGGTGCCGCGCTGGTCGGGAAGGACCACGCGGAAGTGCTTGACGGCCTCCTCGATCCAGCCGTCGCTTGTGGGCGACAGCGGACGCGGGCTCTCGCCGCCGGGGCCGCCCTGCAAAAACAGGAGCAGTGGCAGATCGTCGTTGATGCGGTCGGGCGCGCAAACCACGCGGTAGAAGAGCTTGATGCTCTCGGGCGCGCCGGCGATGGGTGCCGGCATAGCGCCGCGGCGCATGGTGCTGCCGACGGCCAGGAGCATCGGCTCCAGGCCGCGCCAGTCAAGGGGGACGTCGATGCTGTGGTCCTCGACATAAAGGCCGGGGACGTGGTACGAAGTGATGAGGGCCATGTGAGTCTTCCGTTCGTTGCGGTGTTTCGGGTTGACCAATTCTACCGCCGTGGGCGAGGCCATGCGCAAATCGGCTACCATGGTTGCAAACTTCTAGGAGAAAGGGCCGCCCATGTCGGTCGATATAGCCACGTATGTCCACGATCTTGCCGTTGCCGCCAAGGCAGCGTCGGCCTCGCTTGCCACGGCGAGCGATGAGCAGCGTCAGGAGGCCGTGCGCGCCATGGCCGCAGCACTGCGCAACGGTGTCGACTCCATCGTCGCCGCTAACGAGCTCGATATGTCCGCCGCGCGCGATGCGGGTACCTCGGCCGGACTGCTCGATCGCCTGCTGCTGACGCCCGAGCGCGTCGAGGGCATGGCCGCCGGCCTGGAAAAGCTCGCCGAGCTGCCCGATCCCGTGGGCCGCGTGCTCGACCACCGCGTGCTTGCAAGCGGCGTGGACCTGACCCGTGTGAGTGTGCCGCTGGGCCTGGTCGCTATGGTCTACGAGGCGCGCCCCAACGTGACGGCCGACGCTGCAGGCATCTGCATCCGTACCGGCAACGCCTGCATTCTGCGCGGCGGCTCGCTGGCCTATCACTCGTGTGCCATGATCGCCGAGCTGCTGGCCGATGCGCTCGAGGCCAAGGGCTTCCCGCGCGAGGCCGTCTCGATGATTGAGTCCACCGATCGCGAAGCCACCGGCGAGCTCATGAAGCTCCGCGGTATCGTCGACGTGCTCATTCCGCGCGGTGGTGCGGGCCTGATTCAGCGCTGCGTGCGCGAGTCGCTTGTGCCGGTGATCGAGACGGGCACGGGCAACTGCCACATCTACGTGCATGAATCCGCCGACTTTGATAAGGCGCTCAACATTATCGTCAATGCCAAGACCCAGCGCGTGGGCGTGTGCAATGCCGCCGAGTCGCTGCTGGTCGACCGTGCTGTTGCTGATCGCTTCCTGCCCGCAGTCGTTGCCGTGCTGCACGACCACGGCGTACTGATTCACGGCGACGAGGCCACGTGCGCCGCATGCGCCGACGCTGGGCTTGCCGAGGGCGACAACTACGTCGCCGCGACTGAGGAGGACTGGGGTCGCGAGTACCTGGCTCTCGAGATGAGCGTGAAGGTCGTGGCAAACGAGGACGAGGCCATCGCACACATCAATCGCTACGGCACGATGCACTCCGAGGCCATCGTTGCCGAGGACACGGATGCTTGCGAGTGCTTCCTCGATGCGGTCGATGCCTCGGCCGTGTACGCCAACGCCAGCACTCGCTTCACTGACGGCGGCGAGTTTGGCCTGGGCGCCGAGATCGGCATCTCGACCCAAAAACTCCACGCCCGTGGCCCCTTTGCCGCCGAGGCCCTCACCACCTACAAATACAAGCTCCGCGGCACCGGCCAGGTCCGTCCCTAACGCCCGCGCAAGAAAAACCACCACAAAGGTGCCTGTCCCCTTTGTGGCGGTTTTAGGTGGCGTGGGCGGTTAGGCCTGGAAGGTATCGCGGTCGGGGGCGAAGGACTGCATGGCCGCGATGGTGCGGTCAAAGAGCTCGGGGAGCTCCCAGCCCAACATCTCGGCGCCCTGCGAAATCACGTCGCGCGAGCAGCCGGCGGCAAAGCGTTTGTTCTTGAACTTCTTCTTGAGCGACTTGGTCGTAAAGTCCATAACGCTCTTGCTCGGGCGCATGATGACTGCAGCGCCGATCAGGCCGGTGAGCTCATCGCAGGCAAACAAGATCTTTTCCATCTGCAGCTCGGGCTTGGGCAGCGAGGTGTTGAAGTCGGACGTGTGCGTCTGGATGGCGCGAATGAGCTCGGGAGACGCACCTTCGCCCTCAAGAATCTCGGCAGCATAGATGGTGTGGTTCACGGGATCGTCCTCATGCTCCTCCCAATCCAGGTCGTGCAGCAGACCGACGATGCCCCAAAACTCCTCGTTCTCGGGGTCGAACTCGCGCGCAAAGTAGCGCATAGTGCCCTCGACCGTCTCGCCATGGGTGATGTGGAACGGGTCCTTGTTGTGCTCGTTGAGCAGTTCGAACGCGCGGTCGCGGGTGATTCCGGCGGTAAGCGGCTCTGCCATAAGAGACTCCTTGTGCTCGTGGGTATCGATAAGAATGAATACTACTAGAACAAGAAAACCACCACAAAGGTGCCTGTCCCCTTTGTGGTGGTTTTTGGCGCGGATGGGTTAGTTGAGGGCGGCTTGGGCTAGGCGGGCTTCGGCGGCCTCCTCGGTGACGCCCAAGGCCACGGCGAACTCCTCGATGGAGCGGCGCTTGGCCTCCTTGAGTACGCGCATGTAGTAGGAGCTGGGCTTTTTATCAGCTTCCTCGGCCTGGCGAATGCGGTGCATCATGGTCTTTGCCACGCGGACCGTCTCGGGCGCGCCCAGTTTGAGCTGCTGCTTAAAGTGTGTCTCCTCAAGCGAGCTGTTGCGCTCGGTAAAGGTGTCGCACTCAAGCTCGTCATAGTGGCTCAGCAAGTGCTCGGCATCTTGCTGAGAGATGGCGGCGTGCAGACGGTCGGCCTGCGCCACGGGGTACATGAGGATCGTCTGCGCATGTCCCTGCTTGGTCTCGAGCAGCAGCATGGGCTGCGGCGTGTCGTCCCTAAAACCGACGACGGTGCAGACTCCCTGGCCCGGATGAATGACGTGTTGACCGATTGAGAACATGCTACCTCCAACTTATACGAATTTACGTATGTCTAGAATAACACGCTGACGTGCGCAAACCCGTACTTTATGCAGGAAAATCACACAACTCTGATAGGTAAGAGTATTCGATAACAGACGTAGCTCATTCACACCTTTATGCATTTTCAACGCCTGCATAATCTGCAGGCAGACCGGCATCTTTGAGTGACTCCATACAAGCTGTAGTCATTTTTGTGCATATGCAATATCTATTAGCTTTACCCTGCGACAGTGCCCGTCGCTTGTGATAGAGTGCTACAAACTCTGGCTTTTGCCCTACGAGTGACCAAGAGCTCGGGGGCTTTAACACAAGGAGGATCTATGCCCGAGAAGATTGAAGAGCTGGTACGCGCTGCGCTTGCTGCGGCCCAGGAGGCCGGCGACCTTTCCGCATTTGAACTTGACGATTGCGCTATCGAGCGACCGGCTGACACTTCTCATGGCGAGTGGACCTCTACCATGGCCCTGAAGTCCGCCAAGCTGGCCCACTGCGCCCCGCGCAAGATCGCCGAGGCCATCGTTGCCCATATGCCCGAGGACCCCGCGATCGAGAAGGTCGAGATCGCAGGCCCCGGCTTCATCAACTTCTACCTCTCCGTTGCCGTCAAGAATGCCATCTTTGGCGAGGCCCGCGAGAAGGGTATGGACTTTGCTAAGTCCAACGTCGGTGGTGGCCTGAAGACCCAGGTCGAGTTCGTTTCCGCCAACCCCGTCGGCCCCATGCACATCGGCCACGGCCGCTGGGCCGCGCTGGGCGACTCGCTCTGCCGCGTCATGGACCACGCCGGTTACGACATCCAGCGTGAGTTCTACATCAACGACCACGGCTCTCAGATGAACACCTTCGGCAACTCCATCAGCACGCGCTATATGCAGCTTGCCGACATCATCGCCAAGCAGGGCGTGGATATCGACGAGGCTCACAAGCTGCTGATCGCCGACCGTGACGCCTTTGTTGCCGACGAGAACGACGAGCACCCCGAGACCCATCCGTATCAGGACAACTTTGCCGAGACCCTGGGCAAGGACTCCTACGGCGGCGACTACATCATCGATGAGGCTGCCGAGTTCTGGCGCACCGACGGCGATAAGTGGGTCGACGCCGACCCGCAGGAGCGTATGGAGAGCTTCCGCGAGCGTGGCTATGTGAAGATGGTCGACAACATGCGCGACCTCTGCCACGCCGTCAATTGCGACTTCGATCGTTGGTTCTCCGAGCGCTCGCTGTATGTGAAGGACACCGAGGGCGAGACCGCCGGCACCTCCGCCGTCGACCGCGCTTTTGAGAAGCTCGACAAGATGGGCTACCTCTACACCAAGGACGGCGCCCTGTGGTTCCGCTCCACCGACCTGGGCGATGACAAGGACCGCGTCCTGATCAAGTCCGACGGCGAGTACACCTACTTCGCCTCCGACGTCGCCTATCACTGGGATAAGTTCCAGCGCGTCGACCACGTCATCGACATCTGGGGCGCCGACCACCACGGCTACATCGAGCGCGTCCGCTGCGTCTGCGACGCTCTGGGTTACCCCGGCAAGTTTGAGGTTCTGCTGGGCCAGCTCGTCAACCTGCTGCGTAACGGCAAGCCCGTCCGTATGTCCAAGCGCAAGGGCACCATGGTGACCCTGCAGGAGCTCGTCGACGAGGTCGGCTCCGATGCCGCTCGCTACACGCTCATCTCCAAGAGCTCCAACCAGATGGTCGACTTCGATATCGAGGCCGTCAAGAAGCGCGACAACTCCAACCCGGTGTACTACGTGCAGTACGCTCACGCCCGCGTGTGCTCCATTCTGCGCCGTGCCGCCGACGTTACGCCCGAGCAGGCTGACGAGATGGGCATGAAGGCCGTCGCCGAGAAGGCCATCGGCGAGAACGTCGATTACTCGCTGCTGACCGACCCGACCGAGCTCGCCCTTTCGCGTAAGCTCAACGAGCTTACCGACCTCATCGCCAGCTGCGCTCGCGACCGCGCCCCGTTCCGTCTGACGCACTTTGCTGAGGAACTCGCCGGCGACTTCCACAGCTTCTACGCTGCCTGCCAGGTGCTGCCGAGCGAGGGCCGTCCCGTCGACCCCGAGCTTTCGCGCGCCCGTCTGGCCGCTTGCGACGCCGTCCGCGTGACGCTCGCTCTGGTGCTCACCCTCGTTGGCGTTTCCGCGCCCGAGCAGATGTAAGCTACGGGTCATTTGACCGTGTAGGTTCGGCTTTGCTGAGCCCTATAAGCCCGATCTCCATGCGGAGGTCGGGCTTTTTGCACAAACGCCGTCGTATTGACGAATTTGGGACTGCTGGAAATACGAAACTATGCCGGTTTACTACGATGAATTGAGAAATTCCAACCACGCCGGCTTTTCGCTAAAAAGTGCAAGGCATCTACCTGCGGTTTTAGTTCAACAAGTTTCGGAGTGGTCACGGTTGAGCGATTCATCGTAGTAATCCGGCATAGTTTTGGCGGAGGCGGTCTGATTTGTGAGTGGTAAACCAAAGAGTGTCACTTTTGACTAGTCGTTTAAGAACGTCCCCAATGACTAAGTTGCAGGTGGTTGCGGTTGTGTTACACTAACGCTGCGTATATGACGCAATCATCTCGATACAGATCAATGATGTCCGTCGGTATTTGACGGAACTAGACTGTTTAGCCGCCCTGAAGGTTTATGCAGGGAGCATGTGATCACAGGGCTTGAAAAGAAAGCTGAGCAAACACTGTGTCTGATCAACAGCAAGAAAACGAAATAACGACGACGCAAGCCGCTCCCGCTGCACCGGTTGCGTCGGACCAGGTCGCGGCGCCCGCGCAAGCCTCGGCTCCTGAGACGCCTAAGGCTGCTTCGACGCCTACGCCTGCAACGGCTGAGAAGGCCGTGCCTGCAACTGGTGAGGAGGCTGCTCCGGCAAAGCCCAAGCGCACGCGCCGCACGGCCAAGCCTGCCGCTGACGGCGAGGAAGCCACCAAGCCCAAGCGCCGTACCACGCGCACGACGCGCGCCAAGCGCACCGTTGCAGCTGATTCCTCGGCGCCGATTTCCGATGAGGTCGCGCAGGCACGTGCGTTGGCGCAGATTAGCGAGGCTCAGGTGGTGCGCGCACGCCGTCGTGCTGCCGAGCGCGAGGCCGCGGCTCTGACCGAGCTCGCAGCTCCGTCTGTGCTCGAGACGCCTGCCGCCACCGAGACGCCTGCCGCCGACCAGCCGACCGAGAAGCCGGCACCGCGCACACGCCGTCGCACGGCTGCTAAGGCCGAGCAGGTTGCCGATCAGGTAACCCCCGAGCTCACCGAGGCTTCGGTCCGTTCCGCGGCAGGGGAGGGCACATCGCCTGTTGAGCCCGCTGCGCCTGTCGAGGCAAGCGAAGTTCCCGTTGTCGATCCGGCTTTGCGCCCGCACCGTCGCGGTCGCAAGCCCAAGGCCTTCGTCGAGGCAGAGAAGGCCGCAGCCGCAGCTGCAGCCGCTCGGGATGCTGCTGCGACCGCCGAGTCTGCAACCGCTGCCGACGCGCCCGTCCAAGATGCTACGACTTCCGAGGTCGTTTCTGCCGATGCCGAGCCCGCCGACGTCCGTCCCGGTCGCAGCCGTCGCACTGCTGCTAAGCGCACGTCCAAGGCCAAGGCTGCCAAGAAGGGTGCGTCCGAGGATTCCGCCGAGACGACCGTCGATGCATCGATTGATGCCGCCGAGCCCCAGGACGTCGAACGGCCTGCGTCCGAGAAGCCCAAGCGCGGTCGTAAGAAGTCCGCTAAGGCCAAGGCGTCCGAGCAGCAGGCTGATGTCGAAGCGCAAATCGATTCCGGCGCCGAGGGCAATGACGCCGCTGCGGCCAATGCCGACGCCGCCGCAACCGATGGCGCCGCGCCCGCCGAGGCCGAAGACGGCGCTCGCCCCAACCGTCGCCAGCACAAGCGCAACGACGAGCGCAATGAGCGCAAGGACGAGCGCAACAACGACCGTCGCAACCGCCAGCGCGATCGCAAACAGCGCAACAAGGAGCGCAACGCCGCCCCCACCGAGCCCACGCTTTCGCGTGAGGAGCTCGCTGCCATGAAGGTCGCCGAACTGCGCGAGAAGGCCAAAGAGTTCGAGATCGAGACGACCGGCAAGAAGAAAGCCGAGCTCGTCGAGGAGATCTACGTCACCGCCGCGAAGGCCGAGGGCTTCCGCGACATCAAGGGCATCCTGCAGATTCGTCCGGACAGCTCCGGTATCATCCATGCCCACGGTTACATGAAGTCCAACGACGACGCCTTCGTCCCCGCCTACCTCATCCGCTCCGCGCGTCTGCGCACGGGCGACGTCATCGAGGGCTCGCTTCGTCCTTCGCGCGGCGGCGACAAGCGCGCCGGCCTCGCCAAAATCACGACCGTCAACGGTCTAGACCCCGAGCAGATTCGCAACCGTCCTAAGTTCGGTGACCTCACCCCGGTCTATCCCAACGAGCCACTGCGCATGGAGCATGGCAAGGACTCCATTACCGGTCGCGCCATCGACATCGTGTCGCCGATCGGCAAGGGTCAGCGTGGCCTGATCGTGTCCCCGCCCAAGGCCGGCAAGACCACAATCCTCAAGAAGATCTGCCAGTCTATCTCGATTAACAACCCCGAGGTGCACCTCATCTGCCTGCTCGTCGACGAGCGCCCCGAAGAGGTTACCGATATGCAGCGTTCCATCAAGGGCGAGGTTGTGGCGTCGACCTTCGATATGCCCGCCGACAACCACACTCGTGTGGCAGAGCTCGTCATCGAGCGCGCCAAGCGCATCGTGGAGCTGGGCGGTGATGTTGTGGTGGTGCTCGACTCCATCACGCGTCTTGCCCGCGCCTACAACTTGGCGGCGCCCGCCTCGGGCCGCATCCTTTCGGGCGGCGTCGATTCGGCGGCCCTGTATCCGCCCAAGCGCTTCCTGGGCGCAGCCCGTAATATCGAGAACGGTGGCTCGCTCACCATCCTGGCCTCTGCCCTCATCGACACCGGTTCCAAGATGGACGAGGTCATCTTTGAGGAGTTCAAGGGCACCGGCAACATGGAGCTTAAGCTCGACCGCGACCTGGCCGATCGCCGCATCTTCCCGGCTATCGATCCCGTTGCCTCCGGTACGCGTAACGAGGACCTGTTGGTCGACGAGCAGATGCGTCCGTTTGTCTTTGGCCTGCGTCGCATTCTTGCCGGCATGAACAACACCGAGCGCGCGGCCGCATCGTTTATCAAGGGTCTTAAGGGCACCAACACCAACCAAGAGTTCCTGGTGCGTTCGGCCAAAAAGCACAGCGACTACGAGCAGACGTTCTAGGTTGTCATCCACGCGCGGCGATAGTCATCAATGCAATAAAGGGTCGGGGCTTTGAGCCTCGGCCCTTTTCCATATCGCCGCTCCGCGCTTATTTTTGACCATAAGACTGGCAAGCAGCAGGTTTCCCGTTTCAATCCGACATCGTCGCTTGCAATCGACAGGGCGGTTTCGCATAATAGCTTTTAAGCTTCGCGACGGAAAACGCAGATGAAACGAACCATATACCGTTGCTTTGGGGCATAGCCCCGCTTCATCTTCTCTCGCGCAGCCAACTGAATGATGCGATTTGGGTGCTGGAAGATGGGGAGAGCTCATGGCTTCTTCTGATGCAACACAACGAGCAGTCCTTGCCGGACTTTCGTGCGGGATCGGCCTTGCCGCTCCCGTGGTTATGTATGCCGCGACGCTGCCGTTTTCGTCTGTGAACGAGACGGTCGTGGCGGGTGCGGTTCCCTTCGCCGTGGGCGCAGTGGCGGGCGTGGGTATCTATGCCGCCTCGCTGGGTATCTCCGAGTATCGTGCGCAGCGTGAAGAGCGTCTGTTCCAGCCCGATGCCATGGGCGGTGCCGCCAATCTCAATCAGCATCAAAGCGAGTTCAAGACCGCCTCGATTCCAGCTCAGCAGCAGGATGCGACTCCTTACGCTGCGGCTTCTGCTTCTCAGGCTCAGGCGGAGCAGTCTACCTCGGCATTCCTTTCCGGCCTGACTGGTGCGTTCCAGCGCTGTCATGCCGATGATGGTGTCCCTACCATCGCTCGAGCCGCAGATGCTATGGACGAGGACGAGGCTTGGTCCATGATCGACAGTATGCTCGACGACGATTCGCCGGTGAGCTGCGACCCTGCACACTCGCGCGACGTCTATCAAGTCGCCATCGACGAGCTCACCAACGGCGGGCAGACCGGCTCCTTCAATCGCGACGACATCGCCGCCGCGGCACGCGCCGTGTCTGGCTCCCAGGCCGCCCCTGCGGGCAGCACGGCGGCTTTCGTGGCACTCGTCGCCAACGCGGCAGCCAATAACGCCTACAGCGCTACCTCGGCGGACGCGAACGCTTCTGCCGACAATTCGTACGTTGATGAAGCCATGGCCGCGGACGAGGAGGCCGTTGCCGCCCGCCGTGCCGCCGAAAGCTCGCTTTGGGGCGCTCCTGCCCAGCAGCAGGCGGCTGAGGCTGCGCCGTACAACGCAAACCTCGCCAGCATGCCTATCATCTCCGGTGCTGCGGGCATCGATCTCGATGACCTCGATGAGCCTGCAGCCATCACCGCATCGATTGATGCCCAAGATCGCATCGACACCGCCGACCTTCCGGACGCCTCGCTCGAGGTTGATGTTCCCATGGCTGATTACTCGGGCCACGAGGACATGTGGGCCGCCGCCACCGCGATTCTGGATGAGATTGACGAGCCTGCTCCTGTTGCAGCCCCCGCTCCCGTCGCTGCCCCTCAGCCTGCTGCCCCCGCCTATGTCGGCCGTCACAGCGCTGTGTTCCCCGAGGATACCGCCCGTATCTCGCGCGAGAGCATCGAGCGGGCCGAGGCTATTGCCGCCGGCATTATGGAAAATCGTCGTCACGAGCGCGTCAATCAGATCCTCGAGGAAGAGATCGAGCGCCTGCAGTCCTCTACCGCCAAGCGTACGGGCCGTGCCTATCTGAGCGTTATCGAGGGCGGTACCGCCAGCTTCGCGCCGCTCCGCGCGGAGGCATAACTTCTGCATGGTTAAGATCAATCGAAAATGGGCGGTTGTAACCTGCCTGATGGCGCTCTTGATCTGGGGTAATTCGCTGGTTCCCGGCTCGGGGTCGGGCTCGCTGAGCCTGACGGTCATGGAAGCTATCCGCGGTTTCCTGCATGGCGTGGGACTTCCATATGAATGGGTGACCAACTTTGTTGTTCGCAAGTGCGCGCATTTTACCGAGTATATGGTGCTCGGCATCCTGGCAACGCACGCCTTTGATTTTGAGGGCCGGCGCACCTTTGACGTGCTGCTGCCCACGGCGGTGTTCCTGCTGCTGATTCCCTCGATCGACGAGACGATTCAGCTCTTTGTGCCGGGACGCGCCGGCATGATCACCGATGTGATGATCGACTGCTGTGGAGCGGCAACGGGCGTTGTGCTCCGATATCTCTTACGGTCGCTGATGTGCGCCAAAAAGGCCGCCTAGGACGTATTGTTTGGTCCTAGGCGGCCTTTTTTATTTGAGGGCTTATATGAGGCGTGGTGGCGTCGTTCCATTGGTCGGATTTGCTGGGCGCGCCACGCCCCGTGGGTGCGTCTGCTACTGAAGCGCCTGTGCGCCCAGGGCCAGGCAGCCCATAATGCCCTGCTTGCCCTCGAGGCTGTTGTTGACGATGTAGTTATCGATGTCGTTGACCTCGGGCGTGACGATATAGCCGTTGAGCATTTCGGCACACTTTTTGCGTGCGAGCGGCACGATGGGGGTGTGGTCGGCCACGCCGCCACCGATGATGATCTTTTGCGGCGCGTAGCACAGCGTGTAGGTCATGAGTGCCTGTGCCAGATAGCCGGCGAGCAGGTCCATGGCCTCCGGGTCATCGGCCATGTCTCCGGCGCTCTTGCCATCCCAGCGCTTTTTGACGCCGGGACCTGCGATGAGGCCCTCGAGGCAGTTGTCGTGGAAGGGGCAGGCGCTATGCTCGCCGATGGTGTCGCGCGGATCGCGCGTGACCAGGATGTGGCCGGCCTCGGGATGCATCATGCCATGCACGAGCTGGCCGCCCGAGAGCACACCGGCGCCCACGCCGGTGCCGATGGTCAGGTAGACCACATCGGTGAGGCCCTGGGCGCAACCAAACGTGACCTCGCCCAGGCAGGCGACATTGACGTCGGTGTCGTAGCCGCAGGGGACCTTGAGCTCGTTTTGGATGGTGCCCAGCAGGGTGAAGTAGCGCCATGCCGTTTTGGGCGTCTCCAAGATCTTGCCGTACTGGGGCGAGGCAGGGTTGACCGCGGTGGGGCCAAAGGCGCCGATGCCCAGGGCGGCGATGCCCTTGTCTGCAAACCATGCGTTGACGGCCTCGACGGTCTCCTGCGGGGTCGTGGTCGCGATCTGCTCGCGCTCCAGGACCGTACCGTCCGCATAGCCCGTGGCGCACACCATCTTGGTGCCGCCGGCCTCGAGCGCTCCGATAAGCTGTTGTTCTGCCATGGTATTCCTCCCTTTTGGACGAGTCGCTCCGTGACTAAAGTATAGCGCTCTAAACAAGTTAAGAAAGCGCTATAAAAAGAAGCCTCGCAACGTGGCGGGCGGTGCGAGGCTTCTTTGGTTGCTTTAGTTGCCGGGCCGTCCTTACCCGCGCGGCTTGATTTTATCACGTAGCGACTTGAGGTTCTCCAGTGCCGCGTTAAGCGTCTCGTCCCGCTTGGCAAAGTGGAAACGAATCAGATGGTTGACGGGCTCGCGGAAGAAGCTCGAGCCGGGCACGGCGCCCACGCCCACCTTGGATGCGAGGTCCTCGCAGAATTCGAGGTCGCTGTCATAGCCAAACTCAGAGATGTCCATCATGACGTAGTAGGCGCCCTGCGGCACGTTATGCTCAAGACCGATGCTATCGAGCCCCTGGCAGAACAGGTCGCGTTTGGCGGTGTAGAGGTCGAGGACCTCATCGTAATAGCTGTCGTCGAAGTTGAGGGCGGTGACAACGGCTTCCTGCAGGGGAGCGGCGGCACCCACGGTGAGAAAGTCGTGGACCTTCTTGATACGCTCGGTGATCCGGGCCGGGGCGATGGTGTAGCCCAAGCGCCAACCGGTGATGGAGTACGTCTTAGACAGCGAGCTGCAGCTGATGGTTCGTTCGAACATGCCGGGCAGCGTGGCCATATAGACGTGCTCGTGGGGCGCGTAGACGATGTGCTCGTATACCTCGTCGGTAATGCAGTAGGCGTCGTACTTTTTGCAGAGGTCGGCGATGAAGGTGAGCTCCTCGCGCGTAAAGACCTTGCCGCAAGGGTTGGAAGGGTTGCACAGGACGATGGCCTTGGGGTCGTTGTCGCGGAAGGCTGCCTCGAGCGCCTCGCGGTCAAAGTCGAATGTGGGCGGGTTGAGCGGCACATAGATGGGCTCGGCACCCGAGAGAATGGTGTCAGCGCCGTAGTTCTCGTAGAACGGCGAGAAGATGACGACCTTGTCTCCGGGGTTCGTAACCGTCATCATGGCGGCCATCATGGCCTCGGTGGAGCCGCAGGTGACTACGATATTCTCGTTGGGGTTTACCGGCATGCCCATAAAGTGCTCCTGTTTGGCGGCGAGCGCCTCGCGCATGGCCTGGGAGCCCCAGGTAATGGAGTACTGGTGATAGAGCGGCTTGGGGTCGGTCGCGATGGTGCTGAGGCTCTCGAGCAGCTGTGCCGGAGGATCGAAGTCAGGGAAGCCCTGCGAGAGGTTGACGGCACCGTACTTATTGGAGATGCGCGTCATGCGGCGGATGACCGAATCGGTAAACGTTGCCGTGCGATTGGAGAGTTCTTTCATGCTTGTCCTTTCGAGCATTTGCAGTGGGGCAAGTTTACTCCTATAAAACCGGTGGGAATTGCTCGAAACGCGCTCGAAAAACTCTTTTCAAAATTCTTGAAAATTGGGGCTTGCATCGCGTGGCGTTCCTTGCAATAATAGTCGAGCGCGAAGCGCACAGGACACGGTGGGTGTAGCTCAGTTGGCTAGAGCGACGGGTTGTGGTCCCGTAGGTCGAGGGTTCGAGTCCCTTTACCCACCCCAGTTCTTGCTTCGTGTTGATATCGGGTCGTTAGCTCAGTTGGTAGAGCAGGGGACTCTTAATCCCAAGGTCCAGGGTTCGACCCCCTGACGGCCCACCACACGATATCTCCTCTAAAGTCCGCCACAACGGACTTTAGCTTTGGGTCGTTAGCTCAGTTGGTAGAGCAGGGGACTCTTAATCCCAAGGTCCAGGGTTCGACCCCCTGACGGCCCACCACACGATATCTCCTCTAAAGTCCGCCACAACGGACTTTAGCTTTGGGTCGTTAGCTCAGTTGGTAGAGCAGGGGACTCTTAATCCCAAGGTCCAGGGTT
>UQIC01000014.1 GCA_900540985.1 uncultured Collinsella sp.
ACGAGCGGGGGCTCCTGTCGTTTCCGTGCCCCTGGATTGGGTCATAGTGTCTGACGTTTGCTCGACCTGGATGGGCGAGTTGATTCATTGAGCGCGTTCGCGGGTATTATGGTGAAAGCGATTTCAATGACAGGGGTGCTCGTGGTTAAGATGAAGGATGTGGCCGAGCTGGCCGGCGTTTCGAGCGCCGCCGTCTCGCGCTACCTCAACGGTGGATATATCTCGGCGGACAAGGCCGAGCGCATTAAGCAGGCAATCGAGCTGACCGGATACGTGCGATCCAGCCAGGCTCGCGCGCTGCGCACCGGTTCCACCAAGCTCATCGGCGTCATCGTACCTAAGATCAACTCGGAATCCGTGAGCCGCATTACCGCCGGCATTGGTCAGGTGCTCGGTCGCCGTGGCTACCAGATGCTGCTTGCCAACACCGACAACGCGGCCGATCGTGAGCTCGAATACCTCGATTTATTCCAAAACCACCCGGTTGACGGCATTGTCCTGGTGGCAACTATGATCACCGACGAGCACCGTCGCGCGATTGAGTCGTGCCGTGTGCCCATTGTGTTGATCGGCCAACATGTCGAGGGCGCGGCGTGCGTCTATCACGACGATTACGAGGCTGCCTTTGAGCTCGGCCGTGCGCTTGCGGGTCGGGTGGATGGCAAGATCGCCTACATCGGAGTTACCGAAGAGGACCGCGCGGCCGGTTATGACCGCCGTCGCGGTTTTGAGGCCGGCTTGCGCGCCGCGGGTAACCCGCTCGATGCCGCCTTGATTCGCCTGGGCTCGTTTACGCTCGACTCGGGCTATCGCGCTGCGCGCGAGCTGCTTGCCGATGCCCCCGATGTTTCGTTTATCGCGTGCGCGACCGACACTATGGCTGCCGGCGCCCTGCGCGCTCTTGACGAGGTGCGTGGCATGGGCGAGGGCGTGCGTCGCGTGAGCGGCTTCGGCGACAACGCATTTTTGCGCGCGCTGACGGGCGGCATTCCCACCGTGCATTACGGCTACCTGACCAGCGGCGTCGAGGCGACCAATATGTTGCTCAACGCGCTCGATGGCGAGGAGGGGGAGAGCGGTCTAAAGTCGCTCAAGCTCGGCCATCAGCTTATGAATGTCTAGGCCTTGGGCACGTCTGCCTGCCTCTGAGACCCCTGTTTTTGCTTCAAAACTACCTTTCGCCGGCTTTTTCCTACCGTTCACCCTACTATGAAAACGATTACAGTCATATCAAACTGAAAACGATTACAGTGTATGTGTCAAAGATGGCCGGGTGCACATGCGCCCGTTGGAGGAAAGGGAAGTTATGGACTACCGCAAATCAGCCCAAGAGGTGCTCGACAACGTCGGTGACGCCGACAACGTTGTTTCGGCCGCACACTGCGCCACGCGTCTACGCCTGGTGATTGCCGATAATTCCAAGGTTAACAAGGAGGCCATCGAGAATGTCGATGGCGCCAAGGGCGTCTTTGAGGCCCAGGGCCAGCTCCAGATTATTTTTGGCACTGGCACCGTCAACAAGGTCTACGAAGAGTTCATCGCGCTCAGCGGCGTCGAGGCTGCCACCAAGGCCGAGGTAAAGGAGGCCGCGGCTCAGCAGCAGAACATCTTTATGCGTGCCATTAAAGTACTCGGCGACGTCTTTGTTCCCATCATCCCCGCCATCGTGGCTTCGGGCCTGCTGCTGGGCATTATGAGCGCCCTCAACTTCATGGCCTCCAACGGCTTTATCGCGCTCGACACCAATAACTTTATTTATAAGATCGCCGACTTGGTCTCGGGCACGTCCTTTGGCATTCTGCAGATCCTGATCGGTTACTCCGCCGCTAAGGCCTTTGGCGCCAACCCGTATCTGGGCGCTGTCGTCGGTGGTGCATTCATCAACTCCTCGCTGCAGAGCGCCTACACGGTTGCCTCCGAGGGCGTTCAGACCATGGTCACTGTTATTCCCGGTGTGTACAGCTTTGAGTGGGTCGGCTATCAGGGCCATGTGATCCCCATCGTTATCGCCTGCGCCATTCTGGCCTTCCTCGAGAAGCGCCTGCACAAGATCGTTCCCGAGATGTTCGACCTCTTTGTGACTCCGCTCGTCTCGGTGTTCGTGACCGTGCTCGTGACGCTCGTTGCCGTCGGCCCCATCTTTGTCTGGGCCGAGAACGCCATCCTCGGTCTGATCCAGGCCCTGCTGACCCTGCCCTTCGGCATCGGTTCCTTTATCGTCGGCCTGTTCTATGCCCCCACGGTCGTTACCGGTATCCACCAGATGTACACCGCCATCGACCTGGGCCAGCTCGCCCAGTACGGCGTGACCTACTGGCTGCCCATCGCCAGCGCTGCTAACATCGCTCAGGGTGGCGCCGCGCTCGCCGTTGCCTTTAAGACCCGCGATGCCAAGATCAAGGGCCTGGCACTTCCTTCGGCTCTCTCCGCCTTCATGGGCATTACCGAGCCTGCCATCTTCGGCGTGAACCTTCGCTTCTTTAAGCCCTTCATCGCCGGCTGCATCGGTGGCGGTTGCGGTGCCCTGGTCTGCGCGCTTACTTCGCTGGCCGCCTCCGGCACGGGCGTTACCGGCATCTTCGGTATCCTGCTGTGCCTGGCCCAGCCCGTGCAGTACGCGATCATGTTTGCGGTCGCCGCGGTCGTGTCCTTTGCCGTCTCGTTTCTCCTGTACAAGGACGAGCCCAAGGCTTCCGAGCAGGCCTAAGAGCTTTTGATTGAGGGGATGCCCGCGGGTTGTATGCTCACGGGCGTTTCCCGTATCTGGTGCCGTTCTCTGGCGCCTTGTTACTTTCGATCCGTTAGGACTTTGATATGTCTAATGCACTTGGTCGCGACCTTGCAAAGCTGGTTGCCGCTGTTGACGCTGCCGCCTCTGAGTGCGGTCATGGCGCGTATGGCCAGCATTTCCACATTATGCCGCCGGCGGGTTGGCTCAATGACCCCAACGGTCTTTGCCAGACAGATGGCGTGTTCCATGCCTATTTTCAGTATGCGCCGTTTGATGTCGAGGGCGGCGTTAAGGCCTGGGGTCATGCGACGAGCCGCGACCTTATGACGTGGGACTACGTTGGCGCCCCGCTGTTGCCCGACGAGCCGTTCGATTGCCATGGCGTGTATTCGGGCTCCGCGCTTGTCGAGGACGGTCGCATTCGCGTGCTGTACACAGGCAACGTTAAGCTTTCCGATGCAGACGGCACGTACGACTACGTCAATACCGGCCGCCGCGCCGATACCGTCTATGTTGAGAGCGTTGATGGCCTTGCCGGTCGGGAGTTCAGCCAAAAGCGCGTGGTGCTGGCGTCCGAGGATTATCCCGAGGATTTGACCTGCCACGTGCGCGACCCCAAGGTGTGGCGTGACTCGGACGGGCGTTATCACATGGTGCTGGGCGCGCGTCGTCGCGTGGATGGGCCTCATGTCGATAGTCGATTTTGCGCCATGCACGGCGAGGGTGCCGGACGCGATGTGGGCGAGATCCTGGTGTATGGCTCGGCCGATATGCTGAGTTGGGAGCTCGAGAGCCGCGTGTGCTCGCCCGAGCGCTTTGGGTTTATGTGGGAGTGCCCGGGGTATCTTGAGCTTGAGTCGGATGGCGGTGTACCGGCGAAGTGGCTGTCCTTCTCGCCCCAGGGGCTCGAAGGTGGTCGTTGGGACCGCGGTAATGTGTATGCCGCTGGCTATATGCCTGTAACGGGTGACATTACGGGCGGCAATAACGCTTATGAGCTGGGCGAGTTCCGCCTGTGGGACGCCGGCTTTGACTTCTATGCTCCGCAGGAGTTCACGGCCGAGGATGGTCGCCACATTCTGATTGGCTGGATGGGCATGCCCGATGAGCCGACCTATGACAATGCGCCCACCGTGGCGTGCGGCTGGCAGCACTGCATGACAGTGCCGCGTGAGCTTACAGCCGGTGCCGGCGGCGTGGTGCTGCAGCAGCCGGTGCGCGAGATCGAGCACCATTATGCCTCGGTGCGTGTGGGGGAGGGTTCGTTGGAGGTTGCCGGCGACACCTGCTTTGACGTTGTTGTCGACGGTGTCGACGGCGCATTTACCGCAATCGTTGATGGCGAGCTGAAGCTGGCGTTTGTGCCCGCCGAGGGCGAGCTGTCCGCGCGCTTTGAGATGCGATTTACCGATGAGGGTCGCGCTTCTGCCGGCTGCGGTCGCACCGTGCGTTGGGAGCCCGTCGACGAGGTTCGTAACGTGCGCATTGTCGGCGATGTCTCGTCGGTCGAGGTGTTTGTGAACGATGGCGCACTCGTGTTCTCGACGCGCATCTATCCCGAGGCCTATGGCGTGACCGTTGACGCCCCGGGTGCGAGCGTGACCTATCATACGCTCATCATCTAGGCGATTCGTCGCATATCGGCGCTATACTGCAGCCGTTACGCACGATGCGGGAAACATCCGCATCGTGGGTTTTTGTTAATGAAGGGAGGTTGCCGTATGGGCGTACAGCAGCTAGAAGAGGCCTGGGCTGCAAGGACTGGCGCGCGTGAGGCGCGTCTTGTTGCGGCCCTGCATGTGCCGGCGGCGCTGTCTCTGTTGGGGGTTGTACGTCCCGGCGATCGTCTGGTTGCGTTTGCCGATGACTTTGCCGATGCGTTTGCGCACGGCTTTGATGGTTGCGATGTCGCGCTGGTAGGCTCGTCATCCGTTGAGGCGTTTGTCGCCGCGTCCGAGAACTTTGATGCTTCGTTTGATGCCGAGGTGCCGCACCTGTGGTGGTTTGTGAACTCCATCGGTGGCTTTGGCCTGCGTGTGCCCGACCTTCGCGCTCTGGGCCGCGCGGCGCGTGAGGCCCATGCGCTGCTGGTTGTGGACAATACCGTGGCGTCAGCTTTTGGCTGCGATTCGCTGCGTTTGGGTGCCGTGCTGTCGCTCGGGGCGCTCGATCGCGTGTGCGCCGGCAAGGCTCCGCGCAAGTTGGTTGCCGTATCGGTCGCGCGCTCGCAGCTCAAGCGCCATCGCGTGGATGCCGCGGCTGAGTGCGCGCATGCCCTGCTTGAGGGCTGTGGCTTGGCCAAGCTAGAAATGCCTGCTGACGAGGCCGGTGTGCTGGAGCGCGGGCTGGACTCGTTCGACGTCCGCATACAGGCGCATTTCGACCGCGCCCGTGCGCTGGCCGAGTATCTGGCCGCCAACGAGATGGTGCGCAACGTGCGCTATCCCGGGCTGAGCTCGCATCCCGACCATGTGGTTGCAACGGGAAACCTCGAGCATGGTTTTGGCCCGGCAGTTGAATTTGACCTTATCGAGCGCAGTGCGGGTGATTTCTTCGATGCTTTGCCGGGGGAGTTTCGTACATCGCCCGCCGGCGGCGCAACGACGCGCCTCTCGGCCACGCGCAGCAAGCAGGGGAGCACCATCCGCCTCTTCGCCGGCACCGACAACCCCCTGGTCGTAGCGTCCGCCCTAGACAACGCCCTCCGCAACTAGCTAAATCATCCTCGACTCCATAAGTTGCGGTGAAATAGGGATTGATTTACGGCTTTAACCGCATAAACAGTCCCTATTTCACCGCAACTTATGAGAAGGGGTTGTGTGGCTATAAGGCCCCGTCCCAAATGGGCTACTCTTTGATGCTGGCGATGAGGTCGTTTGCTTTGGTGGCAATGACGTTGTTGATGTCGGCCTGCAGCTCCTCGTAGACCGCTATGGCTCGCTCGCCGGCGGGGGTGAGGGTGGATCCGCGGGCTCCGTCGCGCTCGATGAGTTTGCAGCCCAGCTGACCTTCGGCCTCGTTCACGATGCGCCAGGCCTTGGAATACGCCATGCCCATGCTTTTGGCGGCCCGGTTGAGCGAGTGTTCGCGGGCGATACCTTGCAGCAGCAAGACGCAGCCGTGGCCGAACACGCCCGGCAAATCCTTGTCGCACGCTTGAATGACCAACTTTGCCGTCGTCTTGTACTCCATACGCTCCACGTCTCCCCGCTAAAGTGTTTGCTGGGCAAACGCAAAGCCTGCGTCAAACCCTCGTGTGCTCTTCTTAAATCATGCATTGTAGCAGTCAAAGTGCGTTAAGATACTTCCCCAGTATTGGGCGCCCAAGGTTGGGCTGGGTCCTACGAGGCCTGCAGCCGACCGGTCGCATGGAAAAAGGAGAAACATGGCTACGTTCTTTCCCGGTGAGTCCCACACGTTTTCGGAGTATCTGCTGGTCCCTGGTTACTCGTCCTCGCAGTGCATCCCCAACAACGTCTCTCTTAAGACGCCGCTGACCCGCTTTAAGCGCGGTGAGAAGCCGGCAATCACCCTGAACATCCCCATGGTTTCCGCCATCATGCAGTCCGTCTCGGGCGTCGACATGGGTGTCGCGCTCGCTACTGAGGGCGGCCTGTCCTTCATTTACGGTTCCCAGAGCGCCGAGTCCGAGGCCGCCATGGTCAAGGCCGTCAAGGATCACAAGGCTGGTTTCGTTCAGTCCGATTCCACGCTGACCCCCGACATGACCATGGAGCAGGTCATCGAGCTCAAGGAGAAGACCGGTCACTCCACCATGCCGGTTACCGACGACGGCACTCCCAAGGGTAAGCTCCTGGGCATCGTCACCAGCCGTGACTATCGCCCCAGCCGCGATGACCACCAGACGAAGGTCTCCGAGTTCATGACCCCGCGTGAGCAGCTCATCGTGGGCGACAAGAACATCAGCCTCAAGGTTGCCAATGACGTCATCTGGGACAACAAGCTCAACGCTCTGCCCATCGTCGACGACTACGATCACCTCATGGGTATCGTCTTCCGCAAGGACTACGACAGCCACAAGACCAACCCCAACGAGCTGCTCGACGGCGACAAGCGCTACATGGTCGGCGCCGGTATCAACACCCGCGACTATGCCGAGCGCGTGCCGCTGCTCATCGAGGCTGGTGCCGATGTCCTGTGCATCGACTCTTCCGAGGGCTTCAGCGAGTGGCAGAAGCGCACCATCGAGTGGATCCGCGCCAACTACGGCGAGGACGTCAAGGTCGGTGCCGGTAACGTTGTCGACGCCGAGGGCTTCCGCTTCCTGGCCGACTGTGGTGCCGACTTCATCAAGGTCGGTATCGGCGGCGGTTCCATCTGCATCACCCGTGAGACCAAGGGTATCGGCCGTGGCCAGGCCACCGCGCTGATCGATGTCTGCCGCGCTCGCGACGAGTACTACGAGGAGACCGGCGTCTACGTGCCCGTGTGCTCCGACGGCGGCATCGTTTATGACTACCACATGACGCTCGCCCTTGCCATGGGTGCCGACTTTATGATGCTGGGCCGTTACTTCGCCCGCTTTGACGAGAGCCCGACCGAGCGCGTCAACGTGAACGGTCAGTACATGAAGGAGTACTGGGGCGAGGGTTCTGCGCGTGCTCGCAACTGGCAGCGCTACGACCTGGGCGGCGCCGCGAAGCTCAGCTTCGTCGAGGGCGTCGACTCCTACGTCCCGTACGCCGGCTCCCTCAAGGACGGTGTGGGCGGCACGCTCTACAAGGTCAAGTCCACGATGTGCAACTGCGGTGCCCTCTCGATTCCCGAGCTCCAGGAAAAGGCACGCCTGACCCTGGTAAGCTCCACCTCCATCGTCGAAGGCGGCGCCCACGATGTAGTCGTGAAGGATTCTCAGCAGTCCGTATCTTATCGATAAGGTAAGAGCCTCACATAAAGGTTGAGTTTCAACCACGTTATTTAGATAAAGCGAGATGCCCGCAAGTCGCAGGCATCTCGCTTGTCGTATTTGCTATCATCATGCGAGTTAACGATGTGGCGGGGCGTTCTTACCTTTGCTCGCTGCAAGTTCCGCACGCAAAGAAGAGCACTAAATGTGCTCTTCGTCTTGCGCAGGACTGTCCGCAGCAGCGAGTAAAGGTAAGAACGCCCCGCCCCAACCCAGCTAACAAAGGAGCTGATATGTGCGATTGCACAGATCATAAGGACGAGATCCCTGCCTACGACGCGCAGGCCATTGAGTCCAAGTGGATGAAGGCCTGGGAGGACTCCAACCTCTTTGCCGTCGACACCGACGACAGCAAGCCCAAGAAGTACGTGCTCGAGATGTTCCCGTATCCGTCGGGCGACCTGCACATGGGCCACGCGCGCAACTATACCATCGGCGATGCCATGGCCCGTCAGGCCCGCATGCGCGGTTACGACGTGCTGCACCCCATCGGCTTTGACGCCTTTGGCCTGCCTGCCGAGAACGCCGCCATCAAGCACAATACGCAGGCTGCTGCCTGGACGTATAAGAACATGGACCAGGCGCTCGCCACGATGAAGCGCATGGGCTTCTCCTACGATCTGGATCGCATGGTCAAGACCTGCAGCCCCGACTACTACCGCTGGGGCCAGTGGATTTTTGAGAAGATGTGGGAAAAGGGCCTGGTCTACCGCAAGAAGAACCCTGTCAACTGGTGTCCCACCTGCAAGACCGTTTTGGCCAACGAGCAGGTCACCGAGGGTAAGTGCTGGCGCTGCGGCACCGAGCCCGAGAAGCGCGACCTGGAGCAGTGGTACTTCAAGATTACCGAGTACTCCCAGGAGCTGCTCGACGATCTGGAGAAGCTTCCCGGCTGGCCCGAGCGCGTCAAGCAGATGCAGGCCAACTGGATCGGCCGCTCCGAGGGCGCCGAGGTCGACTTTACCCTGTGCGACAAGGATGGCGAGCCCATCGAGGGCGACGAGGGTAAGATCACCGTCTTCACCACGCGTGCCGACACGCTCTTCGGTGTCTCCTTCTTTGTCCTGGCTCCCGAGTACGCCGGCCTGCACGAGCTCGTCGAGGGCACGGAGTACGAGGAGGCCGTCACCAAGATCGTCGAGGACTCCAAGCATATCTCTGCCGTCGAGCGTGCCCAGGGCACCCTCGAGAAGCACGGTGCCTTTACCGGCCGCTATGTGGTAAACCCCGTCAACGGCGAGAAGGTTCCCGTGTGGGTTGCCGACTACGTCGTTGCCGACTACGGCACCGGCGCCGTCATGGCCGTTCCCTGCGGTGACCAGCGCGATTTTGAGTTCGCCCGCAAGTATGACCTGCCGATCGTGCCGATCATCCTGGATGACGATGACCGTGCTGCCGTCGAGGCCAGCGGTGAGACCATCGATACCTTCCATGCCGAGACCGTCGACTGGGATTGCGCCCACGCTGCCGAGGGCACGCTCGTCCAGTCCGGCAAGTACACCGGCATGCGCGGCGGTAAGCACTCCGAGGGCGAGGCCGCGATCGTGTCCGACCTCGAGGCCATGGGCTGCGGTCGCCGTAAGGTCGAGTTCCGTCTGCGCGACTGGCTCATCAGCCGCCAGCGCTATTGGGGCAACCCCATCCCGGCCATTCACTGCGAGCACTGCGGTATCGTGCCCGTGCCCGAGGATCAGCTGCCGGTGACGCTGCCCGAGAACCTGGACTTGGGCGCCGGCGAGACCCTCGCCGAGTGCAAGGAGTTCTACGAGACCACCTGCCCGGTCTGCGGTCGCCCGGCCAAGCGCGAGACTGATACCATGGACACCTTCACCTGCTCCAGCTGGTATTACCTGCGCTATACCGATCCGCACAACACCGAGCTGCCCTTCTCCCGCGAGGCCGCCGACCGTTGGATGCCCGTCGATAACTACATCGGCGGCATCGAGCACGCCATTCTGCACCTGCTCTACAGCCGCTTCTTTACCAAGGCACTGCGCGACCTGGGCCTGCTGAGCGTGGACGAGCCCTTCACTAACCTGCTGTGCCAGGGCATGGTCAAGGACGAGAACGGCGACACCATGTCCAAGTCCAAGGGCAATGTCGTGCCCCCGAGCTCGGTCATCGAGCCCTACGGCGCCGACACCATGCGTTTGGCAATCCTGTTTATCGCTCCGCCCGAGAAGGACTTCGACTGGGATCCCAAGGCCGTCGAGGGCGCCAACCGCTTCATCAAGCGCGCCTGGCGTATCGTTTGGCAGCTCGTCCAGTCCGGCGACGCCAACGTGGCCTTCGACAAGTCCGCGCTCGACGAGGTTGCGATGAAGCTCTATCGCGAGCGTCACCGCACCATCGCCAAGTGCACCGAGGACTTCGATCGCGGCCAGTTCAACACCGCGATCTCGGCCGTCATGGAGCTCGTCAACGCGGCGAGTGCCTACCTCAATGCCACTGAGGGTACCGCCCGCGACAAGGCGCTGTGCTACGGCGTGGCTAAGGATATCGTGAGCGTCCTCGCCCCCATCTGCCCGTTCTGGGCCGACGAGCTGTGGCACGAGGCCCTCGGCTGCGAAGGCAACGCCTACACCGCCGGCTGGCCCGAGTTCGACCTGGCCGAGTCCGTTGAGGACACGGTGCAGATCGTGGTCCAGGTGCTCGGTAAGGTTCGCGGCCGCGTCGACGTTGCCCGCGATGCCTCCAACGAGGAGATGCAGGCTGCCGCCGAGGCCGCCGTTGCCAAGTGGCTCGAGGGCAAGACGGTCGTCAAGGCCATCTGCGTGCCCGGCAAGCTGGTCAACCTGGTGGTTAAGTAAGCACTGTGCGCTTAGCTGACGCATAAAAGACGAGGGGCGATCCGATTGGGTCGTCCCTCGTTTTGCATGTACCTGCCCAGGTGCCTTCGGTCAATTGTCCTATTCTTGTGGAGAAGCTGTGCGCACGCTGACCTGCAGGTTCGTACTGTGCTTGCACGTTTCCGCAGCTATTGGTATAGTTTGCTTGCAAATGAAGTTGTAATTGAAAGAAGTGGGGTTTCGGCCCCGCTTCTTTTTTGTATGGATGGAGGTGCCGCAATGGTCAAGACCAAGACCGAGCAGGCGATCATCGACGCGCTCGAGGCCGTCGCTCCCCAGCACGATATCGATATCGTCGACGTCGAGCTCGTGGGTGCCACCAAGGCCCCCTGCGTGCGTGTGCGTATCGAGGGTGCCGAGGGTCAGAGCCTGTCGCTCAACGACGTCACGGCCAACACAAAGTGGGTCGGCGATGTGATTGAGGAGCTCGATCCCATCTCTTCGAGCTATACGCTCGAGGTGTCGAGCCCGGGCATGGCGCGCCCGCTGCGCCGCCCGTGCGACTTTGCCCGCTTTGTGGGCGAGAATTGTGAGCTCACCTCCACCGCCACCGAGGGCCGTCGCAAGTACGCCGGCAAGATTGCCGCCGCCACCGAGACGAACGTGACCCTCGAGCTCGAGGACGGCGAGTCCGTTACCCTCGATTTCTCTGATGTTAAAAAGTGCAAGTTGAAGCCCACCTACGACTTCAAGCCCGCGAAGGAAGGAAAGTAAGATGGCAGCATCCGACATGATGTCCGCCCTGATGGAGCTTTGCCAGGAGAAGCACATCGACCAGCTCTACTTGATCGACCGCCTGGAGCAGTCGCTCGCCAAGAGCTATGCCGAGATCCTGCATCTTGAGTGGGGCGCCAAGGTGACCATCGACCGCACCACCGGCAAGATCTACGTCTACCGCCTGGAGCCGATCGACGATTCCATGGACGAGGAGGGCAACTTCACCGAGTTCGAGGAGATCGACGTCACCCCCAAGAATACGAGCCGCATCGCTGCCCAGCACGCCAAGGCCGAGATCAACGCCATCGTGCGTAACTCCGCCCGCGAGCAGATTTACGAGGAGTTCTCCGGCCGCATCGGTGACCTCATCAGCGGTACCGTGCTGCAGTCCACTCCCGACTTCACGATCGTCAAGATTCGCGAGGGCGTCGAGGCCGAGCTGCCGCACTTCGATCAGCGCCGTTATGAGAACGAGCGCAACGAGCGTCCGATGGGCGAGCGCTACCTGCACAACCAGCACATCAAGGCCGTGATCATCGACGTTCGCGACCCCAACTCCAACCTGCAGCCGGTTCGTGGCGAGCACAGCCGTCCGCCGATTGTCATCTCCCGTACCCACCCCGAGCTCATGCGTCGTCTGTTTGAGCAGGAGGTGCCCGAGATCTATGAGGGCACCGTCCAGATCAAGTCGATCGCCCGCGAGCCCGGCCAGCGCTCCAAGGTCGCCGTCCACTCGCTCGACGACCGTCTGGATCCCGTGGGCGCCTGCGTCGGCCCCAAGGGCAGCCGTGTTCGCGCTGTCGTGGGCGAGCTCCGTGGCGAGCGCGTCGACGTCATCCTGTGGGATGCCGATCCTGCCGTCTACGTCGCCAACGCCCTGTCGCCCGCTAAGGTCACCCGCGTCCTCATCGACGAGGAGAAGGCCTACGCCGGCGTCATCGTGCCCGACGACCAGTTGTCCCTCGCCATCGGCAAGGAGGGCCAGAACGCCCGCCTCGCCGCGCGCCTGACCGGCTGGCACATCGACATCAAGTCCGAGACGCTTGCCGCCGACATCCTCAAGAACGTTCCCGTTCACGAGGAGCCCGCCGCCGACCTGATCGGTGACGAGGAGGACGAGGACGTCCGCCGCTGCGAGTACGTGTCCGAGGACGGCATCCAGTGCCGCAACCAGGCTCGTCCCGGCTCCCGTTTCTGCGGTGTCCACGACACCGACGCCTTCGATGATGCGGAGGACCTGATCTAGCGCGCGGTTGCGCCGGGCGGGTCCCGGCGCGTCTCCCACGCTCGTTCAGTCTCTAGGCACCCAAGGTGCCAGAAAGGGTAGGTGAAGTCATATGGCAAAAGTCCGTGT
The DNA here is from genome assembly GCA_900540985.1 of uncultured Collinsella sp. Classification (GTDB taxonomy): domain Bacteria; phylum Actinomycetota; class Coriobacteriia; order Coriobacteriales; family Coriobacteriaceae; genus Collinsella. Next base: position 12,579 of record UQIC01000014.1, read on the forward strand.
GTCCACCCTGGCCAAAGAGTTCGGCATGACCTCCAAGGAACTGATGGGTCATCTCGCCGATATGAAGATTCCCGCTAAGTCCGCTTCCTCCACCTTGGAGGACGCTTATGTCGCCATGGTCCGCAAGCAGCTCGCCTCGGTGATCGAGGCCCGCGCTCAGGAAGTCGAGGCCGCCAAGCAGGCCGAGGAGCAGGCAGCTGCCGCCGAGGAGGCCGCACGCGCCGCCGAGGCCGAGCGCGAGCGCATCGCCGCCGAGAAGGCACGCGAGGAGGAGCGCCGCCAGTTTGCCGCAGCCCAGGCTGCCGAGGAGGCTGCCCGCGCCGAGGCCGAGGCCAAGAAGAAGGCCGAGCAGGAGCGCCTTGCCCGCGAGAAGGAGGAGGCTGCCCGCGAGGCCCAGCGCCGCGCCGTTCCCGCTTCCGACTCCGGTTCGCGCTTCCGTTCGCTGCTCGACCAGATCGCCGCACAGGAGACCGTGCTCAAGGAGAAGAAGGACGCCGAGGACAAGGCCAAGGCCGAGCGCGCCGCCGAGCGCGGTAACCGTCGTGGCGGCAACAACGACCGCCGCGGTGGCCGTCGTAACGATCGCAACGCCTCCGACAACAACTCCGAGCGCAACGCCTCCGAGAGCCGTCCGCACAGCCATCGCACCAACGCCAGCAACAACGTCGCTGCTGGCATGGACTTCCCCAACCCCGATAAGCAGGGCAAGGGCAAGAAGCGCAAGGGCGGTCACAACAACGAAGAGGACCACTACAGCCGCATGGCTCGCGAGGCCGAGGAGTATAGCCGCGAGAAGGTGCTCGAGGAGGCTCGTGCTGCCGTCGAGGAGGCCTCTCGCGAGTCCACCGGTCGCCGCAAGAAGCGCAAGGAGAAGCGCGAGCGCGAGGCTGCCAAGGCTCAGGAGGAGCGCAAGATAGAGGAGGCGCTGGCCCAGGGCGTGAACCCCGAGGACCTCGACGCCATCAAGGTCTCCCAGGGCGTTACCGTCCAGGAGCTCGCCGAGGCGCTCGACGTTCCGGCCAACGACATCATCAAGCGCCTGTTCCTGCTGGGCACGCCGCTCACCATGACGCAGTCCATGTCCGACGACCTCGTCGAGCTCGTTGCCGACGACCTGGGCCGTCAGATCAAGATCATCACCCCCGAGGAGGAGAACACCTTCTCGTTCTACGACGATCCCGCCGACCTTAAGCCGCGCGCCCCGGTCGTCACCGTCATGGGTCACGTCGACCACGGTAAGACGTCGCTGCTCGACGCCATCCGTCACACCGGCGTTGCTGCCGGCGAGGCTGGCGGCATTACCCAGGCCATCGGCGCTTCGCAGGTCATGATCAACGGCCGCAAGATCACTTTTATCGATACCCCGGGTCACGCCACCTTTACGGCTATGCGTGCCCGTGGTGCCAAGGTGACCGACATCGTCATCCTGATCGTCGCCGCCGACGACGGCGTTATGCCCCAGACGGTCGAGTCGATCAACCACGCCAGGGCCGCCGGCGTACCCATCGTCGTCGCCGTCAACAAGATCGATAAGCCGGGCGCCAACCCCGACCGTGTGCGTCAGGAGCTCACCGAGTACGGCGTCATCCCCGAGGAGTGGGGCGGACAGAACATGTTCGTTAACATCTCGGCTAAGCAGAAGATCGGTATCGACGACCTTCTGGAGACCGTGCTGCTCCAGGCAGACGTGCTCGAGCTCAAGGCCAACCCGGACACCTTTGCCTCCGGCAACGTCCTCGAGGCCAAGCTCGACAAGGGCCGTGGCTCGGTTGCTACCGTGCTCGTGACCCGCGGTACCTTGCACGTGGGCGATACGCTGGTCGCCGGCCTTACCTATGGCCGCGTTCGTGCCATGCTCGACCCCAAGGGTCGTGCCGTCACCGAGGCCGGTCCCTCCGACGCCGTCGAGATTTTGGGCCTGCAGTCCGTGCCCAACGCCGGTGATGAGTTCCGCGTGTTCGAGGACGAGCGCGAGGCACGCGCCCTGGCCGACGAGCGTTCGCTCAAGGCCCGTATCGAGGAGCAGAGCCGCGTCAGGCACGTCACGCTCGAGAACCTCTTCGAGACTATTGCCGACGCCGAGGTCAAGGAGCTCAACCTGATCATCAAGGCCGACGTCCAGGGTTCCATCGAGGCTCTTCAGGACTCGCTCGACAAGATGGATCAGTCCGAGGTCCGCATCAACACGATCCACTCCGCTGTCGGTGCCATCAACGAGACCGACGTCGTCCTGGCCGACGCCTCCAACGCCATCATCATCGGCTTTGGCGTCCGTCCCGACGGCAAGGCCCGCTCCGCCGCCGAACGCGAGGGCGTCGAGATCCGTTGCTACGACGTCATCTACAAGTGCCTCGAGGACCTCGACGCTGCCCGCATCGGTATGCTCAAGCCCACCGAGGTCGAGGTCTCCACGGGTTCCGCGACCGTTCTGGACACCTTCAAGGTGCCCAAGGTCGGTATCGCCGCCGGTGTCCGCGTCGAAGAGGGCGAGATTGCCGCGACCGATTCCGTGCGCCTGGTGCGCGACGGCATCGTGGTCTTCAACGGTAAAATTGCCTCGATGCGCCACTACAAGGACGAGGCCAAGAGCCTCAAGAGCGGCTCCGAGGGCGGTATTGGCCTGGAGAACTTCCAGGACATCAAGCCTGGCGACACCATCGAGGGTTACCGCATCGACCAGGTTGCCCGTACCGAGTAGGGGGTAGCGCTATGAAGCAAACGCAGGCAACCCGCCGTCTGGGCGAGCAGCTTCGCGAGAAGCTCGGTTATATCCTGCTCTTTGAGGTTTCCGATCCGCGTCTCGACCTGGTTACCCTGACCGCGGTCGAGGTCGCGGTGGACCGCTCGTTCGCGCGCGTGTACGTGTCGTGCGACGCGAGCCGCTACGACGAGGTCATGGAGGCGCTCGCAAGCGCCAAGGGCCGTATTCGTAGCTTGTTGGCTCGCTCGCTCGATTGGCGTGTTACGCCCGAGCTCGATTTTCGCATCGATCGCTCGACCGATGAGGCCGAGCGCATCACGCGTGCGCTGGAAAACGTTCCCGCCACGCTTGCGATCGAAAAGGACGAGGACGGCTATCCGATAGCGGATGCCGCCCAGGAGGCAGCTTTAGATGACTAATTCCGCCGACCTCGCCTCGTGCGAGTCTGCAGATATTCAGCGACGCATCCTCGAGCTCATCGAGGGTGCGTCCTCCATTGCGATTTCGGGACACACTTCTCCCGATGGCGATGCCTTGGGCTCCGTATTGGGTCTGGGCCTTTCGCTTATGAAGTTTTTTCCCAACAAGGACATTGCGCTGCTGCTGGCAGACGATGACCCGGTTCCGCGTATCTACCGCTTTATGGAAGGCTCCGATCGCCTGGTGCCGGCATCTGCGTACACCGGCAATCCGGACCTGTTCATTTCGGTGGACGTGCCGGTCGTCGAGCGCCTCAATAATTCCGCCGAGGTGCTTCGTCGCTCCAAGCATGTGGTGTGCTTCGACCACCATCCGGCACGCGAGGAGTTTGCCGAGCTGAGCCTGAGGCGCGTTGAAGCTGCAGCCTGCGCTATGATCATCGACCGCTTCTTGGACAATTGCGGCATTGTCGCACGTGATGGCGTTGCGACCTGCCTGCTGTGTGGCTTGGTTACCGATACCGGCCGTTTTCAGTACCAGAATGCCGATGCCGCCGCGTTCCATGCGGCCTCGCGTCTTGTTGCCCACGGTGCCGATCCTGCGCGTGTGGCTCTCGAGGTATATCAGAGCATGCGCGTTGAGTTTTTGCACCTCAAGTCCATCGTTATGGGCCGCATCAAGACGGTGGCCCACGGGCGCGTCGCGTATAGCTATGCGTACCAGAGTGACCTTGAGGCCTGCGGCGTCACCTCGGACGAGTGCGACGGCCTGGTCGATGTGGTGCGTTCGGTGATGGGCGTCGAGGTCTGCATGTTCTTAAAGGGCATTGAGGGCGATACCAAGGTGCGTGGCAACCTGCGCTCCAAGGGCGACCTCGATGTGTCCGAGATTGCTGCCAACTTTGGCGGTGGCGGGCATCATGCCGCCGCCGGTTTCTCCAACAACGGAACGATTCGCGAGACGCTCGCCGTGGCACTTCCCATGCTGGCCGAGCTGGTGGGGGAGGATCCCGCTTCGGTGACCGTCGAGCTCTAACTAATTGGATGGTACATGGCTCGTCGAACGCTTTCTCAATTGAATATGCTGCTCGCCGTCGATAAGCCGGTGGGCTGCACGTCCCATGACGTGGTTTCGCAATGCCGACGCGCCCTCCATGAGCGGCGCGTCGGCCATGCCGGCACGCTCGACCCCATGGCATCCGGTGTCATGGTGGTGGGCGTGGGCCAGGCCACCCGTCTGCTGGGCATGCTTACCCTCGATACCAAAAGCTATGTCGCCGACATTTCGTTTGGCGCCGAGACCAATACCGATGATGCGGAGGGCGAGGCGGTCCGCACGGTGGCTGTTGGCAACGAGCTCCGCGATCCTGCCTTTGCCCGTGAGCACTTGGCCGCCATGCTGGGTCCGCAGATGCAGGTGCCGCCGGCGTTTTCGGCTATCTCGGTCAATGGCGTTCGCGCCTACAAGTTTGCTCGCGAGGGCAATGCGGTGGACCTACCTCCACGCCCCGTCGAGGTCTATGCCGCCGACCTGATCGCCGTGGGCGGCGAAGGTGATACGTGCGTGTGGACCGTGGCGTTCTCGGTGAGCAAGGGCACCTATATCCGAGCGCTCGCTCGCGACCTGGGCCGCGCCTGCGACAGCGCCGCGCACATTTCCGCGCTGCGCCGCACGGCCTCCGGTGTTGTTTCCATTGGCGCTTGTCATGCGATCGGGGAGTTTTCTCCCGAGTCCGCGGCTGGCTTTGCCCTGGATCCCATTGCGGCCCTGGGCGCCACGCGTGTTGACTTGCCGGGCAATCTTGCCGACGACCTGCTTTGCGGCCGACGCATTCCCGTTGAGCGTGCGCTTGCCGATTTCGATTCCTCGAAGGCGCCGTTTGCGTTGGTGCTCGATGGGGGACTCAAGGCGCTCGCCCGCATTGAGGGCGGCCGCTTTGTCATGGAGCACGTGTTTCCGCAGGCAATCGGCGGTGTTCGATGATGTTGTCCGCTCGCGAGCTCGCGCGTGTCTTTTTCGCGGGCGAGTCGGACGAGGCTCGCATCGTTGCTGCCGATACGTTTGATGAGTGTGAGCACTTGGGTGCCGCTTCAATCGCCATTGGCGTGTTCGACGGCGTTCACCGTGGACACCAGGAACTCATCGAAGCGCTTGTCCGTGATGCCCGTGCCCATGGCTGTAAGGCGGTCGTGGTTACCTTCGATCCCGACCCGGACGTTGTGGTGAGTCCTTCGCCCGCTCAAAAATTGATGACGACGGCCGACCGTCTGCATGCCTTGGCTCAAACCGGGGTCGATGCGGTGGTGGCCGTTCCCTTTACGCCTGAGGTTGCGGCGCTTGACCATGTTGATTTTCTCTCGCTGGTGTCGCGTCTGGTCGACATTCGATCGATTCGCGTTGGCAGTGACTTTAGGCTGGGTCGTGGCGGTGCTTCTGGTGTTGCCGAGATGCGCTCCTGGGGTTCCGAGCACGGCGTTGACGTGTATGGTCACGACCTGCTTTGCGAGGGCGGTGAGGCCATTTGCGCCACCCGCATTCGTCATGAGCTGGGACAGGGCCATGTGGAGCTTGCTGCTGGGTTACTCGGCCGTCCGTATATGGTGCGTGGCGGTGTTATTCGCGGCCGTCACGAGGGTTCTGGCATGGGCTTTCCCACGGCAAACTTGCAGGTTCCCGACGGCATTCAGGTGCCAGCCGATGGCGTGTATGAGGGTCTGGTGCTGGTCGATGACACCGCGTGGCCAGCTGCTGTGAACGTCGGCCTGCCGCCAACGTATGCTGACGATGCGGCATCTGCGCATCTCGAGGCTAATTTAATTGGTTATACGGGCGACCTGTACGGCGCTTCCGTTTCGCTGGCGTTTACGCGCTGGCTGCGTCCCTCGCGTGTGTTCGATTCGCTGGATGAGTTGATCGCGACCGTCGAGGGTAATATCGAGGATATTCGTCACAACTTGGGCGATCAGGGGGTGAGCATCCGTGATTAGCGATGAGGAAAAAGACCAGGTACGCGCTGCGTCTGACCTGGTTGCCATCGTGCAGGAAACGGTCGAGCTCAAGCCTCGCGGCCATGAGTTTTGGGGATGCTGCCCCTTCCATGGCGAGAAGACGCCGTCCTTCCACATTATCCCCGCCACGCAGGTGTGGCATTGCTTTGGTTGCGGCGAGGGTGGCGACGTTTTCACGTATATCATGAAGCGCGAGAACCTGAGCTTTCCCGAGTCAATCCGTTACTTGGCCGATCGCGCGGGTATTGAGCTGCATGACACCGGAGATCGCCGCGAGCGCGGCACCAAGCGTGCCCGCATCTACGATCTGTGCGCCGAGACCGCCCAGTTCTACCACACCATGCTCATGCGCGGTAAGGACGGCCGTCCGCGCGAGTACTTTGCCAGCCGCGGCATGGGCGGCGACGTCTGCCGCCGCTACTGCCTGGGCTTTGCACCGGGCCGTAACGCGCTGGTGTCGCACCTGTCCCAGGCGGGTTTTACCCCGCAGGAGATGATCGACGCCAACGTTGCCGTGAGTCGCGGGCGCGGGCAGCTTGCCGACCGCTTTTACGACCGCGTGATGTTCCCCATCTTTGACGAGCAGGGTCACAACATTGCCTTTGGCGGTCGCATTATGGGCGACGGCCAGCCTAAGTATCTCAACACCGCCGAGACGAGCGTGTTTCATAAAAAGCGAAACCTCTACGGCTTTAATTGGGCCAAGGAGTTTATCGTCGCGCAGGATACCGCCATCGTGGTAGAGGGCTATACCGATTGCATCGCCTGCTGGGAGGTGGGGATTAAAAACGTTGTCGCCACGCTGGGCACCGCCCTCACGGAGCATCACGTCAAGACGCTCACTCGCTTTGCCAAGCGCATCGTGTATATGTTCGACGGCGATGCAGCGGGCCAGAAGGCCGCCCGTCGCGCGATTCAGTTTATCGAGCAGGATTCCATGGACCTGCGCTGCGTGGTGCTCCCCGACGGCAACGACCCCATGGAGTTCATCACCGCACATGGTGGCGAGGCACTGCAGACGCGCATCGACGCTGCCGAGCCGCTTATGGACTTTGTCTACCGTTCGCTGCAGGAGTCGAGTGACATCACCACGCCGGGCGGTCGCGCTAAGGCGCTGGAAGATGCGCTGACGCTTATCTATCCGTTGCGCAACAGCTATATGATCGACACGTACTTTATCCAGATTGCCGATCTGCTGGGTTTGGATCTGGAGACGGTGCGCGCGAGCTCGGGTCGTGTGTTTCGCGATGTCGCCAAGCGCGAGGATGCGGAACGACGTCGTGAGCAGAACTATGAGCGCCAGCGGGCACAGACTGAGCGGTCCGGTAGCGCGGGCGGTCGGGCGTCGGGTTTTCGCGATGCCGGTCGCGGTGCTTGGGCATCGGGCGCGACGCCGCCGGTGTCCGCGCCGGTCGAAGAAGAGCCGTACGACTACGTCCCGCTCGATGCCTACGGCGCCGCGCCCGTGGAGGTCGTCGACGACCTGCCGCCGATAGATGTGCCTGATGGTATGGGCGCTGTGCCTGTGGCTGACGGTTCGGGCGCACCGGCTGCGGCGGCGCCGATGGTTCTTACCGATCTTGAACGCAAGTCCTTGGCAGGGGAGCGCGAGCTGTTGACGATGCTCACGAGCTACCCCGACCTGTTCCGCACGTATGCCGACCGCATCTGCTCCATCGAGTGGGTTGACCCGCGTCACGAGTCCATTGCATGGGCCGTTCTGGCAACGCCGCCGGGAACCGATCCTGCAGCCTGCATGGATGCGGCGCGCTCAGTGTGTCCCGATGCGGCAACGCTTGTGAGTGCCGGGCGCATCTCCGCGACGAGCAAGCACCCCACCGAGACGAACATCGTGTTTATGCTTGATACGCTTGAGCTCTACACCATCAAGCGTCGCATGCGTGCCGCACAGGCCAAGCTGCGCCAGGACCGTTCACTCGATGATGAGGCCCGTCGCGCGCTGACCGTGCAGGCCGCGCAGGATTCGCAACGTCAACGCGAACTGCAAAAGTCGATCGGCGGCGTGGCGGACCCGTTCCGTTTGATCGGCCTGGAGGCCGCGGGCACCGAACAAGCCTAGATGTTGTGGTCAACCAGCGTATTCTCGCCTATATCCAGTCTTCTTTTTGGGTATAGACGTCAATGTGTGTGCTAAAGTATTGAGTCCTGTGGACTATGAAGGGAGAATCTGTGCCAAAAAAGACTGAGAGCACGGGTACTGGGCTGGAATCCTACGTTGCAAAGCTCATGGGCAACGGCTCAAACAGGACTTCGGTAACCGAGGACGAGATTCAGGTCGCCCTGAAGGATATCGATGTTTCTGACGAGCAGCTCACCGCGGTGTATTCCGCGCTGCGCAACAGCGGCATCCAGATTATCTCCGCGAGCGGTAACGACGACGCCCCCATGGGTGTCGACGATGACGATACCGATACCGATACCGATACCGACGATTTCGATGACGACGACGAGCACGATTCCGGCTCGCTCGACGATCACGAGCTCAAGATGGCCCGTCAGGCCGACGCTGAGATGGGTTCTTCCAAGAACAAGAAGAAGCGCACCGTGCGCACGTCCCGTTCACGCTCCCGCGTGCGTGGCATCGATGCCTCCACGGTGATGCTGACCGGCGACCCGGTCCGTATGTACCTCAAGGAGATCGGCAAGGTCGACCTGTTGACCGCCTCCGAAGAGGTCGATCTGGCTATGAAGATCGAGGCCGGTCTCGAGGCTACCGAGAAGCTCGAGGCTGCCGATGCTGGTGAGCTCGAACTCACGCGTGCCGAGATGCGTCGTCTTACGCGCATTGAGAACGTGGGCCTCGAAGCCAAGCAGGCGCTCATCAGCGCAAACCTTCGTCTGGTCGTCTCCATCGCCAAGCGCTATGTCGGTCGCGGCATGCTGTTCCTGGACCTGATTCAGGAGGGCAACCTCGGTCTGATCCGCGCCGTCGAGAAGTTCGACTACCAGAAGGGCTTTAAGTTCTCCACGTACGCCACGTGGTGGATCCGTCAGGCCATTACGCGCGCTATCGCCGACCAGGCCCGTACCATCCGTATTCCCGTGCACATGGTCGAGACTATCAACAAACTCGTCCGCGTGCAGCGTCAGCTCCTTCAGGACCTGGGCCGCGACCCGACCCCCGAAGAGATCGGTGCCGAGATGGACATGAGCGCCGACCGCGTCCGCGAGATCCAGAAGATCTCGCAGGAGCCCGTGTCGCTCGAGACCCCCATCGGCGAGGAAGAGGATTCCCAGCTGGGCGACTTCATCGAGGACTCCCAGGCTATCGTTCCGCCCGATGCGGCCAGCTTCTCTATGCTGCAGGAGCAGCTCACCCAGGTGCTCGATTCGCTTGCCGATCGTGAGCGCAAGGTTATCGAACTGCGCTTTGGCCTTGTCGACGGACATCCCCGCACGCTCGAGGAAGTCGGTCGTGAGTTTGGCGTCACGCGCGAGCGCATCCGCCAGATCGAGTCCAAGACTCTGGCCAAGCTTCGCCACCCGAGCCGTAGCAGTAAGCTGAAGGACTATATCGAGAGCTAGTCAAGCAAGAGGCGCCCTCAAGCACATCCGCTTGGGGGCGCTTTCATGTAGACATTGGGGACGTTCTTGAATGACTGGTCGTTTAAGAACGTCCCCAATGACTGGGTCGGAAAATTTCTTAAAAAAGTTCTTGCCCTGAGCTGATTCGTCCGTATAATAAACTTCGTTGCTTGAGAGCACGCACCTATTCCTCGGTAGCTCAATGGTAGAGCACGCGGCTGTTAACCGCGCTGTTGTAGGTTCGAGTCCTACCCGGGGAGCCAGGTTGTAAAACCCGTCGCTTATGCGGCGGGTTTTTTCATGCCGCGATCGCCGTTCGCGAACGTTACCATATCAACATTTCGTGTCGAGGATGTAATCCCGAGGCCCGCCACCTCAACATGCCGCGGTCGTTGTAGAATATTGCAATGATTGCTCCCACGACATGGTGCCGCGAGCACCAAGAAAAGGAGATTCTTGTGTCTGAGACCATTAACGGCAGCCTGAGCGTCTCGAACGACGTTATTGCCGATATTGCCGGTTATGCCGCGATGACGTGCTATGGCGTTGTCGGTATGGCTGAGCAGCTCCAGGGCGCCGAGAGCGTGCGCCTGCTTGCCGGTCAGCGCCTCCGCAAGGGCGTGCTTGTCTCCGCCGACGAGAACGGCCTTACGGTCGATCTTCACGTCGTGCTCGAGAACGGCGTCAACATGAAGTCCGTCTGCCACAATCTTTCGAGCTCCGTTGCCTTCACTCTGCAGGAGATCGCCCAGATCGATCCCGCCAGCCTTAAGATCGGCATCCATATCGACGCGCTCAAGAGCCGTCTGAACTAGCATCCGAAAACGGAGATTCAAATACCCATGATTGCAAAGACCATTCGCACCTGTTTTCCGATCGCTGCGGCTGCCGTTTCCGACAAGGCCGAGGAGATCAACAAGCTCAACGTCTTCCCCGTACCCGATGGCGATACCGGCACCAACATGTCGCTCACGCTCGCCTCGGTGACCAAGGAGCTCTCTGCCCTTCCCGCCGATGCCGATATGGAGGCCATCGCCGGTGCCATCACCCACGGCTCTCTCATGGGCGCTCGCGGTAACTCCGGCGTTATTACCTCGCAGATTCTTCGCGGCGTGGCCGAGGGCCTTGTCTCTGCCGACGAGCCTATTACGTCCGCCAACATTGCCTTCGCCTTCCGTCGTGCCGTCAAGGTCGCCTTCCAGGCTGTCCGCAAGCCCATCGAGGGCACGATCCTCACGGTCCTGCGCGATGTCTCGACCAAGGCCGATGAGTGCGAGAAGAAGAAGTTCTCGGCCGAGGATGCGCTCGATGCTATCGTCGTCGAGGCGTACCAGTCCGTCGCCCGCACGCCCGACTTGCTGCCCGTCCTCAAAGAGAACGGCGTGGTCGACTCAGGCGCCTTCGGCTTTGCCATCTTCCTGGAGAACTTTGTTGCCGCCGCGCTTGGTCGCAGCACCGTTGTCGAGGATTTCTCCGCTACGTTTGACTCCGCCGGCTCTGCCCGCGATGCCGCTCTTGGCCGCGTTGAGATCGAGGCTAACGACGACTGGGAGGGCTCGGAGTTCCGCTACTGCAACGAGTTTCTCTTTAAGGCCGACGCCCCGTTTGACGAGGACGAATGCCTTAAGTTCCTAGGCTCCATGGGCGACTGTGAGCTGCTCGTGGGCGCCTATCCCGACTACAAGATCCATGTGCACTCCAATACCCCCAACCTGGTGCTCGAGCACATGCTGCAGCTCGGTCAGATCTATGAGGTCTTTATCCACAACATGGAGATGGAGGCCCACGACCGTACCGCTAAGATCCACGAGGATCAGGAAAAGGCCGCCGAGCCCGCCAAGGCGCTGGGCTTTGTCGCCGTTGCCGCCGGTTCCGGCGAGGCCGACATCCTCAAGTCCCTTGGCGTCGACGTGGTCGTCTCCGGTGGCCAGACTATGAATCCCTCGACCGCCGACCTGCTGGGCGCGGTGGACCAGGTCAACGCGACCTCGGTCATCATCTTGCCCAACAACGGCAACATCCGCATGGCCGCTGAGGCTGCTGCCTCAGCCTGCACCGACAAGAAGGTCGCCGTCGTTCCCACCAAGACCGTCCCGCAGGCCTTCTCCGCGCTGTTCGCAGTCCTGCCCGATTCCGAGCTCGAGGATGCCGTCGCCGCCATGGTCGACGCCATCAGCGAGGTCCGCGATGGCGAGGTCACCCGCGCCGTGCGCGACTCCAGTGCCTCTGACGGTTCCCCGATTCACTCCGGTGACGTCATGGGTATCATCGCCGGCTCCATCGACGTGGTCGGCTCCGACGTGAAGCAGGTCACGCTCGACTGCATCAACCGCATGCAGGAGGAAGAGGAGGGCGACGCGCTGACGATTCTGGCCGGCGAGGAGCTGTCCGATGAGGCCTTCCAGGAGATCGTCGACGCCATCGAGGAAGCTCAGCCCGACTTGGAGATTGACGCCCATCGTGGCGAGCAGCCGCTCTATCCCGTGATCTTCTCGATCGAGTAGGCATCTGCCCATGTCCGAGCTCTGCTCCGTGCCGCGCGTCTCGGAGCGCTTTGCCCAGAGCAATGCGCTCGACGAGGATATCGCGCGACTCAAATATGTTTCGGGTAAACGTGAGGAGGCCCTTCGCCGTCTGGGAATTAGGACGGTGGGGGACCTCCTTCTCCATATCCCTCATCGATACCTCGACTTTACCCGTTCGTGGTCCATCGAGATGGCGCCCATCGGTACCGTGTGCACCATCATCGCCACGGTCGACTGCATCGTCCAAAAGCAGCCGCGTCCGCGCATGCAGGTGACCGAGGTATCGCTGGTGGACGAGACGGGCGTGTTGCAGGTCGCCTTTTTCCGCCAGCCCTGGATTGCCCAGCAGCTTAAACAGGGCGACCGCCTGGCCGTGATGGGCAAGGTCGAGTTTGCCTACGGTTTTAAGCAGATGGCCTCGCCGCACTTTGAAAAGCTCGATGACGGGCGTGCTGCGGGCACCATCCTGCCGGTCCATTACGTGAGCGATGGCGTGAGCCAGGCGTGGATGCGCCGCATCGTAAGCGGCGCGCTCGAGGTCGTCGGCAATCCGTTCGATCCGATTCCCGCGCCGCTGCGCGCAAAGCGGAAGCTCATGAGCAATGCCCGCGCGTTGCGTTCGATCCACTTTCCATCGAGTATGGCAGAGCGCGATATCGCGCGCGCACGGCTTGCCTACGAGGAGTGCCTCTACCTGCAGCTGGCGCTGCGCCTGCGCAACGTCGGCGGCCTGGTCGATGTGGTTCCCTATGCCCACACCGCGGGCGAGCACCTGGCCGCGCTTAAGCAAGCCCTGCCGTTTTCGCTGAGCGACGAGCAGGAGACCGCGTTCCAAGATATCCTGCGCGATATGTGCGATGGCGGGCGCGTGATGAACCGCCTGCTGCTGGGCGATGTCGGTACCGGTAAGACCGCCGTTGCCGCCTGCGCTCTGGCTGTGGCTGCCGATAGCGGTACGCAGGCCTGCGTTATGGCGCCCACGGGCGTGTTGGCGCGCCAATATGCCGATAAGACCGGCCCTCTGCTCTCGCAGGCGGGCATGTCCTGGGCGCTTCTGACGGGTGCCACGCCGGCCTCAGAGCGCGAGCAGATCCATGCCCAGCTTGAATCGGGCGAGCTCGACGTCCTCTTTGGAACCCACGCGGTGCTTTCGGATAACGTTGCGTTCAATCATCTGTCGCTTGTCGTCATCGACGAGCAGCACCGGTTTGGCGTTGGCCAACGCAACGCCCTACGCGCGAAGGGCCCCGGTGCGGACCTGCTCGTTATGACGGCGACACCGATCCCGCGTACGCTGGCGCTTTCGGTCTACGGCGATCTGGACACGAGTATCATCCGCCATCGGCCCGTCCCTGGCGCTGGCGTGACGACACGCGTGCTCACCGAGTCGAGCCGCGACCTCGCCTATGGCGCCATCCGCGAGGCGCATGAAAAGGGTCAGCAGGCCTACGTGATTTGCCCGCTCGTGGAGCCGAGTGACTCGGCCGATGAGCTTGAAGACGTGCCCGGTATCGCCCGCGACGACGAGGGCCGCGTGACCGTGCCTGTGCCGCTGCACGATACGGCGACCGAGCTCGATCGCCTGCGTCTGGCGTTGCCGGGTCTTGCCATCGAGCGCCTTCACGGCCGTATGCCAGCGGGGGAGAAGGATCGCGTGATCGACGCCTTCAAGCGTGGCGAGATTGACGTGCTCGTCTCGACTACGGTGGTCGAGGTGGGCGTCGACGTGCCCAACGCCACCGTCATGGTCATCGAGAACGGTGAGCGGTTTGGCTTGGCGGCGCTGCATCAGCTACGCGGTCGCGTGGGCCGCGGCAGCGTGTCGGGCACGTGCCTGGTCATGACGCACTCCAAGGGCAATGGCGGCGCCTCGGCGGCACAAGACCGTCTCCAGTCGCTCGAAAAGACCTCGGATGGTTTTACGCTTGCCCAGATGGACCTGCGTCTGCGTCACGAGGGCGAAATCCTGGGGTACCGTCAGCACGGTGGCGTGACCTTGCGCTTTGTGGACCTGGATGCCGATAAGGACCTTATCGAATGGGCCCATTTGGACGCGGTCGAGCTCTTGCGGTATGCTTGCAACCTTGACTCTGTGGCGACGCGTCCCTTGCGCGAGGCGGTCGCCATGCGTTATCGACATATCTTTAAGGAGGTCAGCGGAGGATGAGAATCATCGGCGGCGAATGGCGCGGTCGTAAGATCGAGGAGCCCCGTGGTCGCGATGTCACCCGCCCCACGACTGATCGCGTGCGCGAGGCGTGCGCATCTATGGTCATGTCGGCATTCGATTTCGATTTGGACGAGGTTCGTGTGCTGGACGCCTTTGGCGGCTCCGGTGCCTTAGGGTTAGAGATGCTCTCTCGTGGGGCCCGCTCGCTCACGACGTTTGAGATCGATCGCAACGCCGCGCGGCTCATTACCAAGAATATCGAGTCGCTCTGCCGTGACCGTGCGCGTTGGCGTGTGGTCACGGGCGACATGCTGGCAAGTGCCTCGCGCGGTCGTGTACCGGGCGGCCCCTTTGATTTGGTCCTGCTCGACCCGCCCTATGCTTTTGGTGCCGAGCCGGTCGAGGAAATGCTGCAGAACCTGGCTCAGCAGGGTCTGCTTGCGCCTGGCGCTTATGCCCTGTTTGAGCATGCCTCCGCCGATGCGGGCGCGCATCCGGCAGGCTTTGAGACTGTACGTGAGAAGCGCTACGGCATTACCTCGGTCGACCTGCTTCGTTGGGTCGGCGATGACGACGGTGAGGACGATAGTGCCGTCACCGATGCCGATAACAACGATGCCACGACGTTTCAGGAGGACGCCCATGAATGACACCATCAACCGCGTGATCGTCCCGGGCACCTTCGATCCCATCACGTTTGGCCATATCGATGTGATCCGCCGCGCCCGCCGCATCTTTCCCAGCGTGATCGTCGCTGTTGCCGAGTCGCAGGGTAAAAACGGTGTGGGCACCACGTTTATGCTCGATGAGCGCGTGGCGCTGGCCCGCGAGGCGCTCGGTGATATCGACGGCGTCGAGGTCCTGCCCTTTACCGGCCTCTTGGTCGACTTCGCTCGTGAGCAGGGGGCGGGGGCCGTGGTCAAGGGCCTGCGCGCCATGACCGACTTTGAGTATGAGCTGCAGCAGGCCGACCTCAATTATCGCTTGGATAGCGAGCTGGAGTCCATCTTTGTCATGAGTGCTCCGCAGTACGGTTACATCTCGAGCTCGGTCGTTCGCCAGATCGCCTCGCTCGGCAGCGATGTATCGACGTTTGTGCCGCCCAACGTGGTCGAAGCGCTCAGACATCGCTTTTCGTGACGTTTTTTATTGCCTGGTGGCATGTGGTAAACTAGCACGATGATATGTTACCTATGAAAGGAGACCGGATGCCGGGCGAGAATTTTCCTGGCGATAGGATCGTCAGCTTGGTCGATGAGCTCGAAGGGCTGATCGAGGAAGCCAAGCCGCCTTTCGGCAAGAACGCTCAGTTCAAGGTCATCGACGCCGACGTGTTCTTCAATATCCTCGACGAGATCCGCATGAGCTATCCCGAGGAGTGGCAGAAGTCCCGCCGTATCCTTAAGGAGCGCGAGGAGCTTATGGCTTCCGCCGCCGCTCAGGCTGATTCCATCATCGCCGACGCTCAGCAGCAGGCCCTCACCATTGCCGGTGAGCAGGAGATCGTCCGCCTTGCGCAGCAGCAGGCCGACGACATCCGCGATCGTGCCCAGCAGTACGAGCGCGAGACGCGTTATGCTGCCGAGGACTACGCGGAGCAGGTCTTTACGCACCTGGAGGAGAACCTCAAGAGCCTGACTGGCACCGTTACCCGTTGCCGTCAGCAGCTCAACGAGGGTGCCGCCCAACAGAATGGTCAGTGGTAATGGCTGAGTTTCCGAGCGTTACCGTCGATCTTTCCGAGCAGCTCGAGTTTCCTGGAGATTCGTATCCGCTGACCGGTAAGGTCGATGTCGCCACCTACACGGTGGGCGAGAAGGAGTACCAGCTACAGGACGGCATCGACTACGACGTTGTCTTTACCAATGCCGGTACCGGTGTCTTGCTCACGGGCATGGTCCGCGCGCACGCCACCGGCGAGTGCGACCGTTGCCTGGAGCCCGCCTCGTTTGATATCGCCGGCGAGATCGAGGAGTTCTACCTCTTTGATGAGCCCGAGGATCCCGAGGCCTACGAGGATGGCTACGAGCTCCTGGGAGAGGACCGTATCGTCGATCTGGGTGAGCCCATTAATGACGCGGTCGTTATGGACACGCCGTTTGTAGTGCTCTGCAAGCCCGATTGCCGTGGTCTGTGCCCCACATGCGGTTGCAATCTCAACGTCGAGCAATGCGATTGCGCCGCCCAGGCAGAGGCGGAATGGGCCGCTGCCACGGAAAATCCATTTGCAGCATTGAAGAATCTCAAGCTCGATGAGTAAAACTGTGGTAGTATCGCTACTTGCGCGTAATCGCCACACTGGATAGTTCATAAGGAAGGTCACTATGCCCGTACCTAAACAAAAGCAGGGTCGTATCCGCACTCACACCCGTCGTTCCGCCAACATGAAGATCTCGGCTGCGGCTCAGTCCACGTGCCCCCGTTGCGGCGCTGTCAAGCTTCCGCACCACGTGTGCCCCAGCTGCGGTTTCTACAAGGACCGCGAGGTTATCGTTACCGAGTAACGGTATACTCTGGATGCGATGCCGTTCCAAATGGAACCACAATGGCCGGCTCAATGAGTCGGCCATTTTTGTATAAGGAGCATGTATATGAGTAACGTTCGCGTTTGTGTAGACGTTGTGGGTGGAGACGAGAAACCTCAGGTCGTTCTCGATGGTATCGAGGCTGCACTTGCCGCCGATCCCGATATCGAGGTCTTGGCAGCTGGCCCCGCCGAAATCGTCAATCCCTTTGCTGCTTCCCACGCACGTGTTGAGGCCCTTGAGGCACCCGACGTTATCGCCATGGATGACGATCCCATTCGCGCCGTGATGACCAAACGCAAGTCTTCGATCGTGCTGTCGTGCCGCGCCATCAAGAAGGGTAATGCGGACGCGTTCTTCTCTGCCGGCTCCACCGGCGCCATGACCGCCGCCGCCACCGCCTATGTGACGCCGTTTAGGTATCAGGCCGAAGGCAAGAAGCAGCCGGTGCGCCCCTGTCTGACCAATGCGCTGCCCAATCGCGCCGGCGGTCTGACGGTGCTGTGCGATATGGGCGCCAACACCGATGTCGAGGTTGACGATATGGTACGTTTTGCCCAGATGGGTAGCGCCTATGCCCGCGTCGTCCTGGGCATCGAGCATCCCCGCGTGGGCCTGCTTGCCAACGGCACCGAGGACGAGAAGGGCTCCAACTTTACCAAGGCCTGCTTCCCGGCCATGAAAGCCGCCGTTCCCGGCTTTGTTGGTAACTGCGAGGGCACCGACCTCACCTCAGGTAACTTCGATGTCGTCGTTGCCGATGGCATGTCGGGTAATATCGCTCTCAAAGCTACCGAGGGCGCTGCCAAGTTTTTGCTGCAGGAGCTCAAGGGCGCCTTTATGGCCTCGCTCGGCACCAAGATCGCCGCGCTGCTCATCAAAAAGCAGATGCGCGAGATTAAGGCCAAGCTCTCTGGCGACGCCAAGGGCGGCGCGATTCTTCTGGGCCTGCGCGGCGTGGTCCTGATCGGCCATGGCGCCACCTCGGTCGAGGCTGTCAAAAACGGTACGCTCGCGGCGGCCGAAGCCGTGCGCGCCGGGCTGGTCGAGAATGTCGCCAACTCTATGGACAGTATCGTTTTGTAAGAGCGAGTTAGAGCGCTGTTATGTGCTTCGCGGCGCACGTCGTGGGGTAGAATCAGAACCGTGTCTTGGTACCGCCCGGGCGGTACCATTCTTTTGGTATTCATGTACTATGAGAGGAAGCGCTATGGACCGCTCCGAAATCTTCGACAAGATCGCCGAGGTCGCTGCTGACGTTCTGGGCGTCGATGTTGCCGAAATTAGCGAGGAGACCACCTTTGACGACCTCGATGCCAACTCGCTCGAGCGCCTGCAGCTGGTTACGGCTATCGAGGACGAGTTCAACCTCGAGATCGATGACGAGACCCTGCTCTCGCTCAACTCTGTCGCCGACGTCGTCGACGCTATCGAAGCTGCCAAGGAGGCCTAAGTCTTGGCTTTATCCGAACGACTTACGCGCGCCCAGGAAATCCTGGGCCACGAGTTCAACAATAAGGTGCTGCTGCGCGCGGCCCTTACGCATCCCTCGGCAGTCGAGGGCCAGCCGGTTTCTGCCAGCTATGAGCGCCTTGAGTTCTTGGGCGATTCCATTTTGGGCGCTGTGGTCGCACGCTCCCTGTTTGAGTCCTATCCCGAGTTTGACGAGGGCAAGCTCACTCGCTTGAAGGTGTCGCTCGTCTCGGGCGCCACGCTATCCGAGGTTTCTCACGAGTTGGGCATCGACGACATCATTATCTTTGGTGCCTCCGAGACCGGTACCGGTGCGCGCGGCCTGCATTCGGCCCTCGAGAACGTCTATGAGTCGCTCGTGGGCGCGCTGTACCTGGATGCCGGCTGGGACGTTGCGGCGGAGTTCATTCACCGTACGCTTAAGCCGCATTTGGCTTCCGAGCGTGCCGAGCATCCTGCGAACCCCAAGTCGTTTTTGCAGGAGTGCGTGCAAGCCGACGGTCACGAGCCCCCGGCGTACAAGCTCGTTGGCTCCGAGGGCCCGGCGCATGCGCCCACCTTTACCGCTGTGGTTTTGATCGATGGTATTCGCCAGGGTCGCGGCTCCGGCTCCTCAAAGAAGGAAGCCGAGGGAGCTGCCGCGCTTGAAGCGCTCGACCGCATGGGTTACACCACCAACGGCGTGATTCTGAACAAGAAGCACGTGTAAGCGAGGAACCGTGTATCTCAAGTCCCTTACGCTCAAGGGGTTCAAGTCGTTTGCCGACCGCGCCCATATGACGTTTGAGCCGGGCCTGACCGTCATCGTCGGTCCAAACGGCTCGGGAAAATCGAACATCTCTGACTCGATTCTGTGGGTCCTGGGCGAGCAGAGCGCCAAGCAGCTGCGCGGCCAGGCCATGGAGGATGTCATCTTCTCGGGCTCGTCGGCGCGCAAGCCGGTGGGTGTCGCCGAGGTCACGCTGGTGCTCGATAACTCGGACCATATGTTGCCCGTCGACTTTGACGAGGTCGCCATCACCCGTCGCATGTATCGCTCGGGCGAAAGCGAGTACCTCATCAACTCGAGTCCGTGCCGCCTGATGGACATTCAGGACATCCTGCACGATTCGGGCCTGGGCAAGGATACGCATTCCATCATCAGCCAGGGCAAGCTCGACGCCATTTTGCAGAGCCGCCCCGAGGAGCGTCGCGCCCTCATCGAGGAGGCCGCCGGCATTTCCAAGCACAAGCGCCGCAAGGAGCGAGCGCTCAAAAAGATTAAGTCGATGGACGAGCACCTGACGCGTGCCCGCGACATCAATAAGGAAATCGCCCGTCAGCTGCGACCGCTGGAGCGTCAGGTCGATCGCGCGCGCAAGTACAAAGAGCTGTCCTCGCGCGCGAACGAGCTTACGCAGATGCTGGCTGTCGATGAGCTTCGTTCGCTGCAGTCGCAGTGGAACGACCTGGAGAGCCGCTCCAAGGAAGGTGCTGCCGAGCTGGAGCTTGCGCAGTACCGCATGAGCGAAAAGGAGCGCGAGCTCGAGAAGCTCCAGGTTATGCTTGAGGAAAAGGGCCTGTTTGTGGGCGACTTGGGCGAGCAGCGCCGCCATATGCAAGATGTGGTCGGCCGTATTAACTCCGACATGCGCCTGCTCGAGGAAAAGGGTCACAACATGGTGTCGCGCCTGTCTGACATGCGCGGGCAGATTTCGAGCTCCGAGCATCAGCGTCGTCGCGTGGTCGAGGAGCTCGAGGACGCGCGTGCGCAGCTTGAGGAAGTGACCGGCGCGCACATGCAGGCCCAGGAGGACGTTGACGCCGCTGGTCCTGCCGCCGCTGAGCTCCACGAGCGGCGCGTGGCGCTCGACAATCAGATTTCGCAGCTTACGCGAGAGCAACGCGATGTGCAGCGCGTGGCCGATAACGCCGCGCTCGAGCTCGCCAAGGTGAAGGATTCCTTGAGCAATGCCGAGGTCGAGGACAACATGTATGCCTCGCGCCTGGAGCAGATTGACGAGCAGCTCGAGGAGGTCACGGCCTCGCTCGAGAGCCGTCGCGACCGCGCCGAGGAGCTTGAGGGCGCTCTTGAGGAAGCGCGCCAGGCCCAGGCCGATGCGCGTGAGGCCACCGAGGTCGCCCGTGCAGCCCTGAAGGACCTGCGTGCCCGCGAGAGCGAGGCGCGCAACAAGTTGTCCGAGGTGCGCTCGGAGCTTTCCAGCCAAAAGAAACTCGATGTCCGCATGGCCGACAGCTCGCCGCTCGTGAGCCGTCTGGTGGGTGCGCTGGGCGACGATGTCTCGGGTCGTCTGGGCGACGTGCTCGAGGCCCCGCGCGAGCTTGAGGGCCTGGTGGAGCAACTACTTGCCGGCGATATCGATGCGCTGCTGTTCGACGATACGTCCGCGCTTGAGCGTGCCGGTCGTTCCGCTCTGGACCAGAAGAAGGCCTCGGGTGAGGCGCTGCTGGTGGCGCGCGGCGTGAGTGGCTCTGCTGCCGCCGAGGGCGCTGCCGGTACCCGTCTGGTTGATCGTCTGTCCGTGCGCGCAGGCTACGGACCCGTCGTCGAGGCGCTGCTCGGCGGCTATTACGTCGTGGACGATCTTTCTGCCGCGCTGTCGGCGCCGGTCGTTGACGGCGTGACTTACGTGACCTCCGATGGCGCCCGCGTCGCCTGCGGCGGCTTGGTGCGTGTGGGCCTCGATGCCGGCGAGGCGTCGGGTGCGCTGGAGCGTAAGCGTCGCATTCGCGAGCTGGAGGGGCTTGAGCCCGATTTGGCCGCTGTGTTTGAGCATGTGTCGGATCAGGTCATCGAGGCCAATGCGGCCGTTGAGGAAGCGCGTGCCGCTGAGGGCGATGCCGCCGGTGAGATTGCCCGTCTTGAGGGCGAGCGCCGCTCGCTGCTCTCCGAGATCGGCCGCTTGGAGCAAAGCGCCAACAATGCCGAGGTCGAGCGCGTGCGCATCTCCAAGCGCCGCGAGCAGGCCGCCGAAGCCGTTCGCGCTGCGCGCCCGCGCGTTGACAAGCTCACCCGTTCGCGTGACGAGGCCCGCGCGCAGGCAAGCGATCTGGGCTTGCAGATTGCCGAGGCCAACGACGAACTCGACCGCGTTCGCCGTGACGATTCCGAAGCTGCCGGCAAGCTCGCCGACGCCAAGGTTCGCCTAGCCCAGACGAGTGAACGCCTGCGTTCGCTGAAGGGCCGCGTGCCCGACCTGGAGCATCGTCTTGAGGGCATCGACCGTCGTATCCGCGGAACACGCCAGGCCTCGCGCTCGCTCGAGCTGCTGCGCCTGCGCGTCGATCCCATGCACGAACGCTATTCTGCCCTGTTGGAACGCGCGTCGGATTGGGCAGCGCGCCTGCGTGACCAGGCCTCTCTGGAGGAGGCGGACTCCGCTTCGCTCAAGAAGACCATCGAGGATGCCAAGGCCGAGGTCTCCCGTGCCAAGGAGCGGGTTGATGCCGCCACGGCGACGCAAAACGAGTTCAAGGTCGCGCGTGGCAAGCTCGAGGTGCAGGTCGAGGCTGCCATCAAGGCCATTACCGCCGATGGCACGACGGTGCTCGAGGAAGCGCTCATGCTTCCGGCGCCCACGGACCGCGATGCCGCCGAGCGCGAACTCAACCAGCTTGTGCGCCAGATCAACAACCTTGGTCCCGTTAACCAAGTTGCCATGGAGGAGTACGAGCAGCTCAAGCGCCGCGCCGACTACATCGAGGAGCAGCTGGCCGATCTGGAGAGCGCACGCAAGGCGCTCACCAAGATCACGGTAGCCATTGATCGCAAGATGCGCAAGGCGTTCCTGGTGACGTTTGAGAAGGTCGATGCGAACTTCCGCGAGATCTTCGCTATGCTCTTCCCGGGCGGCCAGGCTCATCTGGAGATGACCGATCCCGAGCATCCTGCCGAGACGGGTATTGAGGTCGTGGCGCAGCCGCGCGGCAAGCGCATCACCAAGATGATGCTCATGTCGGGCGGCGAGAAGAGCCTGACGGCGCTCGCCCTCCTCTTTGCTGTGTACCGCACGCGCACGGTGCCGTTCTATGTGCTGGACGAGGTCGAGGCGGCACTCGATGACGCCAACCTGTCCAAGCTCATCGGCGCGCTCGATGTGTTGCGTTCCGATACGCAGCTCTTGGTCATTTCGCATCAGCGCCGTACTATGGAGGACGCTGACGTCCTCTATGGCGTCTCGATGCAAGCCGACGGCGTCAGTCGCGTCGTCTCGCAAAAACTCGATCGCGAAACCGGAAAGGTCGTGAATGCATAATGGGATTCTTCGATGCTCTCTCGCGCGGACTTGAGCGCAGTCGCGAGGCCCTCAACGAGGTCTTTTACTTTGGCGGCGAGGTCGACGAGGATTTTTGGGAGGACCTTGAGGACACCCTCGTCATGGGTGACATGGGCGCCGAGGTCGCCATAAAGGTCTCCGATGACCTGCGTGATGCCGCGGCTAAGAAGAACCTCAAGACCGCCCCGCAACTCCGTCGCGCCCTGGCCGAGCAGCTTGAGCAGCACTTTGTGCCCATCGAGCGCGATCCGTTCTCCGATACGCCGAGCTGCGTGCTGTTTGTGGGCATTAACGGTGCCGGCAAGACCACGACGGTCGGTAAGATCGCGAGCGCCATGGCCGCCCGCGGCAAGAACGTCGTGATCGGTTCGGCCGATACCTTCCGCGCTGCAGCTATCGAGCAGCTCGATGTGTGGGGCCAGCGAGCTGGCGTCCCCGTCATCAAGCGCGACCGCGGCTCCGACCCGGCAAGTGTTTGCTACGACGTGCTCGACGAGGCCGACAAGCGCGGCAGCGACCTGGTGCTCATCGATACCGCCGGTCGTCTGCACACGAGCCCCGAGCTCATGCGCGAGCTTGCCAAGGTGGTCAATGTGACCCGTAAGCGCGCCGCCAATATGGCCGCCGGCCCCATGCCCGTCTATGTCGTGCTCGTGATCGATGCCGCAACGGGCCAAAACGGCCTCAACCAGGCGCTCGAGTTTAACGAGGCGCTGGGTCTGGACGGTATTATCATGACAAAGCTCGACGGCACGGCAAAGGGCGGTATCGCCATGGCCGTGGCCGAGAAGCTCAAGCTTCCCATCCTGCGCATCGGCGTGGGCGAGCAGGTCGATGACCTGCAGGAGTTCAATGCCAAAGATTTCTGCCGCGCCCTGGTGGGCGAGTCCAACTAAGGAGTAACCAGTGTTTGATTCCCTGAGCGATCGCCTCAACGACACATTTGACCGCCTGCGTGGCAAGGGTAAGCTGACCGAGGCCGACATTACCTCGGCCATGCGCGACATTCGCATGGCGCTGCTAGAGGCCGACGTCAACTTCAAGGTCGTCAAGGAGTTCGTCGCCAAGACCAAGGAGCGCTGCATGACCGCCGAGGTCATGGAGTCACTGTCGCCGGCGCAAAACGTCGTCAAGATCGTGCTCGACGAGCTCACCGAGATGCTCGGCTCCACCGAGAGCAAGCTCGTCTTTAGCAACCGCATTCCCAATGTCATCATGCTCGTGGGCCTGCAGGGCTCCGGTAAGACCACGGCGGCCGTAAAGCTGGCCTACCAGCTCAAGAAGCAGGGCCGCTCGCCGCTGCTCGCCGCGTGCGACGTCTACCGTCCCGCCGCTGCCGACCAGCTGGCCACACTCGGTGGAGAGATCGGCGTGCCGGTCTTCCGCGGCGACGGCGAGCACCCGGTCGACATCGCCAAGGGCGCCATCCAGGAGGCCGTCGACCACCTGCGTGACGTGGTCATCGTCGATACCGCCGGTCGCCTTCAGATCGACGAGCAGATGATGCAGGAGGCCGTGGACATCAAGAAGGCCGTCAAGCCCGATCAGGTGCTGATGGTCGTCGATGCCATGACCGGCCAGGATATCGTCAACGTCGTCTCGACCTTTGCCGAGCGCACCGACTTTGACGGAGTGATCATCTCCAAGCTCGACGGCGATGCCCGTGGCGGCGGCGCGCTTTCCGTGCGCCAGGTGACCGGCAAGCCCATCAAGTTCGTGAGCATGGGCGAGAAGCCCGATTCGCTGGAGCCGTTTTATCCCGATCGTATGGCCAAGCGCATTCTTGGCATGGGCGACGTTGTCGGCATTATCGAGAAGGCCCAGGAGGCGGCCGACGCCGAGCAGCTCGAGGCTGCCGAGCGAATGCTGCGCGAGGGCTTCACCATGAACGACATGCTCGACCAGATGAAGGCCGTCAAGAAGATGGGCGGCATGAAGGGCATCCTGGGCATGCTCCCCGGCGGCCAGCGTGCGCTCAACCAGATGGGTGGCAACCTGGACGAGGGCATCTTCGATAAGAACGAGGCCATTATCATGTCGATGACCAAGGAGGAGCGTCTGCGTCCCTCCATCATCAATGGCCAGCGCCGTGCCCGCATTGCCAAGGGCGCCGGCGTGACCCCCACCGAGGTCAATAGCCTTATGAAGCAGTGGGGCGAGATGAACAAGATGATGGGCCGCATGCGCACGATGGCCAATCAGGCACAGGCCGGCGGCAAGAAGGGCAAGAAGGGTAAGAAGGGCAAGAAGATGCGCATGCCCAATATCCCCGGCCTGGACGCTATGGGTCTGGGCGGCATGGGCGGCCTGGGTACGGGCGGCCCCAAGTCCGATATGGACCTGCTGCGCCAGATGGAAGCGCAGATGCGTAATAAGAAATAGTGCTGTAATTCCAGCTTGATATGGCAAAGGCCACTCGGAAGCTACCGGGTGGCCTTTGTTGTTGGCTTTGATTGTTGGGTTGCGTTCAGTATCGCGCCCCGAGTTCGCGGTGCCGTGCCGTTAGTGGCAGCCGCAGCCCTCGTGGCCCTCGTGCTCGTGATGGCCATGGCAGCCACAGGATTCGCCGTGCTCATGGGCGTGCTCGTGGTCATGGCCGTGGCAGCCGCACGTGGCCTCGCCGGTCTGCGCGAGCGTGCCGGCAATGAGGGCCTCGACGCAGGCATCGCAGCTGCCCTGGGCGCCCGCATAGACCGTGATGCCGGCTTGAGCAAGCGCGTTGATAGCGCCACCGCCGATGCCGCCGCAGATGAGTGTGTCCACGTCGCCATTGGCGAGCAGACCCGCCAGCGCGCCGTGACCGGTGCCGCCGGTGCCCACGACCTGCTCGTTGAGCACCATGCCGTCCTGGATGTCATAGATCTTGAACTGCTCGCTGCGGCCAAAGTGCATAAAGATGTTGCCGTTGTCGTACGTCGTTGCCACCCTCATGGTGTCGACCTCCTTTGCTGGCCATGCGGCCGTTGTCGTGGTGATGGGGGAGTATGCGATATTGCCGCCCTCGATGATAATCGCCCGTCCATTGACCAATGCGTTTGCCACCTTGCGATGCGCGCGGCTGCAGATTGCCGCCACCGTGGCACGGGCAATGCCCATGTGCTGGGCGACTTCCTCCTGATTGAGTCCTTCCAGGTCGCATAGGCGCAGGACCTCGAGCTCGTCGACCGTCATATCGATAGCGTCTCCGCTGGCAAGGCCATCGGGGGTAAAGCCGCGATATTCGGGGATGATCCCAACGCGGCGCAGTTTTTCGCGTCTCCCTGCCATACACTCTCCAAATCTGACATATGTCAACAATAGAATAGCGAACGTGCCGATTTGCGCAAGGAATTTCCGTCATATGTCAGAAAATGAGGGCTTATGTTTGGGCTGTGGGGCCGCGTGCGCCTGGGCTACAATAAATCTTGCTTGTAGGCGACTGACAGGAGGGTCAATGAGCAAGGCTGATCAACAGTTTGTAACCATGTGCCGCGATATCTTGGACCATGGCACCACCACCGAGGGCCAAAAGGTCCGCCCGGTGTGGGAGGACGGCACCCCTGCCTATACCATTAAAAACTTTGGCGTCACGGCGCGCTACGACCTGCGCGAGGAGTTCCCTGCGCTTACGCTGCGCCGCACGGCTCTTAAGTCTGCGATGGACGAGATCCTGTGGATCTATCAAAAGAAGTCTAATAACGTCCATGACCTCAACAGCCATATTTGGGACGAGTGGGCCGACGAGACTGGCTCCATCGGTAAAGCCTACGGCTATCAGATTGGCCAGAAGAGCCATTACGCCGAGGGCGATTTTGATCAGATGGACCGTGTGCTGTACGATCTTAAGCACACGCCGTACAGCCGCCGCATCATGACCAACACGTATGTGTTTAGTGACCTGTCCGAGATGCACCTGTATCCGTGCGCCTACAGCGTGACCTATAACGTCACGCAGCGCCCGCAGGACGACAAGCCCACGCTCAACATGATTCTCAACCAGCGCAGTCAGGACATTTTGGCCGCGAATAACTGGAACGTGTGCCAGTACGCCATTCTGCTCATGATGGTCGCGCAGTCGGTCGATATGATTCCGGGTGAGCTGCTGCATGTGATTGCCGATGCCCACATTTACGACCGTCATGTCAATATCGTCCGTGAGCTTATCGAGCGCCCGCAGTTTGCGGCGCCCAAGGTAACGCTTAACCCCGATGTGCATGATTTTTACGCGTTTACGACTGATGACCTGATCGTCGAGGGCTATGAGCACGGCCCGCAGGTCAAGAACATTCCTATTGCGGTGTAGGTGGTGCTCATGACGTGTAAGCTATCTGCTATCGTCGCCGTGTGTGACGATTGGGGCATTGGTTGCGAGGGCGACATGGTGGTGTCCAATCGCGCCGATATGCGCCATTTTGTGGCCTGCACCAAGGGCTGCCCGGTCATCATGGGGCGCAAGACGCTGCTGAGTTTTCCCGGTGGGCGTCCACTCAAGAACCGTCGCAATATCGTGCTTACCCGCGACGAGGATTTTGCTGTCGAGGGCGTCGACGTGGTGCATAGCATCGACGAGGCGCTCGCCGCGGTTGCCGATGAGCCCGTTGCCTGGGTGATCGGTGGCGGCGAGGTGTATCGGCAGTTTTTGCCGTATTGCGCCGAGGCCGAGGTCACGCACAACCATTGCACTCATGCCGTGGACACGTACTTTCCCGATTTGGACGCCGATCCCGCGTGGGAGATTGCGTGGCGTGGCGGTGTTGCCACGATTGCCTCGGGCGAGGGCGACGAGGGTGTCGATTATGAGTTCGTGACGTATCGTCGCGTTGAGGCGTAAATCGCCTGGCGTGAACGGTATTATCGGGTTGATTGAATGTATGGGGCGGCGCTTAGCGTCGCCTCGTTTGGTATAGATGTGCTGTAAAGAAGGGTGCGGGCAGGCTGCTATGACTGATGCCGTTGAGGTTCTGCGAATTGATTCGCTCGAGGACGAGCGGCTCGATGCCTACGTGCGACTGACCGAGCGCGAGCTGCGCTGCGTGCTGGAGCCGCAGAAGGGCATCTTTATTGCGGAGAGCGCCAAGGTCATCGAGCGCGCGGTGCGTGCCGGATATCAGCCGGTGAGCTTTCTTTTGGGCGAACGCTGGCTCGACCAGATGATGCCGCTGTTTGAGCGCCTAGTCGTGCGCGAGGGCGCGGGTCCTGTTCCTGTGTTCGTTGCCTCCATGGAGCTCATGGAGCAGTTGACGGGCTTTAACGTGACGCGCGGCGCGCTGGCGGCGTTTCGTCGCCCGCGTCAGATTCCGGTTGATGAGTTCTTGGGCGGCGTCGTCGAGGCGGCGGGGAATCGTCCGGTGCGCGTGTGCGTGCTTGAGGGTATTGTCGATCACACCAATGTTGGCGCGATTTTCCGCTCGGCTGCCGCATTGAACGTTGACGGTATTTTGGTCAGCCCGACGTGCTGCGACCCGCTGTACCGTCGCTCGGCCCGCGTGAGCATGGGCACCGTGTTTCAGGTGCCGTGGACGCGCATTGGCAGCGAGGCTCGTGTGTGGCCGCATGATGGTCTGGGCGCGTTGCACGACGCCGGTTTTTCGTGTGCCGCTATGGCGTTGACGGACGACTCCGTTTCGCTTGATGATCCTGTGCTGCAGAAGATTGATCGCTTGGCGATTTTTATGGGTACCGAGGGTGCTGGCTTGGGCGCCAAGACCATTGCCGGCTGTGACCAAGCGGTGCGCATTCCGATGGCGCACGGGGTCGATTCGCTCAACGTGGCCGCGGCGAGTGCCGTCGCCTTTTGGCAGCTGTGCCCGCACGTGAGCAACGAGTATCACTACCAGCCGGGGCTGTATCACTAGGCAGATAGTTTGCACCTGGCTCTGACTCGGGGTGTTTCGGTCGACGTCGGTCGGTGCTAAGCTGCTATTAGCTTAGGTCTTTAATTACTGTTTTGTCGGTTGACGTACGCTTTTGGGGAGGGCGTGTGGCTAAGAAATCTACGGCTATCGATGTAACGCAAGGTGTTATTTGGCAACAATTGCTGTCGCTGTGCGTTCCCATCTTCTTTAGCTCGTTTTTTCAGCAGGCCTACACGCTTATCGGTACCTATATCGTCGGCCAGTTTGGCGGCAAGCTCGCATTGGGCGGCATCCAGGCCACGATGGTGCTCACCGAGCTCTGCATTGGCTTTTGCGTTGGCGTCGGCGCCGGCTGCGCGGTCATTACCGGTCAGTATTTTGGCCAGCACGATGATGAGCGACTGAGCCGTTCGGTCCATACGGCCATGACGCTCGCGCTGGTGGGCGGTATCGTTTTCTCGATTCTTGGCATAGTGTTCGTTGAGCCCATGCTGGTGCTTATGAACACGCCGCATGAACTATTGGCCGAGGGCGTGGCCTATGCTCGTTGCTATTTTGCCGCCATGGTTGCGGCGCTGCTGCTCAATATGGGAACGGCACTGCTGCGCGCCGTGGGCGACACGCGCGGGCCTGCTGTAATCATCGCTTCTGGCTGCCTTGTTAATGCGGTGCTGGATGTCATCTTCGTTGCCGTGCTTCATATGGAGGCTCTGGGCTGTGGCATCGCGGTGGCGCTGACCATTTGCTCCAACGCCACGATGATCGTGATTCGTATGATGCACGCACCGGGTGCGTGGCGGCTTTCACTGTCCAAACTCGGCATTGATCCTGGCATTTGTAAGAGCATGATCTCGTGTGGTCTGCCGCTTGGCTTTCAGTCTGCTGCGTATTCGATTTCCAACGTTTTGATTCAGGTGTCGGTCAACTCGTTTGGCGCCGATGTCACCACGGCGTGGGGTCTTTCGGGCCGCTTAGATGGCATTGTCTGGATGGTTACCGAGGCGCTCGGCGTGTCGATCACCACGTTCTCGGCACAGAACTTTGGCGCGCGCAACTACGAGCGCATGCGCAAGGGCTACCATACGTCGCTCGTGCTGTCGTTTATGCTCATTGGTGGCCTGTCTGCCGTGCTGCTGGTGTTCTCGGGTCCGCTGTCGCGTTTGTTTGTCGACGATGCTTCGATTTCGGCGTACACCACGACGATTCTTCACTTTATCGCGCCGTTCTACGCGATTTTCTCGATTATCGAGAACGCCTCGGGTTCCATCCGCGGCGCCGGCGTGAGTCTGCAGCCTATGATGCTCACCATCTTTGGCACCGTCGTACTCAGAGTGATTTGGGTGTTTGCGATCATGCCCTTCGATCCGTCGCTTGAGCACCTGCTGCTTGTCTACCCCGTAACCTGGGTAATCACCGCCATGATGTTCACCGTCTACCATCACAGCGGCAACTGGCTCGGCCGCGCCACCGCCTAGCCATTCGGGACGTCCCCAATGGCTAGTATTCGATGCCTTGGCGGGCTAGGAGTCCTTCGTCGAAGTAGTGTTTGATGGGGCGCATTTCGGTGACAAGGTCGGCGAGGTTCGCGAGGGGCAGCAAGCCCCGGCCGGTGAGCACGAGCTCCGTGGTGGCGGGCTTTATCGCGATCAGCGCTTCGACATCCTCGCGCGTCACGAAGCCGCGGCGCATGGCCTCGCCGAGTTCATCCAAAATCAGAACGTCGACCTGTGATATCTGCTCGCATGCGAGCTCCATGATCTGCGCGGCGCAAGCCTCGGGTGTGTCGCGGTCGGCTTGTACGATGCGTAGCCCTAAACGAGGTGCTGCATCATGTTCGGCGCAGTGCAGCTTCTTGGCAAACTGAAGCATGAGCACGTTAAGTCCATTGCCCGTGGCACGCAGCGCGAGCCCCAGCGCAGCCGTCGTCTTGCCCTTGCCGTCGCCCGTATAGATTTGAACCTTGCCGACTTCCAGTGATGCCATCTCTGTCTTTTCGTGCCCGGCGTCGGTTTATCGCCGTCCGGGTTGGGTATTCTAGAAAGCATTATTAACCCCAGTAGATGGAGTTCAAGCAGATGGAGATGGATGACAACAAGCGTAGACGGAATATGATCCTCTACGTGCTCATCGCCTTCGTCGTCTACCTCGTGCTCTCGACCGTTCTGTTCCCCAACATCGGTCACACGCAGCAGATTACGAAGACCGATTACTCGACGTTTGTCAAAGCGCTCGATAAGAAGAGTGTCGACAAGGTCGAGTACAACACGGACGATTACTCGATTTATTACACCAAGAAGGGCGAGGACGAGAACATCGCCTATAAGACGACCGGTGTGCCGAACGATGCGGGCTTTACCGATCGCGTGCTTGAGTCTG
The DNA here is from genome assembly GCA_900540985.1 of uncultured Collinsella sp. Classification (GTDB taxonomy): domain Bacteria; phylum Actinomycetota; class Coriobacteriia; order Coriobacteriales; family Coriobacteriaceae; genus Collinsella. The sequence continues at coordinate 43,434 of UQIC01000014.1, forward strand.
GCGCTTCGCTGGAGTCGGTCGTTCCCGATAAAAACTCGGGTTTGATGACCTACTACCTGCTTACGCTCATCCTTCCCATGACGATTTTCTTCCTGATCGGCTGGTGGCTCAACCGCCGCATGAAGAAGGCCATGGGTGATGACGGTCCTTCGATGAACTTTGGCGGCGGTGGACTGGGCAAGTCCGGCGCGCGCGTGATCGCCTCCAAGGACGTGGGCGTGACCTTTAAGGATGTCGCCGGCCAGGAAGAGGCCAAGGAGTCCCTCAAGGAGGTCGTCGATTTTCTGGAGAAGCCCCAGCGCTACGAGGAGATTGGCGCCAAGCTGCCGCGCGGTGCTCTCCTTGTTGGCCCTCCGGGTACCGGTAAGACCCTGCTAGCCAAGGCTGTTGCCGGCGAGGCTGGTGTTCCGTTCTTTAGCATTTCGGGTTCTGAGTTCGTCGAGATGTTCGTCGGCCGTGGCGCCGCCAAGGTGCGCGACCTCTTTAAGCAGGCCAAGGAAAAGGCCCCGTGCATTGTGTTTATCGACGAGATCGATACCATCGGCAAAAAGCGTGACGGCGGCGGCTTTAGCGGCAACGACGAGCGCGAGCAGACGCTCAATCAGTTGCTGACCGAGATGGATGGCTTCGATAACCACAAGGGTATCGTTGTCCTCGCTGCCACCAACCGTCCCGACAGCCTCGATCCGGCCCTGCTGCGCCCCGGTCGTTTTGACCGCCGCATCCCCGTTGAGCTGCCCGATCTGACCGGCCGCAAGAACATCCTCGAGCTGCATGCCAAGAGCGTGAAGACGCAGCCGCCGATCGACCTGACCGCGATTGCCCGCGCCACGCCCGGTGCCTCGGGCGCTGACCTGGCCAATATCATCAACGAGGGCGCCCTGCGTGCCGTCCGTGAGGGCCGCAAGCGCGCTACGCAGGACGATTTTGAGGAGTCGGTGGAGGTCGTCATCGCCGGTCAGCAGCGTAAGTCTACGGTGCTGTCCGACCACGAGAAGCAGGTCGTGTCCTACCACGAGATCGGCCATGCCATCGTTGCCGCTCGCCAGAAGGGATCTGCGCCGGTTACCAAGATTACCATCGTGCCGCGCACGAGCGGCGCTCTGGGCTACACCATGCAGGTCGAGGAGGACGAGCGCTTCCTGACCACGCGCCAGGAGGTGTTGGACAAGCTCGCCGTCTACTGCGGTGGACGTGCCGCCGAGGAGCTCATCTTTGGTGAGATGACGACCGGCGCGGCCAACGATATCGAGCAGGCCACCAAGCTCGCCCGTAACATGGTGACGCGCTTTGGTATGTCCGATGAGTTTGGCATGATGGCGCTCGGTACCGTCCAGAATGCGTACCTCAACCAGGACACGTCGCTCACCTGCGCCCCCGGTACGGCCGAGCGCGTGGACGCGATTGTCGCCAAGCTGATCGAGGATGCGCACGACCGCGCCCTGCAGATCCTGAAGGAGAACAAGTTCAAGCTTCATGAGCTGGCTCGTTATCTGTACAAGAAGGAGACCATCACGGGCGAGGAGTTTATGAATCTCCTTACGCGCGAGAATCCGCTGATGCCAAAGCAGCAGTAATACTAGTTGCGCAGTGTCAATCGCCCCATTTGAGTGTCAAACTCAAATGGGGCGTTTTGCGTGGGGAGAGTTGTATTTGAAGATCGTGGTAAGTGCCTGTTTGATGGGCGAGAGCTGCAAGTATAACGGGCTCGATAACTACCATCGCGAGCTGGTCGAAGCGTGCGAACGCACGGGAACCGAGGTTCTGTTGGTGTGCCCCGAGGTTTTTGGCGGTCTGCCCACGCCGCGCAAGCCTTCCGAGATTGTGAACGGCGAGGTACGTAACTGCGAGGGTATCTCGGTCGATCGCGAGTTTCGCCTGGGCGCTCAACGTGCGCTCGATATGTGCGAGCAGGAGGGCGGCCCGTCCGAGATCGCTGCATGTATCTTGCAGGACCGCAGTCCCTCGTGCGGCGCGGGTCGCATCTACGACGGAACATTCAGCGGCACCCTTACGGCGGGCAACGGCGTCTTCGTTGATTTACTGCTCCGCCACGGTTATCGCGTGATCCCGGCTAGCGAGTTCGACCCCAGCATGCTGGAGTAATAAAAAACCACCACAAAGGTGCTGCTCCCTTGTGGTGGTTTTGGGCTAGGCCTAGAGCGTGTGGCCGTAGGCGTTGGCGGCCTTGATGGCAGCGGCGAATTTCTCGTCGGTGAAGGGCTCGGGGTTTCCCTGCTTCCACTCGTTGGTGGCGTGCGCGTACTCGCACAGGGCAGGGATGTCGGCCTCGGAAAGCCCGACCTGCTCAAGCGTCACGGGCAGGCCCATCTGCTTGTTAAAGGCGGCGTAGCGCTCAAGGTTCTCGGTATCGCCCGTATAGGCGAACAGCACGAGCACGCCCAGGCTCACGACTTCGCCGTGCAGGTAGGTGCCCTCGCGCGGAATGCTGCATGTGGCGTTGTAGAATGCGTGCGCCACGCTCGAGTTGTAGTAGTAATCGTTCTGGTTCGTCAGGTTCGAGACATAGCCCGTGTTGACCACGATGTCGAGTGCGATTTGCTTGACGGCCTCGGTCGACTGGTCCTGGCGCACGTCCTCAAGACCCTGCACGCCATAGGTAAATAGCGGCTCGGAGCAGGTGTGGGCGAGCGCCAGGCCAAGACCGGCGGTGTGCTCCAAGTTTCCGGCGCTCGTGGCGTACTCGACTTCGGGCTGCTTGGACAGGGCATCGCCCACGCCGGCCCAGAAGTACTCCGCCGGAGCCTCGGCGATGATCTTGGGATTGATGAAGATGTGCGCGGGGCGGTTGGGGTACGAATAGCCCTCGAGCGAGCCGTCGTCGTTGTAGACAACGGCAATGGCGGTCGCGGCCGAGCAATTGGAGCAGATCGTCGGCACGGTAAAGACGATCTTCTTGAGCTCGATGGCCGCAGTCTTGACGGTATCGAGCGCCTTACCGCCGCCACAGGCAATGAGCACGTCGGCTTCCTGGCAGGCAGGGAAGTTTACGACCTTGGCGATATTGTCGCGCGTACTGTTGGTACCGTAGACGCGCGTCTCCAGAATCTCGACGTCGGTACCTGCCAGCGCAGCTTCGATACCGGGAAGTGCTGCGGCAAGTGCTCGCTTACCACCGATGATGGCGACCTTGGTCGCTCCGTATTCGGCCAGCGCGCCGGGCAGCTCGTCAAAGCAATCCTCGCCGACGGTGTAGTCGCTCATTCCAATCGTGCGCATAGCAACCTTCTTTCGTTCGGTAGAGTGCTTTCAGGTATTTTGCTCCTAGAGAAGGGCTGTAATAGCGAGAAATTCCGAACGTATAAAACCAGTGTTGAGGGTTTTTCGCCGTCGCGGAACGTGCTAGGATACTCCGCATAAGCGTTGATGGGGACGAGTAGTCGGCCGTCCGCATGCTACAGAGAGCGGGGAGCGCTGAGAACCCGTGCATGCGACCGATGAAAATCACCCCGGAGCTGCGGTCCCAACGGACGCGCCGCATGGGCACGTCTTAGTAGATATCGCCGAGATGGTCGTCGATACAGGCCAGCCGAGTAACGGATGCGAGCGCGCGATTACGCGGGCGAGGGCATCTAAGCTGGGTGGTTAAGCGAAGAGCTTTTGCGGGCGTACAGCCCGTTTTTGTGGCGCTTCGTCCCAGCTTGCAGGGACGGGCGCCTTTTTGGTGCCCAACGGGCGTGCGCGCCCACGACATGAAAGGGGTACCGTGGCAAACGAGTACAAGCAGACGATGAATCTGCCCAAGACCGGTTTTCCCATGCGTGCCGGTCTTTCCAAGTCCGAGCCCAAGCGACTCAAGGACTGGCAGGACAACAAGGTCTACGAGCAGGTTCTGAAGAAGAACGAGGGTCACAAGAAGTTCGTGCTGCACGACGGCCCTCCGTACGCCAACGGTCCGATCCACATCGGCCACGCCATGAACAAGATCTCCAAGGACATGATCAACCGCTACTGGATGATGCAGGGCTATGAGGTTCCCTATGTCCCCGGTTGGGACTGCCACGGCCAGCCGATCGAGCATAAGGTCGAGGAGAAGCTCGGCACCGAGAAGTTCAACCAGACCCCCACGGCCAAGATTCGCGAGCTCTGCAATGAGTTCGCTGTCGAGAACATCGAGCTGCAGAAGGCCGGCTTCCGTCGTCTGGGCGTGCTCGGCGACTGGGACAACCCCTATCTGACGCTCTATCACCAGCACGATGCCGCCGACATCGAGGTCTTCAAGGCCATGTTCGATAAGGGCATGATCTATCGCGGCCACAAGCCGGTTCACTGGTGCAAGCACTGCCACACCGCGCTGGCCGAGGCTGAGATCGAGTACTCCGACGAGACGAGCCCCTCCATCTTCGTGCGCTTTGAGATGACCTCCAAGCCCGCCGGCCTCGAGAACTTCGACGGCCCGGTCGACTTTATCATCTGGACGACCACGCCGTGGACCATCCCCTCTGACCAGGCCGTTTCCCTTAAGCCCGGCGCCGCCTATGTCGCCGTTGAGCACGATGGCCGTGCCGAGGTCATGCTCGAGGACCTGGCTCCCAAGTGCTGCGAGGAGTTTGGCTGGGAGTACACCCCGGTCATGGTCGACGGCGAGCCCTATGTGGTTCCCGCCGAGACGTTCCACCACATCCACTACAAGCAGCCGATCTTTGACGGTGTTGAGGGCGTGGCGCTCCTGGCCGACTACGTCGGTGTCGATGACGGTACCGGTATCGTCCACAACTCGCCCGGCCACGGCGTCGACGACTACTTCGCCTGCCTCAAGGAAGGCATCACCGACATCTGCATGCCGGTCGATGACGACGGCAAGTTCTACACCGGCGAGGAGTTTGGCACCGGTGGTCCCTTCAGCGGTATGGATACCGATGAGGCCAACCCGCATATCATCGAGTTCCTGCGCGAGCGCGGCACCCTGGTTCTCGAGAAGAAGATCACGCACAGCTATCCGCACTGCTGGCGCTGCAAGCACCCGGTGCTCTTCCGTGCCACCGACCAGTGGTTTGTCTCGATGGACAAGACCGGTTTGCGCGAGCAGGCTGGCAAAGAGGTCCGTGAGAACGTCAAGTGGTATCCGGCCCACGCGGCCAACCGCATCGGCGCCATGGTCGAGCAGCGTCCCGACTGGTGCATCAGCCGTCAGCGCAACTGGGGCGTGCCTATCCCCAGCTACACCTGCGCCGACTGCGGCGAGAAGGTCATGAACGACGCTACGCTCGACGCCGTCATCAAGCTCTTCCACGAGAAAGGCTCTGACGCCTGGTTCACCGACGCTCCCGAGAGCTACCTGGGCGAGGCCTGCGTCTGCCCCAAGTGCGGTGGCCATCACCTCAAGGCCGATAAGGACATCCTCGACGTGTGGTGGGACTCCGGCGTCTCCTGGAAGGCCGTCTGCGAGTATCGCCCCGAGCTGGAGTACCCGGCGGATGTGTACCTCGAGGGCTCCGACCAGCACCGCGGTTGGTTCCAGAGCTCGCTGCTCACCTCGGTGGGTGCCAACGGCCACGCTCCGTACAAGGCAGTCGTCTCGCAGGGCTTCACGCTCGACGGCCAGGGCCGCAAGATGTCCAAGTCGCTCGGCAACGTCATCGACCCCAACAAGGTCTGTGACGAGATGGGCGCCGACATCATCCGCCTGTGGGTCGCCTCGGTCGACACCAGCTCTGACGTTTCCATCGACCACGAGATTCTCGCCCGTACGTCCGATGCCTACCGTCGTTTCCGCAACACGTTGCGCTTCCTGCTCTCCGAGCTCGAGGGCCAGTTTGAGCTCGAGACCGACGGCGTCGCCTTTGCCGACCTGCTGCCGCTCGACAAGCTCATGGTTGCCCGTCTGACCCAGGTCCAGGCCGAGGTCGACGACGCCTACGCCAGCTACGAGTTCCCGCGCGCCTACCGTGCACTCTATGACTTCGTGGTTACCGAGCTTTCCAACGTGTACCTCGACGCCCTGAAGGACCGTCTGTACTGCGAGAAGCCCGGCTCGCTCGAGCGCCGCAGCGCCCAGACCGTGCTTGCCGAGCTCTTCTCGATGCTCATGCGCGACCTGCAGCCGATCCTGTCCTACACGGTCGACGAGGCCATGGCCTATGCGCCCGCCGGCTGCGTCGATCACCAGAAGTACGCCGCGCTGCTCGATTGGTACAAGTCGCCCATTACTGTCGACGAGGCCAATGAGTTTGAGGGCGTGCTCGAGGCTTCGCTCGAGCTTCGTAGCGCCGTGACCAAGGCCCTTGAGGATGCCCGCTCCGCCGGCACCTTCACTAAGAGCCAGCAGGTCCGCGTCAAGGCGGTCGTTCCCGCCGAGATGTACGCGCTGCTGACCGGCGACAAGGCCGTCGACCTGGCCGAGTTCTACATCGTCTCTGATGTTGAGCTGACCCAGGGCGAGGAGCTTTCCGTTGCCATCGAGGCTGCCGAGGGCGAGTGCTGCGACCGTTGCTGGAACTACCGCACCACCGTCGGCGAGTACAACGGCCACGCGCATATTTGCAAGCGCTGCGCCGACGCTTTGTAGGTTACGGCGTTCCTAGAACGCCGTAACCTACCGACGCTGCAAACGCCCCTAAGCGGCAATCTGACGT
>UQIC01000015.1 GCA_900540985.1 uncultured Collinsella sp.
GGCGGCGGCGATGCCGGAAGCCGTGCCAGGCTGAGCCTTAATCATAACCAGATTATCGGTGCGCAGAACGCCCGTTACGAGCTCGGAAACCATACGCTGCAGGTGCAGGTCCTCTGCCAGAACATAGATGCCCTCAGGGAGCTTACGCAGCCCCATATCGGCAATATCGCGAGAGACAGTCGCCTGCGTGCAATCAAAGCCCATGGCGCGGAGCTCATCGACCAGCACGCGCTGCGTGCGGACGTCCTTATTGCGCACAATATCTCTAATGGCATCCTGGCGCCCATTGCGTTTTTTAGCCATACAAACCCTCTCTCCAAAAGATGGCGGAGACAATCAATCAGTGATTGAATAGTTTAACGCTATTTGAAGGCTTTTGTGTATAAGAACGCATTTCGAAACAATTCTATGCAAGTTTGTTACGAAATGAGCCGTTTAGGCGGTTTTTGCGCCCGTCCGGTTAAGAAAAGCTGCCAGATGCGTACACATCACGCAGCGCGCGGGCTTGGCGCTGGCGATCGGCCCAAACAACAGACCGAGCCCCCGATGGTTATCCTTAAGCGCGGCGACCATCTGACGGGTTCGAGGCGCCTCGAGCATATCACGCATGCGGGCGGAACGCTCGATTGACGACACCCCATGCGGGCTCAGACACAAATTCTCGATGCAGGCGACCAGTCCGGTAAAGTAGAACTTTTGGCTTGCTAGCTTGAGCCGACCACCGCTATCTGCTTCCGAGAGTGAGCCCGCAAGTTCGTCGAGCGCTCGGGTGTCATCGGATACCTTGGCATACATGGTGGGATCAAAGGCATCTGTAAGCTTGGGTGCCGCCGCGTGGAAACAAGCATCGCCGCAGCCGGACACGCATCGTGCCTGCGAGAGCGCATATGCCATAAACTCAACCGTACGGTACGCCTTGCCGTGCGACAGGCATGCCTCAAACAGCGGACGGCTATACATCACGCCAGAGACTTGAGCAACCAAGCCGCCTAAAATCAACTGGGGCAGCCCGGTCACCATCGAAGATTTGCTATCAATGGAAATATGAGTAGCATCCAAGACGCGCGAATGGCGCTCTCGATGTGCATCATAGCGGTCGAGCGACACCGTGGGAAACACTATGTCTGCCGCAGTATCGCACGCGATATCGACCATCTTGGGAAGGGACTGCGGAGCAAACCACTCATCGGCGTTCATAGCGATGATTTGAGAGCCGCGCGAGGCAGCAAAACCGGCACGAAGACAAGCACCGCGCTTCGCGTCCTCGACGTCAATCAAATCAATATGAATGTCCCTGTCGGCAGCAACTTGAAGCGAATGGCGCACACCGGGCGCAGCATCGCGGCAGACAACGACAATCTGCAAATCGTAGAGGTCTTGGTTCTGGATACTCTCGAGCGCACGCATCGCATAGCTGGGCGAACCTTCTACCACAAGGATCACCGAAAGTCGCGGATGCGAGCCACGTCGAACCAAGTTATCCGTCCTCTCGACAGCAATGAATCAAACCGTGGTTCATGGTACACCCCGGCAATAAAAGCAATGAGACACCGGTTGTATTGCACGCCAAGAACAGATGTTGCACACGCGCAGCCCACAGATGACAGGTGCCGACGCACGACGCGTCGAGCCCTCCCCTAGTCGAGCACGACAAGCTCGGCGGGATCGTAATCCACGCCCATAAACGTAAGGCCGCAGGCAGGAGCCGTGGGGCCCGCAGCTGTACGGTCGCAAGCATCGATGACCTCGCGCATCCACTCGGGTTCACGGCGATGCATGCCAATCTCGACAAGCGTGCCCACGATCGTGCGGACCATCGAATGCAGAAACGCATTGCCCTCGATGGTAAACGTCAGGATGTCCTCGCCAAACGCAACCTCATGGCCAAACTCGGCACGCATCACGCAGCGGTGCGTGGGCTTGCCCACAGCAGACGCCACCTTGCAAAAGCTCTTGAAGTCCTGCTCGCCCAGCAGCGCGGGACAGGCCGCAGACATCGCCTCAACATCCAATGGGTAGCGATGCCACCACACCGCACCGCGCGAAAGCACAGGGCGCGCGTCGCGATCGGCAATACGGTACGTATACGTACGGGAACGCGCGTCAAAACGTGCAGAAAAGCCTTTACGGGCCCTGTAGACCTCGTTTATGGCGATATCTTTGGGCAGCAGGGCATCCATGGCCCTCAGCCACCTACGGCGCGTCAGGACAAGCTCAGCGTCCGTTACGGGCACACTAATGTACTGCGCCACCGCATGCACGCCGGCATCGGTGCGCCCTGCGCACGTCAGGTCGATCGGACGGCGCAGGAGCGTCTCGATAGCGCGGCGCAGCTCGCCCGCAACCGTCGTCTGGCCAGGCTGCTCGGCAAAGCCGCTATAGGACGAGCCATCGTAGGCCACGCGGAAAACGAGCGTGGCGTCGAGCTCGGGAATCGAATTGAAATCAGACGGCGCGGTCATGGGCGCTCCCAACAAACAGGCAATGGCATTTCGACAAAAAAAGAGGGGTACGCGAACGTACCCCTCGAATATAGCCTATGCAGACGGATTGTCTACTCAGCGGTCTCCTCAGCAGGAGCCTCCTCGGCAGCCTCGACCTTCTTGGGAGCAGCGGCCTTCTTGGGGGCCGGAGCAGCCTTCTTGGCCTTAGGCGTGCAAGGCTCGGTGACGAGCTCCATGATAACGATGGGAGCGTTGTCGCCCTTACGGTTACCGAGCTTCATGATGCGGGTGTAACCGCCGTTGCGGTCCTGCCACATGCCCTGAGCAGCCTTGTCGAAGATCTCGGCAACGAGCTGCTTATCGCCGAGCTTGGCGATAGCCAGACGACGAGAGTGCAGGTCGCCCTTCTTGGCCCAAGTGATGATCGGGTCGACGACCGAACGCAGCGCCTTAGCGCGGGTCTCGGTGGTCTTGATGCGGTCGTTCTCGAAGAGGGCCTTAGCAAGGCTCTTCTTCATGGCCTTGGTGTGGCTCGCATCGGTGCCGAGCTTCAGGCCCTTCTTAACGTTGTGACGCATGGTCTAGTTTCTCCTCAAATATGCGAAGCATTAAGCCTTCAGGCTCAGGCCCATGGACTCAAGCTTGTCCTTCACTTCCTCGATCGACTTAACACCGAAGTTACGGATGTTGAGCAGATCGTTCTCCGAGAACTCAACGAGCTGACGGACCGAGTGAATGCTGGCGCGCTTAAGGCAGTTGTAGGAACGGACGGAAAGGTCCAGATCCTCGATCTGCTTGTCCAGCTCAGCGTTGTCGTTGGTGACCTCGGGAGCGAAGATCGAAGCCTCCTCCTCGACCTCGGGGGTCTCGGCAAGGTTCATAAAGGCGGCCATATGCTGGTTGATGATATTGGCAGCCTGGACCACGGCGTCGCGCGGGGCGATGGAGCCGTTGGTCTCGATCTCGAGGACAAGGCGGTCGTAGTCGGTGTGCTGACCGACACGGCAAGCCTCAACGAGCTTGGCGCAACGGGAAACCGGCGAGTACAGCGAGTCGACGTGGATCACACCGATGGGATCGTTGTCGCGCTTGTTGGCCTCGCCAGAAACATAGCCGCGGCCATAGCCGATGCGCATGCTCATGGTGAGATGGCCACCCTCGGTGAGCGTAGCGATGTGCTGCTCGGGGTTAACCAGCTCAAACTCGGACGGAATAAAGAAGTCCGCACCGGTGACCTCGCAGGGGCCGTCAACCGAGATGGTGGCGGTCGCCTCGTCGGTCGTGCCGAGAGCCCTGAAGACAAGACCCTTGACATTCAGGACGATGTCGGTGACATCCTCGACCATGTTAGGGATGGTCATGAACTCGTGCTGCGCACCATCAATCTGAATAGCCTCGACGGCGGCACCCTCGAGCGAGGACAGAAGAACGCGACGAAGGGAGTTACCCAGCGTATCGCCGTAACCACGCTCGAGCGGCTCGACGGAGACACGAGCAGACGTCTCGTTGATCTCTTCGACCTGAACCTGAGGCCTAATGAATTCTGACATGTATTACCTCCAGCCTCAGCAGCCCGGATGGACTACTTAGAGTAGAGCTCGACGATGAGCTGCTCGTTGATATCACCGCTGATCTGCTCACGCGTCGGCAGAGCGAGCACGTTACCAGACAGCTTCTCGATATCGACCTCGAGCCAGCCAGGGACCTCAAAGCGCTCGGAGGAAATCAGGGCCTCCTTGATGGGGAGGAGGTCACGGAACTTCTCGCCGACAGCGACGACGTCGCCGGCCTTGACGCGGTAGGACGGGATGTCCACGCGCTTGCCGTTCACGGTGAAGTGACCGTGACGGACGGACTGACGAGCCTCTTTGCGGGTGCGGGCGAAGCCAAGACGGAAGACGACGTTGTCGAGGCGAGACTCAAGGATGATCATGAGGTTCTCACCGGTGACGCCGTTCATCTTGCGGGCCTTGTTGAAGTAGCCGTGGAACTGCTTCTCCAGAACGCCATAGATGAACTTGACCTTCTGCTTCTCGCGCAGCTGCATGCCGTACTCAGATTCCTTGCGACGGCGCTTGGGCTGACGGATAGATTCCTTCTTGCTGCTGTAACCGAGCTCAGCGGGATCAATCCCGAGCTGACGGCAGCGCTTAAGAACAGGAGTCCTGTCGATTGCCATATTGATACGATCCTTTCAGTTACACGCGGCGACGCTTCTTGGGGCGGCAGCCGTTGTGCGGAATGGGGGTCTTGTCCTGGATGCTCGAGACCTCGAGGCCAGCAGCCTGGAGGGAGCGGATGGCGGTCTCACGACCGGAGCCGGGGCCCTTGACGAAGACGGAAACCTTCTTCATACCGTGCTCCATGGCCTGCTTGGCAGCAGCCTCGGCAGCCATCTGGGCAGCGAACGGCGTGGACTTACGGGAGCCCTTGAAGCCCACCTGGCCAGCCGACTTCCAGGAAATGACGTTGCCCTGGGGATCGGTGATCGAAACGATCGTGTTGTTGAACGTAGAACGAATGTGAGCCTGGCCCACGGAAATGTTCTTACGGTCCGCGCGCTTCAGACGGGCAGCGCGAACGTTCTTCTTAGCAGTAGCCATCTATCTAGCGCTCCTTATTTCTTCTTCTTAGCACCGATCTGACGCTTCGGGCCCTTGCGGGTACGAGCGTTAGTGTGGGTGCGCTGGCCGCGGACCGGGAGGCCCTTGCGGTGACGAAGGCCGCGGTTGCAGCCGATGTCCATAAGGCGCTTGACGTTCTGGTTGCGCTCACGGCGGAGGTCGCCCTCAACCATGATCTGGTTCTTATCGATATAATCGCGGATGGCGTTAACCTCATCCTCGGTAAGGTCCTTAACGCGCGTATCCACGTTAACGTTGCACTCGACGCAAATCTTCGTCGCAGTGGTGCGGCCGATGCCGTAAATGTAGGTCAGACCGATCTCAACGCGCTTCTCACGCGGGAGGTCGACACCATTAATACGGGCCAACGTAGTCTCCTCTCTTAACCCTGACGCTGCTTATGACGGGGGTTCTCGCAAATGACGAGGACCTTGCCATGGCGCCTAATGATTTTGCACTTATCGCACATCTTCTTGACCGAAGGACGTACCTTCATCGTTCTTCCTTTCGGTAGCGCTCAAACTACTTCCCTACTATCTACTCGCCCAGCCGCAGGCGTTTAAAACTATGGCTGGTCTTCACACGCAAACCGACCGTAGGTTGAGCTAAGCCTGCAGTCGGAAAAGAGCGTGTATGCGTGCCGCTATTTATAGCGATAGGTGATGCGGCCGCGGGTCAGGTCGTACGGGGAAAGCTCCACGACAACCCTGTCACCGGGGAGAATGCGGATGTAATTCATTCGGATCTTGCCAGAAATGTTGCACAGAACCGAATGACCGTTCTCGAGCTCGACCTTAAACATGGCGTTGGGCAGCGGCTCTTTTACCGTACCCTCGAGCTCAATTGCGTCTTCCTTCTTCACAAGCAATCATCTTTCTCTAGAAAACGACAGCGATTGAGTATTCTACAACACGTATGTACGCATCGTAATAACTTCGTAATGGCTCCACAACTAAGTGGAACTTGTTACATTTGAAATGTAAAACAAAGCCGTTCCCTGATGCCCAAGATCGCCTTGAAATGAGAAGGCATAGACCTTGGGGTCATGCCTTCGAAATTGAAAGGCGAGGTTGGGCATCAGGGGGCGGCGACTTTTACATTTCTCCGCCTTGGAGCGAACACCAAGCACCTTGGGCATCCGTGGTCAGAATCACCGGGCCGTCATCGGTGATGGCGACGGTGTTCTCGTAGTGCGCGGCGGGCAGGTGGTCGTTGGTCGTAACGATCCAACCATCGGAGCCCGTACTCACATGATTGGATCCCATCGTGACCATCGGCTCGATGGCAATGACCATACCGGCCTGGAGACGAACGCCCCTCCCCTTCTTTCCGTAATTCGGAACGTTGGGGTCCTCGTGCATCACATGGCCAATACCGTGCCCCACATAATCGCGAAGCACACCATAGCCGTGAGACTCGGCGAGGGACTGGACGGCATAACCAATGTCCCCAATTTGGTTACCGGGAACAGCCTGCTCGATTGCAGCCCTAAGGCAATCGCGCGTAACCTCGCACAGGGCCTTGGCCTCGGGCGTGGGGGTACCGACGAAAAACGTCCAAGCGTTATCGCCGACCCAACCGTCGACAACGGCTCCCGTATCGATGGAGATGATATCGCCATCGCGCAGGATCATGTCGGGATTGGGAATACCGTGGACCACAGCATCGTTAATCGATGCACAAATGGTACCGGGGAACCCGCCGTAACCCTTAAAGGCCGGGGTGCCGCCATGCATGCGGATAATCTGCTCCGCAAGCTGATCAAGCTCAAAAGTCGAAACGCCGGGGCGCACCATGGCTCCAACGTGGCGGAGCGCCATCTTAGATAGCGCTCCTGCCTTCTTCATCTGCTCGATTTGCGTTGCAGACTTAATCTTGATCATAGACCGAGAGCCTCTTTGACATCCCCGTACACGGTCTCGCGAGCCTGGTCACCGTTGACCGACTTGAGCAGACCCTGGCCACGATAGTAGTCGACGAGCGGGCTCGTGGACTTCTCGTAGACGTCGAGACGGTTCTTGATGGTCTCGGGCTTGTCGTCGTCGCGCTGATACATCTCGCCACCGCACTTGGGGCAGGTAGCATCGGCAGCGGTGCCGGTGTAACCGCAGGCGCGGCAGGTGCGACGCGAAGACAGACGATCGATAATGACCTTGGGGGCCACATCGACCAGAAGGGCGCAATCGATCTCGCGACCCATGGCGGAGAGCTCGGAATCGAGCGTCACAGCCTGGGCGGTGTTGCGCGGGAAGCCGTCGAGGATGAAGCCCTGCTGGGCGTCATCGGCGGCAAGGCGCTCCTTGACAAGGTCGATCACGAGCTGGTCGGGAACGAGCTCGCCAGCGTCCATGTACTTCTTAGCTTGAATACCAAGCTCGGTGCCACCCTTGACGGCAGCACGCAGCAGGTCGCCCGTGGAAATATGGGCGACGCCAAACTCGGCGACGAGCTCCTGTGCGACGGTGCCCTTACCGGCACCCGGAGCTCCGAGCAATACGAGGTTCATGAGCAATCCTCCTCTAGCCTATTTAAAGAATCCATCGTAATCATACATCTTGATCTGGCCTTCGAGCTTATCGACCGTGTCGAGCACGACGCCGACCATGATGAGGATGGACGTGCCGCCAAATGCCTGAATCAGCTGGTTACCCGTGAAGGAGAAGATGATCGAAGGCACGATGGCGATGAGCGCCAAAAAGACAGCGCTGGGAAGCGTGATCTTGTTGAGCGCGTTCTTGATGTAGGCCGCGGTAGCCCTACCCGGACGCACGCCCGGAATAAAGCCGCCCTGCTTCTTAAGGTTGTCGGCTGTGTCATCGGGGTTGAACACCATGGAGGTGTAGAAGTACGCGAAGAACACGATAAGGACAACGTTAAGCACCCAGTTGAGCCAGCCGCGCGAAAGCGCAGAGGCAACTGCCTGGATCCAGCCGATGCCGGGGAAGAACACGGCAATCTGAGCCGGGAAGTACAGCAGCGCCGAAGCGAAGATGATCGGCACGACACCCGCGGTGTTGACCTTGATGGGCAGGTAGGTGGTCTGGCCACCCATCATGCGACGGCCCACGACGCGCTTAGCGTAGGAGACCGGGATGCGGCGCTGGCCGCGCTCAAGGAAAACAATCAGCGGGATAACCAGCAGGATGATGGCGCAGATAATCACCATGGTGATGATGCCACCGGCATTGCCCTCGGTGCTGGAGAAGATAGCCTGCGGCAGACCGGCCATGATGTTCGCGAAGATGATCAGCGACATGCCATTGCCGATACCGCGCTGGGTGATGAGCTCACCAATCCACATGATCAGCATGGCGCCCGCAGTGAGCGTGCCGACGATCATGAGGTCGAAGATGATCTCGGGAGCGCCGGCGCCATTGAAGCTGATGCCGAAGCTCTTAAAGAGGAAGAGGTAACCCACGGAGTTGAGGATTGCCAGAGCCAGGGTGAGGTAACGTGAATACTGCGTAATCTTGGTCTGACCGACCTCGCCCTCGCGGGCAAGCTCATGCAGGGAAGGCACGACGGCCTGGAGCATCTGGAGGATGATCGAGCTGGTGATGTAAGGCATGATGCCAAGCGAAAACACCGACACATAGCTCAACGCGCCGCCAGAGAAAAGATTCAGGAGGGCCATAGCACCTGCGGCGACCGAATTGTTATCGGTCGAGAAAAGGCCCAGCATCCCCTGGAAGGGAATGCCGGGCACAGGAACGTGCGCACCAATGCGGTACACGACGAGCATAGCTATGGTAAAAAGAATCTTTTCGCGCAATTCTTTGATGCGGAAAGCATTCTTAAGACCATTTAGCACGGCAGCTCGACCTTTCCGCCGGCGGCCTCGATCTTGGCCTGCGCAGAAGCGCTGACCTTGTCGACCTTGACCGTGAACTTCTTGGTGAGCTCACCATTGCCGAGCACCTTGACGGGCTCGAACTCGCTCTTGGTGATGCGAGCGGCCTTAAGAGCGGCACCGTCGATCACAGCGCCGTCCTCGAACTTACGCTCGAGACGCTCAACGTTAACAGCGGTGTACTCGATACGACGGGGGTTACGGAAGCCCGGAAGCTTGGGCAGGCGCATAGCCAGCGGAGTCTGGCCACCCTCGAAGCCGGCACCCTTGGTGCCGCCAGAGCGGGAACCCTGGCCCTTCTGACCGCGGCCAGAAGTGGTGCCGTGACCCGAAGAATTGCCACGGCCGACGCGCTTGCGGTTCTTGGTGGAACCGGGCGCGGGAGTAAGATCGTGAAGCTGCATTTGCTACTCCTCTACAATCTCGACAAGGTGCTTGACCTTGAAGATCATGCCGCGGACGGACTCGTTGTCAGCAATCTCGCGAACCTCGCGGATCCTGTGGAGACCGAGGGCACGGACAGTACGGACCTGGTCCTGCTTGCAACCGTTGGTGCTGCGGACCTGCTTGATCTTGATGGTGTCAGCCATGCTTAGTTCTCCTTACCGACGAACATCTCGGAGACCGTCAGGCCACGGCGAGCCGCGACGTCCTCAGGGCTGGAGAGCTCCTTGAGGCCCTCGACGGCAGCCTTGATGATGTTGAGGCCGTTGTCGGTACCGAGGGACTTGGACAGGACGTTCTTGATGCCAGCAAGCTCAAAGAGGGGACGCACAGCGCCGCCGGCGATAACGCCGGTACCCTCGACAGCGGGCTTGATGATGATGCGGCCGGCACCAAAGTGGCCGAGAACCTCGTGCGGGATGGTGCCCTGCTCGGTCACCGGCACGTGGAACATGTTCTTCTTGGCATCGAGAGATGCCTTGGAGATGGCCATGGGCACCTCAGCGGACTTGCCCATGCCAACGCCGACGTTGCCCTTGCCGTCGCCAACGACGACGAGAGCGACGAGGCTCATGCGACGACCACCCTTGACGGTCTTCGACACGCGGTTGATGTAAACGACGCGCTCCTCGAACTCGGAGGCCTCGCGCTGCTGCTTCTGATTACGAGCCATGTGCTACATACCTCCTAGAACTCGAGACCGGCGGCACGAGCACCGTCGGCGAGGGCCTTGACGCGGCCATGGTAGATACGGCCACCGCGATCGAAGGCGACCTTGGTGATGCCGGCCTCGATGGCGCGCTTGCCAACGAGCTGACCGACCTTCTCCGCAGCCTCCTTGTTCGAGGTGTGGGTGCCCTTGAACTCGGCCTCGAGGGTCGAGGCAGAGACGAGCGTCAGGCTGGAGCCCTTGCTGTCGTCGATGATCTGGGCATAGATGTTGGCGTTAGTACGGATCACGCGAAGACGCGGACGCTCGGAGGTACCCGAGACCTTGCCGCGAACACGACGCTGACGACGCTTGAGGCCTTCCAGCTTCGCCTTATGCTTGTTCATACGTAAACTCCTAAAAAGGTTGATCTTGCCAGCACCTGACGGGGTGCTGGTCTTATGCGAGTGAGTCGGTTACGACTACTTGGCGGCCTTACCCAGCTTGCGGCGGATGTGCTCGCCAACGTAGTGGATACCCTTGCCCTTGTAAGGCTCGGGAGGACGATGGCCGCGGATCTCAGCGGCGATCTGACCGACCTGCTGCTTGTTGATACCCTTGACGTTCACGTGGGTGTTGTCGGGAACCTCGAAGGTGATGCCCTCAGGAGCCTCGACGATCACGGGGTGCGAGAAGCCCAGGGAGAACTCGAGGTTCTTGCCCTTCTGCTGCACGCGGTAACCGACGCCGGCGAGCTCAAGCTTCTTCTCGAAGCCCTCGGAAACGCCAACAACCATGTTGTGGATGAGGGCGCGGGTGAGGCCGTGGCGGGCACGGGTCTCACGCTCGTCGTCGGGACGGGAAACGGTGAGGACGTTGTCCTCGACGTTGATAGCGAGCTTCTCAAAGACATCGAGCTCGAGCTGGCCCTTGGGGCCCTTGACGACAACGTTGTTGCCGTTGACTGCCACTTCGACTCCGGCGGGAATCTGGACAGGCTTATTACCGATACGAGACACGGTGATCTCCTTTCCTTCTACCTACCGAGCGAATTACCAGACGTAAGCGATGATCTCGCCGCCGACGTTGTGCTTGCGAGCATCGCGGTCGGTCATGACGCCATGGCTGGTGGAAATAATGGCGGTACCAAGGCCACCGCGGACGCGGGGCATGTCGGCAACGCCGGTGTACTTACGCAGGCCCGGCTTGGAAATGCGGCGGATGCCGTTGATGACCTTAGCCTTCTTGGGACCATACTTAAGCGTGATGTGCAGAGTCTTCTGGGGAACGGTGTCCTCGACATCGTAGCCCTCGATGTAGCCCTCCTCGTGCAGAACACGAGCGATCTCGACGAGCTTCTTGCTGCTCGGCATGGAGACCGTGGCCTTGTTCACAGAGTTAGCGTTACGGATGCGCGTAAGCATATCTGCGATCGGGTCTGTAAGGTTCATACAGATTCTCCTTCGTTCTTGATGAACACGTGCTCTTGGTTCTTCGCCGCCCTTAACGGCAAAGCCTTTTTAGCGCGTTTTCCCTGTTCCAAACTGATGCTTGAAACGCTGGTAGTGACTTACCAGCTGGCCTTCTTAACGCCGGGAAGCTCGCCCTTGAGTGCAAGCTCGCGGAAGCAGACACGGCACAGGCCGAACTTGCGGTACACAGAGTGCGGACGGCCGCAGCGCTGGCAGCGCGTGTACTCACGAGTAGAGAACTTCTGCTTGCGATTGCACTTGACGATCATCGATGTCTTAGCCACTTATATCCTCCTCACATAGAGTATTGTTCGCCCCAAGCGCCGTCCCCTTGTGGAAACGGCGCTTATAGGGCAGGTGAACCTATTTCTTGAACGGGAAACCGAAGGCGTCCAGAAGGGCCTTGGCCTCCTCATCGGTGTTGGCGGTGGTCACGAAGGTGATGTCCATACCACGCTGGTGATCGACGGAGTCGAAGTCGATCTCGGGGAAGATGAGCTGCTCGGTGACGCCCATGGAGAAGTTACCACGGCCGTCGAAGCTCTTGGCGGAGATGCCGCGGAAGTCGCGGATACGGGGGATCGCGACGGAGGTCAGACGATCGAAGAACTCCCACATACGGTCGCCACGCAGGGTAACCTTGCAGCCGATCGGCATACCAGCGCGCAGGCGGAAGGTAGCGATGGACTTGCGGGCACGGGTGATCATCGGCTGCTGGCCGGTGATGGCGCGCAGGTCGCGCACGGCACCGTCGATGGCCTTGGAATCGGTAGCGGCCTCGCCGACACCCATGTTCACGACGATCTTCTCAAACTTGGGGATCATCATGACGTTCTCGTACTGGAACTTGTCCTGAAGCTGCTGCTTGACCTCGTTGTTGTACTTGGTCTTCAGACGCGGCACATACTTCTCTTCTGCCATTGTTCACTCCTTCTTGGGGTTTTAAGCACGGGGCGTGGCCACGATGGGTTGTCCTCGTGCCTCCTGGCTGCATCCGCGCCGCTCATGGCATTTTGCGGTTTGGACTCGACACAGCAGGAGCCGACAAAACAATCGGTACTATACGCGCATCGGGAGTGTATTTCCAGAAAAACCTCGTCTGCCTGCACAACTCCACAACTCCCCCGCACAAATGGGTCCCAAAAAGCTGTTGCGGTGAAATAGGGACTGTTGGGCGGCCTAACAGGCTTAAACAATCCGTATTTCACCGCAACTTAATTGGTGGGGATGCGATTAGCGCTTGCGGGGGACGAGCTTGGTGCGGCGCAGGTGGATCATCTCGGCGGCGATGGAGATGGCGATCTCCTCGGGGTCCTCTGCCTCGATGGCAACGCCGATCGGAAGGTGCAGCTCGTCGATCTGGTCCTGCGTAAAACCTTCCTGCTCCAGGCGGGCACGCACAAAGGCCGTCTTGCGGCGCGAACCCAGACAGCCCAGGTAGGCAGGCTTGGCACGCATGGCCTGAATCACCACGTCGATATCGGACTTGTGACCCGCCGTGGCGACGACCACCAAGTCGCGCGGACCGATGGGACACAGCTCGCTCAGGTTCTTGTAGTCGACCAGACGACGGTCGTAGACACTGGGCACCCAATCGGGCGTCAGCGTGCCGGGGCGGTCGTCGCACGCCACGACGGCAAAGCCCGCCGCCGTGAGCACCCGCGCCGTCGCGGCGCCCACGTGGCCGCAGCCAAAGATGTAGGTCAGGCCCTCGGGGCAGAGCGTCTCAATGTGCGCCGCGGGAATCTCAGAGGCCGCGTTGGTGTAGGTGACCTTACTCCCCTCCTCCACCAGCGAAAGCCCGGGGCAGCCCGCAATGGTGCGGCGCGATTCCTCGCCATGGTACTCGGCCACATCGCCCTCGAGCGCGCTCGCGATAAACGACTCAAAGTCGATGACGAAGTCGCCGATGCGTCGATACACCAAGACGTCGGCAATTTCCTGGAACAACGGTGCCTGAGTCGCATCCAGATGCAGATAGCACAGGCAGATAGCTCCGCCGCAGATCATGCCGGTATCGGAGTTCTCGCCGCCCATGGTGTAGCGGACCAGACGCGATTTACCCCCGGCCAGCAGCTCGCGCGCCTCGTCCAGCGCAAAGAGCTCAATCTTGCCGCCGCCGATAGTGCCCGCTTGGCTACCGTCGGCAAAGACGGCCATCCAGGCGCCCACGCCGCGCGGCGACGACCCTGCCGTGCCGGCCACGACCACCAGCTCGCACGTCTCGCCAGCACGCAGGGCGGCAAGCGCCGCATTCACAACATCGAGCTTTTCCATTGCCGCCTTCTATCCTCTAAAGACATCGGTGAGCATGGCGAGCGCCTCGAGCACGCCGCCGCCGACCGACGTCGCCTTGTCCGAAATGTAGTTGATATAGCTGGCATCGCCGCGCGGATCGACATCGGCGCATTTAAAGCCCTCAGTCACCTGCACGCCGTTCGCCAAAAGCCCGCGCAGGCAGCCATCGATCTGCGTGCACATGGGCGTATCGCCCGCGTAGCCAATCACATCTCCGGCGCGCACGATGTCGCCGATTGCGCAGTCGGACCGAAACACGCCGGCGGCGGGGCTGTGGATAACGCGCTCCTTGCCATAGCCGGCGATCACGCCCGGCACGCCCGTGTTGGGCTGGGGCGAACCTTGGGTAATGACACGGCCCAGGAAATGCCCGCGCATGGTTTCGACCACGGCATCGCAATCGACCGGCGCGGTAAAGCCCGGCCCCACGGCGATGACGACAGGCGCCATATCGCGCGTGGTGCCCAAGTTGCGCTTAGCCAGAATCGCGTCGACCACGGCAGCGGGTTTCAGTTCGTCGAGCATCTTGGCCCGGGGGTCTACCACGACGGCGACGTCTCCGGCCTCGGTAATTGCAAGCGCCTCTGCCGGCGTCTGCGCCAAGCGGGCGCGAATGCCCTCGACCTGGACCTCGCCCAGGCGAATGGCCTCGCAAAAACTGATTGTGCGGCGGATGCACGTGGGAACCGCGATATCGGCCATAACGACCGACACGCCGGCGCGCACCAAGCGAGCGGCGACGCCCGTGGCGATATCGCCGGCGCCGCGAACATAAACGAGCATTCCCGGGGCACCTCCCTGTGCTACGGTTTGAGCAGAGCAAAAGCGGTTCGACCGCTACTCTGATGATTATTTATTATCACAGTATTATACGGCGGTGAACAGATGGAAACGGTTAGCGGCAATCTTGCCTCGGCGCTCAGGATCGAGCCGGGCATTACCGCGATTATCGGCAGCGGCGGCAAGTCGACGTTGCTGAAGACGCTCGGCCTTGAGCTTATGCGCGCTGGCGGCCGCGTGCTTCTCTGCACTACCACGCATATGCTTCCCGTTGCCGGCGTGCCATGGGACGGGTCGAATCGTCGCCTGGACGCCGCGCCTTGGAAGCCGGGCGCCTCGCATGTCCCCGGTTGCACCTGCGAGGTCTGCGCGGGCCTTGTGCGCGGAAGCATCTGCCAGGCAGGCGTCTTGGACCCGGAGACAGGCAAGCTCTCCGCCCCCGCCGATCCACTCGGCGAGCTGGCACGGCGCTTTGACTATGTGCTGGCCGAGGCGGACGGCAGCAAGCGGCTCCCGCTCAAGGCGCACGCCGCCTGGGAGCCGGTAATTCCCGCCGGCACGGCCAACGTCATCTGGCTCGTCGGCGCCTCGGGACTCAGCAAGCCCATCAACGAAGCCGTCCACCGCCCCGAGCTCTTTTGCGAGCGTTGCGGCTGCGAGCTCACCGACATCGCCACGCCCGAGCGCGTCGCCCAGGTGCTCAATGCCGAGATGCAAGAGATGAAGCTCAGCACCGCACGCGTCATGCTCAACCAAGTCGACACGCTTGCCGACCCCACGATGGCCGACCGCTTCGAGGCAGCCCTCGGCCGCCCCCTCATCGCCACCAGCCTCAAGTAGCCGGCCCCATCTCGTCAGTTGCGGTGAAATACGGACTGTTTGGCCGCCTAACGGCCGCAAACAGTCCGTATTTCACCGCAACTGCGGAGGGGACACGGCATCTTTGCTGCTAGCGGGGCACGTAGCGGCCGGGTTGGGCTCCGGTGGGCTCGCCGTCGCGCGCAGCCAGCACGCCGTTCACAAACACAGCCTTGGCGCGGCCATGTGCCTCAAAACCCTCGAGCGGCGTGTAGTCCACGGCCTGATGCTGCGTCGCGGCACTGATCGTCCAGCGCGCCTTGGGATCCCACACGCACACGTCGGCATCGGAGCCCTCGGCAAGACAGCCCTTGCGCGGGTACATGCCAAAGACGCGCGCCGGGTTCTCGCTCATCAAGCGGCACAGATCCTCGGGGCCCAGTTGCCCTTCAAAGCTCGTGGCAATCGCGACGGGACGATGCTCCACACCGGGCCCGCCGTTGGGAATCGCGCGGAAGTCGTCGCGCCCGCGGTCCTTTTGCCCGTGCAGGTTAAAGCTGCAGTGGTCGGTCGCAATCGTATCGATCTCGCCGGCCACAAGCGCCTCGCGCAGCGCGGCACGGTCGCCGGCATGGCGCAGCGGCGGACTCATCACGTACTTGGCGCCCGCAAAGCCGTCCTCGCCCTGCTCCAGATAGCAGGTGTCGTCGAGCATCAGATAGTGAGGGCAGGTCTCGACATAGATATTCTTCTGCCCGCGCGCCTTGGCCGCACGAATGGCCCCGAGCCCCAACTTGGTCGAAAGGTGCACCACGTTGACCGGGGCGTCGCCGGCCAGGTGCGCCAGATACAGCAGGCGGCTCACGGCTTCGGCCTCACACACGTCCGGGCGGCTGAGCGCATGCCCCTCGGGCCCATGAATCCCCTGCTCGTACACGCGCTTCTGCAGCTCATTCACCAGCGTACCGTTCTCGCAATGCACGCACAGTATGCCGCCAATACGCTTGAGCTCCTCGAGCACCTCGAGCGTCTCGGCATCGTCCAGGCGCAAATGATCGTAGGCAAAGTAGGTCTTAAACGACGATACGCCCGCCTCGCGCATAGCCGAAAGATCGGCGCGGTTGCGTTCATTCCACTCGGCGAGTGCCATATGAAAGGCGTAGTTGGCCGTGCAGGTTCCGTCGGCACGGCGATGCCACTCGGCCAAGGCATCGGGCATGGTCACGCCGCGATCAGCCGTCGCGTAGTCCACGATGGTCGTCGTACCGCCGCAGGCAGCCGCACGTGTGCCGGTTTCAAAGCTATCGGCTGTCCAGTCCATGCCGGTCCAGCACTGCATGTGCGTATGCCCATCGATAAAGCCCGGGAACACCCAACAGTCCGTGGCGTCCTGGACGGTATCGTCCTCACCCGGCTCAATCGCCGCGGCAATCCGCACGATCTTGTCGCCCTCCATGGCAAGATCGGCGCGGCGAAGCCCCTGTGGCGTCACGAGCGCGCCGTTTTTGATGATGATCATGTTGCTCCTTATTGATTCATACAGTTGGCCACGCGATCAAAATACGAGCAGGCCGCGATATGCTCCGCTATGCGTCGCTGTCCCTTGGCGGTATCGACATCCCACAGCTCGTAGGCACGCGCTTCGACCAGCGTAACGTCGACGCGACCCTTGAGAATCGAGCCCCCGCCGTCCTTGCCCTCAAGACGCATGAGTGCATCGAATAGTTCCGCCGGAAAGAGCACCGGGCTCGAAGGCTCACCGTTGCACGCAAGACGCACCGGATGCTTGCGGCCACGCTCGTCAAACGCGTGAACCATGGCCTCAAAAGAATCCGCGCTCACAAGCGGCTGGTCGCCCGGCAAAAAGAGGCAACCTTTCCAGTTGCGTTCGACTCCCCACGAAAGGCCCGCACGGACGCTTTCGCTGCGCAGCTCGCCATCGTGCAGCACGCACGGGCAATGCTTGTCCTCGCAAATCTGAGCGACCTCGGGCCAACGCGTCGAAACCACGACGTCAAAGCCCCGGGGAACCGAATCGATGGTCCGGACAATCAGCGGCTCGCCATAGATATCGGCAAGCATCTTGTTGGAGCCAAACCGCTTGCCCTCGCCCGAGGCCATAATGACGCATCCAAGTTTCATGGTGATACCTCCCCTGAAACCATCGTACCCATAACTCGCGCCGCGGGCATCCACATCGAAAGCGCTTATCCCGCACGCCCGCGATGCAAAAAAGGGGCACCCCGCCGGTTGGCAGAGCGCCCCCTTTACATGGCTTACCTCAACCCGGCTTTAAGCCTGGAGCCAACGGGCGGTGTTGCGCTCGTCGAGGGCCTTGAGGGTAGCGGCGGGATCGGCAACCTTCTGCAGGAACATCATTGCAGCGATGGCGTACGGCTTGTAGCTGGCCTCCTTGTACATGCCCACGCGGTGCATGTCGAAGACGTCGGCGTTAACCTCGCCGTGCTCGCAAGAGACACCGGAGATGTCGGCGGGCAGCGGATGCATAAAGATGGTGTCCTGGCCGTTGGCAGTCTTCTCCATGAGCTCGGTCGTGGAGCACCAGTCCTGATGGGTGGCGTTCTGGGCGAGCAGCTCCTTCTCGAGCGCTGCGATGCCGGCGTCGTCGCCCTCGGCGTACAGGTTGGTACGCTTCTCCATGGCGGCAAACGGAGCCCAGCTCTTGGGGATCACGATGTCGGCGCCCTCGAAGGCCTCGGCCATGGTGTTGACCTGCTTAAAGGTGGTGCCGGACTCGGCGGCATAGCCCTTGGCGCGCTCGACGACCTCGGGCATGAGGTCGTAGCCCTCGGGGTGAGCCAGGGTGACGTCCATGCCAAAGCGGGGCAGCAGGCTGATCAGCGACTGCGGGCAGGACAGCGGCTTGCCGTAAGAGGGCGAATAGGCCCAGGTGACGGCAACCTTCTTGCCCTTGAGGTTCTCGAGGCCGCCAAACTCGTTGATGAGGTAGAGCATGTCGGCAGAGGACTGCGTGGGGTGATCGGAGTCGGACTGCAGGGAGATGAGCGTGGGACGGTGATCCAGAACGCCGTCCTCGTAAGCCTGCTGGACAGACTCGGAGACCTCGGCCATGTAGGCGTCGCCCTTGCCGATGTACATGTCGTCGCGGATGCCGATGACGTCGGCCATGAAGGAGATCATGGTAGCGGTCTCGCGGACGGTCTCGCCGTGAGCGATCTGGGACTTCTTCTCGTCCAGGTCCTGCAGCTCAAGGCCGAGCAGGTTGGCGGCCTTAGAGAAGGAGAAACGCGTACGGGTGGAGTTGTCGCGGAAAAGGGAGACGGCCAAGCCCGAGTCGAAGATCTTGGACGAAACGTTGTTCTCACGCAGCTCGCGCAGGGCGTCGGCGACGATGTAGAGCGCCTTGAGCTCATCGGTGGTCTTGTCCCAGGTGTGCAGGAAGTCGCTGCCGTACATGCCCTTAAAATCGAGGCCGTTCAGCTGCTCGACGAGCTCGGTAAACTTGGCGTCCATGGAAATGTCCTTTCTAAAGGTGAAACGATCGC
The DNA here is from genome assembly GCA_900540985.1 of uncultured Collinsella sp. Classification (GTDB taxonomy): domain Bacteria; phylum Actinomycetota; class Coriobacteriia; order Coriobacteriales; family Coriobacteriaceae; genus Collinsella. The sequence continues at coordinate 18,887 of UQIC01000015.1, forward strand.
AATGAGTAGATGTGCTCCGGCATGCGCGTGTGGCTAGAACATGCAGAGCACCATGACGAGGACCCGCTACCGTTGAGGAAGCATGGGAGATAACGACCGCGGGCCCCAAGTCAACAGGGGGTGCCGGGGACACGAGCGGCCCCCGGCTCAACAAGATCGAGGAATGGGACTAGTCGATCTTGTTGTTGGTCAGACCGGCGCGGAACACGGTGGCGTCGCCATCGGCCTGGCTCGGATCGTAGAGGTTCAGGGCAGCCACATACATGGCGGCAGCGGTGACCAGGTCGTCCTTGTAGGTGACCTCGTTGGGAGCGTGAGCCTGAGACTCGGCACCCGGGCCAAAGCCCACGCAGGGGATGCCGTAGCGGCCCTGGATGGAGACGCAGTTCGTGGAGAAGGTCCACTTGTCGCACAGCGGGCGACCGGTGCGCTTGTCCATGCTGGGCTCACAGCCGATGCGCTCGTCACCAAACATGGCCTTGTGGGCGTCGACGAGGGCCTTGACGTGCGGAGCGGTCTCCTTGTTGATCCACGTGGGGAAGTAAGCCTCGGTCTCGTAGACCTCGCCGGTCCAGGACGGACGGTCGTACATGTACATGGAGACCTTCACGTCGTCGCCGTACTTCTTGGCGGCCGGCAGGTTGCGGATCTCGTCCAGGCAGGACTCCCAGGTCTCGCCGGCGGTCATGCGACGGTCGATGGAGATGGCGCAGGAATCGGCCACGGCGCAGCGGCTGGGGCTGGTGTAGAAGATCTGGCTGACGGTGCAGGTGCCGCGGCCCAGGAAGCGGGCATCCTCAAAGTGCTCGGGGTTGTACTTGGGGTCAAGCATCTTGACGAGACCCTTGATGTCGGTCGACTCGTCGCAGCCGTTGTTGTTGAGGGCGCGGACGTCGGCGATGATGTCGGCCATCTTGTAGATGGCGTTGTCGCCGCGGTCGGGAGCGGAGCCGTGGCAGGAGGTGCCGTGAACGTCGACGCGGATCTCCATGCGGCCGCGGTGACCGCGATAGATGCCACCGTCGGTGGGCTCGGTGGAAATGACGAACTCGGGCTTAATGCCGTCCTTGTTGTAGATGTACTGCCAGCACATGCCGTCGCAGTCCTCTTCCTGGACGGTGCCGACGACCATAATCTTGTAGCCCTCGGGGATGAGGCCCATGTCCTTCATCATCTTGGCAGCGTAGGTAGCAGAAGCCATGCCACCCTCCTGGTCGGAGCCACCGCGGCCGTAGATGATCTCGTCGGTCTCGTAACCCTCATAGGGATCGGCATCCCAGTTATCGATGTTGCCGATGCCGACGGTGTCGATGTGAGAGTCGATGGCGATAATCTTGTCGCCCTCGCCCATAAAGCCCATAACGTTGCCCAGGCCGTCGACCTTGACCTCGTCATAGCCAAGGCTCTCCATCTCGGCCTTGATGCAAGCGACAACCTCACCCTCCTCGCAGGACTCAGAGGGGTGGGAGATCATGGCGCGCAGGAAGCGAGTCATATCAGCACGATGAGACTCAGCAGCAGCCTTAATTGCCTCGAAATCGAGTTCCTTAGTCATAACAGTTAACCTTTCTACAAGGGTTTACCTACAGGTTGATTTCTTTCAGATAGATCACTTGTGCCAAGCAGCGTGAGGTCGAGTACCCGGCAAGCAAGTAAACGTAGGGTGGCGGAGCATATGTTTGCTCCGTCGCGAGTTCCGCACGAGCCGGAGAGCACTTAATGTGCTCTCCGTGCGAGCAGGACTGTCCGAGCAGGCGACCTTATGCCCCGCCCTCGGGACGATGGGACAAAACAAAGGAGCAGTCATGGCAGTCAAGCCGCAAACACTAGCTACGACCTCGGCATTCGAGATCTTGGGCCCCGTCATGGTCGGCCCCAGTTCATCGCACACCGCCGGCGCCCTGCGCTGCGCCCAAGTTGCCGCCAGCCTGCTGGAAGGCCGCATCACCAAAGTCACCTTTGGCCTGTGGAACTCCTTCGCCCACACCTACCGCGGCCACGGCACCGACCGTGCGCTCGTCGCGGGCATCCTGGGTCTCGACACCGATGACGAGAACATCAAGCAGGCCTTCGACCTCGCGCGCGAGCAGGGCCTCGAATATCACTTTGACATCAAAGGCGACGACGCCTCCATCCACCCCAACACCGTCGACATCGAAATGGTCGACGACACGGGCGCCACGGCACAGGTTCGCGGCGAGAGCCTGGGCGGTGGCAAGATGCGCATCAGCCGCATTAACGGCGTCGGCGTCGACATCTCGGGCATGTATTCCACGCTCTTCGTGGCGCACAAGGATGTCCCCGGTGTACTCGCCGCGCTCACCAACCTGCTCGCCTACGCCCACGTGAACATCGCTTTCTGCCGCACCTACCGCACCGAAGTGGGCGGCCAGGCCTACTCCGTATTTGAGACCGACGGCACGCCCGACGACACCGTCGTCCCCATGCTGCGCAAGCTCGACAATGTCGATTACGCAACGTTTATCGAGCTCCCCGGTTCTGCCTCGTCGCTCTCCCCCGGCGTCTCGGCCAAGGAAATCTTCGACGACGGCGAGCAGCTGCTCGATGCGTGCGAGGAACTGGGGCTCAGCATCGGCGCCGTCATGGCCGTTCGCGAGGCGCGTCTGACCGGCGAGGCCCACGCCGTCGCTGCCATGCGCCGCGTGCTCGACGTCATGCGCGAGGAGACCACGGCCCCCATCGCCAATCCGCAACGCTCGCTCGGCGGGCTTATCGGCGGCGAGGCCAAGCTCGTCGAAGCAACCCGCTGCAATGATTTGAGTGCAAGCCTGATGGGCGCCGTCCAGACCGACGCCGTTGCCCGCGCCATGGCCGTGCTCGAGCGCTCCGCCACGATGGGAGTGATCGTCGCCGCCCCCACGGCAGGCTCCGCGGGTGTCGTGCCCGGCTGCGTGTTGGCGCTCGCCGATCGCCTGCAGCTCGACGACGAGCAAGTCATGGACGCGCTCTACTGCGCAGCCGCCATCGGCCTCAACCTCACCACAAGCGCCTGCGTTGCCGGCGCCGAGGGCGGCTGCCAAGCCGAGGTGGGAAGCGCCGCCGCCATGGCGGCCGCCGCACTGGTGCAGATGCTAGGCGGCACGCCCGAGCAGGCACTCGACGCCAGTTCCATCGCGCTTAGCAACCTGCTGGGCCTCGTTTGTGACCCCGTCGGTGGCCTCGTGGAGGTGCCCTGCCAAAACCGCAACGCCATCGGCGTGGCAGCGGCCTTTAGCTCGGCACAACTCGCCCTCGCAGGCATTAAGAGCTTGGTGCCGTTTGACCAGATGGCACATGTCATGCTCTCGGTGGGTCACGCGTTGCCGGCCACGCTGCGCGAGACGGCAAAGGGCGGCATCGCGCAGGCTCCGGCCGCACTTTCGGCCTGTGCAAAATGCGGTGTGTGCGGATAGCGGCAAAGAACGACTCAAAGGTGGGACAAATGTCCCACCTCTTTTGAATGCCACCGTTTCCGTACCACAAACAGCAGGGCAATCGCTATAATGCAAGCCCAGTAAAAACACGATGAACCGCAAGGCGAAAATCGAAGGATATGCATACGATGTCGCAAAACGATCGAACTCAACTGATTCCCGATCCGCAGCAGCCGAGCAGGCACACCGGCGGCGTTCAGTCGCCGCGTCCTATCGCGCCGAGCCACGGTCAGCAGCGTGGTGCGGCAAACGCATCCCAACGCCCGAACCAGCAGCGTCAGCAACGTCAGCAGCGCCAAGCAAACGGCAATGCGCCCAAGCAGCCCCCCACGCATGCTCGAGGCGATCGCGGCCCCGCGCGCAAACCCGCCGAGAACAATAAGTCAGGCAAAAAGACGACGCTCTTTGTCGTCCTGGGTCTTATCGTCATTGTCTATATCGTAGGCATCGTAGCGTTTTCGCAGCTAGCATACCCCAACACCACCATTGCCGGCGTCGACGTCTCGTTCTCCAACGCTTCGTCTGCCGCCACCAAGGTCAACTCGGCATGGAAGCACTATAAGCTCACCGTGACAGGCGATGACTTTAGCTGGACCTATCAGCCCGAGTCCGATGAGCCCATCGTCGACGGTGAAGCTGCTGCAAAAGAGATCATCAGCCACAACGAAGCCTTTGTATGGCCGGTCCGCCTTGTGGAATCCTTAAGCGGCAAGACCAAAACAACTGCTACCTCCAACAAAGTCGATCTTGATCAAGACGTCGACCTGTCCATGCTCTCCGAAACCTTTGACCAAAAGAAGTTTGAGGAGGATCTTAGCGCCGCCCTCGACGAGTTTAACGAAGGCCGTTCGGGCACGTTCGAAGCCAATAGCTCCTATGACGAGCAGGCTGGCAAGTTTACCGTCGAGAAGGCGCGCTCCAACGAAAAACTCAACCGCGAGCATGTCATTAAGTATGCCGAGCTCGAGCTTGCCTCGCTGGCCGAGACCGTAGATCTTTCCAAGCTCGGCAACGATGCCTATGAGCCGCTCAATGGAACGCTGACCGATGATCAAATTCAGGCCGCATGCGATGCCGCCAACAACTTCCTGGGCGTCAACGTGACCCTCAAGCTCAACGGCGAGGATGCCGGCAAAGTTGATGGCAGCTCCGTATTGCAGTGGATCAGCTTTGCCGATCCGGCCAACCCCACGCTCGATTCGTCGCAGATCAGCAGCTGGGCAGCCGAGCTCGCCAACGGCTTTAATACCGTGGGCTCCACTCGCTGGTGGACGCGCGCCGATGGCAAGCAGTGCGCCGTCGAAGGCGGTGACTTTGGTTGGTCCATCGACAGCAGCTCGCTCGCCAAGCAGGTCGAGGACGCCATTAACAACAAGCAGACCGGCGAAATCGAGATCAAGTACTCCCAGAAGGCCGACACCTTTACCGCAAAGGGAGAGCCCGACTGGAAGGCGTATATCGACGTCGACCTGTCCGAGCAGCACGCGCGCTACTACGACGAGAGCGGCAATATCGTGTGGGAGGCCAACTTTATTTCCGGCAAACCGGGCGAAGACGCCACCCCCGAGGGCGTGTGGCAGATCAACAGCAACGACGGCGGCAGCACCCTGATCGGAGCCAAGGACCCCGAGACCGGTAAGCCCAAATACGAGAGTCCGGTGAGCTACTGGATGCCATTTGAGGGCAACATGATCGGCTTTCACGACGCTACATGGCAAAACGACAAGAGCTTCGATAACGCCGAGTCGTACAAATGGTGCGGCAGCCACGGTTGCATCAACCTGCGCCTGGCCGACGCCAAGGCACTTCACGACTGCATCAAAGTCGGCCTGTGCGTGGTTGTGCACTCGTAGTGCAACGCGTGCATTCCTACAACGTGGAACCGCTGCGACCAATCTAACAGTTCCGAAAGAAACCGTCCCATGCGCCCGCCCCAACCGGTGGGCGCATATACTTATCGAGGTACTTTCTATAAAGGAGACGCTATGCCGAATGTCCCCACGATCACCCCGGGCCCGGATGATACCGAGCACACGCCCGAAGATGTCACCGAAACGATTCCTCTGATTACAGACGTACATGCCGATAAGCAGAACGGACGCAAGAACGATACGGCCGAGATTTCCGATGAAGAGGCATATGCCAAGCTCAAGGCAAAACGTGCCGAACGTCGACGCAAAAAGCTCATCCGACGCGGCATTGCGGCCGGCGTCGTGGCCGCCATTGTGCTCATCGCCGTTGTCGTGACCTTAGCCATCAACGCACGGCCCGCAGGCAACAACGGGCCGGTGACCGACATGGTGACCGAGGGCACGTTTACCACAACGGTCGAGGCGAAAGGCCAGCTCAAACCCATTTCGTCCTCAGTGGTCTCCCCTTCTGTCGACGGCACGGTCGATTCTATCAACGTGCAGGCAGGCCAATCCGTCAACGAGGGCGACGTGCTTATGACCATTAAAAACGACGAGCTCGATCGCAACGTTGCCGAGGCGCAACGTGCAGTTGCAGCCGCTCAGGAAGACCTCGCCAACGCGCAGAAAGCCGCAGCCGCCGCGCAGGCCACCCCAACGACGGACGTCGAGGGAGCTTCCGCAGCGGCTGGCGTCTACGCCGCATCAGCGGACACGAACGCCGTATCGGCCGCGCAGCGCAGCCTCGCTTCGGCCCAGGCAAACCTCGATCAGGCGAACGCCAAGGCCGCCGGCCGTACGGTTACAGCACCGAGTTCGGGCAGCATCGTGGAGCTCAACGCCAAGGTGGGCGCCACGGTAACAGGCGGCATGATCATGGGCGAAAGCGATACGAGTGGCGGCAAGCAGTGCATGCAGATCGCCGACCTATCTAAGATGAAGGTGACCGTGCAGGTGGGCGAAAAGGACATCGCCAAGATTGCCGTTGGGCAGAGCGCCAACGTCACGTATCCCGCGTTTCCCGATATCGTGAGCCAGGGCACCGTCACGGCTATCGCGTCGGTGGCAAACTCCGACGCCGCCAACGGTGGCGGCGGCAGCGTAACCTTTAACGTCGACATTCTCATCGAGGCGCCCGACGCGCGCCTGAAGCCGGGCATGACGGCCGAGGTCTCGGTGGTGACCGAGCAGCTCGACGACGTGGTGATGGTGCCGACGATGGCGCTCATGACGGAAGACGGCGAACACTATTACGTCAACGTGGCAACCGATGAAGAAGGCAAGAAAACCCATCGCGTGAAGGTGGCTGTCGTAACGCTAAACGACAACGAAGCCGTAGTCGGCAAGACACAGGTCAAGCGCGACGACCAGGGCAACGAGATCAACCCTAACGTGCCGATTACCAAGCTGCGCGATGGCGACACCCTCGTCATGGACACCGGAGCGGACACAACGGCTGACGGCGGCTACGGCGCGGATTCGGGCAGCATGTCTGCCGACGAGGGCATGTAATGCGTCCCGTTATCGACATCCGCAACGTGCACCGCATCTTTGAGAGCGAGGCCGGCTGCGCCCATATCCTGCACAACGTGAACCTTGCGGTGATGAGCGGCGAATTCGTCGCTATCACTGGCCCCTCGGGCTCGGGAAAATCAACGCTCATGAACATCCTAGGCTGTCTGGATAAGCCGACGGCGGGCGACTACTACCTGCAAGGGCTCAACGTGGCCGAGCTTGACGATGACGAGCTCACCGAAGTTCGCGCCCTGAGCATTGGCTTTGTCTTTCAGAGCTTCAACCTGCTGCCGCGCCTGTCAGTTATCGAAAACGTGATGCTGCCGCTGGCCTACACCAATGTGCCCCGTAGCCAGCGCGAAATGCGCGCCGTGCACGCGCTGCAGGCTGTCACACTACCGGTCGACCACTGGGACCACCGTATATCCGAGCTCTCGGGCGGCCAGATGCAGCGCGTCGCAATCGCGCGCGCCCTCGTCAATGACCCGCCCATCATTCTGGCCGACGAGCCGACGGGAAACCTGGACTCCGCTACCGGAGCGCTTGTGATGGAGACCTTCCATAAGCTCCAGAAGCGCGGCAAAACCATCGTGCTTATCACACACGACCCCGGCATCGCCGCCGAGGCCGACCGTGCCGTGACCATCCGCGACGGTCGCATTCACGACGGCGCGTATATTCCACATGCACCGCGGACCCTGCGCAGCGCCGTGGATAGCCTGCCCAGGATTTCCGCCTCCGCCAACCCGCCGAAAGGAGAGATGGCATGAGCGCCCGCGATCTCATCCAGGAAGCCCTTCACTCGCTCGAGGCCAACAAGGGGCGCAGCCTGCTCACCATCCTGGGCATTGTCATCGGCATCGCCTCGGTTATCGCCATGACTTCGCTCATCGGCGGCATCCAAAACAGCCTGGTCAACAGCCTGGGCCTCAATGCGGCACGCATGGTGCAAATCTATTCGTCGCAAGAACTCACCGAGTCCGACATCGAAAAGCTTCAAAAACTGGTGCCGCAGATAGAGCAGATCGGCATTGTCGACAGCGCGTATACCGAGTACAAGACCGGCGATAAAAGCTATACCGTTATGGCACAGGGTGTCGATAGCGACATGCTCGACGCCGTGGGGGCCAGCAAGCTCGTTGCGGGGCGCACCTATTCACAGGCCGAGTCCCAATCAGGCTCGCGCGTGGCGCTCATCAGCCGCAACGGCGCCGATCAGCTTTACGGCAACGAACAGGATGCGCTGGGGAAAACCATCAAGGTGTCCAACGGCGAGGTGCAGATTGTAGGCGTGATTGATGGCGGCAGCGACTCCATGGGCTCGCTCACGCTGTATATGCCACGCGAAACCATCTCCGGGCTGTTTAGCGGCGAGAATCCTTCATTCCCCAGCGTGACGGCACTTGCCGCCGAGGGCACGGACATGGATGAGCTTTGTAAGACCATCGAGTCCAAGGTGCGCGCGATGAAGGGCATCGAGGAGGAGGATGAGTACGACAGCGTATCGGCGACATCCATGAAAAGCGCCATCGATGCATTCAACTCCTTTATGGGCGCATTCTCGCTCATCATGGGCGCTGTCGCCAGCATCTCGCTGCTTGTCGGCGGTATCGGCATTATGAATATGATGCTCACCTACGTGACTGAGCGCATCCGCGAGATCGGTATTCGCCGTGCTCTGGGCGCCAGTCGTCGCGATATCACCGCGCAGTTTTTGGCCGAGTCTTCGGCGCTGTGCGTCACCGGCGGACTGTTGGGTGTCCTGATTGGCTATCTGCTGGCATGGGGACTCACGTTCTTTGCCGCAAGCTCGGGCATCATGAGCGAGTTTGGAGCTACCGGGACGATCACGCCAAGCTTCTCCATTACGACAGTGTTGATCGCGTTTGCCGTATCGGTCGGCATCGGCGTAATCTTTGGCTTCTATCCCGCTCGCCGCGCGGCAAAGCTCGACCCGGTGGAGTGCCTACGCTACCAGTAAGCCACCACCAACAAGTTGCGGTGAATTAGGGACTGGATATGCTATCTAGCTTCAAAAACAGACACTATTTCACCGCAACTTATTGAAGGGCTGCTTGCGCCGGTTCCGGGCGTCGTCCTCGAGCTTTTGGCGGATGACGGGCTTGTACGGGTCGAGCTTGCTCGGGGCGCTCCTCCTCGCGGGCGAGAGGGCGCGCAGGCGTGGCGAGCGCCTAGCGCGCGAGCTCCCGTAAGAGCGCGTCTTCCACTTCCCGAAGCGAAAGGGCCCCGCCTCCCTCGGCGGGACGGGTGACCACGATGCAGCGCGCTCCCGCGTCGCGCGCGGCGGCAAGCTTCTCGGCCGTGCCGCCTACGGTTCCCGAGTCCTTGGTCACAAGCCACTGGGCGCCCACCTGCCGAAGCATCGCCTCGTTGAGCTCGCGGGTGAAGGGCCCCTGCATGCCGATGACGTGCGACGGCGAAAACCCCGCGTCGAGGCACTTCGTTATAGCACCGGGCAGCGGGAGCACACGCACGAAGAAGCGCTCCGCGAAATCGGAGACGCGCGTGTAGGGAGAAAGCTCCTTGCTCCCCGTCGTGAGAAGCGCGCGACCCGGGTTCTCGCAGAGAAAGCGCGCCGCGCAGGCGATCGACGTGACCGAGACGACGCCTTTGGGCAGCGCCTCGACCGGGCGCGCAAGGCGCAAGCATCGTGAACCCACGGCGAGCGAAGCGGCCCGGATGTTGCCGCTTGCGAGCGTAGCGAAGGGATGCGTGGCGTCGACGACGATGCGCGCGCCGGAAAGCTCGCGCTCCATGTCGGCCTCGTCGAGCCTGCCCGCATGCACCTCGATGCCCGAAAGCTCGCCCAAAAGCTCGCCTCCGTACTCGGTTGCCGCGTAGGCACGGGCGGGGATGCCCGCCCCGCTCGCCCATTCGCACAGAAGGCGGCCCTCGGTGGTGCCGGCGAAGATGCGCAGCGCCGGCACGGATGCGGGCGCCGTCACTTCGGGCCGCCTGGGCGCGTGATCTGGTAGAGCAGCGCATTCATAATAGCGGCCGCCACGGTCGAACCGCCCTTGCGACCCCTCGCGACGATGGCCGGCACGTGTCGCGCGAGTAGCTTCTCTTTCGCCTCGACCACGTTCACAAACCCGACCGGCACCCCAACGACGAGCGCGGGCGCGATCTTCCCCGCGTCCATGAGCTCGGCGAGGCGCAGAAGTGCTGTGGGAGCGTTGCCGACAGCCACGATAAGCGGACCCTCGATGCCGCAAGCTTTGTCCATGCTCGCAACGGCGCGAGTCGTGCCCGCGGCGCGCGCAGCCGCGGCGACATCAGGGTCGGCCATGTAGCACACGGCCTTGCAGCCGAGCTTCGCGAGTGCGGGCTTGCTTATGCCTGCGAGCGCCATGTTCGTGTCGGTGAGCACCGTGGCCCCTGCGCGCAGTGCGTCGAGCGCACAGTGCGCGGCGTCATGGGTGAACACGAGGGAATCGGCGTACGAGAAGTCGGCAGTGGTATGGATGACGCGCTTCACGACGGGCTCTTCGAGCGGCGGGAACGTGCGGCCGCCGAGCTCTTCGGTGATGATCTCGAAGCTGCGCCGCTCGATGTCGCCGGGCGCCATCTCCTTGGAATCCATCTAGTACTCCACTCCTTCCCTTGCACATATCCCCTGAGCGTAGGGGTGTTTCTCGCACCGCATCTCGGTTATGTAGTCGGCCTTCTCCACGATCTTGCGGGAAGGCGCGCGCCCGGTGAGCACTACTTCGACGCCGCGCGCGGACATATCGAGCGCGCGGTCCACGAGCGCCTCGTCGACAAGCCCCTTCGAAAGCGCGTCGAGCGCCTCGTCGAGCACGAGCAGCCCCTCCTGCGCGCCCTTGAGCTCGGCGAGCGCGGAAGCAAGGTTCCCATCGTGCAGCTCACACGTCGCGGCAAGTTCTTCCGACGTCATGGACCAGGTAAACTTTTCCGACACCTTCCCCGCGAACACGGGCACGCCGAAATGCTCGGCGAGCAGTCGCGCCTCCCCGCTTTCGCCGTCTTTCAGGAACTGCACGACGACGACGCGGCGGCCTGCGGCGAGCATGCGAAGAGCGAGGCCCATCGCCGCCGTGGTCTTGCCTTTGCCGTCGCCATGATACACGTGGATCATACGCCCTCCTCGATAATGCGGTAGACATACTCCATGTCGAGCGCCCCGCGCACGACATCGGCCAGGCGGTCGAACTCGCGCGCACGGTGATCGGCCGCGGACGCCGCGCCCGCAGCACCCACGACGCTCTCGGGCAGGCCGCGCATGCGCGCGAGCGAGCGCGCGAGGGCGAGCGCCACCCCCGGTTCGTCGAACAGGCCGTGGAGATAGGTTCCGAACACGTTTCCGCAGGCCGCGCCTTCTGGTTTGCCGCCAATCGTGCCCGCAGGGGCGCAGGAGACGGTCGTTTCCCCGTCGTGAATCTCGTACCCGCGCGCCGTCATGCCGTTCCACACCGAGAACGCGCCTTGGGCGCCCGTGATGCGCAGCTCCGACTGGGCGAGGCGCTTTTCCTCCTTGAACACCGTACTTGCAGGGATGAGCCCGAGCCCGCGCGCGGTGCCAGCGCCTTCCCTGCCGTGCGGGTCGGAAAGCTCGTCTCCCAAAAGCTGGTAGCCTCCGCATATGCCGAGCACCGGCGTGCCCGCGCCCGAAAGCGCGCGTACGCAGGCTCCGATGCCGCTAGCCGCAAGCCAGCGCGCGTCGTCGAGCGTGGTCTTCGAGCCGGGGAGCACCACAAGGTCGGGCCGGCCCAGATCGGTCGTCGAGGAAACGTAGCGCACGCCCACGCCGGGCACGCGCGAAAGCGGGTCGAAGTCGGTGAAGTTCGACAGATGCGGTAGGCGCACGACGGCGACGTCGATGACGCCGCGCGCCTCGCGGGCAGATAGGCGCGGCGCGAGCGAGTCCTCGTCGTCCAGGTCGAGCGTAAGATACGGCACGACCCCCACGACGGGAACCCCGCACATCTTCTCGAGCGGGGCCAAACCCGGGCGCAGGATTTCCACATCGCCGCGGAACTTGTTCACCACAAGCCCCCGCAAAAGCGCGCGGTCCTCGGGCGCAAGGAGCGCGACCGTGCCGTAGAGCTGGGCAAACACCCCGCCTGGGTCGATGTCGCCCGCGAGCAGCACGGGAGAGGACACGGCGCGTGCGAGCCCCATGTTGACGATGTCGTTTTCGGCAAGGTTGATTTCGACGGGGCTGCCGGCGCCCTCGATGACGATTACGTCGTTTTCCTCCGCAAGCGAATCGAACGCCTCCAAAATCTGCGGCATGAGCGCCTTCTTTCGCGCGAAGTAGTCCCTCGCAGCGAAGGCTCCCTGCGCCTTGCCGGCCACGATGAGCTGGCTTCGGTGGTCGCTTTCGGGCTTGAGCAGGATGGGGTTCATGCGCACGTCGGGCGCGATGCCGCACGCCTCGGCCTGCATGATCTGGGCGCGCCCCATCTCGAGCCCATCGGCCGTGACACCGCTGTTGAGCGCCATGTTCTGGCTCTTGAAGGGAGCCACGCGCAGGCCGTCCTGCGAAAGCACACGGCACAGCCCCGCCGCAAGCAGGCTCTTCCCCGCGTTCGACATGGTGCCCTGGATCATGATGGGCTTCGCCCTACCCACGGGTATCGACCTCCTTCGTCGAGCCTCGGCCATACGCGCCCGCCATAGCGCCGCTGCAAGAAGCGCAGCCCCGTTCGTCGGGTTCGCCTTCGCCCGATGCGCCTTCCGCCCGAAGCGCGCGGCTGAACGCCATCGCAAGCCGGGCATTCTCCTTGCGCGTGCGCACCGCGACGCGGCACCAGAAACGGGATAGTACCGAAAACGAGTCGCACGTGCGGACCAAAACCCCCTGTTTATACAGGCGCTCGGGGATGTCTTTCGCCGGTGTGCGGACTAAAAGGAAGTTCGCATCCGACGGCACGACGGAAAGCCCGAGCGAGGAGAGCTCGTGGGAAAGCCACGCTCGCTCGCCCGCCAAAACATCGCGCGTGCGCGAGACGTATTCGACGTCTTCCAGGGCGGCGATGCCCGCGGCCTCGGCGACCGAGGAGACGGGCCACGCCTGCCCCGCCCGGCGAATCCCCTCGAGGAGTTGGGCGTTTCCGCTGATCAGATATCCTAACCGCAACCCCGCCATTCCGTAGAGCTTGGTGAACGCGGAGAGCACGGCCACATGGCGCGAACACGCGGCGCGTGCGGCCACGCTCCTTTCGCGGGCGTCGGGCGCAAATCCGAGGAAGCACTCGTCCACGACGAGCAGCGCGCCCACCTGCTCGCAGCGGCAAGCCGCGGCATCGATCACGCGGGGGTCGACGAGGCGCCCCGTCGGGTTGTTCGGATTGCAGAGGTACGCCACGTCTCCCGGCCCCTCGATCGCGCGGGCGAAGGAGGCAGGCACGTCGAAATCATCCACTTCGGAGAGCGGGAACTCCTGCACGCATGCGCCGTAGTAAGATGCCGCCTCCGCATATTCAGAGAACGTCGGCGCGCACACGACGATGCGTTTCGGGCGCACCGCCGCAGCAAGCCGCCAGATGATGTCGGACGCGCCCGCGCCGCAGACGATAGTATCTTCGGGAATGCCCTGGGCGCGCGCTAGGGCGCGAACGAGGGCGAGGCTTTCCCTATCGGGGTAGGCGTCGATTCGAGAAAGCGACTTGCAAGCTGCGGCGACGGCGCGCGGCGAGGGGCCTGCCGGATTCACATTCACCGAGAAGTCGATAAGGTCGGAGGCGCCCCCTTCGCAACCGATGCCGAGCGATTGCGCGCTGCCCCCATGCGTACGGGCGCGCAGGATTCCCCCGGCAGCCCGGAGCGCGGCGTGGTCTTCCCTCATGCCATCGCCCCCACGGCGAGCACGACCGCCGCGCGCGCGGCGCCGAAGACGACGAGCGCGCATACGGACGCGGCGAGCATGAGCCTTGTCGCCCGGGCGATGTCGCCCCACTCGATTTCACGGGACGCGTCGCCTATCGTCGGTTTCTCAACGAGCTTGCCGAAATACACCGCGGGTCCTGCCAGGCGCAGCCCGAGCGCGCCCGCACACGCTGACTCGGTCTGCGCCGAGTTGGGGCTCGCATGGCGACGCCTGTCGCGGCGCCAGATGCGCGCCGCCCCGCGCGCGTCGAGCCCAACGATCGGGCACACGGCGATCATGAACAGGGCCGATAAGCGCGAGGGAATCCAGTTCACCGCATCGTCGAGGCGCGCCGAGGCGCGACCGAAGTCGATGTAGCGCTCGTTTTTGTAGCCCACCATGCTGTCGAGCGTGTTCACCGCCTTGTACGCCATGCCCAAGGGCGCACCCCCGATCATAAGGTAGAAAAGCGGCGCGATGACGCCGTCGCTCGCGTTCTCCGCCACCGTTTCCACGGCGGCGCGCGTGACGCCCTGCTCGTCGAGAACAGACGTGTCGCGTCCCACGATGAGCCCGACGGCTTCGCGCGCCGCGACAAGGCCGCCCTTCGAGAACGCGCGGGCCACGGCCAGGCTCTGGCGGCGCAGCTCGCATGCCGCGAGAATCTGATAGCTCGCCCATGCCTCGGCCACAAAGCGCAAGCCGGGGTGAACCATGCCGCAAAGATGCAGGATTCCCCAGGTCAAAAGCCAACACGCAAGCGGAAGCGCCACGGCGAGCACAAGCCCTGCGGCGCGCGTGCCCGCGGACGTTTGCGGGAATGCGCCCCGCAGGCGGCCTTCGGCCCACGTGATCGCGCGCCCCATGGCGACGACGGGATGGGGAAGCCAACGCGGGTCGCCGAAGGCAAGGTCGGCCGCGAACCCGGCGGCGACGGCAAGAATCGTCATCACCGGGCATCGCCCCCCGAAGCGGGGCGAACGTCGCGAAGGCAGCGCCCATCCCAGGTGGCGGCCCATGCGCCGCCCGGCTCGGTATGCACGTCGAAGTATCCCATTTTCGGGACAGCTAGCTCGGAGAGCAGCGCTTTCACGGTACCCGCGTGAACGACGAAGACGGCGCGCCCACTCCCCTGGGCGCGCTCCGAATCGCACGCCTCCCGAAACGCCGCGACGACGCGGCGGGTGAAATCGCTCTTGCCCTCGCCATGCGGGCAGCGCGTCTCACACCAGGAGTCTACCCAGGCGCGGTAACGCGCATCCTCTTTAAGTTCGGCGGCGCTTCGCCCCTCGAAGTCGCCGAAATCCATCTCGCGCAGACCGGGGCACGCCATAAGCTCCGCGTTCGGGAAGAGAATGCGTGCCGTCCGGTCGGTGCGGGCCATGCCGCTCGTGATAACACGGAACACGTCACGATCGCACGCGAGATCGCGCAACGCGCGCTCGCCCGCGCTCGACAGGGGCTCGTCGGTGCCCGCCCCGCTGTAGCGATGGTCTTCCGTGCCCGCCGTGGCACCATGGCGCACGAAGATGACTTCCAAAGGCGCGCCCGCGCCCAGCGTCCCTCGAGGCGCATCGGCAAGGTTTCCTTTGATGACCTGGGGAATCCCGCACGTCATGCGCACGACGACGTCGGCGCGCGCAGCGAGCGCGCATCCCAGGCGCCCCGCGCGCTCGCGCCATTGGGCGTCTTCCGCACGCATAGGGACGACCCCCGAGCCGACCAAGGTCAGAATCACTGCGTCGAAGCCGATCAGCCACTCGAGCGCCCGGTCAGCGTCGAGCGCGCGTACGAGTTCCTCAGCACGGTACGCGACGCG
The DNA here is from genome assembly GCA_900540985.1 of uncultured Collinsella sp. Classification (GTDB taxonomy): domain Bacteria; phylum Actinomycetota; class Coriobacteriia; order Coriobacteriales; family Coriobacteriaceae; genus Collinsella. Next base: position 34,418 of record UQIC01000015.1, read on the forward strand.
GCCGGCAAAAGCCGCGGGCACGCTGCCCGCCGCGAGCTGCGCCGTGTCGACAAAATCGTCCGCCGCGAACCCGAGCTTTTCGCGCACGAAGGTCCTCTTCCCCGAATGCGCACCACCTACCACGAGAATCATAGGAGCATGCCCCCCGCCACCAGCATGGCAAGCATCGCGAGCTCGGCCCATTGCAGAAACCATCCGGCCAAATCCCCCGTCACCCCGCCGAAGCGGGACAGGGCAACATGGCGGTACCACGCGAGCGCCAAAAGCCCCGCCACCGCCATAAGGGCGCCGACGGCCTGAGCGCACGCGACCATCCCTGCAGCCGAAGCCGCAGCGAAAGCGCAAAGCGGCACGACGATCGCCGCGCGCTTCTTCGCAGGCGAGAGCCCCGCGGCCATGCCGTCCGCCCGCGCGGCAGGCCAGCATTCTACGGCGAGCCCCGAAAGCGCGCGGGAGAACACGAGCGAGCACAGAAGCGCGAGGAACGCCCCCGCCGTAAGCGGCAGCGCGGTGAACAGGGAAAACTGCAGAATAAGGTACACAACAACACCGATGACCCCGAAGGCGCCCGCCCGCGGGTCGTGCATGATCTCGAGCTTTCGCTCGCGCGGGGCCCAACTTGCAAGCGCATCGGAGGTGTCGCAGAGCCCGTCTAGGTGGATGCCTCCCGTCACCGCCACAGGCAGCGCCGCGAGCACGGCCGCGACGATGGTCGCGGGTACGCCGAGCAGGCTCGCCACGTACCCCCACGCCGTCATGAGGAAGCCTTCCGCAAGGCCCACCAGGGGAAACGCGGCAAGCGCATGGGTTGATCCGAAATCGGTCCAGGCCGATTTCGGGACGGGGATGCGCGAGAACGTTCCGAACGCCGCGCCGATTGCCTCTGCTATCTTCACCTTGTAGGTCCTTCGCCTTTCATCCACACGGGAATCCCGCATACCACTTCGACTGCGCGGTCGGCCAGCGCCACCACACCCGCGTTCACGCGCGCGAGCGCGCGCCTCCATGCCTCGGTCCCCTCATCGTAGCGCATCCCATCGGCGAACACGTCGACGGTGACCACCACCGTATACGCAGCGGCCTGAGCGAGCCGTTCGATGCCTCCGAGCACCTCGCGCGCCGCAGCGTCGGGGTCACGTGGGGACAAGCCGCCTTCCGCGAAAAGCTCGTTTGCAACCAGGTTGCCCACGTCCTCCAAAAGAAGCGTGCAGCCGTGCGGAAGCCCGGACACTGCGGCGCCCACGTCACGCGTGCGCTCGAGGGTGGAAAACCCCTTGCCCTCGCGCAGCGCCCGATGGCGCGCGATGCGGCGGGCGCCCTCTTCCCCGAAGGGCTCCATCGTTGCCAGGTACACGCGAGGGCCGTCGTGCCCGAGGCACAGGGACTCGGCGTAGGCGCTCTTGCCGCTCGCGGCGGCGCCGATGACGAGCGTCACCGTCATTTCCCGGCCTCGAAATGCTCGTAAGCAGCCATGCCAGTCGCCGTGAACGTCTTCCCATCCCGGTACACGCGCAGCACCGAATCCAGAAGGGGCAGATACGCCATGGCGCCCGCGCCCTCGCCCAAGTGCATGCCTGCGTCGAGGGGTGCCTTTATGCCGAGCTCGCGAAGGAGCTCTTGGCTTGCGGGTTCGCTTGATGCGTGGGTGCCCACGAGGTAGCCCAAGGCGTTGGGGCACAGGCGCGCCGCACACAGGGCCGCCGTGCAGGATATGACCCCGTCGAGGAGCGCCGGCACCTTCGAGGCCGCGGCCCCCAGGTAGAAGCCGCACATCGCCGCGATGTCGAAGCCGCCCACCTTCGAGAGCACGTCGATCGGGTCGGCGGGATCGGGCGAGTTCGCGTCGATAGCGCGCTCGACCACGTCGCGCTTGCGCGCGAGCGAGGCGTCCGAGAGCCCCGCGCCGCGCCCGACGAGGCTACGCGCGTCCGCCCGGATGAGCACTGCGGCCACCGCCGCCGAGGTGGTCGTGTTGCCGATGCCCATCTCGCCCGCGGCGAGAAGGCGTACGCCGGCGCGGGCAAGCCCGCACGCGACGGCGATTCCGACCTCGATCGCGCGAACGGCCCCATCGCGAGACATAGCGAACCTGTGCGCGATGTTGCCGCTCCCCCGCCGCACGTTCGCGCGCACCATGCGCGCGTCTTCTATGCCCCGGGCCATACCCACGTCGACGGGCACGACCTCGGCACCCGCGAACGCCGCCATGCGGCAGGCGCTCGTGGCCCCCTCGCACATGTTGCGCGCGACGGCTCGCGTCACGTCTTGCCCGCTTTGCGACACGCCTTCGGCAACGACCCCGTTGTCGGAGAAGAATACTGCGAGCGCACGGGGAAACTCGGCCACCTCGGCGCTCCCCTGAGCTGCGGCGATACGCGCGACGGCGTCTTCAAAGTCACCCAATCCCCCCAAGGGGTGCGCGATGGAGTCCCACGTGGCGTACGCGGCGGCGCGGGCGCACTCGTCTGCGGGCGCGATCCGGGAGAGCGCGGCTTCGAGCACGGCGCCCGGCGCCGACGAGAACGCGAGATCGACTTCCTCGCGGATGCAGGCAAGCGCGGTTTCAGTTGCTTCAGCCATGCCGTCTCCTCTCTGCGAACGACGCTGCGGCAGACGCGAACGCGCGCGCAACGTCGGGGTTCGCAGGATAGTACACATGCGGGAAGCCCGCAACCAGGGACGGGGTGGTCGTCATGCACGGCCAGCCCTTGTCGCGCCGGGGCTTCTGCGCCCAGAAGTCGCCGCCCGGGCAGGTGGACTGCCAGTAGTGGAACTCGTGCGCGCGGATGCGTGTGCCGCGCGGCCCGTAGAGCCCGTCGCGTTGGGAAGTGAGCTCCACGTACCCGAAATGGGACAGCCTTCCCCCGTTCTCGCTTGCGCCCTCAAGGGCGCCCGCAACAGGCCAGCGCCGCCCCTCGCTATCGGCGATTTCGCGCTGCAGGTACAGAAACCCACCGCATTCGGCGACCGTCGGCATGCCGGATTCCACCGCACGCCGCACCGCCTCGCGCATCGGCGCGTTCTCGGAGAGCTGCCGCGCATGGAGCTCCGGGTAGCCGCCTCCCAGATAGAGGGCGCTTGTCCCCCGGGGCAACTCGCTATCACACAGGGGGCTGAAAAAGGCCAGCTCGCAACCCAGGTCCTCGAGCGCGCGCAGGTTCTCCTCGTAGTAGAACGAAAACGCCTCGTCACGCGCGACGGCGATGATGGGCCGCGCTCCCGCGATCGGCTCCAACCGGTAAGGTTCCTCGCGGATATCGGGTGCCGTCGCCGCTATTTCGAGCAAGCGGTCGACGTCGACGCTCTTTTCCACCAGCTCGGCCATCTTATCGATGTGCGCGGAGAGCTGCTCCACCTCGTCGGCGGTCACAAGCCCCAGATGCCGGCTTTCGAGCGAGAACGCCTCGTCGGCGGGGATATTCCCCAAAACCGCGACGCCCGTGTGCTTCTCGATCGCAGGCGCCGCATAGGCGCAGGCAGCGGCGATCGTCTTGTTCAGCACGACGCCGCGCACGTTCGCACAAGGCAGGAACTCGGCGATGCCGCGGATTACGGCGGCGAGCGATAAAGACGCGCCGCGCCCGTTCACCACTAAAACGACCGGCGTTTCCGTGTCGCGCGCAACCTGGTAGCTGCTCGCGTCGGCCACGCCGGGCGCCATGCCGTCGTAGAAGCCCATGACCCCCTCGAGCACCGCGACATCCGCGCCCGCGGCGCCGCGTGCGAGCAGGGCGCGCAGCGCCGGGACGTCGGTGAAGAAGCCGTCTAAGTTGCCCGAGCGCGCACCCACGACGCGGCGATGAAAGAGCGGGTCAATGTAGTCGGGGCCGCATTTGAAGGCCGCGCATGCAAGGCCGCGGCGCGCGAGCGCGCGCAGGAGCGAGCACGTTACGACCGTCTTGCCGCTCCCGCTCGAGGGCGCAGCGACCATGAAGCGCGGAATGGACGTGCTCACCGGGCACCGCCTTCCCCACCTGCACCACGCGCGCTGACGAGGAACACGGGGTTTTGAGCCTTCATAAGATGGTGCGAGCCTACAGCCTCGGCGCGGGCGGCCGACACCTGGCACGCCTCGAACCCCTTAAAGCGCGAACCCGAGAGGAGCGCGCACGCCTCGGTGAGAGTCTCAACGGTGACGCATGGCACGCACAGGCGAACCTGCGAGTTCTTCTCGAGCGCCGCCTCCAAGATGGAGGGAAGCTCGCCCGCGCTCCCGCCGACGAACACGGCGTCGGGGACGGGCAGTTTCGCGAGCGCTTCGGGGGCGACGCCGGGGACCGCATGCACGTTGCCGCACCCGAATGCATCCGCGTTCTCTCGGATGAGCCGCACGCCGGTCGCGTTCCGCTCGACCGCCCATACCGACCCCGCTCGCGCGACGAGCGCCGCCTCGATCGATACGCTCCCCGTGCCGGCACCGACGTCCCACACGGTGTCGGTCGCGGTAAGGCGCAGCTTCGCGAGCGCGACGGCGCGCACCTCCTGCTTGGTCATGGGAACGTCGCCGCGGATGAAGAGCTCGTCGGGAATGCCCGAGGAAGCGTACGGCCAGCGGGAGCTCGCGGCGCGGGATGCGCCCGCAAAGTCCGCCGCGGAAGAAGCCGCCGCGGGCGCAGACGCGCCGGCCGGCGCCTCGGAGGCTACTCTAGAGCCCGCAGGCGACCCGGCGCAGCCTACGAACTCGATAAGCATCACGTTCAAGTCGTCGAACGTCTGACCTGCAATTTCACTTGCGGTCGCGCAGATGATGCGCTCGTCGGGGTACGACAGGCGCTCGGCCACGGTCACGCGCGCGTCCCCGAAGCCCGCCTGCACAAGCTCGCCCGAAAGCCGCGAGGGATCTTCCCCGTCCGACGTGGCGAGGAAGAGCTCACCTGCGCGCTCGGCCTCGGCCACGATGTCGCACGCCACGCCGTGAGCGCTCGCAAAGCGCCAATCCTGCCATGGACGCGCGAGGCGCGCGGCGAGATACGACGCTGAGCTTATGCCGGGAATGACGCGCACGTCCACCTGCGCGTTGCCGGAGAGCGCCTCCACCAGGCGGCGCGCGCCGCTGAACAGCCCCACATCGCCCGTCATCACGACCACGGCGCGCTGCCACGACGCCGCATCGGTGAGCGCGGCGACGATGTCCGCCGTCTTCACGAGCTCGCATCTCACCACGTCGGGCGGCACGTCGATGCCGGCAAGCGCACGATGAGCGCCGATGACCACGTCGGCGATGTCGATCGCGTCGAGCGCCGCGCGCGAGAGCAAGTCGGGGTTTCCGGGCCCCGCCCCGATGATCGTTACCTTTCGCATGGAATCTCCCGATACCCGCGCGGCGTGACCATACGGCCGCCTACGAGCTTCGTGTCCGCGTTGCCGACGAACACGGTGGTGAACATGTCGGCGTCGATCTCCCCCAGCTCGGAGAGCATGCACATGCCCGACTGCTGCACCTCGCGCCCGATGTTGCGTACCCAGCCGCAGAGCGTGTCGGGGGCCTTCCATTCGAGCATAATCTTCGCCGCGCGCGAGAGCCTGTCGGCGCGCTTTCTGCTGCGCGGGTTGTACAAACAGATGCAGAAGTCGGCGCTCGCCACGGCGGCGAGCCTGCGCTCGATGACCTCCCACGGCGTGAGCAGGTCGGAGAGCGACACGACCGCGAAGTCGTGGGCAAGCGGGGCGCCGAGCACCGCCGACCCGCTCTGAGCCGCGGTGGCCCCGGCGATAACTTCCACGTCTACATCGGGGTAGTCCTCCGCAAGCTCCAGCACGGGGCTCGCCATGCCGTACACGCCCGCGTCACCGCTGCACACGAGCGCAACGGCTTCTCCACTCTGCGCGCGCGAAAGCGCAAGGCGGCACCGTTCGACCTCGTGCATCATCGGCGTCGCGAGATTTGCCGCGTCTGGCACGGCGGCGAGCGCGAGCTCCACGTATTTCGTGTACCCCACAACGATGTCGGCCGCCTCGAGCGCGCGCCGAGCCGCAATCGTCATGCCGTCGGGGCCGCCCGGGCCAATCCCCACCACGAAGAGCTTTCCCATCACCGCTCCTTAAACGAAAGTTCGATAGTTACCCTGGAAAACGCGACGGTCACGCCGCGGTGAGCGAGCTTCGGGAAGATAAGTTTGCCCCCGTCCGCGAGCGCCGCGCGCTCGCACACGTTGTCGACACCCACCGTCGCGCGCACGAAATCAGATGGCGAAACGCTGCCTTCGACCTGCGACAACTCCTCTGCGGAATACGTCGCAAGCGGGATATTGCGCGCGCGGCAGAAGGAGAGCAGACCCTCCTCGTGCGCCTTCACGTCGATCGTCGCCGCCTCCCGCACGGCCGAAGGCGAAATGCCCGCCTGCCCGCACGCGAGAAGAAACGCCTCCCCAATCGCTTCGGCGCACGCACCGCGACGGCACCCTATGCCCGCAACGATGCAGGGCACGACAAGGCGAAGCGGCTCCCCCGCCGGCGCCGACGCCCCCCCCCCCCCCTCGCCGTTTCAGCTTAATCCCCCGGTGAAAGGTAACTCCCCCCCCCCCCCCGCCGGCTTCCCTGTCTCACCGGCGGGCAAGACCTCGCCCGTTGTCTCCGCCGCGCGAACGGACGCACCTGCATTCGCGCCAGCGAACGGCGACACGACGATATCGGCCCGAGCGCGGTCGGACGCAATGTCAACCCCCTCAGGCGGCTGTCCCGAAATCGGCATGTCGGAATAGAGCGTCACGCGCCCGCCCGAAAGCAGCCGCGCCGACACTCGCTTGATGGCCTCGAGATTCGAAACGGCGAGCCCCGCACAGCGCGCCCACGTATCCACCGCCCACACGCCGCGGACGTCGGTCGCCGTGGTGATGACGGGGATGGCCCCTGCCGCGCGTGCCACAGTTTGCGCAAGCTCGTTCGCACCGCCCAAATGCCCCGACAAAAGCGGGACGGCAAAGCGCCCCGCCTCGTCGATCACCACAACCGCGGAATCGGTTGCCTTCGAGGCGACATGCGGCGCGATCGCCCGCACGGCGATGCCCGCCGCGCCCACGAACAGAAGCGCGTCCGACGTCTCCCACGCGAGCGCCGTCCATGCACGCAGGTCGGCCTTCCCCTCGCCGAACCCGCGCGAAACGGAAACGTCCCAGCCAGGGTCATCTTCACCTGTCTGCGCGCAATCGGAAAGCGCGCGTGCGGTGCGCTCCGCCAACGCATACCCCCTCTCAGTGAACGCTATGCAGGAAATCCTCATCTAGCGCACCACCATCGTCGAGAAGTAGCTGCCCCGATCGGGCACATCGTCGAGCAAGCGGTACATGCGCTCGCCCGGAAGCCCACAGTCCTCTACGAGCTCGGCACCGTCGGAGGTGCCCTCCTCGCGAAGGATGCGCTTCGTGTCCGCAAGCGAGCGGCGCGCCTTCATAGCCACCTTCGTCCCTGGCCAGCCGATTGCGCGGCCCACCCCGTACAGCACGCCTTTACTCATACGTCGCCCCCAATTCCCCGATAACTGCTTCGGCGCCCGACGTGCGGAAAAGCTCGCGGCGCTCGGCGTCGAACACGACCGCGGCGATGTCGCATGCGCCCGCCGCGCGGCGGCGCAACCTGTCCTCGATTGCCGCAGCGAGCGAGGCGCGCGCAGCGTCCCCCGCGCCGGCGGCCTCGATTACCTCGAGCGCCGCCGTGGTCGTGACCGACGACATGATCTCGCGCACGGTCTTCGCGCCCGCACCGGCCAAGGCCGCGTGGGCGGCCAGAATCTCCGCGCGGCAGTCGGCGGTACGCGAATGGGTGTCCATGATGCCGCCCGCGACCTTCACCAGCTTGCCGATGTGTCCCACAAGAAGGACATTGGTAAATCCCTCGCGAACGCAGCAGTCAATCGCATCGCCCACAAAGTTGGAGATGAAGACCACCGGCGCACCGTTTAGGTGGAAATGCCCCGAGATGAACTGCGCGCCGTAGTTGCCGGGCGTGAGCACGACTCCGCGCCGCCCCATAGCCGCATGCTGCCGGATCTCGAGCTCGATGCTGTCGCGCAAGGCAGCGAGGCTGCGCGGCTCGACGATACCCGTCGTGCCCAAGATGGAGATGCCGTCCTTTATCCCCAGGTGCGGGTTGAAGGTCTTTTCGGCAAGGGCAACACCCTCGGGTACCGAAATCGTCACAGCAATATTTCCAGAAAAGCCGTGCGCGGCGCACACCTCGCGCACGGCCGAAGTGATCATCGCGCGCGGCGTCGCGTTGATGGCGGCCGCCCCCACCGGCTGCTCGAGCCCGGGCAACGTCACGCGCCCCACGCCCACGCCGCCATCGACGGAAACTTCCGATTCGCGCGTGGGCACGCCCTTGCTGCCCGCAGCGCCCGTGCCCGACCCCGCATGTTCCACGCGCGCGTACACGAGCACGCCGTCGGTCACATCGGCATCGTCGCCTGCGTCCTTTCGCACGGCGCACTGGGCGCACCCCTCGCCGATGCATGCGTCGACCACGTTCGCCTCGACGGGCAGCCCGCCGGGGGTGACGATCGACACGAGGCCGACGGGCTTTCGTGACAAGAGCATCTCGCAGGCCGCCTTCGCCGCGAGCGCGGCGCAGCTCCCCGTGGTGTAGCCGCAGCGCAGGCGGGTCGTCCCGGTATATATGTAGTGCTCGAAAGCCACGCTAGCTGCTCGCCTTCCGATACCCCGTGGCAAACGAAGGGTCGTAAAGCTTACTGCGCTCGTACGACTCCGCTTGCGTGCCGTCGTGCGCAAGCCCGCCGCGAGCTCCGAGCACGCGGCCCACCACCACGAGCGCCGTGCGGTCGATGCCCTCTCGCGCGCCCGCATCGGCGAGCGTGCCCACTGTGCAGCGCACCACGCGCTCCTCAGGCCAAGTCGCCTTGTACACGAGCGCCGCCGGCTCGTCGGAGCTGCGGCCCGCGGCCAAAAGCTCGGCGGAAAGCTCGGCGAGCATACCCGAGCTCAGGAAGATGACCATAGTCGAGCCGCTTTCCGCCATGGTGCGCATGCTCTCGCCCGCGGGCATGGGGGTGCGCCCGGAAAGCCGCGTGATCACGACCGACTGGCTGATTCCCGGCAGCGTGTATTCCTGGCGAAGCGCCGCCGCGGCACCGCAAAAGCTCGACACGCCGGGCACCACCTCGTAGTCCACGCCGCGCGCGTCGAGTGCGTCCATCTGCTCCTGGATGGCACCGTACAGGCACGGGTCGCCCGTGTGCAGGCGCACCACTTCCTCGCCCCGCGCATCTGCCGCGCACATCACGTCGAGCACTTCCTCCAAGGTCATGTGCGCGCTGTCGTAGACGATGCAGGATTCCTTGCACTCAGCGAGCAGCTCCGGGTTCACAAGGCTTCCCGCCCAAACGACCACGTCGGCTGCGCGCAGAAGGCGCGCCCCGCGCAGCGTGATAAGGTCGGCAGCGCCCGAGCCTGCGCCAACGATATGAATCATCCGAGCCTTCCCTTCCCGTTTCTCATCGCAACCGTTTACGCCGCCATTCGCGCAGCGGGCAAAACACGGCGCCTGCGGCGGCAATCGGCGCAAATACGCAGGCAGGAGGCGCAATGCCGCCCGCCCTGGCTTTGACACGTTCACAAGTGCCCACTATCATAGTAAAAGATTCGGCAACGAGCATATGACAATCGGATAAAAGGAAATGACCGGCGCGGCGCCCGCACAGCCCGCGCTGGCTTGCGGAGGGAACCAGGTGGGAATCCTGGGCAAGGGACATTACTGTATAGGACGCGCGGGCGAACCGCCTCGCGCCCCAAGCCAGACTGCTTCGCCTTTTCCTCACGGCATCGCCGTGGCGTTAGCTCCTTGTGAACCCCGAGGGGCGCGCTTTTCTTTCGCTTGTGCCGACAAGCAACTGTCGCCGGGGGACCGGCAAACCGAGGAAAGGAAAAACCATGTCCGACCAGATGTCACGCCGCGGCTTCATGGGCGCCGCAGCAACCGGAGCCTTCGCGCTCGCCGGAGTCGCGCTCGCGGGCTGCTCCAGCACCTCCGCGAGTTCCGAGAAATCGAGCGAAAAGGAGAAGGCCGTGAAGCCGGTCATCCTCGTCACGAGCTTCGGCACGAGCTACAACGACTCGCGCCACATCACCATCGGCGCCATCGAAGACGCTATCCGCGAGAAGTACTGGCAGGACTACGACATCCGCCGCGCCTTCACCGCGCAGATCATCATCGACAAGCTGAAGAAGCGCGACGGCATCACGATCGACAACATGACCGAGGCGCTCGACCGCTGCGTGGAAGACGGCGTGAAGGAAATCGTCGTGCAGCCGACGCATCTCATGGGTGGCCTGGAATACACCGACGTGAAAGACGAGCTCGACAAGTACGCCGATAAGTTCGACAAAATCTCGCTCGGCGACCCGCTGCTCACCTCCGACGACGACTACAAGAAGGTGGCCGCAGCCATTAAGGAGAACATGGCGTCCTTCGACGACGGCAAGACGGCGCTGTGCCTCATGGGCCACGGCACCGAAGCCGATTCCAACGCCGACTATGCCAAGATGCAGGAAGTGTTTAAGAACGAGGGCTTGACGCAGTTCTTCGTCGGCACCGTCGAGGCTGAACCGACCTGCGAGGATGTTATCGCCGCCGCGAGCGCCGCAGGCTACAAGAAGGCCGTGCTCGCGCCGTTCATGGTGGTCGCGGGCGACCACGCGAACAACGACATGGCAGACGAGACCGACCCCGACAGCTGGGCTGCGAAGTTCGTGGCCGCCGGCTTCGAAGTGACGTGCCTGCTCCAGGGTCTGGGACAGAACGTCGCGGTCGACGACATCTACGTCTCGCACGTGGACGACGCCATCGCCAAGCTGTAAACTCGCCGCGCACGGGGGCGCCGGTCGCGTCCCCGTGCAACGGGCATGCGCCTTCCCCGACTGACGGCGCATGCCCGTTGCATTCGCATCCCGCGCGCCCACCGCACGGCGCGGGCGGTCGAAGCGATTGAAAGGAACCCCTCCATGTTGAAGAAAACCCTCGCCTTCGCCCTGTCGGCGGCGCTTTTCGCGTTCTCGCTCGCCGGCTGCGGCGGAAATTCAATCGACAGCGCAAAGGCAAGCGATGCCGATTCCCAGGAAAAAACTGAACAGGCGGCCGATGCGCCCGAGGGCGCAAGCGCTGCCCCCATCACCGCCGACAAGGTGGCCGACGGCACCTATCCGATCACCGTAGATTCCAGCTCGAACATGTTCAGGATTGTGGACGCCCAGCTCATCGTGGAAAACGGCTCCATGCACTGCGTGATGACACTTTCTGGCACGGGCTACGGCAAGCTCTTCATGGGCACGGGCGACGAGGCTGCCGCCGCAAGCGAGGCCGACTTCATCCCCTATGTGGAAAACGCGGAAGGCAAGTACACCTACGACGTGCCCGTTGATGCGCTCGACGAGGACACCGCCTGCGCCGCGTGGAGCATTAAAAGGGAGCGGTGGTACGACCGCACGCTCGTATTCGAATCCGCCGGCGTCGATCTGCGCGCCGACGCGCTGAAGTAACGCCATGCGGTCGATTCTTCCCAAGGGGGAAAGCAGGAAGCGTCGCAGCATCGCGGCGCGCGCGATCGCCTGCGTTCTCGTCGCCCTGCTCGCGCTTCCCTTCGCGGGGTGCAGTGCGAGCCCGAACGCGACCGGTGCCACGACGGGCTCTCAGGAATACACTGTGAGCGTCTCGCTTTCCGGTGGGTCAGGGCGCGCAAGCATCGCCTCACCCACCACAATTGTGAAGGATGGCGACACCTACACCGCGACCATCACCTGGTCGAGTTCGAACTACGACAAGATGACCGTCAACGGCGTGGACTACGCGCCCGTAAACGACGGCGGCAACTCCACGTTCGAGATACCCGTCACGCTCGACGAGGACATCGCCGTGTCGGCCGAGACCGTCGCCATGTCGACGCCGCACACCATTGACTACACGCTCTACTTCGACTCATCCACTATGAAGGAGAAAACGGGCGACGATGCAAGCGGCGGCTCCCCTGCGGGAACGGCTTCAAGCGCCGCAGCTGACTTCCACAACGCCGATTTGGGCTGCGGCTGGGAGCCGACGGGGGCGCTTCAGCTTGAATACGCCAAGCACTTCACTGTCGACGAGTTCGAAGGCGGCCTGCGGCTTATCTGCGTTTCGAACGGGGAGCGCTTCCTCGTGGTGCCGCAAGATGCGAAGGTACCTGATGGGTTGAGCCCCGACATCGCGGTCATAAGGCGCCCCGCCGACAAGGTGTACCTCGTGTCGTCGGCGACGATGTGCCTGGTCGACGCGCTCGATGCAAACGACAATATCATCATGTCGGGCACGAAGGCTAACGATTGCTCGGTCGCGGGCTTCAAAAGCGCGCTCGAAAGTGGGGCGATCGCCTACGGCGGCAAGTACAGCGCGCCCGACTACGAGCGAATATCGGCCTCGGGCTGCACGCTCGCCATCGAGAACACCATGATCAACCACACGCCCGATGTGAAGGAAAAGCTGCAGAAGCTCGGGCTCGTCGTGCTCACCGAACAGTCGTCGAGCGAGCCCGAAGCACTCGGGCGCGTCGAGTGGATTAAACTTTTCGGCGTCCTGTTCGACAAAGAAGACGAGGCCGCGCACCTGTTCAACGAGCAGAAGGCCCGCGTCGAGCAAACGTCGGGGCTCGCGTCGTCAGGTAAAACCGTGGCGTATTTCTACATTAACTCGAACGGGGCCGCCGTCACGCGGCGGGCGGGCGACTACGTGGCGCAGATGATCGAGCTTGCGGGCGGCAGCTACGCGCTCGATGACGCGCAGACGGCGTCGACGTCAGGTTCGTCAGTAACGCTCGAAATGGAGCGCTTCTACGCGACGGCGAAGGATGCCGACATCATCGTCTACAACGGCACCATCGACGAATCGGTTGCCACCTTGAAAGACTTCGTAGGCAAAAACGCGCTATTGTCGCAGTTCAAAGCTGTAAAGAACGGCAACGTCTGGGTCACAAGCGCCGACATGTACCAGCAGATGACTTCTACCGCCGACATTATCGACGAGCTGCACGGGGCGTTCACCGGCGATGACGCGAGCGACTTCCATTATCTGAGGAAGCTCGGCTAGCGTCATGAGAAGCCGGCTTTCCATGACATACGACGAATCGGGGCGCGCCGCGCGGTGTCGCGTCGTGACGGCGCTGCTCGCTGTTGTCCTCATCGTGCTCGTCGGGGCCAACCTGTGCATCGGGAGCGTGCTCGTGCCCGCAGACCACATCCCCGGCATCCTTTCGGGCGGCGCGGCCAATTCCATGGAAAGCCAAGTCATCTGGGAGATTCGCCTGCCGCGCGTGCTTTCAGCCGTGCTTCTCGGCGGGGCACTTTCGCTCTCCGGGTTCCTGCTACAGACGTTTTTCAACAACCCCATCGCCGACCCGTTCATCTTGGGCGTCTCCTCGGGCGCAAAGTTCGTCGTCGCGCTTACGATGATCGTACTTCTGGGCGCGAACCAGGCCATGTCCTCGCCAGCCATGGTGGCCGCAGCATTTCTGGGCTCGCTCATCACCATCGGCTTCGTGCTCCTCATCGCACGGCGCATAAGTTCCATGGCCATGCTCATCGTGGCGGGCGTCATGGTGGGATACATCTGCTCGGCGGCGACGAACTTCCTCATCGCCTTCGCCGACGACCAGTCCATCGTAAACCTGCACAACTGGTCTTTGGGTAGTTTCTCAGGTTCGAGCTGGGACGACGTCGCGGTCATCGCGGTCGTGGTAATCGCCGTGAGCGCATGCGTATTCGCGATATCGAAGCCCCTTTCCGCCTTCCAGCTGGGAGAAGCCTACGCGAAAAGCGTCGGCGTGAACGTCGCACGTTTCCGCGTGGTGCTCGTCCTTCTAGCGAGCATGCTCTCCGCCTGCGTGACCGCGTTCGCTGGTCCGGTGTCGTTCGTAGGCATCGCGGTTCCGCATCTCGTGAAGTCGGCGCTGAAGTCGTCAAAGCCCATCCGCGTGATTCCTGCGTGCTTCTTGGGAGGCGCCATCTTCTGCGCGGGCTGCGATTTGATCGCGCGCACGCTGTTCTCTCCCGTCGAGCTTTCCATCAGCGCCGTCACCGCCATCTTCGGCGCACCGGTGGTTATCGCGCTAATGTTGAAGAAGCGGGTGAGGTAGATGGGGGAATTCGTGCCGCGGCCCAAAACGCTCGGAGGGGAGTCGAACCTCGAAACCCCGGTCGCAACGCAGGCTGACGGAGCGCCGCTTTTCCGCATAAGCGACCTGTCGGCGGGCTACGAGAAGAAGGTCGTAGTCGAAGGCGTCGATCTGGAGGTTCGCGCGGGCGACGTCGTGGCGCTCATCGGGCCGAACGGCTCGGGCAAGTCGACCATCTTGAAAACCATCACACGCCATCTGGCACCGCTTGCCGGCGCGGTCGAGCTCGACGGGCGAGAGATTTCCCGATGGAAGACGGCGGAGTTCGCAAGGAGCCTTGCCGTTATGCTGACAGATCGCCCCCGGACCGAGCTCCTCACCTGCCGCGATATCGTAGAGGCGGGAAGGCATCCCTACACCGGACGAATGGGCACACTCTCGCCCGACGACCATAGCCGGGTCGACGAGGCCATGAAAACCGCACATGTGGAAGAGCTCGCCGAGCGCGACTTCATGCAGATAAGCGACGGGCAACGCCAGCGCGTCATGCTCGCACGCGCCATCGCGCAGGATCCGCGTGTGCTCGTGCTCGACGAGCCCACGTCGTATCTCGATATCCGCTACCAGATCGACCTGCTGCGAATACTTCACCACCTTGCGAAATCGCGGAATGTGGCTGTCATCATGTCCATCCACGAACTCGAGCTCGCGCAGAAAAGCGCCGACAAGGTGATTTGCGTGAAGGACGGCCGGGTCTTCCGCGCCGGCGCACCCGAGGACATATTCACGCGCGAGACGATTGGCGAGCTCTACGGCCTTCAACATGGCACCTTCAACGAGCGCTTCGGCAGCGTGGAAATTGGGCGCCCACACGGCGATGCGCACACGTTCGTCATCGCCGGCGCAGGTACGGGGTCGGCTGTGTTTCGCCAGCTCATCCGGCAGGGCAAGGCGTTCTACGCGGGCGTTCTGCACGAAGGGGACATCGACTGCGAGCTCGCGCGCGACCTGGCGACGGAATGCGTGGCCGAGCGCGCCTTCGAGCCGATCGGGGATAAAACCATAGCCCGCGCCAAAGAGCTCCTCGTCCACTGCGCGCGCCTTATCGTGTGCCCCGCCGCCTTCGGCACCATAAACGCCCGCAACGCAGAGCTCGTCGAGTTCGCACGCTCGCATGGTATCGAGGTCATGCGAGCGTGCGAAGACGCATCGGAGGATTCCAATGTGGAGTGGGAAGGATAAACTGGACTTTCTTTTTAGGATCCTCAAGCGTATTGCC
>UQIC01000016.1 GCA_900540985.1 uncultured Collinsella sp.
ACGTTTTTGACATCTAGGACATTGCGAATGGAAGCGCCCGGTGGATCATCTCACCGGGCGTTTCCATACCGTTCACGGCGCGAACACAACCGTTCAACCGCGTTGCGGCAATCAGTTTGAAATTATCTTGATGAAGGAAAAAAGCTGCTGGTAATCTATGGGACATCATAGAACGTTTGCCTTATGCAAACGTTGAAGCGAGATGCGATGCAGTCTCGAGTTCTTTGGAGGTATCTATGTCAGATACGAAGGCGAAGAAGACAAACAGACGTTTTAAGTTCAAATTACCGCATGTCTATACGATCATGTTCTTGCTGATCGTTGTCTTTGCGGTCCTGACTTGGATCGTTCCCTCTGGTCAGTATCAGCGCAAGACGATTTCGACAGCGGCGGGCGAGCGTGAAGTCGCCGTTGCTGGAACCTATGAACAGGTCGATAAGAACTACACCGATTCCGAGACCAGCGAGACCATCAATCTGGGCCAGGATATCTTCGCGGTTCTGCAAGCGCCCACCAAGGGCATCCAGGAGGCTGCCGACGTCGTTGCGTTCGTCTTATTGATTGGCGGATCGTTCGCGATCATCACCAAGACCAACGCTTTGAATGCCGGCATGAGCCGTGTGATTAAAAAGCTCAAGAACAAGGACATCCTCATCATCCCCATCACGATGACATTGCTGTCCATTTGCGGCACTACGTTTGGTATGTCTGAGGAAGCCCTGCCGTTCTATGCCATCTTCATTCCCATCATGATGGGTATCGGTTATGACTCGATGACGGCATTCATCATCTGCTTCCTTGGTCCTAACCTGGGATATTGTGCTTCGACCATCGACCCGTTTAATGTTTTGATCGCCCAAGGCATCATTGGCATCGAGGGTAATCCGCAACTGTGGCTGCGCGCCGTTTCTTGGGTCATCTTCACTGCCGTCGGTATCGCATGGGCCATGCGCTACGCCATGCGCGTCAAGAAAAACCCCGAGTCGTCCATTGTGTACGAGGACGATAAGCTCAAGCGTATCGAGTTTTCCGTGACCGATGCCTCCATCGAGGAAGAGTTCACTATCCGTCAGAAGCTCGTGCTTATCGATTTTGCTTGCGGTATGGGCATTATCGTCTGGGGTCTTGTTACCCAGGGCTGGTACATGAATGAGATTTCCGCCGTGTTCCTTGGCATGGGCTTGCTTGCCGGTATCCTGGGCGGCCTTGACCAGCAGACGATCGCAGAGGAGTTCGTTAAGGGTCTCGCCGACTTTGCGTACGCTGCCATCGTTATCGGTATCGCTCGCGGTATTCTGGTCATCGCCGAGGGCGGCATGATCATCGACACCATCCTCCAGGCGCTCGCTACCGCGCTTGCCGGTGCACCCGCCGCCGTCTACACCACGTTTATGTATATCGTCCTTGGCCTGCTCTCTTTGCTGGTTCCCTCGAGTTCTGGCCTGGCGGCGCTCACCATGCCCGTTATGGGCCCCCTGACCGAGCTCATGGGCCTCAATCCCGAGGCGGCCGTCACCGCGCTCCAGTTTGCCAACCAGACCATCAACACCATCAGCCCCGTGGCGGGCATGACGGTCGCCGGTCTTGCCGTGGCTAGGATTTCGTTTGGCCAATGGTGGAAGACCATTTGGAAGTTCTTCATTTTCATGGTCGTCTTTGGCCTGATCGTAACGGCAATCTCTGGCATGCTTCCGGTGTAGGTGGTTGTGATGTCTGATCGTTTGATGGTCCTGACGTCTAAGAGCGTCTTTACCGGTACGGGGGACCTGCCGTTTGAAGGTTTCGTAGCGGTCCGTGGCAATCGAATTGAGGCTGTTGGCACCAAGTGTGAGGTAGCTTCGTATTTGACCCAGGCGGACGAGGTAGTTGACCTGGGCGACCGCACCGTCATGCCTGGCCTGATCGATGTACATACCTTCTATACAGGCTGGGGGACGTTGGGGTCTGATCTGTCCGGCATCGCTGATGCCAAAGAGGCCGTGTCGCTCTTGCGTGCATGGAAAGAAGATCATCCGGATTGCGCGGCGGCTTTTGGCCACAACCTACCCGAAACGTTGGCATCGGATGCCGAGAACGCAAATACAGCAGCTGTGTTTGACGATTGTTTTGGCGATATCCCCGTCGTCTGCTTTACATCGGGTGCGGAGACCTGCGTTCTCAATGCTGCCGCCAGTGCGCGATACGGCTTTACACCCCAGGCGTGCTATGCCGAGAAGATCTGGCGCATGATGAGCGATTTCCTCGCGCTGCCCGAGGTGCGTGCCGGGTATTCGGACTACATGAGCATGCTTAACGAGCGCGGCGTTACCGCCATCAAGGAAATGGCGTTTGATGACTACTACGGCTTTGCCGACGAAATGGCTCGCCGTGAGGAATCTGGTGAGCTGACGGTTCGCGTCTCTATGATGTCGCAGCCGGTGGGTGCCGGTGCAAATCTGGCATATGCCCGCGAGGCGCGAGAGCGCTTCCGGGGACCGTTCGTTCGTTTTTCTGGCTTCAACCGTATGACCGATCGCGGCGTATGGGCGGGGCTTGCCGAGATGATTGATCCCTATGAGGACACAGCCGATGCGGGCGCTGCCGGCAAGACGGTCGTCGAGGAGCCAGAGTGGGATCTGATTGAGAACGAGCTGCGTGCAATTGATGCTGACGGCTTCCGATATTCCTTGCATTGCCAGGGCGATGGCGCCGTTCGTCGCACCGTGGCGCTCTATGCCTCGCTGCCTCGAGACGAGCATGGACGGATGCTTCGCCGCCATGCGATTACCGATCTCGAGAACTCTGACCCGACCGATCTTGTCAAGTTTGGCAAGTTAGGTGGAATTTGCGAGGTCTATCCGCAGATTCTGACGCTGGACCGGCGCGAGGACTGCCTGTCGATGATGCGTCGACAAATTGGCGAGACGCGACTTTTGCACAGCTGGAATCGCCGCGGCATGGAAGATTCCGGATGCACAGTGTGCTGTGGCACGGATTTGCCGCTGTTGATTCCGAGCTTGGGCGAGTCAATCTACAGTGCGTGCGGCGGATACTTCGACGACGGACTGCCCGTGAATGAGGTCAACACGCTGACGCTTGTCGAGCTCTTGTGCGCTTGGACTGCCGGGGGCGCGTACGACCTGATGCGCGAAGACGAGCTGGGTACGCTTGAGGTTGGCAAGCTTGCCGATATCTGCGTGCTCGATCGGGATGTGTTCGACCTCGATTATCGCGATGCACGTGATCTTGCGGTTGACATGACGATGTCGGACGGACAAATCGTGTTCGATCGAAATAAGGAGGCATAAGATGCCTAAATCCAAACCGACTCTGCTCCGCGAGCAGATTGCGGGCATGAATATCCACTACATCATGTGGTCGCTCGATTACTTCCTTGATGTGCAGCAGCGCTTGGGCTTTGAGTCCATTGAGCTGTGGTGTGCGGAGCCGCATGTGACGCTCGACCACACGGGCTACTTTGAGGCTGAGGTCCTGGCGAAAAAGGCTGCAGACCGTGGGCTTAGGTATCGTACTCTGTGCCCCGAGAATGTTGTCTATCCTTGGCAGTACTGCGCACGCAAACCGCTGCATGAACAGCGCAGCCTGGCGTACTTTAAGCACGGCATTGAGCTTGCCGAGGTACTTGGGTGCGACCGTATGTCCGTCAATTCGGGCTGGGGCGACTGGGACGAGGACCGCGAGGAAGCCTGGAAGCGCAGCCGCGAGCACTTGTCCATTCTGGCGGAGTATGCCGGCGAGCACGGTCTGGTGCTTACGATGGAAAGTCTGCGTCCCGAGGAGAGCAACCTTGTGACGACGGTTTCCGATGCGAAGCGCATGATTGACGAGGTCGCGAGCCCGTACTTACAGCCCATGGTTGATACAACCGCGATGGGCGTTGCAGGCGAGACGCTCGAGGACTGGTTTGCCGCCTTTGGTGATGGGGCAATTCACGAGATGCACTTTATCGACGGTGACCCGTATGGCCATCTGGTGTGGGGCGATGGCAAGCACGATATGGACGCCTTCGTCGCCACGCTCAACGCCCATGGTTTCGACGGCATGCTGGGCCAGGAAATCACGGACGGTCGTTACTACGATGACCCGGCGGCGGCAGATGCCAAGAACATGGCCGCATTCGAGAAATATCTGATTGACTAAAACAACTATCGGCTACGCAACCAACGTCATTGATTGCGGGTCAAATAAGAAAGGAACTGGATATGAACGCACACGATCTGATCAAAGAGGCAATTGCCGAGAAGGGCAAGTTCGACAGCGTCTACTGGATTGCTTGCGGTGGCTCCATGATCGATTTGATCCCGGCTCATGAGCTTCTGCAGCGCGAGGCAACCACCTTCACTTCGTATATCTATACCGCACGTGAATTCGACATTATGCGTCCGCGTCGTCTGGGCGAGAAGTCCCTGGTCATCGCTTGCAGCCACAGTGGCAATACCCCGGAGGTCGTCGAGGGCTGCGAGATTGCCCTTGCCGCCGGCGCTACGGTGATCGCCCAGACCGACAACGCTGGATCCAAGATCGACTCCGGCAAGTGGACCACGTGGGTCTACCCGTGGGGTGAGGGCGTGCCGCAGGCCGAGGTCCCCGCTGGCATTTCGCTGTCGCTTGCGGCAGAGCTGCTCGATCAGCAGGAGGGTTACGCCGATCTTGCCGATATGTATGCCGGTATCGCCGAGATGGATAAGATTCTTCCCCCGGCACGCGAGAAGGTAAATGCCGAGCTGGGCGATCGCTTTGCCAAGCTTTGCCAGGAGCACGAGTTCTTCTATATTCTGGGCAGCGGTCCCAACTTTAGCCAGACCTACGGTTTCGCTATCTGCTCTCTTATGGAGATGCAGTGGCAGCACTGCAGCTACATCCACTCTGCCGAGTACTTCCATGGCCCCTTCGAGGCTACTCAGGATGGCGTTTTTTACTTCCTGCAGATGGGCTCCAGCGAGTGCCGTGCTATGGACGAGCGCGCCCTGGCGTTCCTTAAGACGCATACCGATACGCTGATGGTGCTCGATGCCAAGGAGTACGGTATGGAAGCCGTGCCGGCGAGCGTCCGTGCCTATCTGGACCCGGTGCTGTTCTACGCCATGAACTGCGAGCTGCGTGCCGCACGCGGCAAGGTGTTTGATCACGATCCCGATTTCCGTCGCTATATGGGTGTTGTCGAGTACTAGAAGGAGCAAAGGCCATGACATTTAACGTTAACGCGCTCGGATTTGGCGACAACGTCGTCGATCGCTACGAGCATATCCACACCATGTATCCCGGCGGCAATGCGGTGAACTTCGCCGTTTATGCCAAGAAATGCGGTGCCGCACGCTCCGCATACATGGGCATTTTTGGCAATGATGCCGCTGCCGAGCATGTCATTGCAAGCCTCGAGGATGAGAGTATCGAGCTTGACAAGTGCGAGCAGATGATTGGCGAGAACGGAGCGGCTCGCGTGACCGTCGTTGACGGTGACCGTGTCTTCCTCGGCTCCAATGAGGGCGGTATCCGTGGCGATGCGCGCTATGTCCTCGATCGCTTTGACCTTTCGTACATGAAGCAGTTCGATGTGGTTCATTCGGGCAACTATTGCTTTACCGAGCGCGAGCTGCCCAAGTTGAAGACTGCGGGCATCACGGTTTCTTTTGACTTTTCGGACGACTCCACCGACGAGTACTACGAGCAGATTGCGCCCTACGTCGATTTCGCTTTCTTTAGTGCGGCGGATGCCGCGAGTGAGGACGAGATTCGCGAGCGTCTGACATGGGTGAAGGGCTTGGGTCCGCGTTTTGTGTCGGCTACGGCGGGCGCCGAGGGCTGCATTGCTTACGACGGCGAGCGTTATTACCGCCAGCTGGCTAAACCGGTAAGGGACATGAAGGACACCATGGGGGCGGGCGACTCGTTCCTCACCTCGTTTTTGATGTGCTATCTCGATTCCGCCAAGCGTGGCGAAGATGGCGCCGAGGCCATCGAGCGCGCGCTCGACTTTGCTGCCGGGTTTGCCTCGACCGTGTGCGGCATGGAAGGATCTTGGGGCCACGGAGCACCAATCGTCGAATAGCCGAGCGGTCTCGGGGAGGTGCAGGCGCCTCCCCGAGACTTGGTGTGCAAAAAATGCCAAATATGAGTACTGTGACTAATTTAGTCGCAGCAAAATAAACCCCTCCAGACGTGATTTGAGCGTTTGGAGGGGTTTAAGATTTGCGAAAACGCAGGATGAATGACTGTAAAAGCTTTAATTAGCGGACAATCGAGGATTATTCTCGCGGCTGGGAAGTTAAAAGTAATGTATCCATTCCGGTAGCAGTACTCATATTTGGCATTTTTTGCTCATCAGGGGTTAGCGAAGGCTTAAAACAGAGCGCGCATTTGCTAAAACTGCCGTCTCAATGTGCTTTGCGTCGCAGTTTTTGAGCGAGGCGATGCGTTCTGAGGCTCTTGTGAGCGATCTGACGAGCGACTGCGCGCTTGTTTCTGTGTTTGGCTCGGCCGGCGCATCGGTTTCGAGCAGTAAACGGTCGAGTGGAATCTGCCGGGCATATTCGCGACCACGTTTAGACGCAAGCATGCGTTCGTTGACGGAAAAAATACAGCCCGCATCACGCGCGCGGGCGAGTTCGTCCGAAGTGCCGCTAAACCAGTGGAAGATGATAGCGGGGGAGTCGGAGTTTGGGATGAGTAGTCCATGTGATTCGAGGACGTCCAGTACGGCTCCTGCCGAACGAACGGCGTGAATTGATATCACGCGCCCGGTAAGAGGATGCTGCACGAGCGCATCACAGAGCCGGTCAAGTGCCTGTATTTGTAGCGGCTTACTTCCAGCAAAGCGCGCGGAAAAGTCGAGTCCCACCTCGCCGATATAGCGCTTTTGGGCAGCAAGCTCGCAAAGCAGGTTGACTTCGGCGGGACCGCAGCGGCCGTCGGCGAGCCACCAGGGGTGAAGCCCAATGCCGGCGATGATGCCTGGTTGGCGATGGGCGCGCTCGTTTGCGGCCGAAAAGTCACGTGGATCGACGCCGCAATCAAATAGGCCCAAGCCCAGTGCCGTCGCCTCATCGGCAACGGCGTCCGGGTGAGCCATCAAATCAAGATGGCAGTGTGCATCAAATAACCGGGGCTCCATCTCGGCGCGCTCCGCTAGTCTAGACGCTGGCCATCGGCGCGCACGCGCTCGGTGCCGCGGCCACTGATCTGGCGGATAACCTCGCCGGCGATCATCTGGCCCATGATGGGCGGCATAAAGCTGGCGGTTCCGAGCTCAGTACGCTCGTGGATGTTGGAAGGGTCGCGGGGCTGTGTCTTAACCGATTCCTCGCAGCTGAACAGTACGTGTAGGCTCTCGATTCCGCGCTTCTTACTTTCTTTGCGCATGATGCGGCTCATGGGGTCACGTACCGTATCGAAAATGTCGGCAAAGCGGAGGCACTCGGGATGGAGCTTGTTGGCCCCGCCCATGGAGCTAACCAAACGAATGTCGTGGTCCTGAGCATATTTGGCAATGGTGAGCTTGGCCGAGATGGTGTCGATGGCGTCGACGACGTAGTCGAGCTTGCCGTCCGTCTGCTCCAAAACGCTCGCGAAGAACTCGTCGATGTTGTCGCTCAGCAGGTATTCGGTGCGTTTGATAACGGTGGCGGCGGGATTGATGTCGTGGATCATGGCTTCCATAACATCGACCTTGCGCTTGCCGATGGTGCTGTGAAAGGCGATAGCCTGGCGATTGATATTGCTGGGCGCGACGATGTCCTTGTCCAGAATGACGAAATGACCAATGCCGCCGCGGGCGAGCGCCTCGCAGCAATTGGACCCCACACCTCCGCAGCCGAGCACTAGCACCGTAGCATCGGCGAGCTTATCGAGTGCCTCGCGGCCCATAATGATCTCGAGCTTGGTGTCGCGTGTCTCGACGAGAGCGGCAGCGGTTTCGGTCATAGACATCCTCCGATGGGGAAGCGAATCGTGTTTTAGCTATTGCCATTATAGGTAATCGCCCATAGGTTGCGACGGCGCTTACTTTGATGTGGTTTGAAGCATTGAGATTAGATAATTAGACAAACATCTAAATATCGAGTATAGTGTGCACGTCATGAGAGATGATGAGAGGAGGTCTTATGCCGGGAGAGGGTTTTAAGGCGCTTGCCGATCCAACGCGACGGCGCATTTTGGAGTTGCTGCGCGAGGGCAATTGCACGGCGGGGGAGCTTGCCGAGCATTTCGATATCAGTAAGCCGTCGCTGAGCCATCACTTGGCGACGCTCAAAAACGCCGGGTTGGTGACCGACGAGCGCCATGGCCAAAACATCGTATACAGCTTAAACACCACCGTCATGCAGGATTTAATTGGCTGGTTTATGGGCTTTACAAACACTGAAGGTGATAAGGATGAATAACGAAAACAAAGGCATTCACCCCACGGGGGTATCGTCGCGCGTGTGGATCGCGCTGGTCGCTCTGTGCGTCGCCAATGTCGTAGCGCACCTCATGGTGATGCCGAGCTTGCCTGCGCAGATTCCCACGCACTGGGGCGCGAACGGCGCCGTCGACGGTTGGGGTCCTAGCTGGATGGCCTCCGCGCTCGGCGTGCTGCCTCTGGCGCTTCTCGCAATGTTCTGCGTGGTGCCGCGCATCGACCCCAAAGGTGAGGCATATCGAACCTCGGGCAAGTTCTACCAGGGCTTCGTAATCGCCTTCACCTTGTTCATGTGCGCCATAAGCTGGCTGGGAGAGCTTACGGTCTGGGGCGTGGTGCCGGCGGTCGGTTCGGTCAACGTGCTGATTTCCGGTGTTGTCGGTTTGCTGTTCATCGGCGTAGGCAACTACTTGCCGCGTGTGAAGCAGAACTATACGCTCGGTATCAAGACACCTTGGGCACTTGCCGATCCCGAGAACTGGCGCCGTACGCAGCGTTTTGGCGGCGCCTGCTTTATGGTGCTGGGTATTGGCCTGATTGTGATGGGCGTGGCAGGCAGCGTGCTTTCGAGTGAAGTCGTCGCCGCGGTGATTGCGGTTCTGGCGTTTGGTTCGGTCGGAGCCGTCTACGTCTACTCGTATCTGCTGTGGCGCAAATCGCAGCGAGCCGCTCGCTAAGGTTGCGGAAAACTAGCGTACGCAGTTCATAGTGTGTTCTGGGGGACTTTTCCCAGGTAGTATTAGGGGGTGTGGGCAACCATGCCCCTTTTCGTTAAGTTTCAGAGCTGATTTCCTCATTTCGTTTCCACTAAAGCGAAACAAGAATAGGAAAACGGCAGGTCAGAAAGGTAAAATAGGACAATGGCGGAGTTTATCTACCAGATGTATCAGGCTCGCAAGGCCCATGGCGACAAGGTGATCCTTGACGACGTGACACTGAGCTTCTACCCCGGTGCCAAGATCGGCGTCGTGGGCCCCAACGGTATGGGCAAGTCGACCCTGCTCAAGATCATGGCCGGCATCGAGGAGGTCTCCAACGGCGATGCCAGGCTCACCCCCGGCTACACCGTGGGCATCCTGCAGCAGGAGCCGCCGCTCGACGACGACAAGACCGTCATCGAGAACGTGCGCATGGCGTTTGGCGATATGATCGCCAAGGTCGATCGCTTCAATAAGATCGGCGAGGAGATGTGCGACCCGGACTGCGACATGGATGCCCTCATGGCCGAGATGGGAAAGCTCCAGGACGAGATCGACGCCGCCGACGGCTGGGATATCGATTCCAAGCTCGGTCAGGCCATGGACGCCCTGCAGCTGCCCGATTCCGACATGCCGGTCAACGTGCTTTCCGGCGGCGAGCGCCGCCGTGTGGCCCTGTGCAAGCTGCTGCTCGAGGCTCCCGACCTGCTGCTGCTCGACGAGCCCACGAACCACCTGGACGCCGAGTCGATCCTGTGGCTCGAGCACTTCCTGCACAACTACCAGGGCGCGGTGCTTGCCGTCACACACGATCGCTACTTCCTGGACAACGTTGCCGAGTGGATCTGCGAGGTCGACCGCGGCCACCTTTATCCCTACAAGGGCAACTACTCCACGTATCTGGAGACCAAGGCTGCCCGTATCGAGGCACAGGGCAACCGCGACGCCAAGCTCGCCAAGCGCATGGAGGCCGAGCTCGAGTGGGTGCGCAGCTCGCCCAAGGCCCGTCAGGCCAAGAACAAGGCCCGTCTGGCCCGCTACGAGGAGATGGAGGCTGAGGCGCGCGCCAGCCAGAAGCTCGACTGGACTGACATTCGCATCCCTGTCGGCCCGCGTCTGGGCAACAAGGTGCTCGAGGCCCATCACCTGCACAAGGAGTTCGACGGTCGCGTGCTCATCGATGACCTTTCGTTCACCCTGCCGCGCAACGGCATTGTGGGCGTCATCGGCCCCAATGGTGTCGGTAAGACCACACTCTTCAAGACCATCGTGGGTCTGGAACCGCTGACTTCGGGCGAGCTCGAGGTGGGCGAGACCGTCAAGATCTCCTATGTCGACCAGAACCGTTCTGGCATCGACCCCGATAAGAACCTGTGGGAGGTCGTCTCGGATGGCCTGGACCACATGATGGTCGGCGAGACCGAGGTTCCGAGCCGCGCTTATGTGGCGAGCTTTGGCTTTAAGGGCCAGGACCAGCAGAAGCGCGCTGGCGTACTCTCCGGTGGCGAGCGCAATCGTCTGAACCTGGCGCTCACGCTCAAACAGGGCGGCAACCTGCTGCTCCTCGATGAGCCCACGAACGACCTCGACGTCGAGACGCTGTCCTCGCTCGAGGCGGCGCTGCTCGAGTTCCCGGGCTGCTCGGTGGTCATTAGCCACGACCGTATGTTCTTGGACCGCGTCGCCACGCACATTCTGGCGTGGGAGGGCACCGACGAGAATCCGGGCAACTGGTATTGGTTCGAGGGCAACTTCGAGGCCTATCAGGCCAACCGCATCGAGCGTCTGGGCGAGGACGCAGCCCAGCCGCATCGTATTCACCGCAAGCTGACGCGTGATTAGTCGAGCTCAGGTGACCTAATGAGAAGGGGACGATAACCTTGAGGGTTATCGTCCCCTTCTGTTACTTGGTAGAAGGATCGACTTTATCGATGGTCCAGGCGGCTCCGAGACTGCCGGTGGTGTTGCGGCGGATGCGCACGGTAACCTCGTGGCGCTCGCCGGCCTGCGTGTAGCGCAGGGGGAAGCTTGCGCGGTTTCGCGCGGCCTCGATGGTACCGCGCTCGCGGGCGATCCAGTAGTACTCGCCGACGATGCCGAGTGTGTCGGCGCCGTAGGGGAGATAGGTCGACAGCTGGTGCAGAAGCGGGCCGGGACAGAAGACCTCGGTTGCGAAATCGATGGGGAAGTCCTCGGGGATGGCGGGCGCTGCAGGTGCGGGGGCTGGGGCCGCTGCGGGTGCCGAAGCCGGTGCCGGTGCGGGAATTTGGTCGCAAGCAGCGGCGGACACGGACTCGATGACGGGTGCGGGCTCCGGCGTCGCTTCCGGCCTGGTCGTGGAATCTGCGGGCTTCACGATGGCGGGCGCGTCTGCTGCTGCAGTTTCAACCTCAACCTGCGCCGCGTTCTCGTTCTCGACGCTCGACTTTGCCTCGATGGGCGTGGACGCCATGGTGGTGATGCCGGCGTTTGCGTTTTCGGGGTCATAGACGACCGTGAGCGAGATGGCGGGCTTCGGCGTCTCGGGCTCCGGCGTCGACTCGATAGCGTCTTGATCGTCGGGCTGATCGTCCTCGGCCTCGTCGCTAAAGACATCGCTGTTTTGGAACGCAGGCGTCTCGGGTTGGTTAGCGGCTTCTTCGGCTGTCGGCTTGGGAGCCTCGTTGAGCTCCGCAGTGGCTTCCTGCTCGGATATGACTTCGGGATCGGTCGTGGCGGCGATTTCGGTTTCGGCTTCTGCCGTTACCTCAATAGCGACTTCGATCTCTGCCTCGGGCACGGGTTCCGGCACGACTTCAACCATGGCTTCGGGCTCGGGACGCTTAACGTGCTTGGGGCGCACGGCCTTGAGGTCCTTCTCGCCGCGCTTTTTCTTTTTGTAGGACTGCTTGGCGCCCTTGACGGCCTTGGGCTTGTCCTCGCCTTTGGCAAGGGCGGTATCCCAGGCCTCGTTGGCGATGACGGTGGCATACAGGCGACCGCCCTTAAAGACGGTCAGCTTAATGCAGTCGTCGAGCTCCTCGAGCAGCTCGCGCGTGGACTCAAAGCCCAGGTCATAAGCGACCATGTCACCAGCGGCGAGTGCCTCCTCGACCTGCGTCATAAACGTTTGCTTGCCGCACCCAATCGCATCGCGCAACAGACGATACAGATAGATGTGGTTGCCCAGCGATAGCGTGGGCTTAACTATTGTCTTGCTCATGGCAAATCTCCTCTTTACACACCAAAGCATCTTACCATCGCACGGGGCTTGCCATCTCGTCGCCCAAGGCAAACGGGCGCGACCGTTGCCGGTTCGCGCCCGTTATGCAGGTCGGTTATCTATGAGAGGCAAACGTGCTTAGTTACCCGATGTCGTGCCTTGGCTCGAGCTGTCAGATGCCGTGCCGGACGCGGTTCCGCTCGAGCTGCTGGTGTTGCTGTTGTCGGTAGATCCCGTGCCCGATGCATTGCCGCTCGTCTGGTCACCCGTGCTCGGCTGAGAGCCGTCAGTCGTTTGGCTTGAGTCGGTCGTGCCGGATTGCGTGCCGCCGCTGTTCGTAGAGGAATCGGCACTCTGCGACTGATCGGGGGTGTTCGAGGACGAGTCGGTGGATGCGGGGTTGCCCTGTGAGTCCTCCTGCTGGCTTTGCGATTGACCGGAGCTATCCGCGTCGTGCTCGGTCGTGCTCGACGAAAGGATTGGCTCGGGGCGCTCGCCCAGACCCTCACCGGCGGTGGTGATAAGGATGGCACCGGTGCAGGCGATGACCGCGACGATGGCGATGGCGATCGAGAAGATGATGACCTTCTTTTGCGTCTGGCTGCGCTCTGCCGCCGCCTTGGC
The DNA here is from genome assembly GCA_900540985.1 of uncultured Collinsella sp. Classification (GTDB taxonomy): domain Bacteria; phylum Actinomycetota; class Coriobacteriia; order Coriobacteriales; family Coriobacteriaceae; genus Collinsella. The sequence continues at coordinate 12,923 of UQIC01000016.1, forward strand.
GCGCAAGCTGTTGGGAGCGACGCGCGCCGTGGTCGCGCGCCCCGCAATCTGGCGCATCTCTTGCGTAGTCGCGGCGCCGCCCAGGTGCTCCTCGGCATCAAACTCAACGGGCTCATAGGCGCCGGCGGGGTAGTCGACGTCGGCGTGCGTACCTTTGAGGGCTTTGGCGCTGGCAGAGATAAAGTGGCGGTAGACCTGCGAGGACACAACGGTGATGACCGAGCTCACGGCGGCGCCAATTACTGAACCAGCGATACCAATCTTGGAAGCAAGCGCGACGCTTGTGGCGGCGGCTGCGGCGCCGGCGATGATCTGAGGAATGGAAATGTCATCGAACAGGCCCTTTTTGGGCGCGATGGCCATGGTCTGTCCGATGGAATGGTTTTCGTGAACGCCGTTGTTGAGCGCGGCCGGTGTCATGACGCGCGTGCGCGGCGCGTCGGTGTACTTGGTTGTCATACGGGGCCCTCCCGGTGTAAATCTGCTTCGTTTCATGCAGCCATCAGGGTACCCACCAGATGTGAATCGTACGTGACATTTAACAGATACCATCAACTCATCAATTACTCACCAAGTTGGTGGGATGCGGTTACACCCGGCGGTTGAACTACAATAGGGCTTGCTAATTGTTGTGAATGGCGTCTACGCACGGGAGCATTCTTATGAATCTTCACCTTTCTCAGTCTGATGGCTTTTTGCGTGTGGCGGCGGCGTCGCCGCGGATTCGCGTGGCCGATGTCGAGGGCAATGCCGAGGTTGCGCTGGCGGCTGTTCGCGATGCTGCCGAGCGTGGCGTTCGCGCGCTGGTGCTGCCCGAGCTTAACCTGACCGGCTATACCGCGGCCGACCTGTTCCACAATCGCACGCTGTTGCATGCCTGCGAGGCTGCTCTGGTGCATATCCTCGATGAAACCCGCGAGCTGCCGATTGTCTTTACTATCGGTCTTCCCGTTGCAGTTGCCGAGAATATCTACAACTGCGCCGCCGTGTGCTGCGCGGGCGAGCTTTTGGGTCTTACGGCTAAGAAGTATCTGCCCAACTATGGCGAGTTCTATGAGCGTCGCTGGTTTGCTCCGGCGCCTGCGGATCCCGTGTGGGTCGAGTTTGCCGGTCAGGGTCCGGTTCCGCTGGGTTCGGGGCTTATCTACCGTTGCTGTGATGAGGGTGCCGAGGACCTGGTGTTGGGCGTTGAGGTTTGTGAGGACCTGTGGGTGCCGGCGCCCCCTTCGACCGAGATGGCGCTTGCCGGTGCGACGGTGATCCTCAACCCGTCGGCCTCGGACGAGATTATCGGTAAGGCAGATTACCGCCGCAGCCTCATCTCCAATCAGAGTGCGCGCCTGTACTGTGCCTATGCCTATGCAGACGCGAGCGAGGGCGAGTCCACGACCGACATGGTCTTTGCGGGGGAGAACCTCGTCTACGAAAACGGCTCCAAGCTCGCCGCCACCAAACTGCTTACTTGCGATATGGCCGTCGCCGATGTCGATCTTGACCGTCTGGTTGCCGAGCGCCGCCGCTCGACGACGTGGACGCGCGCGGACGATGCGCCGGAGGCCACGACCGTTGAGTTTTCGTTTGAGGGCGTGCTCTCCGAGGCTCCTGCCCTGCGCAACGCTTGCGACATCGACCGTGTCTTCCCTCGCGCTCCCTTTGTGCCCGCCGACCATGGCGACCTGGCCGAGCGTTGCGAGACTATCCTCGACCTGCAGACCGCCGGCCTCAAGACCCGCCTTGCCCATACGGGTACCAAGGCGGCCGTCATCGGTCTTTCGGGCGGCCTAGACTCCACGTTGGCACTGCTCGTGACCGTGCGCGCCTTTGATGCGCTGGGGCTGCCGCGCACAGGCATCACTGCCGTGTCAATGCCCGGCTTTGGCACGACGCATCGCACCAAGTCGAATGCCGAGTCGCTCGCCCGCGACCTGGGCGTGAGCTTCCGCGAGGTTTCGATCCACGCGGCTGTGGAGCAGCACTTCAAGGACATTGAGCATGATCCGGCCGTGCAGGACGTGACCTACGAGAACAGCCAGGCGCGCGAGCGTACGCAGATTCTGATGGATCTGGCCAACCAGGCTGGCGGTTTTGTCATTGGCACGGGCGACCTGTCGGAGCTGGCGCTCGGCTGGGCTACCTATAACGGCGACCACATGAGCATGTACGCCGTCAACGCGAGCGTGCCCAAGACGCTTGTGCGCCATCTGGTACGCTATGCCGCCGATGTCTTTGGCGGGCGCATTGCCGAGGTCTTGCTCGATATCCTCGATACGCCGGTGTCCCCCGAGCTTCTGCCGCCCACGGGCGACGGCGAGATTGCGCAGAAGACCGAGGATTTGGTGGGCCCGTACGAGTTGCACGACTACTTCCTCTACTACCTGCTGCGTTTTGGCTTTGAGCCGGGCAAGATCTACCGCATGGCGCTCAAGAGCTTCGAGGGCGTCTACGACGCCAAGACCGTCCACACGTGGCTACGTACGTTCTACCGTCGCTTCTTTGCCCAGCAGTTTAAGCGCAGCTGCCTGCCCGATGGTCCCAAGGTGGGCTCGGTGACGCTCAGCCCGCGCGGCGATTGGCGTATGCCGAGTGACGCTAGCTCGCGTCTGTGGCTTGCGCAGATCGACGCGCTCAATCCAGTTGACTAAGGTTGGCTAAATTGAACCAATACGGGGGTTGCAAGCGTTACACTTTTGCAATCTGATGGCCCGTATCGCGCGGCGCTCTTGTCGGAGCGCCGCGTTTTTCATATCGAAAGGTGGCACCATGCAGGCATCGCAGCGTCTCGACCGCTTTGGCGCGGAGGTCTTCGCCTCGCTCAACAACAAGCTTCTCGCGCTGAAGGCTCAGGGCAAGACCATTTACAACATGAGCGTGGGCACGCCCGACTTTAAGCCGTACGACCACGTGGTCGAGGCGCTCACGCAGGCAGCCCAAGATCCCGAGATGTGGAAGTATGCCCTGCGCGACCTGCCCGAACTCAAGCAAGCCGTGTGCGATTACTATGAGCGTCGCTTTGGCGTTTCGGGCATTACGCCGTCTATGGTGCAGTCGTGCAACGGCACGCAGGAGGGCGTGGGCCATTTGGGCCTGGCCCTGCTCGATCCGGGTGACACCATTCTGGTTCCCGATCCGTGCTACCCGGTCTTTGAGGCGGGTGCCAAGATCGCCGATGCCAAGCTCGAATACTATCCGCTGGTTGCCGAGCATAATTACCTGCCCTATGTGGCGGGTATCGATCCCGAGGTGGCCGATCGTGCCAAGTATATGATCGTGTCGCTGCCCGCGAACCCGGTCGGCTCGGTGGGCACGCCCGAGATCTACGAGGAGATCATCACTTTCGCCCGCGAGCACGACCTGCTCATCGTTCACGACAACGCATACTCCGACATCGTGTTCGACGGCGAGCCGGGCGGCAGCTTCTTGCAGTATCCCGGCGCGCTCGAGGTGGGCGTTGAGTTCTTCTCGCTCTCCAAGTCGTTTAACGTCACCGGTGCGCGTATCGGCTTTTTGGTCGGTCGCGAGGATGTGGTCTCGGCCTTCGCCAAGCTGCGCAGCCAGATTGACTTCGGTATGTTCTTCCCGATCCAGAAGGCTGCTATCGCCTGCCTGAACGGTCCGCGCGATGAGGTCGAGGCGCAGCGTCTGAAGTACCAGGAGCGCCGCGATGCCCTGTGCGATGGTCTTGAGGGCCTGGGCTGGGAGCGTCCCAACGCGCATGGCTCTATGTTTGTGTGGGCCAAGCTTCCCGGTGGTCGCACCGATTCCATGGCGTTTTGCGAGGAGCTCATGGAGAAGGCCGGCGTCGTGGTGACGCCGGGCGCGAGTTTTGGTCCTTCGGGCGAGGGACACGTGCGCATGGCGCTGGTCCTACCGCCCGATCAGATCGCTTTGGCTGTCGAGGCCATTCGCGAGGCGGGCCTGTATTAGAAACCTATTTCGACTCGTCAATAGCTCGAAACCGATTTCGCGCAGTTATTTTACGAATACTGCAAACAATTTCGGTAAACGGTCGATTTTTGGCTGCGAATAGGGGCATAATCAAAGTCCCGATTGGATGTATTGGGATTACGACAAGCCGCTCGGGTCGTTCCCGGGCGGCTTGTTTGTGGAGAGAGATGGGAGTTTCTAATGGTTAACGAGAAGAAGGTCGCTATTGTCGGCTGCGGTTTCGTCGGTTCGTCTTCGGCGTTCGCACTGATGCAGAGTGGTCTGTTCTCCGAGATGGTCCTCATCGACGTGGACAAGAACCGTGCCGAGGGTGAGGCCCTGGATATCGCGCACGGCATGACGTTTGCCGAGCCGATGAAGATCTACGCCGGCGATTATTCCGATGTCGCCGACGCCGCCATGATCGTCGTCACTGCTGGCGCTGCCCAGAAGCCCGGTGAGACCCGCCTGGACCTGGTCAACAAGAACGTCAGCATCTTCAAGTCCATTATTCCCGAGATTAAGAAGTCCGGCTTCGACGGCATTCTGCTAATCGTCTCCAACCCGGTCGATGTTCTGACCTACGCCGCCATCAAGATGTCCGGCCTGCCCGAGGGCCACGTCATCGGTTCCGGCACCGTGCTCGACACCGGCCGCCTGCAGCAGATGCTTGGTGCCCACGTCGAGGTCGATCCGCGCGATGTCCAGGCCTATGTCATGGGCGAGCACGGTGACTCCGAGTTTGTCGCTTGGTCCAGCGCTCAGGTTGCCGGCGTTCCGCTGAACACCTTCTGTGAGCTTCACGGCCACCTGGAGCATGAGGCTGCCGAGAAGCGCATCGCCGAGGACGTCAAGAACTCCGCCTACACCATCATCGAGAAGAAGCACGCCACCTACTATGGCGTCGCCATGGCCGTCAAGCGCATCTGCACCGCCGTTATGCGCGATGAGCAGACCGTTCTGCCTGTCTCCTCGCTCATGGTGGGCGAGTATGGCCTGTCCGATCTTGCCATCTCCATGCCGACCGTCGTTGGCCGCGACGGCGTTGTCTGCCGCGTCCCCGTGCCGCTGAACGATGATGAGCAGCATGAGCTCACCGTCTCCGCCAAGGCCCTCAAGGACATCATCGACAGCGTCGATTTCTCCTGCTAAATCAAGCTCGCTAGAGCGAAAAGCTACAATGAAGGCGTCCGGGTCCACACGGCCCGGGCGCCTTTTGGTGCAAAGTAACCTGACCCCAATGCACCATCCCAATACACCATAGTTGATGGGAGGGCCATGTTGGATTCGCCTAATTTTTTGACCTATGCTCAGACGGCGTTTGATCCGTTTGAGGAGCGGCCGTTCTGCGCGGTGGACAGCCTGGTCTTTGCGTGGTTGTCCTATTTGCGTTTGCCGGGTGATATGGCGGAGCTGACGAACTGGCAGGGCCTAGACGTACGCGAGCTGCTGCGTGCTGAGTGCTATCGGGACATGATTGACGACTTGTGGGATCCAGAGGGGAGCAGGGCCTTGTTGGAGGCCGTGGCAGCAAATCCCAGATACCGCGGCGTGCACGTTTGCGGCTATCGTGCCGTGAGCGATGTGGTGGCGACGGAGCAGTTTGCAGCCATGGCGTTCCGGTTTCCGGCGGGGTTTAGCTATCTTTCCTTCCGGGGGACCGACAGCACGATTGTGGGCTGGAAAGAGGACTTTAACATGGCGTTCCGGTGTCCTGTGCCGGCCCAGGAATCCGCGGCGCGTTATGTGGACGAGGCGGCGGATGCGATCGACGGGCCGCTTTTGTGCGGAGGTCATTCCAAGGGTGGAAACCTTGCGGTGTACGGTGCGGCGATGTGCTCCGATGTTGCCCGTGAACGAATCGAACGGGCGTATTCCCATGATGGTCCAGGGTTCGTCGAGGAGTTTCTGAGCGGCAACGCCTTTGCCGATCTTTCCGGTCGAATCGACAAGACGCTACCTCGGTCGTCGATCTTCGGCATGATGTTCGAGACACAAGAGGACTATGCCATCGTTGAGAGCACCGAGTTCAGCCTGCTGCAGCACAATCCCTTTAGCTGGGTGGTTGATGGTTGCGACTTCGTATACTGTGAGCGCCTGTCCGCCGGTGCTCGATACGTTGATGGCTCCATTCGCGAGATGCTGCTTGCAGTGTTACCTAGCGAGCGCGAGCGTTTTGTAGATGCGTTGTTCTCCGTGTTTGAGGCTACGGACGCCGAACGGTTTGCGGATATCGCAGGAAATCTGCGTGAGAGTCTGCCCGTGATGCTCCAGGCTGCGCAAGGCTTTGACAAAGATACGCGACGCTTTATCTCGCAGACCATCGTGGCGATCCTTAAATGCGCACTGTTGCCCAAACGACCCCAGATCGACGTGCCCGCTGCCGGCAAGAGTTTGGCAGAACAGCTCGAGGCTTGGCAGTCCGAGCTCCTGCGCTAACCATTGGCGCAAAGCAACCTGTCCCCGATGCACCAATCTTCGAAGCGCCTGGGGCGGGCTCGACCGCTATACTGATTCGTGCCGAAATCAATCTAGAACGGAATGCCGTATATGAAAATCAATCACGCGATTCTGCATATCCTGGACTTTGACTCTGCCGTCAACGTCATGAGCCAGCGCGAGCTCGATATCGAGAGCCGTACCGTCCGCAACTTCGTGACCACACATCTGCGTCGCGCGCGCACTTCGGCCGATAACAAGCGCGCCACGTTTGCCGAGAACTCTGCGTTTGGCGGTGAGCTCAAGGGCTATTTCTTTGGTGAGCGCGAGTTCGTGGACCTGTCGCAGCAGATTGCGGAGTTTATCTCTTCCGAACTCACCAAGGCCGAGAAAGCCGAGTCCACCGACGTGCTGGTTGCCGATTTTGACGACGATGAGGATGCCCGCTGGTTTGCCGTGATGCTGCTGGGCTCCAAGCAGGCTTTTATGCACGAAGTGGGCCGCGAGGAGGGGGAGGTGCGCAACGACATCGCGCGCCACTATGCCATTCTGCCGAACCCCTCACAAAAGGTGCCGAGCTATGCCATCGTGCGCGCGAGTACCATGGAGATCGGCTACGTGGACAAGAAGCGCAAGATTGCCGGCGAGGACCGTATGCTTATCCCCGATGGCCTGCTGCAGTGCGACACGGGCGTATCGGGTAAGGAGGTCATCGACACCGTGACGCGTGTGGTCGAGGAAGTCGCCGAGGAGCACGGTGCCAATACGGCCGTGGCGCTCGCCAAGGTTAAGGCTGCTGTTGCCGAGAAGGTCGAGGATGACGAGGAGCTGCCGCCTTGGGATATCGTCGACGAGGTCTTTGAGGACGAGCCGGTCATCAAGGAGAGCGTGCGTGCGGCGCTGACCGAAGAGAAGGTGCCCGAGCGTGTGCCCGTGGAGCGCAAGCAGGTCGAACGCGCGGCGGTGCGCAATCATAAGATCCGTACCGACACGGGTATCGAAATCAGCTTTCCGGCCGAGATGGGTTCGAACTCCGAGTACATTGAGTTCGTCAACGAGCCCAATGGCCTCATCTCCATCGAGCTCAAAAACATCGGGTCAATTGAGAATCGATAAACTGCGCTTGGACGCCGCAAAAAAACAAAGGCCGAAGCCCCGGATGAGGGCTTCGGCCTTTTTGCTTGGAGCTGAATTGCGCCGTAGGTTGAGCATACGTCAGCGAAAACGCCCCTAAGCGAGCAAGGTGACGTGAAAGAGGAGGGAAGCGTACTTCGGTACGCGACCGACGATTGAACGTCAGATTGCCGCTTAGGGGCGTTTGCAGCGTCGACCGGTCCGTCGTTCGTTAGAACGACGGAACCAAAAGTGCAGCGTCGACTAGTTACGCGGTTTGGTAAAACCGCGTAACTTTAAAGCTGACGTAAGCCTTCCTCGAGACCGGTCTTGCTGTCGGTCTTTTCGTCGCGCATCTTGATGACGCGGGCGGGGACACCGGCCACGACGGCGCCGGCGGGGACGTCCTCGACGCACACGGCGCCGGCGGCGACAACGGCGTCCTTGCCCACGCGCACGCCTTCCAAGACCACGGCGTTAGCGCCGATCATGACATCGTCCTCGATGATGACGGGCGTGGCGCTCGCGGGCTCCACGACGCCTGCCAGCACGGTGCCGGCGCCGATGTGGCAGTTCTTGCCCACGGTGGCGCGGCCGCCCAGCACGGCGCCCATGTCGATCATGGAGCCTTCGCCAATGACGGAGCCGATGTTGATAATGGCACCCATCATGATGACGGCGCGGTTGCCAATCTCGACGCGGTCGCGGATGATCGCGCCCGGCTCGATGCGGGCGCTGATGCCCTTAAGGTCGAGCATGGGGACGGCGGAGTTGCGGCAATCATTCTCGACGTCGTAGTAGTCGATGGAGTCGGCATTGGCATCCAGGATGGCCTTAAGCTCATCCCAGTCACCAAAGACGGTCTTGCCACGACGACCGCCGTAGACGTGTGCATTGCCCCACTGGACCTTCATGCCCGGCTTCTCACGCACGTACAGCTTAACGGGCGTCTTTTTGGGCGCGGTGGCGATGTAGTTGATAATCTCTTGTGCATCCATCTCGGCTGCGTTACTCATATATTGTTTCTCCTTTGCGTGGATACGGTTGATACCTGGTTAGGCAAACATGACCTGGTCGAACGTATAGAAGCCGGGTTCGCGGGTGACGAGCTTCTGCGCGGCGGCCAAGGCGCCGTTGACAAAGATCTGACGGCTCGTGGCGCGGTGGGTGAGCGTGACTTCCTCGTCCTGGCCAAAGAAACTTACCTTGTGCACGCCGGCGACGGTGCCGCCGCGCAGCGAGTGCATACCGATCTCCTTGGGGTCACGCGCGCCGCACATGCCCTCGCGGCCATAGACGGGGTGGTAGCCTGCCTCGGGCTCAGCTTCGACGATGGCGTCGAGCAGTAGCTTGGCAGTGCCGCTGGGGGCGTCAACCTTTTGGTTGTGGTGCGTCTCGACGATCTCGCAGTCAAAGCCGGGCAGCTCGCGTGTGACCTGTGCTACCAGATGACGCAGGGCGGCGATGCCGATGGAGTAATTGCCGGAGTGCATGACGCGGGCGTTCTGACCCAGCTCGCGCAGGCGATCCATCTGCTCGGGCGTATAGCCCGTGGTGCCCGAGACCAACGCCGCACCCGTGCGCTCGACATAGGCGACGACGGCATCGAAAGTCACGACGTTCGAGAAGTCGATAATGACGTCGGCTGCCGGGGCGTTCTCGAGCTCGGACAAGTCGAAGCCGATCTGGGCGACGATGTCGAAAGCGGGCTGACCGGCGGCGTCGACAATGCCCTCGGCGGTAGTGCGGACGAGCGAGCCCATGCGGCCCGTTCCCATAATGACGGTCTTAATCAAGCAGACCAGCTCCCTTCAGAGCATCGGTAAGTGCAGTGCGCGTGTCGTCTGCCATGGGGCATAGCGGCATGCGGTAGTTTGCCTCGATCATACCCATCTGAGCGAGCGCTTCCTTGACGGGGATGGGGTTGACCTCACTAAAGAGGGCGTTGAAGAGCGGCTGACCGGCAATTTGGATGTCGCGGGCGCGCTCCACGTCACCGTCCAGATAGGCGCGGCACATGTCGTGCACGAGCTGCGGCTGAACATCGGCCCACACGCTGATGGTGCCCGAGGCGCCCAGGCTCATGAGCGGCACGGTGAGCGCATCCTCGCCCGAGTACATGCGGAAGTCGTCGGACAGCAGGTGGGCGATCTTGGCCGCGTAGGCGACGTTGCCCGAGGCCTCCTTAATACCCATGATGTTGGGGTGCGCGGCCAGGCGCTCCACATTGCGCTCGCTGATGCCGCAGCCGCAACGGCCGGGGATGTTGTACAGGATGCAGGGGATGTCCACGGCATCGGCGACAGTCTTAAAGTGCTGGTAGATGCCCTCTTCGTTAGACTTGTTGTAGTAGGGGGTAATGAGCAGCAGACCATCGGCTCCCAGGCCCTGATAGGTGAGCGACTTGGTGAGCATGGTCTGCGTGGAGTTAGAGCCCGAACCGGCAATAACGGGGACGCGGCCCGCAACCTGCTTGACCACGGCGGCGACAACGGAGTTGTCCTCGTCGTCGGTCATCGTGGCGCTCTCGCCGGTGGTGCCCAGGGTGAGGATGGCGTCGGTGCCGTTTTGCAGGTGGAAATCGATAAGGCGCCCGAGTGCGTCAAAGTCGACACTGCCGTCCTTTTTAAACGGCGTAACAAGGGCGACGATTGAGCCCTCGAGGTTGCGGATATCCATATTCTTCTCCTTCGCTTCCGCGATCTGGATGCGCTTATTCCATTGGGCGGCGACTGCCAGGCGCTCGTCCTGAGCGCGACGACGGGCGCTTTCGGCGCGCGATTTGGCCAGCAGCTCACGGCCGCACGGTAGCACGTCGAGCGTGGCAAAATAGTCGCCCGGGCGCTCGGCGCGGCGGATGAGATCGGCCGCGCCGTCGGGGCGCAGCAGGACCTCGGCGGAGCGCAGACGGCCGTTGTAGTTGTAGCCCATGGAGTAGCCATGCGCGCCGGTATCGTGGATCACAAGCAGGTCGCCCATGTCGATATGCGGCAGCTCGCGATCGATGGCGAACTTGTCGTTGTTCTCGCATAGGTTGCCCGTGATGTCGTAGATGTCTGTGACGGGCGCTGCGGTCTTGTCGTCGCCACCCGGCTGGCCCATCACCGTAATGTGGTGGTAAGCGCCGTACATGGCAGGGCGGATCAGGTCGACGGCGCTTGCATCGACACCGATATAGTCCTTGTAGATCTGCTTCTCGTGGATGGCCTTAGTGACCAGGCAGCCATAGGGGCCCATCATAAAGCGGCCCATCTCGGTGCAGATGGCCACATCGCCCATACCGGCGGGAACCAGGATCTCGTCGTAGGCCGCGTGCACTCCCTCGCCGATGGCGTGAATGTCGTTGGCCTGCTGCTCGGGCAGATAGGGGATGCCGACGCCGCCGGACAGATTGATGAAGGCGACATGTGCGCCGGTCTCACGCTCCAGGCGCACGGCAAGCTCAAAGAGGATGCGCGCGAGCTTGGGGTAGTAGTCGTTGGTGACGGTGTTGCTGGCAAGGAATGCGTGGATGCCAAAGTTTTCGGCGCCCTTGGCCTTGAGCATGCGGAAGGCCTCGAAGAGTTGCTCGGTGGTCATGCCGTACTTGGAGTCGCCGGGGTTATCCATGATGCCGTTGGAGAGCTGGAATAGGCCGCCCGGATTAAAGCGGCAGCTGACCGTCTTGGGGATGGGGCCTGCGACGCGCTCAAAGAACTCGATGTGGCTGATGTCGTCGAAGTTGACGATGGCGCCCAGCTTGTCGGCGAGCTCAAAGTCCGCTGCCGGCGTGTCGTTGGACGAGAACATGATGTCGTGTCCCGTGATACCCAGCGAACGGGCGATCATGAGCTCGGTATAGCTCGAGCAATCGCAGCCGCAGCCGTATTCGTTGAGAATGGAGATGAGCGCCGGGTTGGGATTGGCCTTGACGGCAAAGTATTCCTTAAAGCCCGGGTTCCATGTGAAGGCGTCGCGCACCTCTTGCATGTTGCGGCGGATGCCCGCCTCGTCGTATAGATGAAACGGCGTGGGGAACTGCTCGACGATATGCTCGAGCGTCTCCTTGTCCACAAACGGCTGCTTGGCCGCATACGCTTCATTGGGGGTCAATGCCATGTCCCGTAAACCTCGCTATCCAGACGGCGCCATCTGCGCATCGAATCCGCATAGCGTGGACCCCATGTCCGGATAGCGCTCCCGCATTGCTGCAGACAGTCCTGTGGGTGTTTCCCGCAGGCCCACCAGGTTGTTCGTGCCCGAAAAGCCCAGTTCGGCGGGTTTCGCCTCCCTACGGGGTCAAAGCCTGCCGGCTCGCCCGCGGTTCTTCGTGCCCGCGCCTCTATCAAGTGGTAACGACCCTACCACGTTGCACTTTAGCAAACAAGAGTATTCGTATATAACGTTTAAAAAATGCAGCAATATGCTGGAAACATGTGTGCCACAATCCTGTATCACAATAAGTTGCAACAGATATGCCTCACGAAGGGATCTTCTATGACCGAGCTCCAAGAACTCCGTCGCTATCGCCGCGATCTCCATCGCATTCCGGAGCTCGATTTCGATCTTCCGCAAACCATCGCTTATATCGAGGGCGTACTGGCACCGCTCGCTTGCGAGGTGACCCATCCGTGCCCCAGCTGCGTCTGCGCTTTCTTCGATGCTGGCGTTGGCGCCGCACATGCCACGGCGATTCGGGCCGACATGGATGCGCTGCCCATTGCCGAGGCAACAGGGGCAGCGTTCGCCTCGACACATCCCGGCAAGATGCACGCTTGCGGACATGACGGACACATGGCTATGGCACTTGCCGCCGCGACATATGTCGACCGTACGATTCGCGAGCAGCCGGCCGCCATGAGGCGCAACGTGCTTTTTGTGTTCCAGCCGGCCGAGGAAACGACCGGTGGTGCCAAGACGGTATGCGAGAGCGGCGTGTTCGAGCGCTACGGGGTCGACCGCATTTTTGGCTTTCACGTGTGGCCCGATCTGCCTGCCGGCACGTTGGCGAGTTGTTCCGGTCCGCTGCTGGCGCGTTCGAGCGAGACGCATATCCATATTCACGGTACGAGCATCCATATTGCTAAGACTTATGGCGTGCCGGTTGAGGAGTCGCACGATGCCGCGTTGGCGGCAGCGAAGTTTTTGGTTGCCGAGCGCGAGCTGATGGACGAGTTGGGCACCGATGAGCCCTGTATTGGTAAGTTTGGCCTGCTGCAGGCCGGCACTGTCTGCAATGCGGTGGCGGGGGAGGCCCATGTGGCTGGCAGCCTGCGCGTGTTTACAGACGGTATGTTCGACCGTGCGCGCGAGGGCGTGCGCCGTGTGCTCGATGAGGCGTGCGCTGCAACGGGCTGCACGTACGATCTCGACTTTGCCGAGGGCTATCCGCCGGTTGACAACGACCCCGAGTTGTTTGCCAATGTCGCGCCCGTCTTGCCCGAGCTACAGCTCGTAGATGAGCCTTTGCTGATTGCCGAGGACTTCGCTTTCTATCAGCGCCATCTGCCGGGCGTGTTCTTCTTGCTGGGCACGGGCGTTCCTGTCAGTCAGGATAATCCGAGCGACGCCGAGGGCTGCCCCGCCTATGCCACGAGTGCCCTGCATACTGATACCATGCTCTTTGACGAGGAAGTCCTGCTCAAAGGCCTCGATGTCTACAAACGATTACTTTTGCTTGGTTAATTGACGTGGACGTTTGTTCTCGAAAATACGAACAAATGTACGCTATAATAGGGATGTAACTCTATAGAAACGTTTGACGTTATTAACGTAAGGCGATACTATGATTGCATCATATAAAGATGAAGACATTGAACGCTTTGCAATGGGTGTGCGGATTAGGAAGTTCATTCCTTTTGAGCGGGTCGCCTTGAGGAAGATTCGCCAACTGCAGATCTGCGCTTCGCTTGATGATCTTCGCGTTCCGCCAGGCAATCGTCTTGAAGCGTTGAAGGGCGATCGCGCCGGTCAATATAGTATCCGTGTCAATGAGCGCTATCGGGTCTGTTTTGAGTGGAGACAGGGGATGGCTTGGAATGTTGAAATCGTCGATTATCACAAGTGACAAAACTGATGCTGGCTTGTTGTCGCCGGTGGCCCCCGGCGAGCTTCTCAAAGAGGAATTTCTTGTCCCTATGGGTATTTCTCAATATCGCCTTGCTAAGGAGACCGGGATTCCGGCTCAGCGTATTGGGCAGATTATTTTGGGAAGGCGTCGTGTTACGGCTGACACCGATCTTCGTCTTTGCCGCTACTTTGGCCTGACGGATGGCTATTGGCTTCGAGCCCAGATCGCGTTTGACCTCGAGGCAGAGAAGAGGCGCATCGAACCGGAACTGGATAAGATCGTTCCCGTCCAGCAGGTCGTTGCGTTGTAGCGCTCAAAGATGTTGAGGTTGGAGTGACGATGGAACGACGCCGGCAGTCTGCCGTGTATAGTCCTGGTGGGTGCGGGTGCGTCTTGCTGCTGCTCCCGGTTATTGCTGTGAGCATTGGCGTGATGTTTGCGCTTGCTGGACTGGCGGCATCGGCACTTGTACTGTTGATTGTGGCCATTGGCGTGACGATTTGGCTGTGCCGTTCTCGCGAGCAACGTCGTGCCGATGGCAAGACCAATGTCGGATGGGTCTTCTTCCTGATCATTGCGTACCTGCTGAGTGTCAGCTACCTGGTCTTCTTTGTCCTGTTGATGATCAGCGCCTTTACCGGGGAATCCGTCACGGTGGGTTGATGCGCTGCCGGCAGGCGGTCGCGCAAAGTGCGCTTGCTCGGCGTTTGGATAACTGCATTGGCCGTTTACCGCAACCTTAGCTCTCAGCTAATGAATTCAAGTTCAGTCCTTCCTACGATGTGCTGTGTGCCGGCACGGTAGCCGGGTCGTAGGAAGGATGAATAATGGCAAAAGAGGGAAAGAAGCCGATTGGCAAGATTGTCCTAGGCGTCATCGTGGTGCTGGTTATCGTCGGTGCCGTGGGCTCTATGGGCGGCAACTCGACCGATTCGTCTGCGAACGATTCGGCAAAACCTGCCGAGACGACACAGCAGGCTGAGGAGCAAAAAGAACCGCAAGAACCGTATACCATTGCTGACGAGGCTGAAGACACCTCCAATCAGTTTGCCTATAAGATCACGGGTACGCTGACCAATAACACGGACAAGGAAAAGAGCTACATTCAGATTGAGTATGTTCTGTATGATGCTGATGGCAACCAGGTTGGAACGGCTCTTGCAAACACCAATCATCTGAAGGCGGGCGGCTCCTGGAAGTTCGAGGCGCTGGGCACGGTGTCTCCCGATCAGGTCGCCAGTTGGGAACGCTCGGATGTGAGCGGTTTCTAGCATGTTGCATGCACTGGGGGAGGTGAAGTCGTATGCCCGATAAAAAACTGACCGAGGAGTTGCTCAATGAGCTTCTCGATGCGCCGAACATCGATGGCTATATCAGGGAGCACGACTTTGCCGCTCCGTCGCTTTCGGACTACCTGAAGCAGCTACTGCAGGAAAAGGGCTTGGAGCGCTCGCGCGTGGTTCGTATGGCCGATCTCAATGAGACCTTTGGCTATCAGATCTTTACCGGTGCGCGGCATCCGAGCCGCAATAAGGTGCTGCAGATTGCCTTTGCCATGGCGCTGACACTCAAGGAGGCCAACCGCGCCTTGACGGCGGCAGGTGCCAATATCCTCAACTGCAAGGACCGCCGTGACGCCATCATCATTTTCTGTATCGATCGTGGCTGCAGCCTGCAAAAGGTGAACGAGGAGCTGTATCGCTTTGGTGAGGAGACGGTGAGCTAACGGCTGGCTGCCGGCGTAAGCGCCGTTCACAATATTTAGAACGTGCAGGGCACGGGCGTCATGGGGCGTCCGTGCCCTGCGCTATTATGGATGCTATGGATACTCAGAGCCCAACATATTCCGATGATGAGCTGACCGTTGCACTCGCCGGACACCTGGCGTCACTTGAGCGCGATGACAGCTATCGCGTAGCCCGCGTGCTCAAGCGCTCCGACGTCGAGACGACCGAGCTCGTGTACTTTGAGGGCTCTGGCGGAGGATCTCTTGGCCCCTTTGTTCGCAAGCGCATCGACGCGTCGGCCCAGATTGGCGGGGCATATGAATGCCTGTTTGCGGCCCAGCATGCCGGGCGACGTTACGAGCACTTGCCTCGGATTGTCGATTGCCGCCGCGTGGGCGACGAGCTTTGCGTGGTCATGGAATACATCGAAGGTGAAACGCTTGGGGCCCTGGTGGGGCGTTTGGGCGCGACGCCCGATTATGCTTGTGAGCTGTTTGGCGCCCTTTGTGATGCAGTTGCGGAGCTCCATGCCGGCTTTGCGCCAGCGGGGGAGATGGCTGCGCCGGTGATCCATCGCGACCTAAAGCCCTCGAATATCATCGTGTCGGGCGCGAACTATACGCCCGATACAGGCATGACGTTTTCATCGCTGGTGATTATCGACTTGGGAATCGCTCGCGTGTGGCGCGAAGGAGCCGATGCCGATACCGTTAAGTTTGGCACGCGACCCTATGCGCCACCCGAGCAGTACGGTTTTGGCCAGACGAGCGTGCGCAGCGATGTCTATGCGCTCGGTGCCCTGCTGTTCTTTTGTCTGACGGGGGCCGACCCCAAGCCGGGTCGGGACATGCGTGAGCAATGCGAGGCATGTGACGTCCCCGCCTCGCTTGCCGATGTTATTTGCATGGCGATGGCACTAGATCCGGGCAAGCGCTTTGCAAGCGCGAAGGCGCTAGGGCATGCTGCGCGCGCATCGTATACGTCGTCCGCACCGACGCCATCGTCCGCGCCGAATGTTGCTTCCTTCCAAGAGCCTCCAGAGCGGCGAGTTGTGTGCCCTTCGCCCGTGCTCCCCACAGATCAGTCTCAGGGTGGATTGCCGTTGGTGCCTGAGCGCCCGAATTTACTCTCCCACATTCCCGACACCGTTGGGCGCATTTGGAACGCATTCGTCTATCTTTCGCTACTTGTTTTCTTTGCCGGAAGCCATTTTGCCGTTTTTCATCCCACAGGCGCCAACCAAAACTACCCGATATGGTTTCTCGCGATTGAGTATTTTGTCTTCGTCGACGGTCTCGTAGCGCTCATTCATTTTGTAATGCTCGATAAACGCCGCCTTCGCCGGCGGTTTGAGCTACTCGATAGATATCGCGGTAAAAAGCTTGCAAAGCTCTGTCTCAAGGCTATGGGTGTGCTCTTGTTGGCAATGATTATCATTGTTGCCATCGCAAACGCGACGGGCGTCGTCGATACCTCCGTCGCGTAAAAGAAATAGGGCCCCGATTGGGGCCCTTTGACGTTAATCTTAGATGCGGTTCATCTGGGTTGCAACCTTGTTGTACCAGTCCTGCCACGTGGGCGGGCAGTACTTTTTGGCGGCTGCCGGGGTAAGCGTGGAGCCATAGTTGGCGCCCAGGTAGGCAACGTGGGCAGAGATGCCCTCGCTCCAGCTACCAAAGCTCCGCCAGCCGCCGCCGCGGGCGCTCCAGCCCCAGGCGTTATAGGAGCCGGCGCAATAGAGACCCTTGCTGCTCTCGACGCAGGCGATGGCAGGGGACCAGCGGGGGTCAACACCGGTGTTCCAGGCTGCCACGGCAAAGTTGTAACCCTGGCCTGCCATGGGGGAGCCGGCGAGGTAGTTGTCAATGCGACTCGTCCACTCGTTGATAAACGAGTCGTAATCTGAGTTGCCGGTATTGGAGTTGTTCACCGTGGTGTCGATGGTGGCGTTGGCGTTGTTGGCCTGGCTGTTGGAGTTGTTGCCGCTTACGCCCTCGCCCGAGAGCTTCTCGGCGGCAGCGGCCTTGTCTGCCTCGAGCTTGGCCAGCTCGGTGGCATTTTCCTGCTCGGCTTTTGCTTGGGCTTCGCTGCGAAGCTGCTGGGCCTGTGCCAGTGCATCTTCGGCGGTTTTCTGCTCGGTCTCGAGTTGGGATTTAGTCTGTTCAAGCTCGGTCTTGTTCTGCTCGAGCTCGGTTTGCATGTTATTGAGCTGTTCGATCTCGTCGACGCTCGAGCTCGTGATCTGGTTGGTGTATTTGCAGGTCGTGATGAACTCACCCAGGCTCTGCGCGTTGACCAGGAAGCTCACGATGGGATTGGTGCCCTTCTGATACTTGTACAGATCGCGCATGGCAGAGCTTGCCTTGGCCTGCTGCTCGGGAAGCTTAGCCTCGATTTCCTCGATGCTTGCCTCATTGGAGTCAATCTGCTTTTGCAGGTCATCGAGTTTGGTGCGGGCGTCGTTGTAGGCGCTCGTGGCGGCTTCGATCTTCTGCTGGGCTGCGGAAAGCTGGTCCTGCGTTGCCTGCGAGGCGGCATACGCCGCAACGGGGGAGAGCATCGGCGTGGCCGTCAGCGCAACGGCGAGCGCGGCGCTCGTGATGATACGAGCCGGCGTCGACGCAATGAGCGCTGCGGTGCGATGATTCGAATGCTGCATCCAGTCCCTCTGCAATCAATCGTAGGTTATGGTTCGAACGGTATTCTACTACTGCTTTCGACCTCAACTTGAACCTTAAAGGTTCCAAAGGGTCAAGTTGAACTTGAGGCTTTGGCTTTGACCTGCAGTTATGATGAATTGTTGAGAAACCATAGAGTTCAACTTTAACGTTACGGGCGCCTGTTTGAGAAGAGTTTAGGGCTGTAAAAGCTATCTCAACGTGGGATTTTACAGCTACAGTGCGCCCTCCTGACGAGCCTGCTCAATCTCTTCGAGGGCTTCGGCAGGGGTGAACGAACAGGTGCCGTCGCCGAGTTTGATTACCTGGATATCGTCGCCGGCGTAGACCTCTCCGCCCTTTAGTACCACGCCAAAAACGCCCTCGTGGGGAAAGATGCAGTCGCCGACGAGATAGTAGATGGCACAGCGTGTGTGGCAGACCTTGCCGATTTGGCTGATTTCGACAAGCACCTCGCTGCCAAGCTTGAGCTGTGTGCCCAAGGGGAGCGAGAGCAGGTTGATGCCCCGGGTTGTGAAGTTCTCGCCAAAGTCGCCCTCGTGCACATCGAGCCCGCGCGTCTGCGCCGTCTGGATGGACTCTGCGGCCAAAAAGGAAACCTGACGGTGCCAATGCCCGGCGTGCGCATCGGAGGCGAGGCCAAACTGCTCGATGACGGTGTCGTGCCCGTCGGCGACGGGTGACTTACGCGTGCCTTTGTGCTCCGACGTGTTGATTGAGACGATACGGGCAGGCCCGTTGTAGGCGTCGTTTGCCGTGCACAGGGGAGCGGTCGCTTTCGCACGTTCCGCCAGCTCGCGCCTCGCGGCATTGAGGATGGGATTATCGGTCGGATGGTCTTGGGGCACGTGTGCGCCTTTCGCTCGAAGATGTCAATACGCTGAATCCTACAACAACGGTAGGTTCATTGCCCATTGTCATACAACGGTGAGCGCCGTCTTCGTGCTGGCCTTCGTGCTGGACGATTGCGTCGATTGCCATAGATACGGTGGAGCTTTGGGCGCCGGCGGCTTGGCACGCTAGAATAAATCAGTTGCGCAAAGACCGCCCGTTGTGTGGGCAGTTCATGATAGGAAGTTTCCATGGCATTGCAATTTACAGAGCGCGAGTTCATTCCCGTGCTGCTTGGTGGCGACATCAACGCCTATTCGGTGGCGCGCGCCTTCTACGAGGAGTACCAGGTCAAGAGTCTGGTCTTTGGCAAGTATCAGACGGGTCCCGCGTACCGCAGCCAGATTATCGACTACACGTCCAACGTGGATATCGACACCATGCCCGTGATGCTCAAAACCGTCAACGGCATTGCCCAAGCTCATACCGACAAGACTATTGTCCTTGTGGGCTGCGGCGACAACTATGTCGCTCTCGTGGCTCAAGCCAAGGATGCTCATGAGCTGGCGGATAACATCGTCGCTCCCTACGCGCCCTACAGCATGCTCGAGCAGTGCCAGAAGAAGGAGATCTTCTACGAGCTGTGCGAGAAGCATGGCGTGCCCTATCCGCACACGTTTACCTTTACCAAGGCGATGCTCAATGCCCAGGGTGAGGCGCCTGCCGAAGTGCTCGACCAGATCGATTTTCCTTACCCGATGATTCTGAAGCCTTCTGACGGCATCATGTGGTGGCAGCATGAGTTCGAGGGCCAGAAGAAGGCCTATGAGATTGCCGACCGCGCCGAGCTGGAACAGGTCATTCGCGACTCGTATGCCAGCGGCTACACCGACGACCTGATCTTGCAGGATCGCGTGCCCGGCAACGACGAGTACATGCGCGTGCTCACCAGCTATTCCGACCGCAACGGTAAGGTCCGCATGATGTGCCTGGGCCATGTGCTGCTCGAGGAGCATCAGCCCCACGGTGTCGGCAACCATGCCTGTATCATTACCGAGCCCAACGACGAGCTCATGGGCGGCGTGCGCAAGTTGCTCGAGGACCTTCACTTTGTGGGCTATTCCAACTTTGACGTTAAGTACGACGAGCGCGACGGCTCGTTTAAGTTCTTCGATTTCAACACGCGCCAGGGTCGCAGCAACTACTACGTCACCAACAGCGGCTTTAACGTTGCCAAGTATGTGGTGGACGAGTATGTGTTCAACCGCCCGTTTGAGCCGGAGTTTGTGACGGCACAGGACGAGGCGCTGTGGATGGTCGTCCCCATGGGCGTCGTTGACAAGTATGTCAAGGACCCCGAGCTGCGTGCGAAGGCGCATCGTCTGGCCAAGGAGGGCAAGGCTGCCGATCCTTCGTTTATGAAGGGCGATTTTGTCTTTAACCGCTGGTTGCGCATGTGGCACACCAAGCTGCGTCACTTTAAGCTGTTCAAGACGTATTACAAGTAGATGAGCGCGGCGCCCGCCCGGTTTGCATCGGACGGGCGCGGGCATGATACGAGCAATTGCATGGGCGTCACCAAGGAGGCGGCGATGGAAAAGCTGGGAGTTATCGGCGGCATGGGCGCTGAGGCCACGTCGTATTACTACGACCAGGTCGTGCGTCATACGGCTGCTACCTGTGATCAGGAGCATATCGACATGGTGGTACTTTCCAAGTCGACCATGCCCGACCGTACGCTGGCCATCAAGACCGGCGAGCATGCCGAGCTGCTGGCGACCATGAAGGAATGTGCACGGGCGCTCGAGGGACTGGGCTGTGCTCATATCGCCATTCCCTGCAACACGTCGCACTACTTCTACGACCAGATTCAGTCGTTCACCAAGGTGCCGATTATCCACATGCCGCGCGAGTCGGTGCGCTATGCCCTGGCGGGTGCGGTGATGGGGGAGTGCGAGTTCGATCCCAACCTGAGCATGCCGTCCGAGCCGGTGCGCAAGATCGGCATCATGGGCACCGACGGCACCGTGGGTGCCGGCGTCTACGGGCGCGAGTGCGAGGCCGCGGGCGTCGAGGTCGTCTATCCCAGCGAGAAGCGCCAGGCCGACGTGATGTCGCTGATTTATGATGACGTGAAGGCCGGACGCGAGCCCGATATGGACAAGTTTGACCGCGTGATGTGGGAGTTCGCCCGCAGCGGCTGCGACCGCGTCATTCTGGCCTGCACCGAGCTCTCGGTGCTGAAAAAGTACCGAGAGATGCCCGAGATTACCCTTGACGCCATGGACGTCCTGGTGCGCGAATCCATCATCCGCAGCGGCGCCCCCTACCGCCTGTAGCCCTCGACCTGCCAAAAAGGGACAGGTTTATTTTGGTAGGTTTTATCTGGGGGAACAGTAAGGCCTCGACTCGTTTGGTGCGAGCCGAGGCCTTTTGAATTTATCGGTTGCCGGTGGCGATGGGTTAGAACAGGAAGCCGAGGACAATGAGGGCAATGCTAACAATAAGCATGGCAATGTCCTGGCCCTTGATGGGGTAGCGCTTGTACGAGCTCGCGCGCGTGCGCAGGTAGAAGCCGCGCTGCTCGGCCGCCAAGGCCGTGGCATCGGTTTTACCCACGCTCGAGATCAGTAGCGGCACGCACAACGGCAGCATGAGCTGAAGCTTCTTGATGGGGTTCTTGGTGTCATACTCGATGCCGCGTGCGGTCTGCGCCTCCATGATGGCGTTCATCTCCTGGCCAAACACTGGCACAAAGCGCAGCGCCGTGGTAAAGGTGAAGGCATAACGATACGGAACGTGCAGCACCTCGACGCAGGCGTTGGCAAGGTCGTTGAGCTTGGTCACCATGAGCATCAGAATAAGCGGTAGCGCCACGCCCAGCAGACGCAGACAGGCCTTTGTTCCGGTGGTGAGGCCTTCATCGGTGACAAAGCTCCACACCACGTTGCCATCGCGCATAATAGCCAGCTGCAGCACCAGCATGATGAGCGCGAGTGGAATCAGTAGCTTGAGCAGCGCGAGCAGGCGGTCGACGACGCCGGCGTAGGCTCCCAGCGCGAGCGTGAGTGCCAGAAAGCCCAGCAGTGCCACATAGGTGTCGGACAAGAAAATGCCGATGATGATGGCGGCGGCGAGGCCCAGTTTGATGACGGGGTTCAGGCGGTGTAGCAGCGTGTCGCCCGGCATGTAGTCGATGACGTTAACCACGGCGGACCATCTCCTCGGTAATGCGAACGATATCAGTGACCTCACTCACCTGCGTAAAGGCGGGCGAGACGGTGGATGCCAGACGGCGCGAGAGTTCGATGACCTGGGGCGGCTCAACGTAGGCACGCTGCATGAGTTCGATGTTCGAGAACAGCTCGTGCGTGCGGCCGCGGTCGAGGATGCGACCGTTGGCCATCACCACGATGCGCTCGGCAAAGTCGGAAACGACTTCCATGTCGTGACAGACCATGATGACGGCGCAACCGCGCTCTGCCATGGTGCGAACCGTTTCCATCACGGTCATGCACTCGCGGTAGTCCAGGCCGCTCGTGGGTTCGTCGAGCACCACGATCTTGGGCTCGATCACCACAACGGAGGCCAGCGCCACCATCTGGCGTTGGCCGCGCGACAGTGAGAACGGTGCCTCGTCGGCGGGCAGACCAAAGCGGTCGATGACCAGCTGGGCGCGACGCAGGGCTTCGGCGCGGTCGATGCCGGCAAGTTCTAGACCAAAGGCGACCTCGTCGAGCACGGTGTCTTTGCAGATTTGGCGGTCGGGGTTCTGGAAAAGCGTTGCCACTTCGTGTGCGATGCGGCTCGTGGGAACCGATGCCGTGTCCAAGCCCGTAACGCGTACGCTGCCCGATGCGGGCTTGAGCAAACCCGTGAGCAGTTTGGTGAGCGTGGTTTTGCCGGCTCCGTTTTGGCCGACAATGCCCACGAGCTCGCCGGGGTAGAGCGTCAAGTTGAGGTCGTGGACGGCGGCGCCTCCATGGGGGTAAGAAAACTCGACATGGTCAAAGGTGAGCACCGGCTCGGCGTCTTTCGCATGCGGGCGCAGCGACGGCGCGTGCGGGGAGCCTGCGGGCGCCTGGGTATCGCTTGTCGCACGGTCGGGGTCGACGATTTCCGTGATCAGGCGTTCTGCTTCGTCGACATCCAGACAGGGCGTGCCGCTTACCAAGCCATCGGCCTCGAGACTGTTGAAGATGCGCGTGACGCGCGGACAATCGACGCCGATGGTGCGAAGCTCGTCGGTGCGTGCGAAGACCTCGTGCGGCTCACCTTGCAGCGCGATCTGGCCGTGATCGAGCACCAACACACGGTTGCAGTACTCCGAAAGCAGAGCGACCTTTTGCTCAACGACGACGATGGTGATGCCGAGCGCGCGGTTTGCCTCGCGCAGCGTCTCGAAGACCAAGGTGGAACTGGCGGGGTCGAGTGCTGCGGTTGGCTCATCGAGCACTAAGACGCGCGGACGCATGGCGAGGATGGCGGCGATAGCTACCTTTTGCTTTTGGCCGCCCGAGAGGGTGGCGATCTCGCGGTCGCGCAGGTCGCTAATGCCGACGGTCTTAAGCGTCTCGCACAAGCGCTGCTCGATCTGGTCATGCGGAACGCCAAAGTTCTCGAGACCAAAGAGCATTTCGTCCTCAACGACCGAAGCGACCATCTGGGTATCGATGTCCTGCAACACGCTGCCGACGATCTGCGACACATCGGTGAGCGAGACTTCGCAGGTGTCGTGGTCGTCAACCATGACGGACCCAAAGAACGTGCCGGTGTAGTGGTGGGGCACGGCACCCGACAGACAGGCGGCAAGCGTGGACTTACCGGCGCCCGAGGGCCCGATGATGCCGATGAAATCTCCCTTGTTCACGCTGAGCGAGATGTGGCTGAGCGCCTGCTCGGTCTGCGTGCCATAGGAGAACGAGACATCGTCGACGTTGATGATCGTTTCCATGGATACCTTTCATAGTCATTGGGGACGTTCTTACATGACTAGTCGTTCAAGAACGTCCCCAAAAGCTAGTCGTTTGGGACAGTCTTTGATGGTGGGCAGCGATGGGTTAGTTGAGCTTCAGGGCCTTCTGGATGGGCAGGTAGAGGGCGCCGACCAGAATGGCGTTAAATACGGCGGTCATGGCGACGACGGGCAGCATGGCTGCGGCGAGCTCGCCCACCACGCCGAGCATGGCCATCTTGATGACCATGAAGATGACGCCCGAGACAAAGGTGGTCACGAATGTTGCGACGATGGCGACGACGGGCTTAACCTGGCCGTCCTTGGCGGCGGCGTTGACAATGACGGCCATGAGCATGGCGGCGATACCCTCGGCGGCAAAATCGACAAACGGCGAGGTGGTAGTGATCTGGATTACGGCCGCCGAGATGAGACCAATGACGAGCGCCTGGCCAATGTTGGGACGAATGACCAGGATGGTGAGGCAGAAGGCCGAGATAATGAACTCGGGGCTGATCATACCGCCCGAGATGCCCGAGATTGCCTTGCCGACGGTGAAGTTGAGGATGAAGCCGGCGGCAAGCAGAATGGCGAGCAGGACAAGGGCGCGAATATCGAGTTTACCGCGGTCGGCGGTCTGGACGGTGCGGGGCTGGGCGGTGGCGGTGGTGTTCTGAGACATGGTGAAAGTCCTTTCAAAAAGGGGAGTGTAAGAGAAAAACGGAGGCGCGTGATGCGAATGCGATCGGGCTCGAGATAGAAAAAGGCCCCCGGTCGAAACCGGAGGCCTTCCAATCACCTAGAGCGCAAAACAGGCGTGAGGGACTCACTTTCGACCGATCGTATTCGCATCACGCCACCACCAGTTGTTGAGAGACTTCATCATGTTCATCATCTTGGTGGCTCCTTTCGTGATGCCTTGGCGCGGTCGCACCTCGTTGCTGTTGCGCTGCACTATAGCACAGCGAAGTGTGTGCGGGGAAATCTTTTTTGAAAAGATTTCGGCGGCGTTTCCTGCCGGTCAAAAGGGCAGGCTGAGCGGGCGGGATGACTCATGCGACCCCGCCCGTCTCTTGGAACGCAAGGGCCTTAGGCCTTCTTGCGACGATAAAGCACGAAGCCGCAGACACCGATGATGACGACGGCGCCAACGGCCATGGCGGCCATGTTGTTGCCCTCGGACTTCTCCTCGGTCGTCTCTTCCTCAGCCTCGGGCTCGGCAACGTCCTTATCGGAGAGAGCCTCGTCGGCGTAGGTGATGGACTCGACCAGGCAGTCGTTGTCGGCATCGTAGTCACTCGGGACGAACTCCTCGGAGAAATCGCCCTCCTTGAGGTAGTCGCGCATCTCCTCGAGCATGGCCTTGCACTTGACGTAGGTGTTCTTGGTCGCTGCCTTGCCGGCCTTGTTGGCCAGGGCGGTGCGGGCCTCGGTGTCCTCGGCGGCCTGCATGGCCTCGTCGACGGTCAGGTTCTGCTCGATGAGCTCCTTCTGCAGGGCGTCGAGATAGGCGCGGACGCCGGTGGCGCAGCTGTCGCGGTTCTCATAGGCGAGCGTGTTGATGTCCATGAGGACGTAGTTGATGGAGTTCTTGGGCTCCTCGTTGTTCACGACGTCTTCCTCTTCACAGTGATCGAAGGAGACATCCTGATCGCTGAAGTAGGGGCTGACCTCGGTGAGCAGTGCGGAATAGAGGGGGATAGCGACGGAGAACTCGGCGTTGGAGAGCATCTCCCACTGGATGGTCGCGATTTCGGGGTCCATGCCGTGACGGATCTGGAAGGTGTGGATCTCGGTGTTGCGGTTGGAGCCGATGGCATAGGCGCCGTCGGTGTTGGCGTTGAGGCCGGCGACATTCTCGCCGCGAGCGGCGAAGGAACGAATCATCTCAAAGGTGTTCCAGTCGGACTTGCCGGGCTGGAAGAACAGCGGCTGCATCTCGTGGACCAGGGCGCCGGTCGTCGCACGAGCGTCTTCGCGCTCGTCCTTGACGATCTCATAGTCGGTGCCCTCAGCAAGCGGAGCCATGAAGTAATCGCGGCCCTGGACATAGCGCGACCACTGGTGCATACCGGCCTCGCTAATCTCCTCGCCGTAGGTCTTGGCGACGTCGAACTTGCCGTCGGTGTACTCGGCAAAGCCCTTCTCCTTAGGCATGGACTCGATGCCCTCGGAGTGGAGGCAGTTCTCGGTGTCGTCGAGGTCGACGTCATAGGTGAGGTTGCCGATGTTGGGGTTGAGTGAGGCAATATCGTCGGTGAGCCTCATAGCGATCCACTGGTGGCCGGAAAGCGCTGCAAACAACCAGGTCTCGTTGTTGTCGGCAATGATGATCTGGTCGTTGGAGCAGACGCCCTGCTCGTCAATCAGGCTGCCGAGGAGCTCGACACCCTCGCGGGCCGTGGCGCTCTCGCCCAGAATGACGCTGGCGTAGTTGTACTCGCCGATGCCGGTCTCCTCGGTGACGGGGTCGGCTTCCTCTGCCTTCTCGTTATAGGAGGTGCTCAGCGTGGCAGAGCAGGAAACGCCCTTTTCGTTGATGCCAGCCTCGGAATATGCGTCGTAACGATCTTCCCACTGAGAGGGGTTGTCGCGAACGAAGGTGTAGCGGTAGGTTGCGCCCTTGGACTTGTACTCAAAGCCGGACTCGACCGAGGTGTACTTGCTGCCGTCCTTGTGTGCGGGCTCGATGCCAAAGTGCTTGATGTAGCGCGGGCCGAAGTCCTCGGAGCGTCCGTAGTACGTGTTGCCGTCTGCCGTGAGCTGGCTGCCCATGTAGATCTGGGTGCAAGCGAGCGCCGAAGTCGGCATGGCCATAATGGCCGCTGCTCCAAATGCAAGGCCGCAGCCGAGCTTCTTGAGCGTGTTGACAGGATGAGTAAACCTCATGATCCCTCCCAACTGTTGAAACCCCGCGAAACCGTACGGAGTTTCAGCTAATAAATACATCTACTAGCCTAAAGGAAGTGTAAAGAGTATTCATTCGACAACAGCTTTTACTCGATGAGCGTGAAGAAATATACGATGAGCGGATAATAATACTCATTTTATTGCTTTAGTTAAATAAAGGCACCCTGCATTTACTGTAGCTGAATAAAGCGCCAGACAATGCTCAAAAAGAAAACTCTCCCGCTGTTTAGGATTTGCATAAACAACGGGAGAGTCGATAACTGGATGAATATCATACCAATGTGGATTTACTTCTTTCGGCGGTGGATCACATTGATGGCGTAACCAACGAGCATGGCCAAGACGATGACGATAAAGCCAATCAGGGGATTGTCGTTCATGGGGTCCTCCTATTTTCCGAGCGGTGAAAAATCGTCGACGATGAGGTCGAGACATTGCGGCAGCGCGCGAGCGCCAAAGACGCCGGAGTTGCTGGAGATGATCTCTCCATCGAACTGCATACCCAGCGATGGCGTGCAGGTGATCTTGGCTTCCTTGGTCTGGATGATCTTAAACTGCGGACGGCCGAGCACTTTGCCAGCGGGGTCGAGCGCGGCGGTAATTACCGTGGGGAGCAGCTGCATCGTGCGCACGGGCTCAATAACGACGATGTCGACCATGCCGTCGTCCATGCGGCAGTTGGGGAACAGGTTGATGTCGTTTTGGATGACCGAGGTATTGCCTGCCATGCAGCAGATGCCGTCGAGCTCCTCGACAATGCCGTCGTGCTCAATGGTAAAGTGCGCCACCGTGGGGTTGCGCGTGGCGAGCGCGGAGAGGAAGTAGGCGATCTCGCCAATGTCGTTTTTGGTGGGAGCGGCCTTCATCATGATCTCGGCGTCGAAGCCCGAGCCGGCGATGATGATAAAGCCGTGGCGCTTCTCGTTGCCCTTCTCGTCGAGCCAAAAGAGCTCACCCATGTCCACTTTGACCGTGCGGCCGTCGCGGCAAGCCTTGGCGAGTGCCGCCGCCTCGGGGGCATTGCCGATGTTGTTAAAGAACAGGCAGGCCGTGC
Source organism: uncultured Collinsella sp. (assembly GCA_900540985.1). Taxonomy (GTDB): domain Bacteria; phylum Actinomycetota; class Coriobacteriia; order Coriobacteriales; family Coriobacteriaceae; genus Collinsella. Next base: position 40,602 of record UQIC01000016.1, read on the forward strand.
CGGAGGGGAAGACAAGCGTGGGGACACCGCACCCGCGCATCTGGTCGAGCACGTTGGAGACGGTGCCGTCGCCGCCCGAAACGACCACGCGATCGAACTCGCGAACGTCCGCTACCGCGTCCTCGGGCTCCATGCCATCGCCGATAAAACGCATCACGACCTCGTCGCCGCCCTGCGCGAGGGCGTGCGTGAACGCGTAGATTTCATCTGAGCTGGGGCCCGATGCCGGGTTGTGGATGATAAGGCAGCGCATACTTACGTTCCCGTTCTGTGACTAACCGAGTATAGTTGTAGAGCAATGCCGATATCCTACCCGTGTTTTTCGGGCCTAACCTTATTCGATGGGTTGATATGTACATTTCCACACATCAGGCTCTGGTCGACTTTTGCCAGCGCGCCCGCGAGTTCGACGCGATCGCCGTCGATACCGAGTTTTTGCGCGAGCGCACGTTTCATCCGCGCCTGTGCTTGGTTCAGATTGCCACCCCTGCCGAGAGCGTCGCGGTCGATCCCCTGGTAATCGACGACCTATCGCCGCTGGCCGAGCTTATGGCCGACGAGAGCGTGACCAAGGTTTTCCACGCGTGCTCGCAGGATATGGAGGTCATGCTCCATACCGTGGGCGTGCTGCCACGACCGATTTTCGATACGCAGGTCGCCGCCGCCTTTTTGGGCGAGCGCCAGCAGATTTCGTATGGCGCGCTTGTTCAGACGTTCTGCGGCGTATCGCTGCCCAAGACCGAGTCGCTGACCGACTGGTCGCGTCGCCCGCTGACCGATAAGCAGATTGAGTACGCGATCGATGACGTCAAGTACCTGATCGTCGCCTATACCGAGATGATGAGCCGCCTGCGCGAGCTGGGCCGTGTGGACTGGGTGCTCGACGAGCTGCGCCCGATGGCTGACGAGTCGCACTATCGCGCCGATCGCCACGAGGCGTTCCGCAAGGTCAAACGCATCAATTCGTGCAGCCGTCACCAGTTGGGCATCGCGCGCGAGCTCGCCGCCTGGCGCGAGGACCGCGCCGAGCGCCGTAACATCCCGCGCAAGTGGGTCATGTCCGACGACACGCTGCTTGCGCTCGTTAAGCGCAATCCCGTGCGCGTTGAGGAGTTCCGTAGCATTCGCGGTACCGATCAGTTGGGTGAGCGCGATGTGGACGGCGCGCTCATGGCCATCAAGCGCGGCGCAAGCTGTCCGCACGATCGCCTGCCGCTCATGGTGCGCGGGCATCGCCAGATCTCTCCGGAGCTGGAGAGCGTGACGGATCTCATGTACGCGCTCATCCGCCTGGTTGCCGAGCGCTCGGGCGTGGCGACCTCGGTCATTGCCTCGCGCGATGACCTGGCCGACTACATTGAGCATCCCGAGCAAAGCCCCCTGCGCGAAGGCTGGCGCTTTGAGCTCGTGGGTTCGCGCCTGGACGATCTGCTCTCGGGCAACATGGGGTTGACGGTGAAGGACGGCAAAATCGAGCTCCTGTAGGTATATAGTTACGCGGTTTTACCAAACCGCCTAACAGCTCGACGCTGCAAACGGCCGAGAGCGGCAATCTGACGTTCAATCGTCGCTCGCGTACCAAAGTACGCGTCGCTTCTCTTTCACGTCACCTTGCTCGCTTTCGACCGTTTTCGCTGACGGTGCCAAAACATCGATGCTGATTTGCTTGCCAGCTGAGTGGGTAGAATGCCTCCAACGTGTAATTCGATTCGGAGGAATTCGCATGCCCTATTACTATGGTTACGGCTTTGGCATCGACCCGCTGTACCTGCTGGTTATCCTTGTTTGTACGGTGCTTGGTCTTGCGGCGCAGAGCTATATCAACTCGACGTACAAGACCTGGTCCAAGGTTCGCTCGGACGGCGACACGGGTGCCACGGTCGCTCGCCGCATGCTCGACGCCAACGGTTGCAACGCCGTGGGTATCAAGGGCGTTGCCGGTGAGCTCACCGACCACTACAACCCGCAGGATAACAACCTGTATCTCTCGGACGCTAACCGTTCGGGCGGATCGGTCGCAAGCGTTGCCGTGGCCTGCCACGAGGCGGGTCATGCCGCCCAGCGTCAGAGCGGTTACGCCATGATGAAGGTTCGCACCGCCCTGGTCCCGGTCGTCAACTTTACCCAGAACACCTGGACCATCGTGTTGCTCTTGGGCCTGTTTATGAACATCGCCGGGCTCACGACCCTCGCATTGATCTTCTTCTCGTTTAGTGTGCTGTTCCAACTCGTTACGTTGCCTGTCGAGATCGATGCCAGTCGCCGCGCCGTGGCGTATATCGAGCAGTCGGGCATGAGTTCCAAGCAGGTCAACGGTGCCAAGAAGGTGCTGACGGCAGCCGCGCTCACCTACGTGGCGGCGGCGCTCACCTCGATTATTCAGCTGCTCTACCTGATGGCCCGCTACAACAGAAACTCCAACCGATAACAAATTGGCTTGACAGGCGCCGCGGAGATTCTTGTCCCCGCGGCGCTGTACTATGTGTTGGACTTGAATCTGCGCAGGGTCGAAGCCCTTGTGCTCGATAACGAAAGGAGGCTGCGTGGCAGGCTGGAATCTAACCGGCAATGCCGTTTCCGCCGAGTTCGACGGTTCGGACGATCAGGAGCGCAAGGAGCTCAGCGTGAGCCAGGCAGTGGAGATCGCCGCCGGTGCGCTCGATGCCATTCCGCAGCTGAGCGTTCTGGGCGAGGTCACAGGTTTTCGTGGTCCTAACGCCCGAAGCGGTCACTGCTACTTCCAGATCAAGGACGACTCGGCCGCCGTCGACTGCATTATCTGGAAGGGCGCCTATCTCAAGCGCACCTTCGATCTGCGCGATGGCATGCAGGTGAGCTTTAAGGGCAGCTTCAATCTCTATAAGCCCACGGGTCGCATGAGCTTTGTTGCCCGCTCATTTTCGTTGGCGGGGGAGGGTCTGCTGCGTCAACAAGTGGCGCAACTGGCCGAAAAGCTACGCCGAGAGGGCCTGATGGACGAAGCGCGCAAGCGCCGCATCCCGGTGCTCTGCTCCCGCGTGGCGGTCGTCACCTCGCTTTCGGGTGCCGTAATCGACGACGTTAAGCGCACGTTGCGTCGTCGCAACCCGCTCGTCGAGGTCGTCTGCGTGGGCGCCAAGGTTCAAGGCGAGGGTGCGCCGGCCGAGCTCATCGAGGGCTTGCGCCGCGCCGCTTCCATTACGCCGGCGCCCGACTGTATTTTGCTGGTGCGCGGCGGCGGCTCCTTTGAGGACCTCATGACCTTTAATGACGAGGAGCTTGCCCGCGCGGTGGCGGCTTGTCCTGTGCCCGTGGTGACCGGTATTGGCCATGAGCCCGATACCTCGATTTGCGACATGGTGAGCGACCGTCGCGCCTCCACGCCAACGGCAGCGGCAGAATCGGTGGCGCCGGCTATGACGGAGTTGGCTGACGTGCTCGAGGCGCGCCATCAGCGTCTGGGTGCAGCGATGGCATCGATGATTGGGTCGGCCCAGGTCGACCTGGAGATGCTCGATCAGCGCGGTCGCCGCGCCTGGGATACCTATACGGCCCGTCTGGGCGATGCGCTCGATGCCGCCGCATGCCGCCCGTGCCTCAACGACCCCACATTTATGGTCGAGCGTCGCGAGTCTGAGCTTGCGCTGACTGCCGATCGCCTGTCGGGCGCCATAGCACGCTCGGTCGGGACATTCCGCTCCAACTTTGAGCGCCTGCCCGAGCGTCTGGTTGCAAGCACCTCGGGGCTCGATGGCAAGCGCCATGCGCTCACGCTTGCGAGTTCCCGCCTGGAGCATCAGGGGCGCACGATGCTCAACAAACCCTCGTCCGACCTGGGCCGTGCGGCAGCCTCGCTCGATGCCCTGTCGCCGCTCAAGGTGCTTGCCCGTGGTTATTCCATCGCGTACAGCGATGATGGTGTGGCCACGAGCGCCAAGACCTTTAAGCCCGGCGACGCCATCCGCGTGCGCATGGCAGACGGTAACGTTGCGGCAACGGTCGATACGGTCGAGTAGACCGCGTTTCATAGCGATAAACCTTTAGGAAAGGAAACAGATATGGCAGAGAAGACCCCGGTCGAGCAGCTTACGTACAAGCAGGCATCGCAGGAGTTGGAGCTCATCATCCGCAGCTTGGAGTCGGGCGATATGGAGCTCGAGGAGTCGCTCGAGAGCTATACCCGCGGCGTCGAGCTCCTCAAGAGCCTGCGCACCCGCCTGTCCGATGCCGAGCAGAAGGTCTCGGTGCTCCTTAAGGACGTCGACGGCAACGACGTGCTCGCCGACGGCGAGGCCGCCAACACCGACGACAAGCTTTCGTTCTAACCATCCCGACCAAATATAATTACCTTGGCCTGTGAGAAAGGAACCAGCCATGTGTGATTGCATCTTCTGCAAAATCGCCAACCACGAGATTCCCTCAACCGTTGTCTATGAGGACGACCAGGTCATCGCCTTCGACGACCTCAACCCCCAGGCGCCGGTCCACACGCTCGTGATCCCCAAGAAGCACTACAGCGACATCGCCGACAACGTGCCGGCCGAGACCATGGGCGCCATGGCCCACGCCATCCACGAGGTTGCCAAGGCCAAGGGCTTGGAGGACGGTTTCCGCGTCATCTCCAACAAGGGCGTCAACGCCGGCCAGACCGTCATGCACTTCCACATGCACGTCCTCGGCGGCAAAAACCTGGGCGAGAACCTCATCTGAGGACGCTTCTTCCGTGCAATGAAACGGAAGCTCTGGCACCGATAACTTATATATCAACGCAATAAACCCGAGCGCGAGGGCGTTTGGGTTTATTATTGAAGCGTATGTAACCTGGCGGCGCCACACCGCCTGTTAGTAGGGAGACACATGAACGTTCTGGTCGTCAACGCAGGATCTTCGACCCTTAAGTATCAGGTCATCGATACCAAGTCCCACAAGGTGTCCGCAAAGGGCTCCTGCGAGCGCGTCTGCTTTACCGGCGGTACCTTCACCCACGCTGCCAACGGTTCCAAGAAGGTGACTGAGAACATCGAGTTCCCCGACCACAAGGTCGCCATCGAGGTTGTCCTGAAGGACCTCGAGGCCAACGGCGTCAAGATCGAGGGCATCGGCCACCGTATCGTTCAGGGCGGTTGGTACTTCGGTGATTCCTCCCTCGTCGACGAAGACGTCCTCGCCAAGATCCGCGAGGTCGCTCCGCTTGCCCCGCTGCACAACAACCCCGAGGCCAACGTTATCGAGTACTGCCTCGAGCAGTATCCCGACCTGCCCAACGTCACGGTCTACGACACTGCTTTCCACTTCAATATGCCCGAGGTCGCCAAGACCTACGCCCTGCCCAAGGACGTCTGCGACAAGCTGCACATCCGTAAGTACGGCGCCCACGGCACCAGCTACCGCTATATCTCCAAGAAGGTCGCCGAGATGACCAACGGCGAGGCCCGCAAGGTCGTTGTGTGCCATATCGGCTCCGGCGCTTCCCTGTGCGCCATCGAGGACGGCAGGTGCATGGACACCACCATGGGTCTCACCCCGCTCGACGGCGTCATGATGGGCACCCGCTGCGGATCCATCGACCCGGCTACCGTGTGCTACCTGCAGCGCGAGGGCGGCTATACCTTCGACGAGGTCGACGAGATGATGAACAAGAAGTCCGGCCTTTTGGCTGTGACCGGTGGTAAGACCAACGACTGCCGCAACGTCGAGGAGCTCGCCGCCGCTGGTGACCCCGAGGCTCAGCTCGCCTTCGATATGTTCGTCTACAAGATTGCCGCCAAGACTGCCGAGATGGCCACTTCCATGTGCGGCATGGACACGCTGGTCTTCACCGCCGGCATCGGTGAGCACGCTCCGGCCGTTCGCGCCGGCGTTGCCGACCGTCTGGCCTTTATGGGCGTCAAGATGGACCATGCCCGTAACGCCCTGCGTGGCGACGGCGCTTGGTGCCTGTCTGCCAAGGATTCCAAGGTCAAGATCTTCGTTATCCCCACGGACGAGGAGTTCATGATCGCTTCCGACGTCGAGCGCATCGTCAACGGCAAGTAATTGCAAGAGGGGAGGGGCTGGACGACCAAGTGCCGTTCAGCCCCTCTTTTGCGCTCGTCGGGCGACATTCTGATAGCTATTTATCAAGATATGATAACTTCTTATTATAATGCGGCCGCCTTAAGGGGTCTGCGTCGACCGTATTGCACTGCAAAGGAGTCTCATGAACGTACTTGTTGTCAACGCCGGCAGCTCAAGCCTTAAATATCAGCTTTTGGATACCGATACCCGCGAGGTTTTCGCCAAGGGCAACTGCGAGCGTATCGGATCGGACATGGGCATCTTCGGCCACTCCGAGAACGGTGGCGCCAAGCAGACCGAGGAGGTTCCCTTCCCCGATCATCGCTCTGCTATCGCTCGCGTGCTCGAGGAGCTCGAGAAGACCGACTTTACGATTGATGGCATTGGCCATCGCATCGTTCAGGGCGGCTGGCACTTCGATGATTCCGCGGTCGTCGACGACGAGGTCATGGCCAAGATTCTCGAGGTGGCACCGCTTGCCCCGCTGCACAACTACGGCGAGGCGGCGGCGATTGAGTATTGCCGTGAGAAGTACCCGGAGCTGCCCAACGTGGCCGTCTTCGACACCTCGTTCCACATGACCATGCCCGAGGTTGCCTACACCTACGCCCTGCCCAAGGACGTGTGCGACAAGTATCACGTGCGCAAGTACGGCGCCCACGGTACGAGCCACCGCTATGAGTGGATGATGGCCAAGGAGATCCTGGGCTCGCGCTGCCACCGCCTGCTTTCGTGCCACCTGGGCAACGGCGCCTCGCTCGCAGCCATCGAGGACGGCGTGTGCCGCGACACCACGATGGGCCTCACGCCGCTTGACGGCCTGATAATGGGAACCCGCTGCGGCTCTATCGACCCGGCTACCGTGTGCTACCTGCAGCGCGAGGGCGGCTACAGCTACCAGGAAGTCGACGACATGATGAACAAGCAGTCTGGTTTGCTTGCCATCTCGGGTATCTCCAACGACGCCCGTGACATCCGCACGCGCGCTTCCGAGGGTGATGAGCGCTGCCTGCTCGCCTTCGATATGTTCGCCTACAAGGCTATGCAGCAGGCCGGCTCCATGATCGCTTCCATGGCGGGCGTGGATACCATCACCTTCACTGCCGGCATCGGTGAGAACGACTGGTCGATTCGTAAGGCCTTCTGCGACTGCTTTGAGTGGCTGGGCGTGCGCATCGACAACAACAAGAACCGTGAGGCCGTGGGCAACGGGCCTCAGGTCATCAGTGCCGCCGGTTCCGCCGTCACGGTCATGGTCATCCCCACCGACGAGGAATACATGATCGCCCACGACGTCGAACGTCTGACCAAGAACAACTAACGCGCGCATTTGCAAGTAAACGAAAGGCCTCCAGAGCAACAGCTCCGGAGGCCTTTTTACTAGCATACGGAAATTCCAGTCCCAAAGTGATCATCGCCGGCAACGCCTGCGCTTCCAGCAACGGCACCCATCCGTTCAGATCTTCAGCCCCAGCTCGTAGCCAAGCCGCCGTCCACCCTCCAGATTCCCTGATTGCTACGTGGCGGCAGGGACCCTACAGGGTAAAGCTCTGAAAACTTTCCGCACTGATATTTTCTGTATTGAAGACGTCGATGATGCACCCGTATACCATT
>UQIC01000017.1 GCA_900540985.1 uncultured Collinsella sp.
AGGGTACCGCCTCGCGGTGACATCGTTTTTATGTCAACCTTGGTCTAACAGAGCCAATTGTTTTCGTCCGGCCATGCGTCCCCAATCTAGACGAAAAGAGCCCCGAGCTCAAAAATCGGGGCTCGATGTAAGTTCTAGGGTGTCAGAAGTTGCATCAGCCGCTTACGACCGCTCTGTCTATCTCTCCGAGCGGGACGGGCGCCGATGCCCTGATCTCTGCCATGTCGAGGTGCGAGATCAAATCCTTGGCGCGCTCGCCGGAGTGGTATGCCTTGTTCGGCGCCACCTTCCTGTAGAGCTTCTTGAGCTTCGTCTTCCCCTTGTTGCCCGGCGGCATCTCCGTCTCAGGTGGCAGCCCTAGGAAGGACAGGACGCCGGGCAGGTCGCACAGCATCACGTCCTCGATGTCGGCCTTGGCCGCCAGGTCGACGACTCTCTGCGCTGTCGGCGAGATGTTCGGGGTGCTGCTACCGCCCGCTGGTTCGGAAGCTGGCGGGCAGTAGCGGGCAGTAGCGGCAGTAGCGGTGTGGCTCGATAGGCCCGAATATCCGTAAGGAAGGTGCTCGCTCTCATATGTGCTGATATGCCTCGCCTCGCGAACCTTGGGATGCTTCCTGAGGTAATCCCTCAATTCGAGCCACTCTTTATGCTCATAACGCTTCGAAATCGTTTCCCCGTCGACAGTTTCCTTCACATAATGGTATGTTCGAACGCCTTCGAACTTGCCGAACCCGTTCTCGACGCTGAAGTTTCTGAACCAGCGCGAAAACCCATTCAGGTCCATGAAGTTGACTTGGGGATGCCTGTCTTTCGTTCGTTCGAATGAGTGGACGAGCGGAGTGCCTTTGACTTGTTCCAGGCCGAAGGCTTCCATTTCGCGGGCCTGCTCCTTTTTCCAGAATTCGAGATACGACGTCAGCGTCTCGCTTATCGAGATCCTCCGCACGCTTTTCTTGCTTTTGGGCGAGCGAACGCTTCGATCGGCCGCGAACTGCTGCTCAATGAGGATGCTTCTGTTCTCGACGGAGACATCGGACCACGTCATCCCGAGGGCTTCTGCCCTTCTCATGTCGGTGTCGAGCATGAGCATCACGCATGTGATGTGCGCGTCCGGTTCTCGATTGAGTAGGATGTCGAGTAGGCGAGCGGCGTGATGGTTCCTTCGCGGTTGTCGTGGAACTTTTTTGCGTACGAGCCGACGGTGTCCCTCGATTTTTGGACGTAGGTGCCGCTGTTGAGTTCTGCCTTGTAGGCTTCGAGTGCGGCGTCGACCTCTCGGCTTTTGGTGGTATGTATGGTCTGCCGCGGCGAATAGCGGTATTTGCCCGTGACCGGATCCTTGCCGAGGCTGTGACGGTAGCGCCACGTGTATTTGTCGCGGCGTTGCTTCGTTCCTTTGCCTATGACGAGAGGTCGGTCGTTCATCGTGTTCCTTGCCTGAAGTGCCTGAGAATCGCGCTCGGTTGCGCGGAATGGCGCAAAGGGCTGGGGCGGGTGGGCATTACCCTTGGTGGTGGGCCCTGCGTGGGGTCACACCCCAAGGGTAATGCTCCGCCTGACCGCTTTCAAGCTCGTTGTGGGTCGAATTTGGGTCGAATTATTCCGCGTACTTTTCTTTCGTAAATCTATGAAAACATCAAATGACCTGGAGTTATATTGACTTCAATTTGGGTCGAAATGTCTGAATGAAACAACGTCGTAGCGACCTCATAACCCGAAGGTCGGTGGTTCAAATCCGCCCCCCGCGACCATGAAACTTCAGGTCGGAAGCATAAAAGCTCCCGACCTTTTTCTTTGTCTAGGGGTTTCGGCATCTCTCGTTCTTTGGGTACCTCGAGGCGGGCAATCAGATAGATGCTTACGAGTATCATAGGGTCTTTTTACGTCGCGGTCGTGTCTCGTACTGGTGCGCCGCTCTTTGTGGGACGTGTCACTTTGCCATAGGTTGTCCGGCGGCGGGGCGCAGGTCGTTCCCCGTGGCGTCGCTCCTTTCGACGCTACGCTGCCTGGCTACTCGTTCCACTGGTGCTTTTTCATGTCGACGCAGCCGTTGTCTCGGAAGGCGACTCCTTCCTCTGTCAGTAGTGCTCGCTGGTCGGGGAAGTTTGGCGCGAGGCGTCCCGCGTGGTTGACGACGCGGTGGCAGGGATAATCGCCGTAGCGATCCGCCTCGCTCAGCACCGCTCCGACCAGGCGAGAGTTTTTCTCCCTGCCGATGAGGCGCGCTATCTGACCGTACGAGGCGACGCATCCCGCCGGAATCTCTGCCACGACGGAGAGAATCTCATAAACCAAATCTTCGTCCAGGACTTTTCCCATCGTATCGCTCCCGTGTTCGCTTTTGCCTTCGGGGGCGCGGCGCCGATCACCCGTGCTGCGATTTTCGCAGCTCCCCTTACCGAAGCATCGAGGGAAAGCGCGTGCGTGTCAAGGTTGTCTGGTCCAGTTGCTGGCTCGATGCCTCGAGATGTTCGCCTCAAGTGCGACCTGCCCCTATTGGAAAAGGATGCCGAAGATGTATTTGGTGATGGCGGAGCGGCGGATGACCCCCACGAGTTTGCCCTCGTCATCAACCACAGGAAGCTTCTTGAACTTCTTCTTCGCCAGCAGCGCGGCGACGCGGGCGATGCTCTGCTCGGGACGGGCACACACTACCTGGCGCGTCGCGAAATCCATGACGCAGCGATCCTTCAGGTCTTCGATGCGCTGCTCAAGGCTCTGATCGTCGAAGTACAGCATGGACGCGTCGCCGCCCGTGAAGATGGTGTGAGCGCGATGCTGCGCGATGGCTCCCATGACATCGCCGTCGGAGATGAACCCGACCACCTGGTTGCGCTCATCGATTACGGGCATGCTGCTCACCTCGTTTTCGGCGAGCATGCGCACCACGTCGGAAATCGTGCAATCCTGCGTGCAGGTGAACGGCTCTTCAATCATGATGCTCGAAACGGGCGTCCCCTCGAGCTCGAGCGGGATGCGCTCGGACAGAATCTCGGACATCGCTTATGCCTCCTTCGTTTTCGGTGCGGTTTTCTTGGTGCGCACGCTGAATATGGCGCAGATAAGGGAAACGAGGCCGATTGCCGCGCACACCTTGTAAGCGACGCCCGCGCCCACGGCGGTGGCTACTTGGATGCTCGCATCGACGCCGGCCGACGCGGTGACGCTTGTCATGACCGTGATGATGAGCGCCGTGCACAAACCGCCGGCGACCTGGCGGCCGGTGTTCGCGATGGCGTTGCCGTGGGCGATCATGTCATTTTTCAAGGCATTGACACCCCATGTGTTCACCGGCATGTTCGCGAGCGACTGGCCGGCGGACTGCAGCATGCAGAACAGCGCAACCACCAAGATGGGCGTGTTTACCGTCGAAAGCGAGAGCAGGAACAGGGCGCCGGTCATGAGGGCCAGGCCGACGATCGAGATGGCACGCGGACCGAACTTGTCGAACACCACGCCGGAGATAGGGCTGATGATGATGCCCACCGCCGCGGCGGGAAGCATGGCCATGCCGGTTTCGAAGGCCGAAGCGCCAAGCGAGGTTTGCAGCAGCAACGGCAACAGCGTGTTGGTGACCAGGCATGCGGCGTTGATGAGCGTGACGATGATGGCGGCCACGCGGAACTCGCGCGTCTTGAGCGTGCCCAGTTGAAGCAGCGGGTCCTCGATTTTGCCCTGGCGTACGACGAACAGCACCAAGCACACGACACCCGCGACGATCGAGCCGAGCACCACGGGGTTGCCCCAACCCATCGACGAGGCGCTCGAGAACCCGTAGAGAAGTCCGCCGAAGGCGATGGTGGAGAGGACGACCGAGGGCAGGTCGAGCTTGGGGTTCTTCAGCTCGCCCACGTTTTTCAGCATGAACACGCCCAGCACCAGCACGAGAATTGCGAGGGGGACGATGGCGCCGATCATGGTGCGCCAGCCGTACGTGTCGATCACCGCGCCGCCTACGACGGGGCCGACCGCGGGACCCGCCGACATGACGATGCCCGCCATGCCCATAGCCGTTCCTCGTTTCTCGACGGGGAACACCAGCATGGGAACCACCGAGACAAGCGGCATGAGCACGCCTGAGCCCGCCGCTTGCAACACGCGACCGATGATGAGGAACAGGAAATCAGGGGCTGCGGCGCACAGCAGCGTGCCCAGCGCGAACACCAGCGTCGCCCCGAAGAATAGCGCGCGGGTGCTGAACTTGTCGATAAGGAACGCCGAAACGGGGACCATGATGCCGCTCACCAGCGGGTATATGGACATGATCCACTGGGCAGTCGAGGCATCGATGGCGAAATCGGACATGATGACCGGCAGCGCAGGCGACATCACCGTTTGGTTCAGTAGCGCCAAGAAGGCACCCAGGACGACGACCGCGACGATGCGGATCTGGGTACCGGTAATGCGCCCATTGGCGGGCGCGACCGTACAATTATCAGACATAAGCTTCCTTCGTATCTATTCGATTCTTCGCCGAAGGCGCGCCGGCCCACGGGCGAAATAACATGCACGTGCTATGCGTGCATCAGATACGACAGGAAGAAAGCGGCTGCTCAGAGCGCACTTGGGGAACAACAGGAGAGGCCCCGTATACCAGGGGCCGCCGAATTGCGATGTATGCTTTGGTCAAATCCTTCATAGCGGGGAGGTATTCTAGCAGCCGTCTTCGCCCCTTTCAAGGGATGTAACCCAGACGTTGATTTTCTTTACCGAGGCGCCATCGTTGACGGGTGGCGCGCTTCTCTATCGCCACACCGCGGGGCGAGGGAACGCCGCGGCGAGCTTGTACATCGGCTATGTGTGCAGCTGCGAGCGTGTCGCCGGCGCGCGCTGGGCGCCAGTCCGATCCGGCCGACTCTTGCCGACGGTCGGTCGCCGTCCTCCTCCATCTCCGCCTGCTCTGTTTTTGCTCGGCTCCCTTGTCGTATCATGGACGGACGAGAATTGAGCGAAGGCGGTACGTATGAACATCCAGATATTCGGCACGAAGAAAAGCTTCGATACTAAGAAGGCGCAGCGCTATTTCAAGGAACGTCGTGTGAAGTTCCAGTTCATCGACTTGAAGGAAAAGGGGATGAGCAAAGGCGAGCTCGAAAGCGTGGCGCGCGCCGTCGGCGGGATCGACGCTGTGATCGATCCAAAGGCGAAAGATGCCGACACGGTTGCGCTCGTACAGTATCTTGCTGCCGACCAGAAGTTCGAAAAGGTGCTCGATAAACAGCAGATTCTTCGTGAGCCCATCGTTCGCAACGGCCGCCAGGCAACCGTTGGCTACGAGCCTGACGTGTGGAAGGGCTGGGAATAAAGTGAAGCGCCCACGCCCGTGGTTTTATCCACGGACGCGGGCGCTTGCGTAAGACGTCTCTTGTCGTTTGAGTGGAGCGCCCCGGCGGCGCTGAACAACGCGCCCCGGTGACGTGGCTGAACTGCATCCCAATTCTTGGACGGGCTAATTAGCGGCCTACTGGAGTGGCACGAGCCGATTCGGGACTCCCCGAGCAGATTTCGGAGAAAATTATTCAACTGATCCTGGATGAGCATCTTGAGCAAGGCGACCGCCTGCCCAAGGAGGCTGTGCTCGTCGAGCGCCTGGGTGCTGGCAGGAGCACCGTACGCGAGGCTATGAAGCTGCTGCAGTCGCGCAACATCGTGCGCATTAAGCAGGGCTCGGGCACCTATGTGGCATCAAACCCCGGCGTTGCCGACGATCCGCTGGGCTTTACCTTTATCGATGACAAGAGGCGCCTGGCACGCGACCTGCTCGAAGTGCGCTTTATGATCGAGCCGCAGATGGCCAGCATGGCCGCAGAGCACGCGACCGACGATCAAATCATCTGCATTAAAGAGCTTTGCGATGAGTCCGAGCACTTGGCCGCGCGGGACGAAGACTATTCTGCCGCCGACACCGCGTTTCACATCGCAATTGCCGAAAGCTGCGGCAACCTCGTCGTTCCCCGCCTAATGGGCGTGCTCAAGGCGTCTGTCCCCCTGTTTATCGACGTGACCGGCAAAAAGCTGGTTGAGGAAACCATCCGCACCCACCGTGGCGTGGCCGACGCCATCGCCGCGCGCAATCCCACCGCAGCGCACGACGCGATGTACCTGCATCTGGTGTACAACCGCAACATGATCGCAGAGGGAGCGCAGAAACAGAGCAAATAGACGTCCGCACGGCAAGGGCGAGACTACCGTTCGCCTTTTAAAAGTGAACGTTCACCTGATTTTAGGGAATAAGGGGTGGCTATTACGCCGCTTCACCTATACTGACCTTGTATGAAAAGCAAGACTTATATAGATGAACGTTTCTTTTGAAAGGATCGCTATGTCTGATCTTATGGACAGCTTCCGTCTGGACGGCAAGGTCGCACTGGTGACCGGCGCCACCTACGGCATTGGCATGGCCATTGCCGAGGCGCTCGGAGAGGCCGGCGCCAAGATCGCCTTTAACGCCCGTCACGCCGACAAAGTCGCCGAAGCCGAGAAGCACTACCGTGAGCTGGGCTTTGACGCTCACGGCTATGTTGCCGACGTCACCGACGAGACTGTCGTCGCCGAGCTCATCGCCAAGATCGAGGCCGACTTTGGCACCACGCCCGACATCCTGGTCAACAACGCCGGCGTCATCCAGCGTACCCCGATGCTCGACATGAGCGCCGAGGACTTCCGCCGCGTCGTCGATATCGACCTCAACGCACCGTTTATCGTGTCAAAGGCCTGCCTGCCTGGCATGATCGCCAAGGGCCACGGCAAGATCATCAACATCTGCTCGATGATGAGCGAGCTGGGCCGCGAGACCATCGCCGGCTATGCCGCCGCCAAGGGCGGACTCAAGATGCTCACCAAGAACATCTGCTCCGAGTTTGGCGAGGCCAACATCCAGTGCAACGGCATTGGGCCCGGCTACATCGCCACGCCGCAGACCGCGCCGCTGCGCGAGACGCAGCCCGACGGCAGCCGTCACCCGTTTGACCAGTTCATCATTGCCAAAACGCCGGCCGCCCGTTGGGGCACGCCCGAGGACCTGAAGGGCCCCGCCGTGTTCCTGGCTTCCGACGCGTCGAACTTCGTCAACGGCCACATCCTCTACGTCGACGGCGGCATCCTCGCATACATTGGAAAGCAGCCGCAGTAAGACGTCTGGGCGAGGCGGCGGACGATAAGGTCTGCTGCTCGAACAGTCCTGACTCGCACGAAGAGCACATTAAGTGCTCTTCGGCTCGTGCGGAACTCGCGACAGACCTTATCGTCCGCCGCCCGCAGAGCGGCTTCTCTGTTGGAGATGCCATGCAACATAACGAACCATTAATTTAGAAAATAGTGGAAGGTTACCTATCATGAAAATCGCTCTGATCAATGAGAACTCTCAGAACTCCAAGAACCCTATGATCGAGGCTGCCCTTAAGAAGGTTGTCGAGCCCATGGGCCACACCGTCTTTAACTATGGTATGTATGCCGACGCCGACTCCAAGCCCCTCACCTACGTGCAGAACGGCATCCTTGCCGCCGTGCTGCTGAACTCCGGTGCTGCCGACTACGTCGTGACCGGCTGCGGCACCGGCGAGGGCGCCATGCTCGCCTGTAACTCCTTCCCCGGCGTGCTGTGCGGCCACGTTGCCGACCCGCTCGACGCCTACACCTTTGCCCAGGTCAACGATGGCAACGCCGTCGCCATGCCCTTCGCTCTTAAGAACGGCTGGGGCCAGGAGCTCAACCTTGAGTACACCTTCGAGAAGCTCTTTGGCTTTGGTTCGGGCAACGGCTACCCCGCCGAGCGTGTTGAGCCCGAGCAGCGCAACAAGAAGATCCTCGACGGCGTCCGCGCTGTGACCATGCGTCCGCTCGTCGACGTTCTGGGCGAGATCGATCAGGACCTGGTGAAGGGCGCACTTGCCGGCGAACACTTCCAAGAGTACTTCTTTGCCAACGCAACCGACGAGGCCATCATCGCCAAGGTCAAGGAGATCCTGGGCCTCTAATCGCACGACTCATTGCAGCTAACGCAAGCGGCGGTCGTCCCATGTACGGGACGACCGCCGCTTTTTACTATCTACCGACTGACGCCGCGGGGATAGGCCTCACATGCACCAAGGGGTTGACTAGAGCTCGCAAGCAACCTTGTAGCCATCGCCGATGGCGTCGCGGATGTTGCCGCACTTGTTGGCATCGCCCAACACGTGGGTGGTAACGCCGGCTGCAGCAAGATCGTCGGCCAACTTGGTATTGGGACGATAGCCCATGGCAAGTACCAGCGTATCGGCATCGGCGATGGTGTGGATCTCGCCGTCCTTTTCGTAGCTGATGGCATCCTCGGTAATCTCGGTCACCTTGGCCTCGGTCAGCACGTGAACGCCCTTGGAGAGCATGCGCGTGATGAGCACCGCGCGACCGGCGCCGCCCTCGTTGGCGGCGAGCGTCTTGGTCATCTCGATGACGGTGACGTCGCGATTGGCCGGCGACAGATCGTTGACCAACGGGGCCAGGTAGTCGGCCGTCTCGCAACCGACGGTGCCGCCGCCCACGATGACAATCTTCTTGCCCGGGAAAGCCTTGCCGCCCAACAGGTCGTCAGCCGTCATGACCTGCTTAAATCCCTGCATGAAGGCCGGGGCGATGGGCTCGGCGCCATAGGCCAGGACGACCTCGTAGCCGGCGTAGTCACGCTGAATGTCCTCGGCAGTAAGCTCGGTGCCAAATACGCACTTCACGCCGACCTCGGCCAGGCGACGGTACTGATACTTGATCACGCGGGTGAGTTCCTGCTTTGCCGGCGGAACGGCCGCGATGCGCATCTCGCCACCCGGCTCGTCCTGCTTATCCACGAGCACTACGTTGTGGCCGCGCTTGGCAGCAATGTAGGCTGCCTCCATGCCCGCAGGACCAGCGCCCACAACCAGCACGTTCTTAGCCTCGGCGGCAGGCTCGTAGCCGGCCTCGTCGCGCTCAACATCGGGATTGACGGTGCAGGAGATGCGCTTGCCAAACATAATGCCGTTCAGGCAGCGCAGGCAGCCGATGCAGGGGCGGATGTCGTCGGCGTTGCCGGCAGTGGCCTTATTGCAGAACTCGGCATCGCACAGATTGGCGCGGCCCATCATGCAGATGTCGGCAGCGCCGTCCTCGATCAGCTCCTCGGCGATCCAGGCCTCGTTGATGCGGCCGACGGTGGCGACGGGAATGTTGACGTGCTTTTTGATCTCGCGCGAGCAGGCAGCGTGCGAGGCCTGCTGGGTACCGGCGGCAGGAATCGCGGAACCGCGCTTGATGGTGGTGCCGCCCGACACATGAATCATGTCGACGCCGGCCTTCTCCAGGCGACGCGAGACGTAGATCATGTCGTTGAGGGTCAGGCCGCCATCGGTGTACTCATCGCCCGAGATGCGGACGTCGATGATAAAGTCCTTGCCGCAGCGCTCGCGAATCTCGGCGATGACCTCGAGCAAGAAGCGCATACGGGCGTCGAGCGAGCCGCCATACTCGTCGGTACGCTTGTTGTAGAGCGGAGTCAAAAAGCCGCCGAGCATGCCGTGGGCGTGTGCCGCATGGACCTCGACGCCATCGACGCCAGCCTTCTGCATACGCACGGCAGCGTCGCCAAACTGATGCGTGAGCTCGTGAATCTCGTCGACCGTGATGGGGCGCGGTGCCTCGCGGGCGTAAGACGGGCCCACAAAGGACGGAGCGATCAGGCGCGGCGTTCCCGGAATGTTAAAGGCCATGTAGGCGGGGTGGAAGAGCTGCGGCATGATCTTGCAGCCATACTCGTGGACGGCCGCGGCGAGCTTTTCCCAGCCGGGAATAAACGTGTCGTCGTAGCAGCACATGTCACCCGGTAGATAGGTATAGGTGGGCTCGACCGTCACGACCTCGGTGATGATGAGGCCCACGCCGCCCTTGGCGCGGGCACGGTAATGATCGACCAAGTCATCAGTCACATAGCCATGATCGGCCAGGTTCGTGGACACCGGCGGCATAAAGACGCGGTTCTTGACCTCGGTTGTACCGACCTTGATTGGGCTAAAGAGCATCGGATAGGCGGAGGACTCCATACAGGGTTCCTTTCGTTTGAGCCGCTCGGCGGCAGTTGCTGACTTATCTATCGTACCAGCAACTGCACAACACCCGACCGCACGCACTCCCCTGTCTACGTATCGACCCACAAAAAAGTTGCGGTGAGATACGGAGCAATCGAGGCTTTTCACAGCCAAAACAGTCCGTATTTCACCGCAACTGATGGATGGGATGTGTTAGAGACCCAGGTAGCTGGTCATGCCTTCGACGGCGAGCTTAGCGCCGGCTACGGCGTGAACAACCGTCAGCGGGCCGTTAACCACGTCGCCGGCGGCAAAGACGCCAGGCACGGTGGTCATACCGTACTCGTCGACCGAAAGAAGGCCGCGATGATCGGTCTCCAGACCACCCGTCGTAAGCACAAGCTTGTCTTTGGGCACCTGCGAAGCCGCAATCACAACTGTGTCGGCAGACGCATGGTCGAGCTCTTCCTCGTACCCCACCACGTTATTCTCCTCGTCGAAGATAGCCGTCTCGAAGACCGGACCGTTATCGTCGATGGCGCAGATCGCCTTGCCGCACACAATCTCGGCACCGTCAAGCTCGGTCAGCTCCACCTCGTCATCGATGGCCGAGATATGGCGCGATCGAGCATACACGGTGACCTTACGAGCACCCGAGCGCAGCGCCGTGCGGGCCACATCCATGGCCACGTTACCGGCACCGATGACCGCCACATTCTGTCCGATCGCCACACTCGAAGGATCAACCAGGTAATCGATACCAAACAGCACGTTGCCGCGCGACTCGCCGGGAATACCCAGTTTGCGAGCTCGCCAGGTACCGGTACCGACAAAGACCGCGTCGTAGCCATCACGTAGCAGGTCATCGATGTGCAGTGCGCCGCCGATGGTGGTCGAGGGGCGCACGCGCACGCCAAGCGAGCACATCACGTGACGGTACTTTTGTACGAGCGCACGGGGCAGGCGGAACTCGGGGATACCGTACTCCAGCACACCGCCGATCTCGGGGCGCTGTTCAAATACCGTGACGGCACAGCCCAGCTGGGCCATCTTAATGGCCACGGTAATACCGGCGGGACCGGAACCGACCACGGCAACCTGTTTGCCGCACGACGGCGCGGGCTTCCACTCCTTACGATCCAAATACGCTGTCGAGATATAGTTCTCGATGCTCGAGAAATGCACGGGTGTGCCCTTGCGGCCCTGAATGCAAGCACCCTCGCACTGGCCCGAATGGTTGCACACCATAGAGCAGACCGCGCTCATGGGATTGTTCTGGAACAGCAGCTCGCCCGCTTCTTCTAGACGACGCTGTTTGAACAGGTCGATGACCTGCGGAATAGGCGTCTGAACCGGGCAGCCCTTAATCTGACAGAACGCCCTTTTACAACCTAGGCAACGATTCGCCTCTTCGACAATGTGGATAGCCACGCAACTCCCCTTTTTAATGCAATCCAATGGGGGCGACGATAAAGACCCTTCACCGCCGCCCCCATACAGGTAATCTCAATCTGCCGACACGGCAAAAGCCAATGCTATAACTCGCGATGAGAAGCCCCGCAGCGAGCAGACATGTGCTCGAGTGTCGCCAGGCAGTCAGCCGCCGTCGCCGGTACGCTGTTCTCGACCACGCAGGGAATCCCAGGGCAGGCGGCAGCCGCCCAGGCCACCACAGGCTCAAAGTCATATCGTCCCGTCTCGCCCACGCCATGACACACCAGGCGCGAACCCGTACCGTCGCACCATCCGGCTCCGTCCTCGTTATCAACGATCTCAAAATCCTTGGCGTGCAGCACGCGGATCTTACTGCCGCATAAGTAGAGCATGCGCGCGGTGATTTCCTGCGCTTCGTCAACGACACTGGGGTGCAGCAGCGATACCGGGTCGTAGATCACGCCGAGCGACGGGCTCGAGACGCGCTCCAGCACCTCACGGCAGCGATCCGGAGTATTAACCGTCTCGTTCCAACCGGGCTCGATCAAAATTTGCCCGCCCACGGCCTCGGCCCGATCGCAGACGCGTGCAAGCCCGTCTGTAAACGCTTCGAGTGCCCCATCGGTCATGCGGTCGTCAGCAACGCGGTTCTGCGCATTGGGGCGACCGGTCTCGGTGCCAACCGGGCATCCGCCGAGCATCTGGGCAAAGTTCAGGCATGCCTCGTACTCGGCAATGTTATCCATGAGCTGTTGGCGATCGGGCGTCGCCAAATTCTTATAGCACCCGAGCACGGCGACCGAAACGCCCGCCTCGTCGAGCACCGCACTCAAATGGTCGGCAAGCTCGCGGGTCAGGCCGCCTCGATCGATCCCCATCGATGCGTAGAGCACCTTGCTCGGCAGCTGAATGCACGAAAAGCCCAGCTCTCCCGCCATACGAATGCGTTCCTCGACGGTTCCCTGCGGAAGGTCGTGCAAACGTACACCCGGAGTAATAGCCCCCACGTTATTCACATCCCTTATGAGCGTTGATGCCCGGGGTGTATCCGCCAAACGGGTCCTCGATGGAGCACACGCCCGAGGGGGCGAGCGGATCGCGCTTACCGGCCAGCTTGTCGTGATGCATGGTCTCGATATAGGCAAGCACCAGCGGCGCCACACCCTTTGCATCATTTTTGACCACGGGCTCGCTCATGTAGTAATCAAACGTGCCCTCGCGGTGCGCGGTGTTTCCCAAGCCCGCAACCAGGCAGATGTTGTCGAGCGCCAACTGCCCGTCATACTCGGACAGGCAGGTCTCGCAGATGCCGTCGAAGGCGCGACGGCCGTACTGGTAGTAACGCTCGCCCAGCACGCCCAGACGCACGCCCTTCATGATGGCGTTGGCAAAGATGGCGCTGCCCGACTCCTCCAGGTAGTTGGGGGCGATATTGGGCAGGTTGATGACCTGGTGCCACATGCCGGTCTTCTCGTCCTGATACGGCAGCATGGCGTCGATCAGATCGTGGAACATCTTGCGGATCTCGTCCTTCTCGGCCGACATCGAAGGCGGCATAAGCTCCCAGGTGTCGATGAGCGCCATGGCAAACCAGCCCTCGGCGCGCAGCCAGAAGTTAGCCGAAAGGCCGGTGACCGGGTCGCACCAGAACTGTTTGCGGCTCGCGTCGTAAGCGTGATAGTACAGACCGTTGAGGGGGTTGCGCATCAGGTCATGCACGACCTGGAACATATGGAAGCTGTCCGAGCAGGCACGACGGTTGTGGAAGCTCAGCTCGTACTGCATGTAGAACGGCTGGGCCATATACATGCCATCGAGCCAGATCTGGTTGGGATAGACGGCCTTGTGCCAAAACACGCCTTCTTTGGTGCGCGGCTGGGTCTCGAGCTGGCGGTAGATGGTGTCCATGGCGGCACGGTACTTGGGCTTGCCCACCAGGTCATAGAGCTTGTAGAGGGTCTTGCCCGCATTGACGTTATCGAGGTTGTACTCCTGCGGGTTGTAATGCTTGATGGTACCGTCGTCCTGGACAAAGAAATCGATGTAGTCATCGGCAAAGGTCAGGTAGCGCTGCTCACCCGTGATCTCGTACAGCTCGATGAGCGCCTTAATCATGCAGCCGTCGATATAGTTCCAGGTGTTCTCCTTGCCGGCGCGAATCTTTTCGATATTCCAAGCCGGCGCCTGCGGCGTAGAGGTTTCGATCAACTGCTCGATATAACGGTCCAGGATTTGATTGCAACCCATTGCTGTCCCCTCTGACATAAACGATAGGTGAACGTTACCCCTAGTGTAACGCGAACGGGGAATATAGGGTGAACGTTAACCCTATATTCCCCGCAAACGGCAGACTTTTAGCGGCAAACGGCGGTGAGACCCGCGGCGATGCGATGCGCCAGGCGCTCATAGCCGGCAGGACTGTAATGCAGACCGTCCGGCATATAGAGCTCGCGGTGCTCCGGCAAAAACGGGCTGATGCCGCTTTGCGCATACAGGTCAATCACCGGAACGGAGTAACGGTCACAGACCTCCAGCATCGCTCGCACGTAGGCGTCTTGCGTCAGACCCAAATGGTTCGCCTCATCGCTTGCCGGGATATCCTTCTCGTGCTTACCACTCGTCTTGCATGGCGTCATAAACACGAGCTTTGCCTGAGGTGAGCGCGCCGTGATGGTACGGATCAGATAATCGAGTGCACCATAGAACTCATGCACGTCCGTGCTGCCGAGCTCTCCAAGCGGCACGTTGCGGCTAAAGTCGTTGACGCCGCCAAAGACGATGTAGATATCGGCCGCATCGTCGATACCGTCAAGGCGCTCGACAAACGAATCGGTACGGTCGGCCTTGATGGCGATACGCGAACCCTTGATGCCAAAGTTCTCGACGACCGCGCCTCCCAGCAACGCGCCCAGATGCGAAGTCCAAGAGATGTCGTTGCCGCCTGCGCCGCATCCGTTATCGCCCCATGTGGTCGAATCGCCAAAGCAGCAAATGGTCGATTCACTCAAACTCTTCGTTTCCATAATCTTCTCCTCATCCGCCCATCGGCGGTCATACAGGAACGTACCGTTTATTCGCAGCATGCCGAGGGGCTATGCACGGGCGCATTCCGCAACGTGCGAATCGAGCCATTCGATATCCTCGGCAAGATGTGTCACGCCCAGATGGTGTTCACCCGGACATACCTCGTGCCGCAGGCCATCTCTGCGACCCAGCAACTTGTAGGCATCGCGCACGATCTCGAGCTGCTCGTCAACATTTTTCAGCCCGCGCGAACCGTTCAGATGATCCTCTTCGCAGCTTTGCACCAGCAGCGGATGCGGCGCGATGAGCGAGGCAATATCGCCCATGTCGAGTAAGCGCCAAAGTCCGGGTGTGTAGTTGCAGCTGCAATTGCCATTGAGATGCAGCAGCGAATCGTCGACACCGTACAGATAGCCCGAGACAAACGCCTTGCGCACACGCGGGTCGAGTGCGGCCAGGTACAACGTCATGTAGCCGCCACCCGAAAAACCAAAGCAACCCAGGTCATCCATGGCAATGTCGCCGCGCGCCTCCAAGTAATCGATCAAGCGCATGTTGTCCCAGACGTTGAGGCCCGCGACCGTAAGACCCAGTGGCTCGGCCATACGTGCTTGATTCAGACACGTACCGCGCAGGTAGCTGTTCTCGTCATCGCCCTGACCCTTCCAGTCACGACGGTATCCCCAACCGCGCGCATCAGGGCAGACGGTCACGTAACCCATGCGTGCCAAACGCAGACCGTAGTCGTAATTGAACTTACGCACGGCATCATCGACAGCCGGCACGCCCGCAACACCGGCTACGCTTGCAGCACCCGCTCCCTGATGGCCATGCGGGCAGATATAACAGCGTTTGAGTCCCCGCTCATCAAGCTTAGGATGAGACGGTTCCAACAGGTAGAACGGCATCCAAACATCGCGCTCGACCTGCAACATCGCATGGGTGCGCACGATGCCGCCGGCAACCCGCACGCGGCTGAGCTCACGAATCTCAATCGGGACGCGGTCCATAAGCGAAAGGCCCAAAACATCGTACAGACGAGTCCTGGTCGCAATCTTCCATGCCTCAAAATCCGCAGGAGTCTTGCCCGTAAAAGCAGCCGAACGCCCCTCGCGCTTCAGCCGGGCACGCAGCGCAGGTTCGTCTTCGCAGTACGTCTCGATGTGCACGGTGCGGCCGTTGGCAGACAGTTCAGCCGTCTCAACCGCATCACCGTCGCCGCCCTCGGGATCCCAGCCATCCCCACCGGCAAGCACCTGCTCGCGAGCGTACCCGGCGGCAGCCATCACATCGAGTTCATTCGCCCACGGCACCCAGCCGGTAGTATCGCCCGCCGGCCCATGCAGGATCGCGCCAGCATACTGCGCGCAGTTGTGCGCCGCCGGCTTATTCCAATCCCACCAGCCTTCGCGCTTGATATGTCGCCCCAGCCAGCAATCGATCAGCACAGTTTGCGCCCATTCGCGCCAAGGACGACCCAGGTAGACCGAATCCGGCGCCACGCCATCCGGAGCTGTAAACGAACAGCCGTGGAACACAAAGCCGTGCGGCTCGCCTTCGGGCGTCGACGCCGCCGTCACGTAGCCGTTCACGTCCATATCGCGGTTGAGCGAGCGAATCTCGCACCCCTCAAAGTAGGCACGCGCGCCGCCAAAGATAAAGTCGACATCGCCCTCGATCCGGCAACGTCGAAAATACTGGCGCCCCACCCGGCGCGGCGCATACTGTTTGGGTCCTATAAACCCGCCCGGTTTGGCCTCATGCGGCGGCAGCGGACCCAAAAACAGCGTGTCTTGGTGTCCCTTAATGCAGCAGGCATCGACAACCAGACGGTCGCCATCAGCATACAGGGCAATCGCTTGACCGACCTCGCGCCCATCGCCCGCATCGTTTTCGATCGTGAGGTTCTCGAGCCGTACGTCGTCGGCATCGACCAAAACGGTATAGGTCCTAAACGTGCCGAGCGTGCCGTCGACGCCCGAGCCGTCCTCCGAAGGCATCTTGGCACCCAGGCTGCCCACGATACGCACGCTGTCGGCCGTCTCTCCCTCAATCGTCACATGCGAGCGATGAATCTCGACCCGCTCGCAATACTCGCCCGGATCGACGCGAATCATCACCGGTTGCTCGGCATCCGGATAGAGCTGATCGGCTGCCGCCAAGGCATCGGAAATCGTTGGATACGCTCCTGCCGCAGCCCTCGAAACGCGCAGCGTATAGATACTTTCGCTCATCGTCCATCACGCTCCCATGCAACGAACTGTTCAGGCCAGCCCTGAACCTGTGGCTGAATATGCTCGGCGCAGCCCTTAAATGCCGTTAGGGCCGTGGCGAGCGATGCCCCATGCTTTCCATGCGGAAAGACATGTAGGCTAAAGCCAATCCCGTGGTCGGCAAGAGCCTGCGCAAGAAGGAGGCTATTTTGAACTGGTACCGATGCATCCTCGGCGGTATGCCACAAGAACGTACGGGGGAAGCCCTCGCCCACCATATTCTCGATCGACAACTTTTGAGCCAAAGCGCCATCGGCACCCGTTAGGTGTTCAAATGAACCACGATGAGCATAGGCCCCCGAGCTTACGACCGGATAGCCCAAGCAAAGTGCGTCAGGCCGAATCGACTCAGGAGATGCCGTAATCGACTCTGCAAGCCAGGGTTGGTCCCAAAGCGCCCCGAGCAAGCCAACTAGATGCCCACCGGCCGAAAAACCCATGACCGTAATCCGATCGGGATCGACACAGTACTCTGCCGCATGGCTTCGGACGGTATCGACCGCCCGCGCGAGTTCTTGCAATGCCAGCGGATAGACAGCCGGAGCAACCGAGTAGTTCAGTACAAACGCTTGGTAGCCCATCGCCAACAAACGGAGCGCTACCGGCTCGCCTTCGCGCGGCGAAACGTGATCGTAGCCGCCTCCTGGCACGACCACAACTGCAGGCAGCGGTTTTAAAGCATAAGCATCTTCGGTCGGGGAAAAAACATAAGACGTAATCGTGGCAGACGAGCCATCGACCCCGACAGGAATCGTTTTATTGAGCATGTATTCCCTTTCACCATGATGCGTAGCGCAGCGCACACGGCCGTATCGCACAAGGGCTGCATTGCCGATTTATCCGACAATGCAGCCCTGGTCATCAACCCGAGTTAGGAACGGACAACCTTGTCGACGTTCTGGAGCTGCAGCTCCTCGCCGTCCTGGCCCTCGATCACCACATTTTGCAGGTCGAGCACCTTGACGTTTTGCGCAATGATGCCCTGGCGCACCATGGGCTCAACGCCGCAGGCCATGGCCGGGACAAAGGGCTCGGCATCGTCGGCAAAGGTCACGTGAACGTCTTGGAACGTCAGACGCGTCACCTTGCTCTCGGGCAGACCCGTGATATAGGCCGCGGCAGCATGGCAGTTGGTGGCCTCGATATCGCAAAACGTCGTGGCACCAAAGCCGGGCGTGCGGTCGTCGACGGGCAGCGCCTCGCGAGACTGCACGTAGTCGGTCTTGCCGTCCTTGTCGCAGAAGTAGAACGAGTTGACCACGAAGGGCGTGAGCACCTCGTCCATGCGAATGTGCTCAAAGGTAATGCCCTCGTTGACGGCATCCTTGCCGCGCCCGCGGCGGGTCTTGACGCGCAAGCCGCGGTCGGTGCGCTCAAAGAGGCACTTGCTCACGGTGAGGTCCTTGATGCCGCCGGCAGCCTCGGACCCCAGGACCACGGCGCCGTGACCATCGTGCATGTAGCAGTGAGAGATCAGCATGTCGTGCGTGGCGGGACGAAGCTCGGGCTCAATACCCAGTTTGCCGCTCTTGATGGCGATGCAGTCGTCACCCACTGAGAACTGACAACCAAGGATGCGAACAAAACCGCAGCTCTCGGGATCGAAGCCGTCGGTGTTGTGGGAGTTCTTGGGACCCTCGATGGACAGGCAGAGCGCATCGACATGCTCGCACAGGATGGGGTGGATGTTCCACGCCGGGCTGTTGCGGACGGTGAAGCCGGCCAAGCTCACGTTTTGGCACTCGGACAGGAAGATCATGCGCGGGCGGGCGACCTCGCGGCCCTCCTCAGGACGGAAGATGTTCTTAAAGTCCTTGTTCCACCAGTTGTCCTCGGCAAAATCAGTCTGACCGTCGATCGCGCCGCGACCATAGATGCACACGTCGTGCACGCTCAGACCCGTAAAGGTAGAGCAGTAGGTCGAGAAGCTCTCGCCCTCCCAGCGGCCCAGGGGCAGCATATCGGTGCCAGCATACCCAGCACCCTCGTCGCCCGTGACCGTACCGGGGATGTAGGCAAGCGCCGCACGATCGTGGCGAGCCAGCAGCACCGCTCCCTCGGCGAGCTCGATGTTGATATTGCTCTTAAGGAAGAGGGACTTGATACGATAGCTGCCGGCGGGAATCAGCACGCGCCCGTCCTTGGGACAGGCCATGATGGCAGCCTGGATGTTGGTGGTGTCATCATGCTCGGCATCGCCCTTGGCGCCACAGCCGCGAACGTTGATGGTAAAAGGCTCAGCCGGCGTGGTGACACCTACGCTCAGCTCACGCTCGCCACAAACAAAACGAACCAGGTTGCGCTTGCCGGGGGTCAGGCCGTCGACATAGGTCTCGACCGTATTCGTGGTACCGGCGGGCTCGTCGTTGACAAAGATCTCCCACGTATCGGCACAGGTAAAGTAGCCGCCGTCGTCAAGCTCGATCACGGCCGCGCGGGCGTTGCGCCAGATAACGTTCGTCTCCATGGATTTCTCCCTCAAAAAGATGCTCTAAAGGCAAATTGTACGCTGTTGAAAAAGGGCCGTGCCTGCCGGCGGAATTCCGGTGGCACGGCCCTGTGATTTGGACGATATGTCGGCCTTACTCGGCGGGGGTTACGCTACCGTCCTGGAAGCCAACGTTGTTGTGGGCAAAGCAGTCCTCGTACTTAAAGCCGGAGAGCTCCTCGCAGAGCGCCTTGACCTCGGGCTTGACGTCGGCCATCTTGCCGCCCTCCTTGACGCGGCGGATCTCGTCGCAAAGGACGTCGCACTGCTCCTTGTCAATCTTGATGCCGCGGGCAAGGACAGCCGCGAGCAGGAAGAAGCCGGCGCAGCCGATGAGCATGTAGCCGCAGATATACAGAGGCACGGTGGCGGGCTGGGTCACGGCGTCGCTGTTGCCGGCGGTCTGAATGAAGCCGGAGGCAGCAAGGACGATGGCCCATGCGTTAACGGCGATAGCCTGGGCGATCTGCTGGCAGAGCTGCTGAGCGGAGCTGTAGATGCCCTCGCGACGACGCAGGGTGATGAGCTCATCGACATCGGGGATGTAGTTGAGCAGAACATCGGGCAGGTACTGGAAGCCGACGTAGAAGAACTTCCAGATGGCGAAGATGATGGGGTAGGCGATCATGGCGATAGCGACCGTGGAGGTGCCGTTGATCTGACCAAAGGCGAAGTAGTTGTAGGCAATGATGCACGCAGCGCAACCGACATTTGCGAGGTACCAAGACTTGTGGAAGCCCTTCTTGGCCATGAGGGCGACCCAGATGGCGGTGCAGACGATAGCGACGACCTTGCCAGGCATCTCCATCACGGACTCGTAGGACTTAGGAATCTGCAGGCAGTAGACGATGAAGAAGGACAGGCAGGCAGACCAGCAGGCAGCAGCGAGCTTCGTGGAGACCTGTGCGTACAGGACCTTGCGGAAGGACTTGTTGCGGAAGGTGGAGATTACGTCGATGAAGAACTTCTTGATACCCTCGCCGACGCTCTCGATCTTCTCCTGAGCGACCTCCTCGGGGGTGTGCTCCCACGTGGATAGGTACACACAAAGCAGCGAGATTGCCATGACCGAAGCGTTGATCGTAGCGATGATGAAGTAGCTGAACGGGTTGGTCTCGCCGAAGGTGCCAAAGCCAAAGCCGACGAGTGCAGCCATCAGGAAGCCGGCGGCGTTACCAAAGAGATGCTTGTAGCCGGTGAGGTACGTACGCTCCTTGAAGTCGTCGGTCATCTCGATGGTAAGCGGCGACAGGTTGGCGGTGCAGAACGTATACGCGACGTTGTAGATCAGGTACAGCACAAAGTAGTACGGGAAGCCAAACGGCGTAGCCACGAAGATGAGCGGCTCGGCGATCATCATCGGGATGGCCAGCAAGATCCAGAAGCGACGACGACCAAAGATGCGGCCAATCTTGGTGGCATAGAAGTTATCGGCCACAAAGCCCATCAGCGGGCAAAGAATAGCGTTGACATAGATGGCAAACGAGCTGATCAGTGCAGCCTCGCCTGCGGACAGGCCACACTCCGTGGACAGGAACAGCACCGTGTAGCTGTGCGTAAAGGTCAGGGCACCGGAATTGAGCATACCGCCCATACCAAAGCCCAAGCGCGTCCAGAATGTGATCTTACGCTTTTTTCCGATCTTATTAGCCATCGAGCTCCCTCTCTTTTCTCGATTGTCTTGCAGCAAGACATTGGAGTCCATACCGACATCTGTCTGCTTGGCGTTCAGGGTGAACGTTTAGCTAGATTATGCGCGATTCCTTACGAGAGGTGAACGTTCACTTGCATATTATCCCCGAACGGTCGATTTTTACCGCAGAACGGACACAATTGAGGCTCTAAGACCTATTGTCTGCTGGTAAATGTGCCATGCTGGACACCCATGAGATAAGTGAACGTTTATCGTATTTTCCAATTTTTTCACTTAACCACAAAACGAAAACCCCGCCGGGAACACTCCCGACGGGGCCGACGACATAGCGCTACGCTTGGGTGCATTTGCCACTACAGGCAGACGCCGTCCTTCCAGATGCTGATCTCGTGACAGCCACGGCGCTCGGCACTCGTGAGTTTACCGCTCGCCGTCTCCAGCGCCAGCTGGTATAGATCGTGAGCAGCCTCGTCGAGCGTGCACTCACCCGTGGCAATCACGCCGGCGTTAAAGTCCATCCAGTTGGCCTTGTGGTCGCACAGACGCTGATTGGTGAACACCTTGAGCGTAGGCGCCGGCGCGCCAAACGGTGTGCCGCGGCCGGTCGAGAACAGAATCACGTGGCAGCCGGCAGCCGTCAACGCCGTGGTGGATACCATGTCGTTGCCCGGACCGCACAGCATGTTCAGGCCGTGTTTAGTTGCCCGGCCGGCATACGGCAGCACGTCGACGATGGGGGCAGACCCGCCTTTTTGCACGCAGCCGCAGCTCTTGTCCTCGAGCGTGGTAATACCGCCGTCCTTGTTGCCGGGGCTCGGGTTCTCGTAGACAACCTCGCCGTGGCTAATAAAGTAGTCCTTAAAGCCATTGAGCATGTCGGAAGCGGCGTTAAAGACCTGCTCGCTCTCACAGCGATCGAGCAGGATACTCTCGGCGCCAAACATCTCGGGCACCTCGGTAAGCACCGACGTGCCGCCGCGGGCGACGACCATATCGCTCACGCGACCGATCGTGGGGTTGGCGGTAATGCCCGAAAGACCGTCGGAGCCGCCGCACTTAAGACCAATAACCAGCTCGGAGGCCAAAATGGGCTCACGCTTGGCTTGCTTGGCCAGGTCTGCCAGCTCGGCCAGAATCTTGTGGCCCTCGATTTGCTCGTCGGCTACATCCTGGCAGGTGAGAAAGCGAACGCGCTCGTGATCGAAGTCACCGAGCTCGTCGAGCACCTGCTGGTGTGTGCAGTTCTCGCAACCGAGCGACAGGAACAGCACGCCGGCCGCATTAGGGTGACGCGAGAGCGCCACCAGCAGACGACGCGTCTGGACATGGTCGGCGCCGGTCTGCGAGCAACCGAACGGATGCGGGAAGTAGTAGACGCCCTCCAGCGAGCCATCGACCAGATCCTGGGCCTGCTCGCACATGGCACGGGCGACTTCGTTGACACAGCCGACCGTGGGGATGATCCACAGCTCGTTGCGCGTCGCGGCACGACCGTCGGCGCGGCGGAACCCCATAAAGGTCTCGGGCTCAACCGACTCAACGACCGGATGCGTGGGGTTGTAGGTGTACTCGACCTCGCCCGAAAGGTTGGTCTTCACATTGTGCGTGTGGAGCCACTGACCGGGCTGGACATCGCCCGTCACGTGTCCGATAGGAAGGCCGTACTTGATGACGTCCTCCCCTGCGGCAATCGCGCGCACCGCCATCTTATGGCCCTGCGGAATATCCTCCGCGGCCACGACCTCGCCCACCCCGGGAACCGCGACGGCGGTGCCCTTGGCAAGCGGCGACAGCGCGACGATCACGTTGTCGGCCGGATTGATCTGGATAGTGTTCATTGCAAATGGTCCTAACCCTACAGGTTGAGCAGAAGTCGAGACGCGGGCACGCCGTCCCGCGCCCGCGTCTGCGCCGGAAATTTACGCCTGAGCGTTGGCGAAGGCCTGCTTGGCACCCTCGGTGCGCACGACGGCGAGCGCACTGACGACAAACTCCTCAAGACCGGCGATCTGCGTAAGGTCCTCGCCCCACATCTGCTCGTTGGTGAGCACGTCGTGCACCAGCTGGGCATCGTCGGCACCGGCGTGGGCGGCGTAGAAATCGAGTACGAAGGCGTCGTCCTGAGCGGTGTACTCGGTGCCGTCGGAGCGACGCAGGTGCAGGCCGTCGCCCTCGCGGGACACGAGCTCCTGCGTGTAGAAGGAGATGAGCGTAGCGAGGCTCGTCGCCAGGCACTTGGGCAGGTTGCCGGTCTCGGCAACGTAGTCCTTGAGCGTGGGCAGGTCGCGAGCGCGCCACTTAGCCGTGGAGTTGAGGCAGATGGAGAGCAGCGCATGATCAATAAACGGGTTGTCGAAGCGGTTTTCGACGGCGGCGGCAAAGGCCTTGCAGTCCTCGACATCCAAGTCGGCGGCAAGCGTCGGAATGACCTCGTCGTAGAGCATGGTGTTCATGAAGCCGCGAATGGTCTCGTCATGCATGCAGTCGCGCACGATATCAAAGCCGGCAACCCAGGAACCCGGAACGAAGGCGGTATGGGCACCGTTGAGGATGCGGACCTTGCGCTTTTTGTACGGGGTGACGTCGGGAGTCACAAAGACACCCGGAAGACCAGCCTTCACAAAGGGAAGCTTCTCGGCAAGCGACTCGTCGCCCTGGATGCCCCACATCTGGAAGGGCTCGCGCACGGCCAGGAAGGGATCCTCGTAGCCCAGACGCTCAGCCACCGCGGCGGCCTCGGATGCGTCGCGGATACGGCCCGGTACGATGGTGTCGAC
Source organism: uncultured Collinsella sp. (assembly GCA_900540985.1). Taxonomy (GTDB): domain Bacteria; phylum Actinomycetota; class Coriobacteriia; order Coriobacteriales; family Coriobacteriaceae; genus Collinsella. The sequence continues at coordinate 23,682 of UQIC01000017.1, forward strand.
GAGCGTGGTGCAGACGGTGCAGTCGTTGGCCATCCACTGCGCAAACTCGTCCTCCCAGCCCCAGTCGCTCACATACTGGTTCATGATGCGCAGCAACTCCTCGCCGTTGTGATCGATGAGCTCGCAGGCGAGGACGATGACGCCCGGCTTACCGGCAGCCCAGCGGGTGTGGAGCACCTGGGCAAGCTTGGCGGGGAAGCTCGCGGGTGGCATGTCGTCGGCCTTGCAGGACGGGTCATAGGCGATACCGGCCTCGGTGGTGTTGGAGACGATAATCTCCAGGTCGTCGGAGACAGCGACCTCCATCATGGCGCGGTAGTCGTCCTCACGATACGGGTTAAGGCAGCGGCTGCAAGCGCTAATCACGCGGGACTCGTCGACCGTGTTGCCGTCCTCCTTGCCGCGCACCAGCACGGTATACAGGTCGTCCTGGGCATTGATACCGTCGGCAAAGCCAAAGGCGCCGCTGATGGGCTGGACCATGACGATCTTGCCGTTCCAGCCGGTGACCTCGTTACCCATGTCAAAGAAGCGGTCAACGAAAGCGCGTAGGAAGTTACCCTCGCCAAACTGCAGGACCTTCTCGGGAGCATCCTTGGGCAGCAAATAGCCCTTGTAGCCGATCTTCTCGAGCGCATCGTAGCTGATGTTCTCCATCTATGTGTCTCCTTAGATGTTTGTTAGCGTGCAAGCAAAACGGGGCGCCGCGTGTGGCAACGGCGCCCAGGGTTCGATGTGATTCGATGCGGGCTTAGGCCTCGACGGTGTCCAGGTCAAAGCCGAAGTAGCGGACCGCATTGTTGTAGCTGATGTCGCGCACGATACTGCCCAGCAGCTCCATGTCGGCCGGGTACTTGCCCTGCTCGACCCACTCGCCGATCACGCTGCACAGCACGCGACGGAAGTACTCGTGGCGCGGATAGGACAGGAAAGAGCGGGAGTCGGTAAGCATGCCCACAAAGTTGCCCAGCACGCCCTCGTTAGCCAGAGCCGTGAGTTGCTCGCGCATGCCGACCTCGTTGTCGTTGAACCACCAGGCGGAGCCGTTCTGGATCTTACCGGCGGTCGGAGCCTCCTGGAAGCAACCCATGACGGTATCGATCATGGTGTTATCGATGGGGTTCAGGCTGTACAGGATGGTCTTGGGCAGGCCGCAGGTCTCCTGGATGGAGTTGAGGAAATCGGCGAGCTGGTCGGACGGCGTGTAGTTGGAGATGCAGTCGTAGCCGGTGTCGGGACCGAGTTTGGCGAACATGGCGCGGTTGTTGTCGCGCTTGCAGCCAAAGTGCAGCTGCATGGCCCAGCCCAGACGGACATACTCGCCGGCAACGAACTGCATAAAGGCAGTCTTGTACTTGAGGACCTCTTCCTCGGTAAGCGGCTCGGCAGCCAGACCCTTGGCAAAGATAGCCTCGATCTCGTCGGCGGTAGCCGGGACGTACATGACGTAATCGAGTGCGTGGTCGGAGGCGCGGCAGCCCAGCTCGTGAGCAACGTCGTAGCGCTTGGAAATGGCGGACTTCATGCCCTCGAAGTCGCTGACCTCAACGCCGGCAGCCTCGGAGAGGTGCCTGCAGTAGTCGGCAAACTCCTGGCCACGCTCGATGCGCAAAGCGGCATCGGGGCGCATGGCGGGAACGACCTGAACGTCAAAGCTGTCGTCGGCTGCAATCTTCTTGTGCCACTCAAAGCTGTCGGCGGGGTCGTCAGTAGTGCAGATCATGCGGACGTTGGACTGCTTGATCAGGTTGCGGCAGGTGAAACTGGCCTCGGCGAGCTTGGCGTTGGCAAGGTCCCAGACCTCCTGGGCAGTCTTGCCGTTGAGGACGCCCTCGTAGCCAAAGTAGCGCTTAAGCTCCAGGTGGCTCCACTCAAAGACGGGGTTGCCAACGCAGCGACCCAGGGTCTCGGCCCACTTTTGGAACTTCTCGCGAGCAGGGGCGTCGCCAGTGATAAAACGCTCGTCGACGCCGTTGGCACGCATCAGGCGCCACTTGTAGTGGTCGCCGCCCAGCCAAACCTCAGTGATGTTCTCGAAACGCTTGTCCTCCCAAATCTCCTTAGGAGAAATGTGGCAGTGATAGTCGACGATGGGCATGCCCTCGGCAAAGTTGTGGAACAGCTCCTCGCCGGTCTTGGTGCTCAGCAGGAAATCCTGATCGTCCATAAAGTTTTTCATCAAACAGCCCCTTTGCTGGCAAGGCGGGCGCACGGCGCGCTCGTTATCCTTTAGGTGAACGTTCACTATACTAATCCATTGCACCTCAAAAGGTGAACGTTCACCTAACCACCACGGGGTGAACGGTAGATTTTGCCCGTTCAACGGTTGCTGGAGATGTGACTTGCATGTATTGCGGACTGTTTGGCGTCCCCGAACACCGAACTTGAGCGCTTTTGCTCAGGTGGGTCATGTCCCGACGTACATTTTTGGGAGTATTCAGCATTGGAGCGCGCCGTGCGCCATCCTCAGCGTCCTATTTGGAACGCAGATAGCGCCCGATCGGCATAAAAAGTGCCCCCGATGGCAAATTACGCCATCGGGGGTACTTAAAACAGTCGTTCTGCACCTCATTCAGGGCATGCCAATGCTGAATACTCCCAAAAATGCACGTCGCAAGAGGGGGTACCTGCTCAATCGGCTAAATACCCGCAAGTTCGCAGTAGCGGTCGACATTGCTGGCAAATACCATCTCGACGGCACCCTTCTGGACGGGCACCGTCGGGGTCCTTCCCCACAGCAGATAATCGCCCAGCGTCTTAGCGCCGCGATACGCCAGGCTCGTCGGGTCCTTATAGACAATATTGGTAAAGATACCGCGGCGCAAGGCCAGAGCACTTTCGGGAAACAGGTCGTTGCCGATCACCATGACCTGACCGGCCTTGCCGGTCGAGACGAGCGCGTCGGCAACCACTTCGGAACCAACGGCAAAAACGCTACAGATAAGTTCGGGGGCGTCCGGCGCACTCAAGCGCTTTTCGAGCTCATGCTCGAGTTGTTTGACTTGCGCATGAGCACCTGCAAGATCCTCAACCTGCCATGGAATATCACGTTCGCGCAGGTAATTGTGGAAGGCGCGGGCGGTTAGATAGTGCGAATCGGTATATGGGTCGCCTGTCAAAAGGAGCACGCGGGCGTCGGCCCCAGAAGCATGGACCAGGTTTGCCGCCTGCTCGGCCATAAGGCTGCCTGCCGTCGAATAATCGGCCAAGCTCGCACCCAAACGATTCAAATGCGGACGGTCGCCGTCGACAAGCTCAATCGTCACGCCCGCCTCGGCGATCTGCCCCAAAAGCTCAGTCGCACGATCGTCGCCCGGCGCATAGGCGAGCAAGCCATCAATCTTCTCGCCCACCTGCAGACGCTCGTCGATTTGCTCGAGTGCATCAGCGTAGCCGCCCACGCCAAATTCAACGCGCTCAACCGTAATGCCCCGGTCGATGACCTCCTGTTCAAAGCGATTGCAGCCTTCCCACAGGTAACGGAAAAAGTACGCTCCCTCGCGCGATGCGCGGGGCAGGCAAAACACCAGATTGATATCCTTGCGGCGCAGGCTTGAGGCACTTGTGTTGCGGTGATAGCCCATGGCCTCGGCCTTAGCGTTCACCTTGGCGCGCACGGATTCGCTCACGCCGGCCTTTCCCGTCAGGGCCTTGTGCACGGTATTGATGGAAACGCCAAGCTCGGCGGCTATGTCCTTCATGGTTACGCGAGCGCTCATGGGATTACTCCGTTATAGATAAGTGGCCAATTTACAGTTCAGTTAACGATACCCCAAAAATACTCTTCAACTCACCGCGCTCGCGCCCAAATGCGCAAAGCGCCCCGCGAACGGATGCCCGCGGAGCGCTTGGATGTCCGGACCTTATTTGATACCGCGACCCAAGTCTTCGGCGATTTTATCCACGCCCTTAAGTGCAGCGCACGTCTTTTTGTTGGAGCAATGCCCCGTGCAAACGCCACCCTGAGCGCAGTCGGCGCAGGTGCCCTTGCGGTAGATGCGCACGCACACGGCGACAAACGCAACGCCGATAACAGCCAGTACAACAATATCGATAGGTGCCATAGCAAGCCTCCTCTAGTTAACCACCACTTACTTTACCCCATTCTCCACCTACCAAAAAGGGACGGGTTAATTTTGGTCGGTTTTATCTGCGGAAACGCCACATCTCCCCACCACATTGGTACAAGGCAACCTATCCGGAATGGGTGAAATCATGATCATAGAGCTCATCTCGCTGCCTCACTCAGCAATAAGGTTTACCCTGGTGCTATTTTTCTCGATACGATAGACGCCGACCTTGCCTGTAACGCCATAATGCTTTTTAAGTAGACCCATCTCCGCAGAATTGGACTCGATTACGATGAGCTTGTCATAACCCGACAGAAGGTTATCCATATTGGGCTCATAGAACGCGCATATGGCATCGGAATGCGGGGCAAACAAATAATATCGAGCCACATACGTGAAGTAGTACGAAGTCATAAGCCCATCGCGATCGGAACCGAACAGCAAATAACGAGTACCGTCTTCTTTACCCGATGCCGGCCAGCGATCACCGACGACATCTCGGACCGTCGCCGGAAGCGAAGTGTCGTATGTCTTTGCATTGAATAGCATGCCGTTGTATTCACTCGTCAAAAGGCCAAGCGACAAGGCGATGCAGCCCATTACAACCTGTTGGTATCGCCGCTTATGTAACGGCGTTGCATGGCAGGGGGAACCATCGGACCGGAATTTCATCTGCCCCTCAAGCTCAACGGTAACTGCCATCGCCAGGCCACCGACAAACAATGCAATGACGCTGCAAGCATAACGATCGAATCCAGCAAGCCTCAAGGCCTCGTCCATTGGCATCGAGAAAATGTACATGGCGAGAATACCCACATAGTAAACAATTGTCATGAAATCAAGCGCAACCAGTGCGCGGCGCACATGTGTCAACTGATGCCCAAAGCGCCACCGAGCAGCCGCTAGCAATGCGACAACAGCCAAGTTGCCGAGCAGGAAACCGAGCGCAGGCCTGGTAGTTAAATCGATGGAGGTCGCAAAAAACGTCGAGATGACCTGCGCGATCTGGGCAGTATTCTTACCGCCGACCACCGCCGCGTGAGCAGCATCGCCCACATCGAACTTATTCTTGACGCCCGCGAGCGCCGTGGCCATGTGCCAACTCCACATCAGATAAGTGGAAAAACCCAAAACACCTGCGACGGCAGTTGCACCAAACCAGCGCAGGCGAGCGTTCCAGCTGCGATTCCTGAGAGCAACGTGTCCGCGCGCTAAATGGTAAGCGAGCACAAATGCAACGAATACGACGCCCGTCGACTTCACCACTATGAGCTCCGCCATCAACGGCACGAGCAACTTGAGCTCGCGGCGAACATCACCGTTATAACGATCCACGACTGCCCAGCACGCCATCGTGAGGACCGGGAGCACGAAATCAACCAAAAGGTTATTAATGCGAATCGTTACATTGAAAAACGTAAGGAGCGAGCAGCCAGCCCCTAACACCGCATATGGCAGAAACGAACGGCGATTGCGCACAATACCAAGAACAGCATAAAAACATGAGAAGATAAAGGCTGCCTGAACAACGAGCATTGTTCCCTCGGCATGGCCTAAAAACGTGCATGCGCAGTACAGCAGTGAAGTTGTGCCGAGCGGATAGTTGAAAAACTCAACGAGACCACTTGACGCCGTGGGGAAAGCCCCCGTCTCCAGCATGACCTTGAGCGCTATAGCCCAATGCGTAAAGTTATCGTAATGCTCGAGACGCGCCGACAGCAGGGGCCACAGAAAGATCAACATACCTAGGAGAAAACACGCGTCAGGGAGACCAAAGGGCAATCTAGCAAGACCACGACCATGGAGACAGGGCATTGCCGCTGCACCGGCGATGGCGCCCACCACAACCACCCCCCAGGTGGCAGGGGCAAGCGCGCCCACGATTCCACCGGCATACGTGACGACCCCCATGACACACAAGGCACACACGGGAGCGAAATGCACATCCGTCTCGGTCAAACGATGGATCCAATAGCACAGACCGAAGAGCGCTAGCAGGAACAGCGCCGCACGGCCGAAGGCAGCAATAATCAGCATGCAGCGTCTCCTTCGACATGAGCAGAATCGTGACTGGCCCGCTCCGCATCCCGTGAATCGCCGCATCGATCGCTATCACGCCTGGAGCGGCGGCGGGATCTCCATACGCGGTAACGCGAAAGAAGCGCCCTTATCCTCATGCGGACAATACGCACGATATCGTCATAGGTGGTGTTCCAGCTATCAAGCTCCTCGGCGATGCCCGTTTCGCGATCGTACAGCAGCTGATCATAGATGCGACGCTCCTCGAGCGAGCGGTGCTCGATTCGAAGCGCCGCGTACCACGACTCATCATCGCCACATTTGGATTGAAAGAGGCGCACAAGCCTACCAGAAACGCATGTGCAATAGCGACCATCTCCCAAGCGCACCGCAAAGCTGCGCAGCTCCTCGGGAAAGGGATCATCGATGCGCACGAGTACACCACCGTCTGACATGTTGATGGCACGCCCCGCGAAAACACCCACAGGGCCTTCGTCATCCGTCTCGTCCGAACTGCAATCGGGGAAAACGCCACCTTCGGCCACGGCTTCGCCGGTGCCCTCGGTTAGCTTCGACCACTCATCCTCAACCGGCAGCGCCGTCAGCACCGCAGGTTCGTCTACGGAGATGCGAGTACTCTTGCGCGGCATGGACCGACCACCCGAAAAGGCAATAGCATACAAAAGGGCAATCAAGTTGTAGCACAACCAATAGATGATCACGGAACTGTACACGAGCGCCATGCCATACTTTCCCCATGTAAATCTGATAATAGCTGCAACCGAGAGCACCACGAGCAACAGGTGTGGGAGCATGTTCCACAGGCTACCGCTGCGATTGGTCGTCTTGTCTTTACGCGTAACTTTGAACTTGGTCTCGCGGATACCGAGCGTCTCAAGAAATACGGGAATAATAAGTGATGGCGCCAGCGTGGTGTCGATGATTTGACTCCATTTCTGACTGCGAACATTGCTCGAAAGCAATTTCATAGACCTGCTATAAAAGAAATAGCTCGGCAGCCAAAAAATTAGTAACTGCCAGAGTGTGCAGTTAACCACTTGGAAGTCAAACAAGGCAAACATAATGGGCGCAAGAATGAAGATGATGCGGTTGAAGAATGACCACCAGTACAGAAAACTGCACAGATAGGTAATGCGCGCGGAAAAAGAAATCCTGTGAGAAAAGATGACACCCGTGTTTTGGATGCTCTGAATCACACCGCGCGCCCAGCGGATGCGTTGGCGCACCATCGAGCGCACATCCGTCGTCGAGAGGCCGTGAGCTTCGACCTTATCAGTGGCGTAGGTAATATAACCCGCCATCTGCAGACGACAGCTCGTCTCGAAATCTTCGGTGATCGTATGATACGGAAACCCGCCAATCTCCTCCATACCGGCGCGCGATATCACGGCATTGCTACCGGTGTATGCGCAGGCGTTGGAAGAGTTGCGCATCTGGTTTACCTCGCGTGAGAAGAAATCTTGCTCATTAGGAATCTTATCCTCGGCATACAGATTGAACTGAAAAAGATCGAGATTATAGAAGCTTTGCGGCGTCTGAATCAGACCGACTTTAAGGTCCTCATTGAGTTCGTCCTCGGAACGATAACGCCATGCGCCGGTCGCGCCATCCTGAATATAGCGAGGCAGCAAGAAATAGGGCACGGTATCTACGAGAAAGCTGCTACGCGGAATCATGTCGGCATCGAACGTCGCGATCAGCGGTGAAGTCGTGTGCCTTAACGCGTTGTTGAGGTTGCCCGATTTGGCATACTTGTTATCCTCGCAGGGGATATAACCAATCCCAAGTTCAGCCGCAAGGGAAGCGACCTCTTTGCGGCAGCCATCGTCAGCAAAATAGACGTGCACCCGAGAACGATCGGGATAGTCCATGTAGGTACAGGCGTTCGCCGTCTTGAACAACACGTCAGTCGGCTCGTTGTGCGTAGCGATTACCACGTCAACGTCGGGATAGTCTTCGGGCAAGATTTTCGGCATAACGAGATGTCCGCTGTCGGCCTTAACCTTGCGGTAGTAAAGTTCGAAGGTCGTAAACGCGGTTACTGTCTCAGCGATGAGCAGCAAGACCGCAAAAACCATCTGGGGAATCCCCTGATCAAACGGCAGGGTGAACAGCAGACGCCATAGTAGATAGATGACCATAAGGACTGCAGTGACGATAAAGGTCGTCACATCGCGCTTCCGTGCCCCCTGTTTTTCCACCACGCTTTTCTTGGCTTTCTTAAGCTCATGGACGCTCACGGAATCATCCCCCTATTCAAAGACCCATGACTGCTGGATACGGTAGTTAGCAAAGAACAATGCCGTATCAACAAACGGTTTGATGATGAAGACCGGTATGGGCAGCGCAACGGAAATTAGGAGAACAAGAGCGGCGCTCGCCAACATACAAGCTGCGCACAGGACGATATAGCGGCAAAGGCTCCGAGAACAGCTGGAATCATCCGCTTTGAAGACAATCTTTCGATTCAGCATATAGTTGACGAATGCCGAGACGACCCGCGCAACGACGGTTGCCCACACAATGGCTGCACTGGTCGCAACACTATGCGACCATAGGAGTACGAGCGCAGAGAACAGTGCCCAATCCAACAGCGATGAGCCGAGCGAGGAGAGCGTGTAGCGCGCAAACGCAGAGAATAAGACACCGAGCACGCGAAGCGAATCAACAACGGGGCGGAAATGTGATGCCTCGTTGTCACCCTCGTAGACCGTGGTAATGGGAACCTCGAAGATGCCACCCGCACGCCGTGCCAGCACAAGCATCTCTGTCTCGAACTCATATCCGTCTCGCACCACAGCGAGCATACGGCGCATAAGCGACGCCGGAAGGCCACGTAAGCCCGTCTGCGTATCACTCACATCGACACCGCAGAGCACGCGCATGGCCCCAAGCATAAAATTGTTACCGAGCTTACTGCGCGCAGGGACGCCATTACCGTCGAATCGGCGACAGCCAAGCACCAACGAGTCCTGGTGCAAACCGAGTTCGCGCGCAACGGCGCGGATATCGGCAGGCAAATGCTGACCATCGGCATCTGCCGTGACGGCCCCCGCAACAGTCGGGACCTGTTCCAAGAGATAAGAAAAGGCAGTCTTGAGAGCCGCACCTTTGCCGCGGTTGAGCCCGTGGACAAGAACCGTAGCACCAAGCGCGCGGGCGCGGTCAAACACCACAGAACAGGACGCGCTGCTCCCGTCATCCACCACAACGATCGGTCCCAGCCATCCGAGCACGAGCTCCTCAAGTAGTGCGGCCAGCCGACCACTCGGCTCATACGCGGGAATCACCAAAGCTATCCTATTGTCGATATCTGCCATGATCAAATGGATTCTCCAACATAATGAATCGATTTGCGGACGTCGATTATAACGAAATTGCCTAGCGGTTAAAACAAAAGCCCGAGTGTCGCTGGGACACCCGGGCTCGTGGAAAGGGGCTGGTCCTTATTCGGACTTAAGCGGAAACTGCGGCGGAAGCTGTGTTGGTCTCGTCCTCGTCGGTCCATGCATGCTTGGGCATGGGACGGAAGATCTGGAAGAGCATCGCAACCAGCAGCACGATGGCCACAACCGTCCAGATACCAAACTGTCCAAGAACAAGCAGGTTATAGAACTGGTTAATGAACAGGCCGATAACCCAAGCGAAGGCGCACTCGTAACCGATGGCAATCGCAGTCCATTTGCCCGAGTCCATCTGGTTGCGGATAGTGCCCATGGCGGCAAAGCACGGGGCGCATAGCAGGTTGAAGGCACCGAAGGCCACGCAAGCGCCCATGGTGGGGAACATGCCGGCAAACGCGGACCACAGGCTCGGGTCGGTCTCGGCGGCGTCGGCCACGGACAGCAGCGAACCGGCGGTGGCGACGACGTTCTCCTTAGCAACAAGGCCGGAGACAGTCAGTGCAGTAGCCTGCCAGGTGCTAAAGCCGAGCGGGGCGAAGATCCAAGCGACCAGGTTGCCGAGCATGGCAAGCACGGAGTAGTCCATAAACTCCTCGGGAATGCCGTCCATCGCAGGCAGGAAGCCAAAGGAACCGTTGTAGCTACCAAAGTTGGACAGGAACCAAACCACGACTGTGGACGCGAAGATGACCGTGCCGGCCTTCTTGATAAAGGCCCAGCAGCGCTCCCACACGTGCAGCGCCCAAGAGCGGATCGCCGGGAAGTGGTAGGCAGGAAGCTCCATAACAAACGGCGTCGGACGACCGGCAAAGAGCTTAGTCTTCTTGAGCATGAGGCCCGAAGCGATGACGGCAAAGACGCCCAGGAAGTAGAAGAGCGGGCTGATCCACGCGGCGGTGGTGGAAGAATCGCCAATGATGGAGCCCATGAGCAGGGCGATGATCGGCAGCTTGGCGCCGCAGGGGATGAACGTGGTGGTCATGACCGTCATGCGGCGGTCCTTCTCGTTCTCGATGGTCTTGGTGGCCATGACGCCGGGGACGCCGCAGCCCGAGGACACGAGCATGGGGATGAACGACTTACCGGACAGGCCAAAGCGGCGGAACACGCGGTCCATGATAAAGGCGACGCGGGCCATGTAGCCGCAGTCCTCCAGGAAGGACAGCATCACGAACAGCAGGAACATCTGCGGCACAAAGCCGAAGATGGCGCCCAGGCCGCCAACGATACCGTCGCAGACCAGCGAATCGGCCAGGCCACCGTCCTCGGTGCCACCCGCCACGAGGGCGTCGTGCACCATGGTGGTGATACCCGGGACATAGGGGCCGTACTGTGCCGGGTCGACCGAGTCGGCGTCGTCACCCGCGGCCTCGACAGCCTCATCGTAAGCATCGCGGCCCTGGCCGAGCACATACCAGCCGTCGGTGCCGAAGAGCTGGTCGTTGGTGAAGTCGGTCACCGTGCCGCCCAAGGTGGAAACGGCGATGTAGTACACGCAGAACATGATGACCACAAAGATCGGCAGGCCCAGGATACGGTTGGTAACCACACGGTCGATCTTCTCGGAGGTGCTCATCTTGGCCGGGGCCTTGGTGAGGCACTCGTCGATGATGTGTGCGATCACGCCGTAGCGCTCACCGGTGATGATGGACTCGGCGTCATCGTCGCAGTCCTGCTCGCACTGAGCGACCAGCTCTTCGACGCGAGCGGCCTTCTCCTTGGTGAGGTTGATGAGCTTGCAGGCGTCCGCATCACGCTCGAACAGCTTGACGGCGTAATAGCGGCGCTTGTTAGCGGGAACGCTCGCAGGCAGATTGTTTTCGATGTGGTCAAGAACGTCCTCGATGGAGGAATCGAACTTGTGCTCCGGCACCTGGCCCTTGGAAGCAGCAGACTTCTTGACCTGCTCGAACAGCTCCTTGATACCCTTGTTCTTAAGAGCCGAGATCATCATGACCGGGCAGCCGAGCTTCTTGGAGAGCTTGTCCGTGTCGATCTTGTCGCCGTTCTTCTCGACCAAGTCGGCCATGTTGAGGGCAACAACCACGGGCAGGCCGGTCTCGATGACCTGAAGCGCCAGGTACAGGTTACGCTCGAGGTTGGTGGCATCGACAACTTGGACGACAACATCGGGCTCGCCGCTCATGAGGTAATCGCGCGAGCATTGCTCCTCGGGGCTGTAGGGGGAAAGCGAGTAGATGCCAGGGAGGTCCGTGATGGTAACGTTCTTGTCGCTTAGGAGCTTGGCTTCCTTTTTCTCAACCGTGACGCCGGGCCAGTTGCCAACGTAGCCGTTGGCGCCGGTGATCAGGTTGAAAAGCGTGGTCTTGCCGCAGTTGGGGTTACCCGCCAGCGCGACATGGATCTGAGAATCCGCCATTCAATCCTTCTTCCTTGTGTGCCTGCGCTGCTTTCTCCGCGCAAGCTGGATAATGTGCTTCAAAGTTGCAGCATTAAGTTAGAAATACCTAACTTTATCTGCAGAAATATGCGCCGCGAGTCCTTACTGGACCTCGACGACGGCCGCCTCCTCCTTGCGGATGGAAAGCTCGTAGCCGCGCACGTTGATCTCGACCGGATCACCGAGCGGTGCAACCTTCACGACCTTGAACGAAGTGCCCTTGATGAGGCCCAGGTCCATAAGGTGACGGCGAAGTGCACCCTCACCGTGAAGCTTGACGATGGTAGAGCTCTCGCCCACCTTAACGTCACCCAACGTCTTCATCCTCTTGTCCCCCTTTCGGTTTTTATGAAATGCTGCGAACTAACCGACGGTCATGATGTGCATGGCAACCTTGGAATCGATGCCAAAGCGTGCGCCCAGCACCGTGACGATGATATTGGCGCCACTCGAGCTCACCACGTGGATTTCGTTGCCCTCGACAAAGCCGAGGTCCTTGAGGTGGTGCTTCATGTCCTCATTGCCCTTTACACGAGACACGCGCACGGTTTCGCCCGCTTTTACCATCGAAAGCGGCATGGCCGGCATCTGCGGTCCGCAAGACATGAGTGGCTCCTAACGTCAGTTCGTCCTCAACATCGACGCGATAAAAGTTAACCACGTCTATGTTCGCTTTAGTAAACTAGCACGTGGTTAACTTTTTGGAAAGGGTCCCTATTCAGATTTCGAAAAAGTTTCCTATATGAAACAAAAAGGCGCGGCAAAGAGCTGTCCTTTGCCGCGCCCTGTCATGCTTAGAGCGAGAGGTTTCTGATCGACGTAACGCAGGAAGCCTCGTCTACGCCCGAAACGCGAAAGATGATGTCCTCGCCGCACTCGCCGTAGAGAGCCATGAGGCCCATGACATCGCGACCGTCGGTATGGCGGTCGCCGATGCTGACCGACACGTCGCTACGGTGCTTGGCAATGATGTCATAGAGCAGCGCAACCGGGCGGGCATGCAGTCCCAACGGATCTTTAATCGTCTTCGTAAACTCGACCATGTCCCCTCCCAAGACATCGCACATTCGGCCGGCAAACCCAGCCACGTGGTAGTTATTGTACGTTACCGGCGCACCCCCGTCTCACAAAAAACGAGGGAAGGCACACGTCCTTCCCTCGTTGCTGGCAATAGGTAGCCGCTCGCCTACATCAGGCGCAGGCTGACGTCCTTGAGCTGGGCGCCGGAAACGGCACTCGGAGCACCCGACATAAGGTCGGAGCCGCTGGCCGTCTTGGGGAACGCCATGACGTCGCGGATGGAGTCGGAGCCGGTGAGCAGCATGCACACGCGGTCCAGGCCCAGAGCGAAACCGCCCATCGGGGGCGCGCCAAACTTGAGCGCCTCCATGAGGAAGCCGAACTGCGACTCGGCGCGCTCCTCGGTAAAGCCCAGGAGCTTGAGCATGGACATCTGCATCTCGGCATTGTGGATACGCATACCGCCGCCGCCGGCCTCAAAGCCGTCCATGACAAAGTCGTAGGTGCAAGAACCGGCCGCCAGCGGGTCGGCCTCGATCTTGGCGATGTCGGTCTCGGTCGGCAGGGTGAAGGGCTGGTGCTCGGCAGCGTAAGCCTTGCGGTCCTCATCCCAGTGGAACAGCGGGAAGTTGACGACCCACAGGAAGTCGTGGCCCTCGCGCTTGATCTCGAGCGCGTTGGCCATGTGGGAGCGCATGCCGCCCAGGATCTCGTCAGAGAGCAGACGCGGGCCAGCGGCGAACATCACAAGGTCGCCGGGCTCGACGTCCATGCGCTCGCGCAGAGCCGCCATCTCCTCGTCCGAGAAGAACTTGACGATGGGGCTGTTGATGGAGCCGTCCTCGCGGAAAGCGATCCAGGCCAGACCCTTGGCGCCAAACGTGGAGGCCACGCCGGCGAGCTTATCGATCTTGGCACGTGCCCAGGCACCGGCGCCCTTGGCGTTGATGGCCTTGACGACAGAACCCTCCTCGTTTGCGGCAGTCGCAAAGACCTTGAACTTGGAGTTGGCGAAGATGTCGGTCAGGTCGACCAAGTGCATGCCATAGCGGGTATCGGGCTTGTCGGAGCCATAGGTGTCCATGGCATCCCAGTAGTTCATGCGACGCAGCGGCGTGGGCATCGCGACGCCCATGCGGCCGAAGGCATCGGACAGAACCTCCTCGAGCGCGCTCATGACATCGTTCTGGTCCACGAAGGACATCTCGATATCGACCTGGGTGAACTCGGGCTGACGGTCGGCACGCAGGTCCTCGTCGCGGAAGCACTTGGCAACCTGGTAGTAGCGCTCGACGCCACCGACCATGAGCAACTGCTTCAGGAGCTGCGGGGACTGCGGCAGGGCGTAGAAGTTACCCGGCTGAATACGGCTGGGGACGATGAAGTCACGGGCGCCCTCGGGCGTGGACTTAAACAGGGAGGGCGTCTCGACCTCCATGAACTCACGGTTGTGCAACGCCTCGCGAATGGCAAAGGTGAAGTCGGAGCGCAGCTTGAGGTTGGCCATCATCTCGGGACGGCGGAGGTCCAGATAGCGATAGCGCAGACGGGTGTCCTCGCTGGTCTCGATACCGTCCTCGATCTGGAACGGCGGGGTGACGGACGTGTTGAGCACCTCGGCGTGGTCGGTCAGGACCTCGATCTCGCCGGTCGCGAGCTTGGTGTTGGTGGTCTCCTCACCACGAGCGCGCACGACGCCGTGGATCTTGATGGGCCACTCGGGACGCATGGTCTCGGCAATCTTAAAGGCGTCGCCGTCGGAGTGCTCGGGGTCGAAGGTGAGCTGCGTGATGCCCTCGCGGTCGCGAAGGTCGCAGAAAATAAGGCCGCCGTGATCGCGGCGACGGCTCACCCAACCGGTGAGGGTGACCTCTTCGCCCACGTTCTCGCGGCGAAGCTCGCCGCAGGTACGGGTGTGCATGGAATGCTCGTCGATGGGACGGGTCTGGCTCATACCAGTGATCCTCCTTTATGGATCTGTGCCGCCCCGTGTCGTTCCGGGCGGCGTCGTACAGATTTGCCCAGCCTGCGTAAACCGCGCAGCCAGACATGGCGTTCTATCTTATCGCACCTGTGTCGATGTGCCGCGGAAAAGTAGCTCCTGCCCAAAGACTTGACGGAGACGAAACAATTGCCGCACCGTGACCGTCGCCAAGGCGCGCCCCGTGCGACAATGTGCCCCAACACAACTGCACTCGGAAAGGCCCGTCATGACTGCACGCCTCATCGTTATGGATATCGACTCCACGCTCATCAACCAGGAGGTCATCGACCTGTTGGGCGAGGAAGCCGGCGTAGGCGAGCAAGTTGCGCGGATCACCGAACGCGCCATGCGCGGCGAGCTGGACTTTAAGCAGGCGCTCGAAGAGCGCGTGGGGCTGCTCGCCGGCCTGGACGAGAGCGTGTTCGAGCGCACCTTTGAGCGCGTGACATTTACCCCCGGCGCGTTGGAACTTGTGCGCTCGGCGCACAGCAAGGGCTGGAAGGTCGGCGTGGTGAGCGGCGGCTTCCATGAGGTGGCCGATAAGATCGTGGCCGCTGCAGGCATCGATTTTTGCCTGGCCAACCGCCTGGAGGTCGTAGACGGCAAGCTCACGGGTAAGCTGGCGGCAGACATTGTGACCAAGGAGTCCAAGCTCATCCAGCTGCTGGATTGGGCAGTTGAGTGCGGTGTCGATATGGCCCACACGGTCGCGATCGGCGACGGGGCAAACGACATCCCCATGATCCAGGCCGCGGGCACGGGCATCGCGTTTTGCGCCAAGCCCAAGACGCGCGAAGCCGCTCCGTTTGCCATCGACGAGCGCAACCTCATGCTCGCTATGGACATTATCCTGCGCGACTAGCCGATCCCTCTAACAATTGAATCAGTCTGTCCTATAGTTTCCGAACAATTTTGTCTTAGTGTTCGGAAACATACCCTTTGAGTGCTAGACTTTGCGCCGTCGAAGGGAACATATATGGATAAGCGAGATCTTGAGCAGCTGCTGAGCGATGTTGCCGACGGAGCAGTCACCCCGGCTGTCGCCCTTACGCGCATCCAGACGGCTCCGACCGCCGATTTGGGCTTTGCGCAGCTTGATCTTTCGCGCGGAGTGCGCCAGGGAGCCGGCGAGGTTGTCTACGGTGCCGGTAAAACCGCCGAGCAGATTGCCGCCATTATCAAAGCATTACTCGATGCAGACCAGGAGCGCATCCTGGTCACACGCTTGGATGCCGAAAAAGCCGCGCGCACCGTTGAGCTTCTCGACAACGACATCGACCTGGGATATGTCCCGGACGCCCAGCTTGCCCTGGTGGGTGACAAGCCCTCCCCCACCGGCAACGGACGCATTGTCGTCGCCTGCGCCGGCACGAGCGACCTGCCCGTCGCCGAAGAGGCGGCACTGACGGCCGAGTTCTACGGCAACGAGGTCGATCGCCTTTACGACGTGGGCGTCGCCGGCCTGCACCGCCTGCTCGCTCATGCCGAGGAACTTGCCCAGGCGCAGGTGGTCATCGCCATCGCCGGCATGGAAGGCGCCCTGGCGAGCGTCATCGGAGGCCTTGTGAGCTGTCCGGTCATCGCCGTCCCCACCAGCGTGGGCTATGGCGCGAACTTTGGCGGCGTGGCCGCACTGCTCGCCATGCTCAACTCCTGCGCCAGCGGCGTTTCGGTCGTCAACATCGACAACGGCTTCGGTGCCGCCTACCAGGCAAGTCTTATCAATCATCTGAGCGCTGGCACACCCTACGCCCGCTAAGGAGCATTTCATGTCCAACCATCAGCACACGCTTATCATCGACGGCACCTCGGGCATCAGCGGCGACATGACCGTCGCGGCCCTGCTCGACCTGGGCGCCAGCGAGGAGCATCTGCGCGAGCAGCTCGCCACGCTGCCGGTCGACGGGTTTGAGATTGCCGTTACACGCGTAAACAAGCATGGCATCGACGCCTACGACTTTGACGTTCAGCTGGCAGAGGAGCTCGAGAACCACGACCACGACATGGCCTGGCTCTACGGCAACGAAGCAGCTGCCGAGCACACGCATGAGCATGAGCACCACCATCATGACCATGGCGAGCACGAGCACCGCCATGAGCACGCACATGACCACGACCACGACCACGACCACGACCACGACCACGAGGGTCACCATCACGCCCACCACCATCACCATCGTTCTTTGGCGGACGTCACCGCCATCATCGACGGCTCGCAGCTAAGCGATGGCGCTAAGCGTCGTGCGCTCGCCATCTTTACCGCGCTCGCCGCCGCCGAGGCCAAGGCCCACGGCAAAACGCCCGAGACCGTCATGTTCCACGAGGTAGGCGCCGTCGATTCCATCGTCGACGTCTGCTCTGTCGCCATCTGCCTCGATGACCTGGGTATTGAGGACATCGTTGTCGAGTCGCTCTCCGAGGGCCACGGAACCATCCACTGTGCCCACGGCCTTATGCCCATTCCCGTCCCCGCTGTCGTCAACCTGTGCCAGGCGGGCAATATCGCCCTCATGCCTGCACCAGTCGCTGGCGAGCTCGTGACGCCCACGGGCGCCGCCATCGTCACCGCGCTGCGCACGTCCGACCAACTGCCCTCACGCTACCACATCGAAGCCGTCGGCTACGGCGCCGGCAAGCGCCCCTACGGGGGTTGCTCCGGCACGCTCCGCTGTCTGCTCGTTCACGTGGATGCATAGCCATGGATGCCCGCAAAGAAAAAAGCCGCGCCGCCATCGTTGCGGCGTTCTCCGAGCTGCTACGCGAAGAGGACTACGGCAAGATTACCGTCGGCGACATCATCGCGCGCGCTCACGTAGGCCGTGCGACATTCTACGGTCTCTTTAAGAGCAAGGACGACCTACTGTCCGAGCTCGTGAGCGACATCTGCACCCACGCCCTCGACGACGATGGCACTCCGCTCGACGACCCACTCGTGCAGGTCGAGCATATCCTTAACAACCTCTGGGAGCGCCGCCAGGGCGTTCGAGCCCTCGTAGCCGGCGCCGGCTCGCGCGTCTTCGCCGACTGTCTCCGCAAGACCATCATGTCGCGCGCAGCCGAAACCGTCCCCGCCGACCCCGCAGGCCCCGCCGGCACCATGGACCGCAGCTTCCTCCTCCACCACATAGCCTCAAGCTTCGTAGGAATGGTCCAATGGTGGGCCTGGCACAACTTCCAAGCCCCAAAAGAGGACGTAGCCAAAGACTACCTCTCAGCCATAAAACCCCTCTTCAGCTAAGTAAGAACCTCATCCCAAAGCATCGCCCCAACCCAGGGCGCCACGCATCCCAAAGTGTCACTCGCGCTTCACCGCCCCCAACAGCAACAAGCCCCTCCCATCCAAATCCAAATTCAGATTTATATGTTGGGCTGCT
The DNA here is from genome assembly GCA_900540985.1 of uncultured Collinsella sp. Classification (GTDB taxonomy): domain Bacteria; phylum Actinomycetota; class Coriobacteriia; order Coriobacteriales; family Coriobacteriaceae; genus Collinsella. The sequence goes on from UQIC01000017.1 coordinate 41,975, forward strand.
TGTTCCAACGCGGCCAAGATCCCGCAGCTGTCCGCATGGGGTAACTTCCCAGCGCATTCCGCAGGACGAGAGAACCCCCACCGCACGAAGTGCGCAGCGGGGGTTCTTTCATGTCCGAGGACGCGCTGGGAAGTTACCCCATGCGGACAGCGGACAACTATGTAGCCTTGAACTAGAACATACCCAAGAAACCATGCACAAACAGCGCGGCCAGAGCGGCACCGACAAACGGAGCGATGCCAGGAACGAGCAGGCCGTACTTCCAGTTGTTGTCAGCCTTGTTCTTGATCGGCAGCACCTGATAGGCCATGCGAGGACCAAGGTCACGTGCCTGGTTCATGGCGAAGCCGGTGATGCCGCCCATGCCCATGCCAACAGCCCAAACAATCAGACCGACGCAGATAGCGAGCATCAGAACGTTCTCACCAGCGCGGCTAGCAGCAGCAAGGATGGCGCTGATGAACACAAAGGTGCAGATAGCCTCGCAGAAGAAGTTACGGGCATAGTTCGTACCCTCGGTGGTGGGGTTGGTCGAGAAGATGTTGCGCTGGGCAATGGGATCGACGACACCATCGGAAGCCTTGAACTCATCGGCATACATCAACCACGCGATCACGGCACCCGCAAAGCCGCCGAGCATATCGGCAATCATGAAGGGGATGCAGCTGCTCCACGGCACCAGGCCTACGATGCACTGGGCAAGCACCATGGCGGGGTTCATGCACACGGCGCCGCCAAAGATAAACAGAGCAACCGAGATGCCAAAAGACCAGGTGGTGATGGCAAACATGTGGCCGGAGCCCTGATACTTGGTGCCCTTAAGCACGGTATCGCAGTGCACGCCCACGCCAAAGATGATCATGAGGGCCGTTGCGCCGAATTCGCAGAGGAGTTTGGTAAGCATAAAACCTTATCTTTCTTGTCGGTTATAAACGATTCGTTTGGGCCGCACGCTAGTGCTGCGCGACGACAACGCCCAGGCCATCGGGAATGACGGCCACCTTGGCATCGGCGCCCTTCATCTCAAAGGCGAGCTTGAGCGCCTCCTCGATAGTGTTGACCGGCGTCATGTGCATATCCTTGAGCATCTGGTGATCGCACAGGTCGGTGACCATGATCACAGGGTGATGCGCCAGGATGCGAGCGAAAATCTGGCTCGTCCACTGGTCGGGCAGGGTCTCGTCCTTAGGACGGTCGATGCAGGCGCGCTCAAACTCTGCCGGATCGTTATCGGCGATGTTGTGATAGAAGCCCTCGCCACCGTGACCGTCGGCACAACCGGCGACATCGATGATCACGCCGCCCTCGGGAAGCGTGGCCTCGGCAGCGCACATGCCCTTCACGGCCTGGTAGATGTTCTGATCGAGCGGATAGCCGCCGTTGGTGGTGATGGCAATCTCGCACTCGACGGGCTCAACGCCGGCAAGGCTCTTCACGAACTCGCAGCCAGCCTCGTGCGCCTTGTGGATATCGCCGGCAAAGGAGCCGATGACCTCGTGCTTGCCGTTGAGCACCACGTTAAGCACAAAGGCAAGGTGAGCCATCTCGGCAGCGGCAAACATGTCCTCGCTCACGTGGTTGTGGCACAGGTTGCCGGCACGCGAATGGGAATCGTTCACAAACTGACCATTGTGGTTGTACATGATGGTCTTGTAGCTGGCGATGCCAGGCAGGACGGACTTGCGGCTACCAGAGAAACCGGCAAAGAAGTGCGGCTCAATAAAGCCCTCGGCAAGCAGCAGATCGCAATCGGCAGCAATCTTGTTGATGATGCACTCGCCGCCAGAAGGCAGGGTGCCGATCTTTTTCATCATGCTGTCGTCAGTCGCGACGTGCATAACGATTTCCTCGTTGGCAACGATCTCCTCGCCATACTTATTGACGAGCTCCTCGTGCGTCGACGGACGGTGCATACCCGTAGCAACCAAAATACGCACGCGAGCCTCGGGCGCAGCGGAATGGATGTGATGCAGCAGAATAGGCATCGTCACACGCGAGGGAACGGGACGCGTATGGTCGGAGCTAATGATGACAATATCCTTCTTGCCAGCACAAAGCTCCTCGAGCGAAGGCGAGCCATAAGGGTTGGCAAGTGACTCCTCCACAAGCTCTTCCTGCGATTTTGTAGTCTTAAACTCGTTTTGATGACCTTCCATCACACCCGCGAAGTTCTTATCCTCGAGCTCCAGATGCAACGTCTTGTGGTCAAACGGCAGTTCACATTCAAACAATGACGAGCGCCCTCTTCCTTTCAACTGACACACTAGATAAACCGTTGGAAGGATACGCCGCTCACCGAAAAACACCACCGTCCACCGACTCATTAACACAACGTTCATATTTGACCCACAACAAAACGGCCGCGACCCCAAACGGGACCGCGGCCGCAACAGTCGTAAGGCGAGAAGCGCCACATGCATCTCAATCCCAATCGATAAGGCGCGAGGCGCGAAGCGCCAAACGCGCCGCCGGGACAGACCCCATCCAAAACGCGCGAAGCGCGCCATTATTCCCCCAGCAAGTAATCCACCGAAGACCGGACATCGCAGGGCCCGCCATAAGTTTACTTTTAGGCACACTCCGCACTGATATTTTCTGTATTGAAGACGTCGATGATGCACCCGTATACCATTG
>UQIC01000018.1 GCA_900540985.1 uncultured Collinsella sp.
CGAGGCCGAGCGCAAAATGGATTCTAAAAAACACCTTGCCAAATAGGAGCGTCAGGACGCAAGAAACCCCCGCCGCACGAAGTGCGCAGCGGGGGTTTCTTGCATGTCCGAGGACGTTCTGAAAAGTAACTTCAGGGCGGGCCCGGACGAGAAAAACCGACTACAGGTCGATGTGCGATTCCTTGATCGGGAACGGCTCCGCGAAGTGGCAGGCGCAGCAGTGGCCCGGGGCAACTTCCTTAAACTCAGGAAGCTTCTCGGAGCAGATGCCCTGCGCGATCGGGCAGCGCGTGTGGAAACGGCAGCCGGTCGGCGGATCCAGCGGCGACGGCGGATCGCCGGCGAGGATAATGCGCTTGCGGGTCTTCTGGATATCAGGATCGGGAACCGGCACGGCAGACAGCAGCGACTGCGTGTACGGATGGTGAGGCTCGCTGTAGAGCGTCTTCCAGTCCGAAACCTCGACCATCTTACCCAGATACATAACGGCAACGCGATCGGAGATGTGCTGCACGACGGACAGGTCGTGGGCGATAAACAAATACGCGGTACCGAACTTGTCCTGCAGTTCCTTGAGCAGGTTCAAAACCTGAGCCTGAATGGATACATCCAGAGCGGAAACCGGCTCGTCGCAGATAATCAGCTTGGGCTTCAGCGCAAATGCGCGGGCAATGCCGACACGCTGACGCTGACCGCCCGAGAACTCATGAGGATAGCGGTTAATGTGTTCGGGGTTCAGTCCGACAACGTCGAGAAGCTCACGGACACGCTCAATGCGCTCTTCCTTGGTGCCCACGCCGTGAATGGTCATGGGCTCGGAGACAATCTCGCCGATGGTCATACGGGGATTCAGCGAAGCATAAGGATCCTGGAAGATAAACTGCATCTCGCGACGCATGTCCTTGATCTCATGCTTGCTCATCTCGGCAACATCTTTACCCTGGAAGAACACCTTACCGGCGGTCGGCTTGGTTAGGCGCATGATGGTGCGACCCGTCGTGGACTTACCGCAACCAGACTCACCAACCAGACCAAAGGTCTCGCCCGGATAAATCTCGAACGAAATGTCATTTACTGCAGAGACGACACGCTTGGAGAAGCGCTTGGCGAACATGCCGGACTCAGCGGGGAACTCCTTAGAGAGGTGCTCGACCTTCAGCAGCGGAGTACGCTCGTTGGTATCTGCCATTACGCCTCGCCTCCCTTCTTGGAATCCTTGCGCGTACGGGACGTCTCAGGAGCGTTCTTGAGGAACTCGGGGTCACCAGAGTAGTGGCACGCAGAGTAATGACCAGACTCGGTGACAACGCGCTCGGGGCGCTGCTTGCGGCACTTGTCCGTCGCATAGGGACAACGAGGAGAGAAGACGCAGCCCTCAGGCAGGTTCATGAGCGAAGGCGGGTTGCCGTGAATCGGTGTAAGCGGCTTCTTCTCTTCGATGGCCTGCTCCGGGATGGAGCGGATAAGGCCCCAGGTGTAGGGGTGGCGACTCTCGTAGAAGATTTCCTCAGCAGTACCGAACTCGACGGGACGGCCGGCGTACATAACCATGATCTTATCGGCCATATCGGCAACGACACCCAGGTCATGGGTAATCATGATGATGGCGTTGCCGTTCTTCTCCTGCATCTCCTGCATGAGCTCGATAATCTGAGCCTGAATGGTAACGTCCAGAGCCGTCGTGGGCTCGTCGGCAATCAGGATATCGGGATCGCAGGCAAGTGCCATAGCAATCATGACACGCTGACGCATACCGCCGGAGAACTGGTGCGGATACTCATTGACGCGCTTCTCGGGCTCAGGAATGCCAACGAGGTCCAAAAGCTCGGTGGCGCGCTTGAGTGCCTCCTGCTTGGAGTAGCCACGGTGCAGACGAAGGCCCTCGCCCACCTGCTTGCCGATCTTATAGACCGGGTTCAAGGAGGTCATAGGATCCTGGAAGATCATCGCGATATCGTTACCGCGAATGTGCTGCATCTCTTCTTCGGTCATCTCGAGGATAGAACGACCGCGATAGCGAACGTCGCCGCCCTCAATCTTTCCCGGAGGCATCGAGATGAGGCGCATAATGGTCATGGCGGTCACGGACTTACCGGAGCCGGACTCACCGACGACGCCCAGGGTCTCGCCGCGATCGAGCGTGTAGGAGACACCGTCGACAGCGCGAACGACGCCATCCTCGGTGTGGAAATACATCTTAAGGTCATCGACCTCGAGCAGATGCTGGCCCTCGGGAACCGGCTGGTCCTTCAGGTCCACATAGTTCTTGTTCTTCTTCATTCTTATGCGTCCTTCATCTTGACGTCGAGGGCGTCGCGCAGACCGTCACCCAGCAGGGTGAAGGCGAGCACCGTCGAGAGAATTGCCAGACCGGGCATGATCATCATCCAGGGAGCAGTCAGAAGATACTGCTGACCGTCCTGAATCATGGAGCCCCACGAAGGCGTAGGCGGAATAACGCCCATGCCGAGGAAGGACAGAGCGGACTCGGTCAGAATGGCGCCACCAATGTTCATGGTCGCATAGACCACGATGGAGGCGACGGAGTTCGGAAAGATGTGACGCACGACGATACGAGCATCAGATGCACCCATCGCGCGCGCAGCGTCAACATAGTCGTTTTCCTTGACTGTCAAGATTGCAGAGCGGAAGACGCGCGCAATCGAAGGCCATCCGAGAATGCCGATGGCGATAAAGACGTTCTGAAGACCACGGCCGATAACGGCGATCATGGCGACGACGAACAGCACGTACGGGAACGCCAGGAAGATATCCGCGCAGCGCATGATGATCGTATCCCAGATGCCGCCGTAGAAACCGGCCAGAGCACCCATGACCAGACCAATCAGCGTGGAGATCGCAGTGGCCATAATACCGACGGAAAGCGAAACGCGTGCACCGTAGATAACGCGGACGAGAATGTCGCGACCAAGGGCGTCGGTGCCAAACGGGTGCTCTGCACACGGAGCCAGCAGCGACGTCTGGGCCATGGTGGTCGAGTCCGAAGCCGTCGGCGAACCGAGCCAGGGCTTAGCCCACAGATCTGCGGTCAGGGCAACCACAACGACGATGATGATCCAGCAGACACCGATAACGGCGAGCTTGTTCTTACGAAGACGCTTAAAAGCGTCGCCCCACAGCGTGCGGGACTTGGCGGGAGCAGATGCGGCCTTGGTGGCGGTAGCCTGCTCCTGAGACTGAGAATCAGTTTCCTGCATGAGACGTACCTCCCTTAGGCCTTATCCGACGGACCGCCAAGGCGGATGCGCGGGTCGAGGAATGCATAGCTAATGTCGACGAGCAGGTTGATCACCATGACGACGACGACGATGAGCGTAACTCCGCCCATAACGATGGGCCAGTCACGCATGCTAATGGCGCGATAGACCTCATAGCCGATACCGGGCCAGTTAAAGACCGTCTCGGTCAGGATGGCACCAGAAAGCATGCCGCCAAAGTCGACACCAATATAGGTAACGACAGGGATGAGTGCATTCTTAAGCGCGTGCTTGATGATGATCGCGCGATTGGAGAGACCCTTGGCCTTTGCCGTGCGGATGTAATCCTGGTTCATGACGTCAAGCAGCTGCGAGCGCATAATGCGGGCGGCGTAAGCGGTCGAAACCGAAGCCAGCGTAATGGTCGGAAGCACATAGTGCATCCAATCCTGATACTGAGAGCTGGAACCGCCGGCACCCGAGATCGGCATGGAGAATGCACCGCCCGTGGCATCCTTGAGAATGACGCCAAAGAACAGCTGCAGCAACATACCGAGCCAGAAGGCCGGGACGGCAACGAGGATCGACGTGGTGAGCGTTACCAAAATATCCCAGAAGGAATAACGCTTTACCGCCGAAATGATACCCGCACCGATGCCCATGATTGCCTCGAGCACAATAGCGCACGCGGCAAGTTTGACCGTATACGGATACTTCTGGGCAAAGATTTCCGTAACCGGCAGCTTGCGCTGATACGAATTGCCCAGATCGCCATGAAGCAGACCGTCCATGTAATACAAGTAACGGTCCACGAGCGACGTTTGAACGGGGTCGCCGTTCTCGTCAAGGATCGCGTTGCCGTCCTCGTCCGACTGGACCAGGTGATAGCGGACGCGAAGCTGAAGCTCCACCTCGGGGGACAGAGCCTTGTCTCCACCGATCAGCTTGATCGGATCTCCCGGCACGATATTCTGGAGGGCGAACAGAATCAACGTAACGCCCAAAAATACCGGGATGAACTGAAGCACACGTTTAACGATGTACTTACCCATACCACTCCCCTATCTAGGGATTAACCTAAATGGGATGCCGATCGCCAGACCGGCATCCCAAAATTACCATCAGCCAGTTTACCCCAGGTTAGGGAGAACTGTATGTTTCCCATGAGGTCTACGTAAATACTTGACCCTCACGGAAGCTGCAAACTCTTAGGCGAGCTCAGCGGTACCCAGCTCGGCGTGCTTCTGCGGATCGACATAGAGGTGCTTGATGCGATCGGAGCCGACGATGGTGTGCGTGTAGAACATCACCGGGATGACCGGGCAGTCGGCAGCGACCATTGCGTCGGCCTCCTGCATCTTAGCGACGCGCTCTTCGTCGTCAACCGTGGTACGGGCCTCGTCGACCTTGGCGTCGAACTCGGGGTTGCTGTAACCAGAGCGGTTGTCGCCACCAAGGGAGTCGGAGTGGAACAGCGGATACAGGAAGTTGTCCATGATCGGGTAGTCGGCAATCCAGCCCAGACGACCGAACTGATAGTTAAAGTTCTGATACTGCTCGAGCAGGGCAGACCACTCGGGGGTATCGGAGACAGCGGTAACGCCAACCTTGGCGAGGTCGCCGATGATGGACTCCATAATCTCCTTGTGGCCACCGTCCTGGTTGTAGGACAGAGTCACGCTAATGCCACGATCGCCGTTAGCGCCAGCGGGAGCGACCTTGTCGAGGTACTCGTTAGCCTTGTCGACGTCGTAGACGCAGAACTCCCATGCGCCCTCCTTGTAACCATCGATGCCCGGAGGAACAATACCGTCGGCGGGGGTACGGGTACCCTTGAAGATGGTCTTGCAGATGGCCTCACGGTTGATGGCCAGGGAGATACCCCTGCGCAGGTCGGCGTTGTTGAACGGCTCGGCCGTGTTGTTGCAGGTCAGGTAGTAGGTGGAAGGCTCGGCGCCGAGCAGCATACGTTCGCCGTCGCCCATGGTGTAGCCGTCCTTGGACACGCCGCGATCCTTCTTGGCGGCGTCAATCTGAGCAACGGGAACGTCGCAGACATCGAGGTTACCGGCCTGGAACTCCTTGTAAGCGGTCTCCATGTCCTTGATGACCTGGAAGTGGATGCCATCGATCTTGGCCTTGTCGCCATAGTAATCGTCGAACTTCTTGACGTTGATCTCCTGGCCATCCTCCCACTTGCCGTCCATCATGAACGGGCCGTTACCGACCGGGGCAAGGTAGAAGCTCTTGACATCGGACTCGGCGCACTCGGGAACCGGGGCCAGGGCCGGGTGAGAAGCGACGAAGGGGAAGTCGGCGTAAGCGGAAGACAGCTTGACGACGAGGGTCTCATCGTCGGGGCAAGTAACACCGCTGAGCTCGGTAGCGTTACCGGCAAGCAGGTCGTCATAGCCCTCGACCATGGAAAGGTGATAGGAGACCTCGGAAGGGCCATACTCGGTAGCGATGGCCGACTTGGTGTTGACCAGACGCTCCCAACCGAGCTTGAAGGACTTGGAGGTAACATCGTCGCCGTTGTGGAACTTGGCCTTCTTGATCTTGAAGGTGAACTCGGTGGCGTCGTCATTGGCCTCGAAGGACTCGCAAGCCAGCGGAACGATCTCGCCCTTCTCGGCGTCATAAGAGGTCAGAGCGTCAAAGAGCTGGTACTCGACCTGAGTGCCCTGGTCCTCCTGGACATTGTAGGGGTCGATGCAGACCGGGTTGTTGATGTAGAAGTTCAGCGTCGAACCGGACTCAGAACCGGAAGCGTCGCCGCCCTTCTTGCCACATGCGGCAAGAAAAGCCATGGAGCTCGCAGCAAGGGTGCCGCCGACAAAGGCGCGACGACCCATAACGGGCTGGTGGAACATAGAATCAGCCATGCCATCCTCCTTATGAGATAGGACAAAGAAATGTTCAGTCGGACACATGTCGAGACAATCCGATCCGAACCATCAAAACGCCGCCCGCTGCTATGGCTGGTTATGCACAACAGGCCAACGTTTTGCAATACAGTAGCGCATTTTATGCACGATTTGGGGCTAATTCCGGTTAAAGGTCGAGAATTTCTTTAGTTAGGCGCAGTATGTGGTGATATTCTGGCTCTGTTACAAGTCTGTAAACAAAAAGGGCCCCGCACATGCGGGACCCTTTTCAAACGTATATACGCCAATGCTTAGTAGCCAACGATGCCCTGCGGGAAGAAGAACATGCACAGCACGACGCACACGGCAAACACGACAGCCATGATGACGGTCAGGCGGTCGAGGTTCTGCTCCATAACGCCTGTGGCAGAGCTGGAGTTATACAGCGAGCTAGCGATCATATCCGAAACGCCGGTACCCTTACCGGAATGCATCAGGACGAGAATCGTCAGCGCCACGGCAGAGACAGCCCAAACGACAAACAGAAGAATCTGAAACGGACCCATAGATAAGCTCCTTAATAGAACAGTTCAAACTCCAGTACTGTACCACAACCCTCAGCACTCCCCTACCTGCCATTTGGGGGCGGGTTAGAAATGGCAGAAATACCAAAAAAGGGGGTTGCCCGATTGTGGACAACCCCCTTACTAGAAAACGGTATTTGTTTTCTCTTAGGCCTCGGTGGCGAGCACGCGACCCGTCATCTCGGCGGAAGGCTCAATACCAGCCATGGTGAGCATGGTCGGAGCGATATCGGAAAGACGGCCGTCCTCGATACCGGTGAGCTGTGCCTTCTCATCAACAATGATGAACGGCACACGGTTGGTGGTGTGAGCCGTGAACGGATGCTTGGAACCGTCGGAAGCAACGTCAAACATGTGATCGGCGTTGCCGTGATCGGCGGTAATCAGCGCAAAGCCGCCCTTAGCGAGAATCGCCGGGACAACCTTGGACAGGGCATCGTCAACAGCCTCGACGGCCTTAACGGCAGCGTCGAAAACACCGGTGTGACCAACCATGTCGCAGTTCGCGAAGTTCACGATGTAGAAATCAGCGCGATCCTCGTTAATAGCGGCGACGAGCTTCTCGGTAACCTCGGGAGCGCTCATCTCAGGCTGCAGATCGTAGGTAGCGACCTTGGGGGAAGCGACGAGCACGCGCTCCTCGCCCTCCTTGGGCTCCTCGATGCCGCCGTTGAGGAAGAACGTCACGTGGGCGTACTTCTCGGTCTCGGCGGTGTGCAGCTGCTTCAGGCCATTGGCGGCGATAACGTCGGCCAGAACGTTCTCGGGGAACGTCTTGGGGAAAGCGACCTCGACGTCAAACGTCGGGTCGTACTCGGTCATCGTCACAAAGTGCGAAAGCTTGATCTGCTCGCGCTCAAAGCCGTCGAACTCCTTGTCCGTGAACACGCGGGTCATCTGACGAGCGCGGTCGGGACGGAAGTTGAAGAAGATGGCCGCGTCGCCCTCGTGGATGCCCTCGTTGTGGGCAGCGAAGGGCTCGACGAACTCGTCGCCGCGCGGATCCTTCTCGTAGTAGGCCTTGATACCGGCAACAGGGTCGACATCGGCATCGGACGCGTTGACCATGACGTCGTAGGCGCGCTGGATGCGCTCCCAACGATTATCGCGGTCCATAGCCCAATAACGGCCCGAGACGGTGGCAACGCGAGCGTCGCAACCGGTCTCCTCGGAGATCTTAGCCAGGAAGGCGCAGAACTCACTCATGTAACCGGCACCGGACTGCGGGTCGACGTCGCGGCCATCCATGAAGGCGTGGACGCGAACGGTCTTGACACCATGCTCGGCAGCCATCTTGACCAGAGCCTCGACGTGGTTCATGTGGGAGTGAACGCCGCCAGGGCTCATAAGGCCCATAAGGTGAAGAGTCTTGCCCTCGGCCTTGACATCGTCCATAGCCTTGACGAAAACCTCGTTCTTGGCGATGGAGCCGTCCTTGATGGCATTGTTGATGCGCGAAAGCTCCTGGAACACGATGCGGCCGGCACCGATGTTGAGGTGACCCACCTCGGAGTTGCCCATCTGGCCGTCGGGAAGGCCCACGTCCTCGCCCGAAGCGCCGAGCGTGGTGTGCGGGTACTGAGCGTACAGGCTATCAAGGAAGGGCGTCTTGGCAGCGGCGACGGCGTTCTCGCCATCGGCCGGAGCCAGGCCGCAGCCGTCCATGATGATCAGGAGTGCAGGAAGATGACGCTGTGCCATATGTCCTACTCGCCTGCCTTGACGACCATAGAGGCGAAGTCGGCAGCCTTGAGGGAAGCGCCGCCCACGAGGGCGCCGTCAACGTCGGGCTTGGCGACGAGCTCGGCGATGTTGCCGGGCTTGGCAGAGCCACCATAGAGAACGCGGATGCCGTTAGCGAGCTCCTCGCCGAACATCTCCTTGAGGGTCTCACGGATAGCGCCGCAGACCTCCTGAGCGTCCTCGGCGGTAGCGGTCTTGCCGGTGCCGATGGCCCAGATGGGCTCGTAGGCGACGACGACCTGCTTGGGGCAGGTGATCTCAAGGCCAGCAAGGCCTGCCTTGACCTGGTTCACGACGTGCTCGACATAGGTGCCAGCCTCGCGGACCTCGAGGGACTCGCCGCAGCAGAAGACGGGAACAAGACCGGCGGCAACGAGAGCCTTGGCCTTCTTGTTCTGGTCCTCGTCGGTCTCGTGGAAGTAGTCGCGACGCTCGGAGTGACCGATGATGCAGTAGGTGCAGCCAGCGGACTTGAGCATGTCGCAAGAGGACTCACCGGTGAAGGCACCCTTGGCCTCCCAGTACACGTTCTGTGCACCGAGGGCGATGGGGGCAGCCTGAATACGGTCATGAACCGTAGTGATGTCGATGGTCGGAGGGCAGACGAGCACCTCGACGCCAGCCGGAACCTCGGGCAGAGCCTGGGCCAACTCGTCGGCGAGCTTGGCAGCCTCGGCGACGTCGTTGTTCATCTTCCAGTTACCAGCGATAAGAAGGGTGCGATTAGGCATCGAGAAGCGCCTCCACTCCGGGCAGGGCCTTACCCTCGACGAGCTCCATGGAAGCGCCACCACCGGTGGAGATCCAGCTCATCTTGTCGGCCAGGTTGAACTTGTTGACAGCTGCGACGGAGTCGCCACCGCCGATGATCGAGGTGCAGTCGGCCTCGGCGACAGCCTCGGCGATAGCCTGGGTGCCGTGAGCAAAGTTGTCGAACTCGAAGACGCCCATGGGGCCATTCCAGAACACGGTCTTGGCGCCCTTGACGGCCTCGGCGTAAAGCTCCTCGGTCTTGGGGCCGATGTCCATACCCTCACGATCGTCGGGGATAGCGTCGGAAGCGACAACCTCGGGGACAGCGTCCTCGCCAAAGTGATCGGCAACGCGGTTGTCAATGGGGAGCAGGATCTTGACGCCCTTCTCCTCGGCCTTCTTGAGCATCTCGCCGGCGCGCTCGACCCAGTCCTCTTCCTTGAGGGACTGACCGACGGAAAGGCCCTGAGCCAGGAAGAAGGTGTAGGCCATGCCGCCACCGATGATCAGGGTGTCAGCGGAGTCGATGAGGTGATCGAGAACGCCGATCTTGGAGGAAACCTTGGAACCGCCGACGATAGCGACGAAGGGGCGCTCGGGCTCGGCGAAGATACCGGTCAGCGTGTCGACCTCCTTCTCAAGCAGGAAGCCGGCGACGGCAGGCAGGTAAGCGGCGGGGCCCACAACGGAACCCTGGGCGCGGTGAGCGGTGCCGAAGGCATCGAGAACGAAGACGTCACCATAGGAAGCGAGCTTCTTGGCGATCTCGGGATCGTTCTTCTTCTCACGCTTATCGAAGCGGACGTTCTCGAGAACGAGAACCTTGCCCGGCTCGACGGCAGCGACAGCCTCGGCAGCCTTCTCGCCGTAAGTGTCGGCGACAAAGGAAACGTCGAGACCAGAGAGCTCGGCGAGCTTCTTGGCGACGGGCTCGAGGGACAGCTCGGGCTGGAAGCCGGTGCCATCGGGACGGCCGAGGTGGCTCATGAGGATGACGCGAGCGTTGTGCTCAACGAGATAGTTGATGGTGGGCAGGGCAGCCTTGATACGGGTGGTGTCGCCAACGACGCCATCCTTGATAGGCACGTTGAAGTCAACGCGGACGAGAACGCGCTTGCCGTCGACATCGATGTCGCGGACGGTCTTCTTGGTAAAGGCCATGTTTGCTTCTACCTTTCGTACGTGTCTGCCTCCCATTACGGCAGACGATTTCTTATAAAAAGGGCGCGACCCTAGGGTGTAAGCCCTATGAGGCCGCGCCCTTCTTTAGACGCTCAACGAGCTATTCGCTAAAAGCTAAATTAAGCAACGAACTTCTCGAAGTACTTGATGGTGCGGACCATCTGAGAGGTGTAGGAGTTCTCGTTGTCGTACCAAGAGGTGACCTGAACGAGGGTCTGGCCGTTGCCGAGGTCAGAGCACATGGTCTGAGTGGCGTCGAAGATGGAGCCGTGGGTCTCGCCGACGATGTCGCGGGAGACGATCTGGTCCTCGTTGTAGGCGAAGGTATCGGGGATGGTCTCAGCGTAGGCCTTCATGGCAGCGTTGACCTCGTCGACGGTGACCTTCTTGTCAACGACGGCGTAGAGGTTGGTCAGCGAGCCGGTCGGCGTCGGGACGCGCTGGGCGGCACCGATGAGCTTGCCGTTGAGCTCGGGGAGAACCAGGCCGATGGCCTTGGCAGCGCCCGTGGTGTTCGGGACGATGTTCTCGGAGCAGGCGCGGGAGCGACGGAAGTTGCCCTTGCGCTGCGGGCCGTCGAGCGGCATCTGGTCGCCGGTGAAGGCGTGGATGGTGGTCATGATGCCGGACACGATGGGAGCGAAGTCGTTGAGACCCTTGGCCATCGGGGCGAGGCAGTTGGTGGTGCAGGAAGCAGCGGAGATGATGTTGTCCTCAGCGGTCAGCGTCTCATGGTTGACGTTGTACACGATGGTGGGCAGATCGCTGCCAGCCGGAGCGGAGATGACGACCTTCTTGGCGCCAGCGTTGATGTGAGCCTGAGCCTTAGCCTTGCTGGTGTAGAAGCCGGTGCACTCGAGAACGACGTCGACGTCGAGGTCGCCCCAAGGCAGGTTGTTGGCGTCGGCCTCCTTGTAGATCTTGATCTCCTTGCCGTCAACGGTGATGGAATCCTCGCCAGCAACGACCTCGTGATCGCGAGCATAGTTGCCCTGCGTGGAGTCGTACTTCAGCAGGTAAGCGAGCATATCGGGAGAGGTGAGGTCGTTGATAGCGACGATCTCGGAGCCCTCATGACCGAACATCTGACGGAAAGCCAGACGACCGATGCGACCGAAGCCGTTAATAGCAACCTTTACTGCCATTGTGTCTCCTTTCGTAAGGCCCCCGCAAGCTACAGCGCCTGCCGTTGAGGCCCACAAACTAACCACTCGCCTAATATACCTTTTTTTTGACTTGAATTTCACGAGAATGCTCGAAATTGAAAATCAAATTTACGTTAAAACGTTTTAAAGAATAAAATAGCAGCTAAATCCGTATATACGTCGATACTGTAAACTACTTGTTTGCTTCAATGAGCTTTTCAAGCCTCAAAACTCGATGGTAGAGGGCTGACTTCGACAAGGGAGGATCAGCCATCTCCCCCAAATCACGCAGTGACAGATCGGGATAGCGCTCGCGCAGGTCGCAAAAGACCGCCAAGGCATCCGGAAGCGCATCGCGAAGGCCACGCTGCTCGAGCTCATCGATAAGCGCAAGCTGATGTTGGGCGGCACCGGCACTTCTGGTCTGGTTGGCGAGCTCGGCGTTCACGCGACGGTTCACATCGTTCTTAACCAACTTGACCGCACGCGCCTCCTCAATCTCGGCAACGCTGCGCTTGGCACCAATCAGCTTTAAAAGATGCTCGATTTCCTCGGCGCTCTTAATGTACACGGCATATGACCCCCGCCGTGCATTAACACGCGCATGGACCCCAATCTGCTCCAACAGATCGCAAAGCCCCTTGGCATATTGCTCGCCCTGCACCGCGATTTCCAAATGAAAATCGCCGCGTGGATCGGCCACGAAGCCGCCCGCGATAAGCGCGCCGCGGATATAGGCAAGTCTACAGCAAGGACGCGCAACGATATGTCGGGGCACGCCGGCGACAAGTCCTCCCCTACGGTCGAGGATACCCAGCAGCACCAGAGCCTTATCCAAATCGGGCTGATCAGGTAAGGTGATGAGGTAGTTTCGAACCTTATGCAAGACCGATTTACGAACGGTGAATTCCGTTTTGAGTTTAAGGATGCGATGCGTCAGCGTGATCATCGTGCGCGCGACGGCTCCCGTCTCAGTCGCAACCGTCAAACGATACCGCCCAGAGCCAGTAAGCGAGAGCGTGCCACTCACGCGCGTGAGGGCGGCAAGCGTCGACAAGTCGCAGTATTCACATTCGGGTTCGCAGCGCGCAAGCTCATCGCGCACCTCAGCGGTAAACGACATGCAGGCCTATGCCTTCGTGTTGGCGCGCGAGAGGTCGCGGTGGGAGATACTCACATGGTACTGAGCGCCTTCCAGGTAACGGGCCGTGGCCTCGGCAATGGCAACGCTGCGGTGCTGGCCGCCCGTGCAGCCGATGGCAATAGAAAGCTGCGGCTTGCCCTCCGCGATGTAGCCCGGCATCACCGTATCAAGCAGCTGTGTCCAAGCCTTCCAAAATTCCTGCGTCTTGGGATGGTCCAGAACAAAATCGGAGACCTTTTTATCGAGACCGGTCATGGTGCGCATCTCGGGATCGTAAAACGGATTGGGCAGGAAGCGGACGTCGATCATAATGTCCGCCTCGACGGGCATGCCGTGCTTAAAGCCAAACGAGAACACATGGACGTCCATGAGCTGCTGGTCGGACAGCTCGGAAAATGCCATACGTAGCTTGTTACGCAGCGCAGAGGTGCGCAGACGGCTCGTGTCGATAATCATATCGGCTCGATCGCGCACGCCCTGTAGCTGCAGGCGCTCGCGCTGAATGGCATCGGCCGTAGTCTCTCCCGGCTTGGCAATGGGATGACGGCGGCGATTTTCGCTGTAGCGACGAATCAGCACCTCGTCAGAAGCCTCCAGGAACACGATGTCGCAGCTCATCTCGCGCTCTTCGAGCGCGGCGACCGCATCGAGCAACTCGTCAAACAGTCCCTGGCTACGCAGATCGCAGGTGACAGCGAGATGCCTGCCCACGCCCGTATTGATGCCGACGAGCTCGGCAAGCTGGGCGATCAGACGCGGAGGCAGGTTATCGATGCAAAAATAGCCCATGTCCTCGAACACGTGCATGGCCTGTGTGCGGCCCGATCCGGACATTCCGGTGATGATGACGATATCGGGGATGCGCTCCGAGCGCTCCGCCGCATCCATGGCATCTCCCTTTTGCATGTGCTGCCTCCCAAAAAACAAGCGCGGGACCCAGCAACCCGGATCCCGCGCGGTCAATTGCCTTTATTGAGTATACCGCCCCGAGCGGATACGAGGCCTGTCTTACGCCTCAAGCGCAGCCTTGAACCAACTTGTAATACTCGTGGGGTGCGTGATAGCGGTGCCGACGACAACAGCCCAGGCACCAGCGTCGATTGCAGCGCGAGCCTCCTCGGGCGTATGCACGCGGCCCTCGCAGATGATGGGAAGACCGGGGAATTCCTCGGTCGCCTGACGCAGGAGCGGCAGATCGGGGCCATCGGCCATGGTGCAGTCGATGGCGGCGACACCGTGAGAAAGCGTGGTTGATACCAGGTCGAAGCCCATATCAACCGCACGGCGAATGTCCTCGATAGTGGCACAATCCGCCATCAGGAGCACACCTTCCTCGTGCAGCGGGCGGAAGGTATCCTCGACCGTCTTGCCATCGGGACGCGGACGATCGGTGGCGTCGATCGCCACGATGTCGGCGCCGGCAGCAACGCAGGCGCGGGCGTGACGCAGCGTCGGCGTGATGTAAACGCCCTCGTGTCCATCCTTCCACAGGCCGATAACAGGAACCTCACAGCGACCCTTAATGGCGGCAATATCGGCAAGTCCCTGGCAGCGAATGGCGGCAGCGCCGCCGAGTTCGCAAGCGCGAGACATTTGAGCCATGGTCTCGGGCGTACGAAGCGGCTCGCCCATATACGCCTGAACGCTCACGACGAGCTTACCCTTTAGGGATTGAATCAAAGGATCGACGGTCATAAGGCTGCAACCTTTCTCAGAACAGCCTCCCGAGGCGTGTTGTCTCGAGAGGCTCCTACAGCAGATACGTTTACTTTAACGAGGCAAGAAGATGCTCAGCGGCACCAATGAGCGGCGCGTCGCCCTCCAGAGACCCGATGAGGATCGGTGTGTCCTGAAGCGGGTCGAGTGCCTGGCTGGCATAGCCCTCGTGCACCGAGTCCTTCCACGTCTGCGAACGCCAATCGGGACCCTGGTGAATCACGCCGCCCGAAAGCACGATGACCTCTGGATCCAGAATGTTGGCGAGCGAGCCTAAGCTGGCGCCCAGTGCAAAGCCGGCGTCATGGATGACCTCAGTCGCCTTTGCGTCGCCCGCGCGGCACAGGTCGTTTACATCGCGACCGACCGAAGGACGGCTGGGGTCGACGCGGCCAAAGCGCTCGTCGTACATGCGACCAATGGAAGTGCCCGAAGCAACAGACTCAAGATGGCCAGAACGCCCGCAGGCGCAGGGAATGCCGGCGGCAGCCGAGCACTCGATGTGGCCCATATGACCGGCAGCACCGTGGAAGCCCTGCATCACGCGGCCGTTCTCGACATATGCGCCGCCGATGCCCGTACCGATGCCCAGACACAAGACGGAGAACTTGCCCTTGCCGACGCCCCAGTGGGCCTCGCCCAGAGCATGAGCCTGCACGTCGCCCACCACGGCAACGGGAAGACCAAGGTCCTCGCGCAGACGCGGCCCCAACTGAACGCCAGACCAGCCGGGCATGATCTCGTTGGCGTAGGCGATGGCGCCCGTCTTGGGGTCGACGACACCGGCGGCGCCAATACCGATACCGAGGACCTCGACATCGGGGTTCGCCTCGAGAGCAGCCTTGATGGACGCCTCGATGCGCTGGAAAACTGCCTCGCCGCCTTCTTGGGCCTCGGTGGGAACCTCGGCTTCAAAGACCGGATGGGGCACGCCGCCATCAGCCGGATACTCCATAATGGCGGTCGCAATCTTGGTGCCGCCGATATCGACGGAGCAAACGTACTTGTTCTCCATGTCGCTCTCCTTAGGAGATATAAACAACTACAGGAAATGCGCCGTCAGGCTAGCCGTCACAGCGCGGTAAAGGTTTTCCAGGTGCCCGAGATCGCCGAGAAGCCGTGTGGCCATTGACCTAATGGGTCATGGCCGCACGGTTGAACGGCGAGGTCGGGTGCCTGGGAAAGCTTTAAAGGAGGCCGTTGTCCTGGAGGACCTTCTTAATCGCCTCGACGTTCTCACCGGTCATGGCCTTCACCGGGCGCGGCATGGTCGGGCTGTCGAAGATGCCCATGAGGTTCATAGCGGTCTTGAAGGCGCCGACGCCACCGGCATAGCCCTGGACGCCCGAGGTGACATCCCAGATGTGGGAGATCTCATTGAGACGATCCTGCTCGGCCTTGACGGTAGCCCAGTCACCAGCCTGAGCGGCCTTCCACTGACGCACGTAGCCCTCGGGCTCAACGTTGGCGAGACCCGGGACGGAACCGTCAGCGCCGCCGAGATAGGCGCCGTCGACAACAACCTCGTGACCGGTGAGGATGCTCATCGGATGGCCGTTCTTCTCGTTCTCCTGAACGAGGTAGCGGAACGAGATGTCATCACCCGAGGAATCCTTGACGCCAGCAAGGACGCCCTCGGCGCCGAGCTTGGCAAGGAGCTTCCAGGGGAGCTTGGTGTGAACGCAGACGGGAATGTCATAGGCAAAGATGGGCAGGTCGAGCTCCTCGTGCAGGATGCGGAAGTGCTCCTCGACCTCGGTCATACCCTGCAGGGCATAGAACGGGCAGGTGGCGACGAGGGCATCGGCGCCCAGCTCCTGGGCGACCTTGCCGTGCTCAATCATGCGCTCGGTCTCGGTATCGATGATGCCGACCAGAACAGGCACACGGTGGTCGACGATACGAACGGCCTCGGCGATAATCTGGCGACGGCGCTCATCGGTGGAGAAGACGACCTCGCCCGAAGACCCCAAGAAGAACAGACCATCGACGCCGGCATCGATCATGCGGTTGATGCTGCGCTCAAAGGAGGCAACGTCGAGCTGGTGGTCTTCGGTATCGGGAACAACGACGGGAGGGATAACGCCGGTGAATTTCTGAGTTGCCACAAGAATCTCCTTAGCTGTCTGGCGAGCGGCCCTATGCCGCTCACTCTTGTTGGCAGTGTCCAGGCCGTCTAGGCCAAAGAACACGGATAGAACGTTTGGTTAAAGAAGTCGACGACTTCGTTTTCGAACGCGTTAATACGCTCATGAGCGTATTTGGCATAGATGATATGCCTCCGGTCACACTCAAGACCGTTGAATACGGCAAACTGACCCTTGGGGTCGCTCACGGTATCCATGAGCGACGTGCCCATGAGCACCGATCCGCGCACCCGAGACGACAGAGCCTCGAGGCCACCGGGAATTGGATTGGCAACCGCCGTGCAGGCAAGTCCGCGCTCGTCCAGAGCAGAAACCGCCAGCGCGACACCGCCGCCAAGACCCTCGCCCCATGCAAAAATGCGATCGGGATCCATGCCATCAAGATTGCGCGCGACCTTCGCCAACGCGCAGCCCCAACGGACGCGCTTGACAAAAGCGGGCGAAGCAATCCCCCACTGCAGGTCGTCCGCACCAGCAACATCGTCATCCAGCGCGAGAACGGCATACCCCATGGCGGCAAATCTCGTCATGTGATGCCATCCACGCACGGGTCGATCGATGTCGTGAAACATCAGACAGAGCGGCACAAACTCGGATGCCCGGGCATGGCCTAAGGGCTCAATCAAACGACCGTGTACGACATACCCGCCGAGCTCAATGGAAACCTCAGAGTAGCGCGCGCACGGATTGGCGAAATCAATCGCCGTAACAGTCAGCCCGCAAACCTCAAGGTCCGAAGCGGCTGTCTCTAATTCGGAAACATCCGCCGAAGCATCGCCGTGCCAACCCCGGAAATCAGAGAGCCTTGACGAAACCGTTCCAGGCATCTCCGCGAGCCCGGGGACGATCAGCTCGTCGATATTGCTCTCGCACTTAGACATGAGCCTCCCCTCCCTCGCAGAAAAACGGAATGATCAGATCGTCAAAGTCCTGAATCTCCTCGTGGCCAAAGCCCTCAAGGAACTCGCTTCGCTTCTCACAGGCCAGATTGTTGTAGACCGCAAACTGCGTCGCCGGCGGACAGACGATATCGGCTGTGCCCGTGCCAAACAGCACGGGGCATTTGACCATGGGGGCAAAGTTCTTGGAATCGAAGTACGCCAGTTTGGCATAGGCCTCCTCAATACGAGTCGAGTCCTCGTCAAACCAACGCGACCAATAACGCAGGCCTTCATAAGCGATATCGTCGGCATCCAGATCCCAAACAAGGCGGAAATCCGACAGGAAGGGATAGAGGATGGCAGCGCGATTGATAAGCTCACTATTAAGCGCGCAGGTCGCAATGCCCAAACCGCCGCCCTGCGATGCGCCGTTCACAAATACGCGGGAAAGATCGATGCCCTCGAGCTCGCGAACAATACGGCACAGAATGCGGATATCCTGGTGCAAGCGGACATAGTAAAGATTGGCCGGGTCGCCGTCGATACCGGCGACGATATGCCCAGCAACCGTCGTGCCCTCAAATCCACCAATGTCCTCGGAGGGGCCTCCTTGGCCAGGACAATCGAGAGCAATGAGCGCCATGCCCATGCCCGCAAACGACGCCTGCTCGAACCAGCTGCGGCTTGCACCCGGATAGCCGTGGAACTGTAGCACCAGCGGCACGGGCTCGTCCGAAACCGGCTGGAGATACTTGGCATGCAGGCGTGCACCGCACATGCCGGTATACCAGAGGTCGAAAAACCGACAGGTCGCGGAATCCGCAACCGAAGCCGCCTCAATCGCGTAGTCGAGCTCGACGGCGTCGACCTCGGCCATGCGGTCCTTCCAAAAGAGATCGAAATCCGATGGACGGGGCATAGCGCCTCGATATTCACCAAATTGCTGTTGTAGCTCCTGAGCACTTGGCATGGCTCGTGAACCCAGCCTTTCGAAATCGCAACGGAGGTGCGCCCGGTAAGGGAACCGGGCGCACGGGAGGGAAAGCGAGGCTACTCGCCGAGCTTGGGATGAAGCAGCGACGGCGCAGCGCCGAGCAGCATCTTGGTGTAGGGGTCCTGAGGGTGCTGGAAGACCTGCTTGGCCTCGCCCTGCTCGACGATCTTGCCGCCATTCATAACGATGATGTCGTCAGAGATATAGCGGACCGTCTGGATGTCATGGCTGATGAACACCATGGCCAGGCCGAGCTCCTTCTTAAGGTCGGTCAGCAGGTTCAGAATCTGCGCGCGGACCGAAACGTCCAGAGCCGAGGTGGGCTCGTCGGCGATGATGGCATCGGGGTTCAGCGACAGGGCACGGGCAATTGCGACGCGCTGGCGCTGGCCGCCCGAAAGCTGGCCGGGAAGAACCTCGGCGGCGGAGCTGGGCAGACCGGTGAGCTCCAAGAGCTCCTTGACGCGCTTCTCCTGCTCGGCCTCGGTACCCAGGTTGTGGACGCGCATGGGGTCGAGCAGTTGCTCGCGAACGACCATGCGGGGATTGAGCGCCGTGGCCGGGTTCTGGAACACGACCGAGATGACGCGACCCATGTGGCGACGGTCCTCGGCGGTACGTTTGGTAACGTCCTTGCCCTTAAAGTAGACCTTGCCGCTCGTGGGGGCCTGCAGGCCGCACATGACGTTGGCGGTGGTGGACTTTCCGCAACCGGACTCGCCGACGATGCCGATGGTCTGTCCGGGCATGAGCTTAATCGTTACACCCTGGACGGCGTGAACCAGGTTGGGGTGCAGAATCGAGCCGGTACGGGTCCTAAAGGTGACGTGGACGTCATCAAGGAAGATGATCGGCTCGACGCCGTTGACTGCGATCTCGCTCATCTACATCACCTCCGCGTGAGGGGTCAAACCATTTGCCTTGAGCACCTCGTCGGGGAGCTCGGAATAGAAGTGCTCGGTGCCGGGCACGCGCTTGAAGACCGGACGGGTGTCCAGGCCAATGCGCGGATGGCTCGAGCGGGGTGCGAAGCGATCGCCCTTGGGGAAATCGCGCGGGCTCGGAACGGCGCCGGGCACCTGGTGCAGGCGGCCCGAACCGCTCTCGATGGACAGGACGGAACCCAGAAGACCGCGAGTGTACTCGTGAATCGGGTTGGTGAGCAGCTCCTTGGTGGGCGCCTGCTCGATAACCTGGCCGGCGTACATAACCGTGATGTTATGGGCAACCTCGGCGACCAGCGCCAGGTCATGCGAAACGAAGATCATGGCAAAGCCGAGCTTGGCCTGAAGGTCGTTGAGCAGCTTGATGACCTGCTTCTGGACGGTAACGTCCAGAGCGGTCGTAGGCTCGTCGCAAATGACCAGCTTGGGGTCGCGGGTAAGGGCCATAGCGATCAGAACGCGCTGACGCTGACCACCGGAAAGCTCGTGCGGATAGCTCTCGAGCGTACGCTTGGGGTCGAGACCCACGAGCTCCAGGAGTTCCTCGGCGCTACGGGTGCCGCCACGCTTGGTGAGCTGCTTCATTTGGGCGGAAATGAGCATGGAGGGGTTGAGCGAGGACAGGGCGTCCTGATAGACCATGGCGATATCGGTACCGCGCAGGCCGAACCACTCCTTCTTGCTCATCTTGAGCAGATCGCGGCCCTCCCAGAGAACCTCACCGGAAAGGTGCTCGTCATCGTCGGTCAGGCCCATGATGGCCAGCGTGGTGATGGACTTACCGCAGCCGGACTCGCCTACCAGGCCCATGGTCTGGCCGGGACGGACATCAAAGTTGACGTGGTCGACGACGTTGATATCACCGTGGTGCTCAAACTGGATGCAGAAATCACGGACCGAAAGGATCGGCTCAACGGACTCATCGGGCACATGGCGGTCGTTACGCTTGAGCTCGACATCGCGCAGGGCGCCAAGACGGGCGGACAGGGACTGAGCCTGCTCCTTGTAAGCGCGAACGGGGTCGGAGACCAGCAGGTCGGCCTCGCGGCGCTTGGAGGAATCGGTCGGATCCAGGGCGGCGGAGGGAGCAGCGGCCATGGCGTCGGTAATGCCCTCGGAGAGGATGTTGAGCGCCAGGCAGGTGATCATGATAGCCAGACCCGGGAACAGCGCCTGCCACCAACGGCCAGCGAGCACGCCGCCGCGGGCGTCGGCGAGGATGTTGCCCCAGGTAGCGGTGGGCTCCTGGATACCAGCGCCGATAAAGGTCAGCGAGGCCTCGAAGATGATGGCGTCGGCGACCAGGGTAACGGTGAAGACCATGATCGGGGCGATGCAGTTACGCAGAACATGCTTGATCAAAATCCACGGAGCCTTGGCGCCGGAAACGATGACCGCGCGGACATAGTCCTCGCCGTACTCGGACACGATGTTGGCGCGCACGATACGGGCAATCTGCGGAGTGTACATAAAGCCGATGGCGAAGATGATCGACGGCACGGAGTTGCCCAGGATGGAGACGAAGACGGCAGCGAGGGCGATGCCCGGGATGGACATGATGATGTCCAGGATGCGCATAATCGCCTCGGAAACGGACTTGCGCGAAACCGCCGCGAGGGCGCCCACGACCGAGCCGCAAACCAGAGCCATGGCAGTGGCGCCAAAGCCGATGATCAGCGAGTAACGGCCACCGTAGAGCATACGCGAAAGGATGTCGCGGCCCTTATCGTCGGTACCGAAGATAAATCCGTTGCCGGGAGCCTGGCGAGCAGTGAAAATCTCAACCGGGCTATAGGGGGCAAGAAGGGGCGCCAGAATCGCGGTCAAGGCGACCAGCACCAGCACGACGGCGGCAATCTTAGAAGACAGCGTCATCTTCTTCCAGCCACCGAGCTTGAGCCCCTTGGAGGCAGCTTTCTCGAGCTGCTCGGTTTGCTTCTCTCGAATCTTTACCATAATCTACACCGTCCTGATGCGCGGGTTGATGAGCAGGTAGAGCATGTCAACCACGATGTTGATGATGATGAAGGCAAGAGCAACGACGATGACGACGCCCTGAACCAGGTTCGCCTCGTTGCCCTGAACGCCCTGCAGAATCGCAGTACCCATGCCGGGGAGGTTGAAGATGACCTCGATGACGACGGCGCCGCCCATGAGGTAGCCGATCTTAAGACCGAGGGTGGTGACCGGGGTGATCAGCGCGTTGCGCAAAACGTTGATGCCGACGACGACCTTCTCGGGAACGCCGGCGCCGCGGGCCATACGGACATAGTCCTTATCGAGCTCCTCGACCATGGCCGTACGCACGATACGAGTCATCTGACCCGTCAGCGGAAATGCCAGGGCGATAGCGGGCATGATCATACGTCCCAGATAGCCAGCCGGGTTGGTGGTGAAGTGAGGCAGAGCACCGGACGCCGGGAGCACCTTAAGGTAGGAAGAGAACAGCAGGATCAACAGAACGGCAAGCCAGAACGACGGGGTTGCCAAGCCGGCGATGGAGAAGACGCGGATCACTTGGTCCGGCCATTTATCGCGATACAGTGCCGCGATGACGCCGAGCAAAAACGAGACGACCGCGCCGATGGCTAGACCGATGAAGGTCAGCTGCATCGTGACGGGCAGGGCCGTGGAGATGCGCTTGGCAACAGAGTTGCGAGCAGCACCATAGGTGCCCATGTCACCATGGATCAGATCACCCATGTAGCGCACGTAGCGCACGGGCCAGGGGTCGTCCAGACCATACTTCTCATGGTACTCGGCAACCGCCTCGGGCGAGGCACCGTCACCCAACGCCGTATAGGCGGGGTCGGTCTTGGAGAACGACATAAGGAAGAACACCAGGACGGTGACGCCCAATGCCATGATCGGCAGCGCCACGAGACGCCTTCCAATCAAACGTAGAAAGTTGTTCACGTTCTCTCCCCTTTCTTTTGTCGGTAGGACCAACTGGTATATGAGTATGGATACTCATTACAAGACCCGAGCGACATCGAGGCCGCCCGGGTCTTTGTTTCAACTATGAGGACGTTGCCTTACGACCGACGCCCCACATATGACTCAAGCGAGTCTTAGGCCTTGACGGTCGCGACGCCCCTAAAGGACATGCTCGTCGTGCCGATGCCCTTGAAGCCATCGAGGGCCTCGCCGTTGGGCGCGGTGGACGGATCGTCCCAGGAAGCGGAAACGGTCTTGACGTGGACAACGGGGTACAGAACAGCGTTGTCGGCGATGATGTCGAAGCACTCGTTCCACTTCTTCTGCTGCTCGTCGCCCTCGGCGGCAAGAGCCTCGTCCATGAGACCGTGGAGCTTCGCCCACTCAGCGGAATCCTTCCACGGGCAACGGGTCTGCATCCAGACGTTGTCGCCATACCACCAGTTGAGCAGCAGGTCGGGGTCGGCGCCGAAGCAGGACGGATCGCCAGGAGCGAGAAGGATATCGTAGGCCTCGCCGCCGTCGATGGCAGCGTAGGTGGCCGGCGAGGTATCGGTCTGGATGGTCACATCGAAGCCGAGAGCGTCGAGGTCGTTCTTGACCTGAGCGGCCATGCCCTTGATCTGCTCGTTGTCGGTGGTGCGCAGGGTGATGGCGCCCGGGGTGATGCCAGACTCTTCGATGAGCTTCTTGGCCTTCTTGGCGTCAGTCTTGTACACCGTGGAAGCCTCATGATAGTTGGTGAAGCTCTTGGGCAGGTAGCAGCTGGCAGCGGTAGCAAGGCCGGCGAAGGTGTTGGTAATCATCTTCTCAGTGTCGAGCGCGTACATGACGGCCTGACGGACCTTGACGTTGTTCCAAGGCTCCTTGGCGACGTTGAACATGATGAAGCGGGTGCCGAAACCCTGGACGTTATCGATCTTGCAGCCGGCGCTCTCGAGCTGGTCGACGGCATCAGCGGTGACGAGCTCCATAACGAGCGTGGAGCCCTCCTGCTGAGCGGTAACGCGAGCGGTGGGGTCGGTCAGGATGCTGTACTGGATCTTCTTATCCTCGGCAGCATACTCACCGTTGTACTCGGGGTTGGGAACCAGGGTGATCTCGGTATCGGAGATAGAGTCGTACATCCAGGGGCCGGAGCCGATCGGCTGCTTAGCGCGATCCTCCTCGGCCTGGGTAGCCGGGGTAACGCGGATGATGGCCAGACGATCCTTGAGCAGGGAGAAGTTGGGGACCTTGGTCTTGACCGTTACAGTGCTGGCGTCCTTGGCCTCGATGGACTCGAAGGGCTGGAAGAACGGAGCATAGGTAGCAGAAGCGGCGCAAGCGGTGTAGGAGGCAACGACGTCGTCAGCAGTGACCTCGGTGCCATCGGAGAACTTGGCGCCCTTGCGGATGGTGACCTCGAAGGTAGTGTCGTCCACGGACTTGGGATCGTCGGTGGCGAGCTCGTTGAAGGTGCTGTAGTCGTGGTAATCGATGCCATAGAGGCCCTCGATGACGTGCCAGTTAGCACCCAGGCCCACAGCGGAGCCGGTGCTGGCGGGGTCGAAGCTGGACGGAGCGTAAGCGGAACCAGCGGTGATCACGCCGCCGCCACGGTTGGCGGAATCGGTGGAACCGGAAGCGGAACCCTCGTCGTTGGAGCTGCCACCGCAGCCGGTGAGACCAAGCCCTGCGACAGCAGCGACGCTGCCGGTGAGGCCGAGGAACGAACGCCTGGACATACCCTTGTTGATGATGGCCATGTCTTCTCCTATCAATAGAGAATCTTACCCGGGAGCACCTAGACTTGCCCCCGCGCAACTTGCGGACGATATATACCTTACCTACCGACGGACCCAACTGAGGTGCCGCGCTCGGCGACCGATACATACATACGCTTGAACGGTATTTACTACCGTTCACCGAATTCATTGACAAACGATTCGCCAGACAGTATGTATCGACGAGGTGAGATATCAGTCTTCGTCAACCCGCAGGATAGCAGGGTTGTTCACCATGGCTAGTCAAACGTTTTAGCGTTAATAAAACCCGAAATCGACAGGTAATCATGGCGAAATAAATGATTGAAAATCGGCCAATCATGTATATCAGTTGTTTAGAAGCACGTTTAGTTTTCGGAACGGCTGGCCGATGCCTGGGCGCGCTCGGCATTCCATGCAACAAGTGCCTCGTGGACCGCTTTGGCGACATCGGCCGGAACGCCTCGAACTTCCGCAATCTCCTGCTCGCTTGCCGCGCGCAAACGCTTCATCGAGCCAAAATGGCGCATAATGGCACGTTTTCTAGTGGGTCCCACGCCCGGAACGTCGTCAAGCACCGAAACCGTCATAGCCTTATTGCGCAACTCGCGGTGGAACGTAATCGCAAATCGGTGGGATTCATCGCGAACCTGCTTGATCAGATAAAGCGAAGCGGAGCCGGTCGGTAGCACGACGGGAGTCTCGTCCCACGGCACGAAAACTTCCTCATCGGCCTTTGCCAAGCCACAAACTGGTATATCGAGGCCGAGCGCCTCAAGTTGCTTAATTGCAGCGGTCAACTGCGGCTTGCCGCCATCGACAACGAGCAAATCGGGGCGCGAGCCAAAGCGCTCGTCCGCCATGCGCTCGGGAGCATAGCGACGCCCCAGAACCTCGGACATCGATACGAAGTCGTTCGCCTCGTCCAATTCGGCCTGAATTTTAAAGCGACGATACTGGCCCTTGTCGGCACGGCCGTTGGTAAATACCACCATCGAAGCGACAGTAAAGGTGCCGTGCAACGTCGAGATATCGAAGCACTCGATGCGCAACGGCGGCGCAGGCAGCGCCAGCGCGCTTTCGAGCTCCAGGAGCGCCTGATTGGTGCGATCGTCAGCATACCCCGTGCGCATCATGTAGCGCATGAGGGCATGGCGCGCATTTTTGGAAGCCATATCGAGCAGGCGGTGCTTTTCGCCGCGCTGCGGCCTATGGAGATGGCAAGAGCGTTCGCGCTTGGCCGCAAGCCACTCCCCCAACGCTTCGGCATCCTCAAGCTCGACAGAGAGATTGATCTCGGCTGGAATATCAGCCGTCTCGTCGTAATAGCGCTTAAGAAAGCCCGATTGAAGCTCTTCCTCGTCGACATCCAGGCCTTTATCGAGGATGAACTCACAAGTTCGAACCGTTCGGCCCTCGCGAACGACAAAGACACAGGCGGCAGAGATAGTCTCTTCGCGATAGAAGCCGATGACGTCGATATCGACGCTTGATGGAAAAACGACCTGTTGGCGATCGTCCAGGCCCCTAATGACTTCCAGGCGACGCTTGACGCGCGCCGCACGCTCAAAATCGAGCGCCTCGGCTGCCTCCGTCATCTCGGACGTGAGCTCGTCGACGACATCCTTGCGATGGCCCGACAAGAAACGTTCGACACGCTTGACGTTCTTGGCATAGTCGGCAGGCGAAATCGCGCCGACGCATGCGCCCGGCCCGCGCCCGACATGGTAGTCAAAGCAGGGGCGCCCGTTTTGCGCGCAAATCATATTGACGATGTCTTCTTCGCCCTTATGAGATTCGACGATGCGGCGGCAGCGGCGCCATTCCGCACAGGATGCCGAGCAAATAGGAATAACCTTGCGTAGCGTATCGATGGTCTCACGCGCCGCGCGGCTATCGGTATAGGGGCCAAAATAGCGCGTTCCCGGTTTATGACGCTCTCGCGTGTATTTAATAGCCGGAAACAAGTCGCTCTTAGTAATGGCGATAAAGGGATAGCTCTTATCGTCCTTAAGGTCGACGTTGAAGTACGGATGGTACTGGCCGATCAGATTGCGCTCGAGCACCAATGCCTCGTGCTCGGTCTCCACCACGATATAGTCGAAGCTCGCCACCAGCTGCATCATGAGCGGGATCTTTTGACGCTCGTCCTGCAGCGTCACGTATTGACGCATACGGGCACGCAAGTTTTTTGCCTTGCCCACATAGATGACATCGCCCTTGGCATCTTTCCAAAGGTAGCAGCCGGGTTGCGTGGGAACGCGCGAAACCTGCTCGGCAAGTGTTGGAATGTTGTCGCGACCTGCCACACGCACCTACTTGCGACGAAGCAGCGCCGAGACCTCGGGCATCTTAAAGACGAAGGCAAGACCAAAAGTTACAGCGAGCGAGACGACGCCTGCAACACAAACGTAGCCCAGGGTAATGAGGATCGAGCTGCCAAGCATTCCGACAAAGTGCTCAAGTGCCCACATGACGCCGGCGCCCGCGGCAGCGCCCAAGCCACCGAACAGTAGGCCGAAGAAGCCGCCGTGCAGGATAGACTTGACCTGAAGGCCATGCAGACGACGGCGCAGCCACCACAGTGAGCATCCGACCAAGACCACGTAGTCAACGACGTACGAAAGCGCAATTGCCGGCATACCGTAGCCCAGCACCACGCCAAACAGCAGCACCGAACCGGCCTGACCGATAGCGGAGTACAAGCAATAGCGGCTATAAGGTTTCATATCGAGCAGGGCCGAGAAGCTCTTCTGCATCAGCACGACCACGCCGTAGAGCGGCAGGGAAAGTGCCAGATAGATAAGGAACTCCGACACCAGCGCCACACCGGATTCATCGAACTTGCCGGCGCAGTAGATCATGTTGAGTGGACGGGCGAAGACGATCAGATACATGGCAAACGGAATCAGGAAGAAGAGCATCTGGGCGACACCGCGCGAAATGCCCGTGCGGACGCTGTCGTAATCCTTCTCCTGCGCATCGTGTGAGAGTTCGGTATAGAGTGCCGTCGAAAGCGAGGCAGCGATCAGCGCATAGGGCAGCGTATACCACAGGCGCGCATATGCGATGACGGAAGGGC
The DNA here is from genome assembly GCA_900540985.1 of uncultured Collinsella sp. GTDB lineage: Bacteria > Actinomycetota > Coriobacteriia > Coriobacteriales > Coriobacteriaceae > Collinsella. The sequence continues at coordinate 27,083 of UQIC01000018.1, forward strand.
CGGTCTCGGGCTGCACCACCAGCGCGGCGGCATTGGTAATGGAAGTCGAGACAAACATGCACACCGTGGCGAGCAGCGTCGGGATACCAAGCGCAATCGTCTGTCGCAGCGCGGGGTCCTTAAAGTCGATATGGATATGAGGATGCACGCCATGCTTGCCAAGCGCGGGAATCTGACAGGCCATCTGGACAAAGACGCCGAGGGTCGTACCAGCTGCGATCAAGATAATACCGGCCTGCCCGCCAAATTGTGCAGACACAGGAGCAAAGCCCATAAAGCTGGCGATGACGATAACATTGTTGAGAACCGGGGCAAACGTCGACCAGAAGTAGTCGCGGTGTGCGTTGAGAACGCCCGAGAACACCGAGCCCAAGCCATAAAACAGAATTTGAATAGCAAAGAAGCGGAACATGAACGCAGCGGTATCCATGCTGCCGCCATCGCCCGAAAGGAACGACTGCGTCCAGATAAAGCCCGGAGCGAACACGGTGCCCAGCACCGAAATGCCGCCCAGCAGCAAAAGCAGGATGCCGAGCAGATTGCCTACGTATTCGTTTGAGGCGTCGCGACCCTGTTCACGACGCACGCCCATGTACACCGGCAAAAAGGCGGTAACCAACATGCCGCCCATCACGAGCTCGTAGAGCATATTGGGCAGATTGTTGGCGACCTGATAGGAAGACGAAAGCAGCGACATGCCGATAGCGGCCGCCATTGCCCACGTGCGGATAAAACCGGTGACGCGAGACACGATGGTCAGGATGGTCATAAGCCCGGCGGAACGACCAACCGTGGAGTAGTCCGACGAGCCCATGTCGTCAGTGTCATCTCGCGACGAAGGAGCTTCGGACGAGGGTGTCTGAGGCGCAGATTCTCTTGCAAAATGAGCTCCGCGCTTCAATTCTTCCTGCGGCATCGCTCAGTCCTCTCTCGTAATCGCGGCAACCGTCGCCCCGCAAAATGCAATTAAATCATCGGGTGCAAGCTCGAGCTGATAACCACGCTTGCCTCCCGAAATAAAAATGGTATCCCAAAGGACACATGTCTCATCAATGAGCGTCCGGTAGCGTTTTTTCATACCGACCGGGCTGCAGCCGCCGCGAACGTAGCCAGTCGCCGCAAGCAAATCCTTCACATGCATCATGGCCAAGGACTTCTCCCCCGCGGCACGCGCGGCGGACTTTAGATCGAGCTCGTCGGCAACAGGGATGCAGCACACGACATGGTCGTTGGACGGCGTCACGCAGACCAAGGTCTTAAATCCTTGACCGGGCTCCTCGCCAAGCTGCTCCGAAATCGCGACCCCCAGGCCCACTGACTCATCACCATCGTCTTCGTACGTATGTAGAACATAGGAAATGCCGGCGCTTTCCAGCTCGCGCATCGCATTGGTTTTTGGCGTCTTTACAGCCTTTGCCATGACATATCCTTTCCCTCGCATTCGGACGCAAAGATTAAGTATATGTCCAATTCGGCTGCATACGTCACTTCGACACAGCAAGCGCCATCGAATCACGAGGAGTCGATGGCGCCCATAAACTGAATCGCCTATTTATTGAGCATCAAGTTGAGCCTGACGCTCCCGGTCACGCCTGAGCAACGGCGCCAAAAACTTGCCCGTATAACTCTGCGGACAGTCCGCAACCTGCTCCGGTGTGCCCGAAACCACGACGGTTCCGCCGCCGTTACCGCCCTCGGGACCCATATCGATCAGGCGGTCGGCAACCTTGATGACATCAAGGTTGTGTTCAATCACCAGCACCGTGTTGCCCGCATCGACCAAGCGCTGCAGCACATCGAGCAGCTGGCGGACGTCCTCAAAATGAAGGCCGGTCGTCGGCTCGTCCAAAATATAGAACGTCTTGCCCGTCTGGCGTCGATGAAGCTCCTTGGCGAGCTTCACACGCTGCGCCTCGCCGCCCGAGAGCGTCGTGGCGGGCTGGCCCAGGCTCACGTAGCCTAAGCCTACATCGTACAGCGTCTGGAGCTTGCGCTTAATCTGCGGGATATTCCCAAAGAAGCCCAGCGCCTCGGTGACGCTCATGTCGAGCACGTCCGAGATGGTCTTGCCACGGTAGGTGACCTCGAGTGTCTCGCGGTTGTAGCGTTTACCGCCGCAAACTTCGCAGGGAACGTAGATATCGGGAAGGAAGTGCATCTCGATCTTGATCTGCCCGTCGCCCTTGCACGCCTCGCAGCGCCCGCCACTCACATTAAAGGAGAAACGACCCGGCGAGTAGCCGCGCGCCTTCGACTCCGGCGTACTCGCAAACAGCGCGCGAAGATCATCCCACAGGCCGATATAGGTAGCAGGGTTGGAACGCGGCGTGCGGCCAATCGGCGACTGGTCGATATCGATAACCTTATCGATACACTCGATGCCCTCGATTTTCTTATACGGACCCACGGGGCGCGTCGAACGGTGAATAGCATTCGTAAGGGCAGGCGCAATGGTGTCGGTAACCAGGGAGCTCTTGCCCGATCCCGACACGCCGGTAACAACCGTAAGCGTACCAAACTCGATCTTGGCAGTAACATTTTTGAGGTTGTTGGCTCGAGCGCCCGTAATTTTAAGGCAGCCGCGACCGGGCTTGCGCCGTTCATCAGGCACCCGAATCATTCGTTTGCCGGTCAGATAAGCGCCCGTCATCGACTCAGGACACGCCATGATATCAGCAGGCGTTCCCGCCGCGACTACGTGCCCGCCGTTGACACCGGCGCCGGGCCCCATGTCGATCACGTAGTCGGCGGCACGGATTGTATCCTCGTCGTGTTCGACGACGATAACGGTATTGCCGATATCGCGCAAGCGCTCGAGCGTCTTGATCAGGCGCTCGTTGTCACGCTGATGAAGACCGATCGAGGGCTCGTCCAGAATATAGAGCACGCCCATGAGACCCGCGCCGATCTGCGTTGCCAAGCGAATACGCTGTGCCTCGCCACCGGAAAGCGTCGCCGAGGCACGATCGAGCGTCAGATAGTCGAGTCCAACATCGACCAGAAAACGCAAGCGCTCCAGAATTTCCTTGACGATACGACCGCCGATAAACTGTTGGCGCTCGGTGAGTTCCAGGCCCTCAAAAAACTCGAGCGATTCACGGCACGACAGGCAACAAACCTCGTAAATGGACTTGCCGCCCACGGTGACGGCGAGCATCTCGGAGCGCAAACGAGCGCCGTGGCAGGTCGAGCACGGCTCCTCGCGAATGTACTTCTCCAGGCGCGCCTTGGTGTTCTCGTTCGTCGTCTCGGTATAGCGTTCGTACAGGATGTTGCGAACGCCCGAAAACTTGGTATCCCACTGGCTGCGACGTCCGTCGAGCTTTTGGTAGTCGACCGAGATCTTCGTATCGCCCAGGCCATCCAAGAATGCACGACGCACGCGAGGGGGCAAGTCCTCCCACGGCGTATCGGTGCTCACCTTAAAGTGTTTGCAGACCGCAGCAAAAATCTGCGGATAGTAGTTCGAATTGCCGAACAGGCTACCAAAGACTCCGTCGGCAATGGACTTCGAGGGGTCCTCGATCAGCGCCTCGGCATCAACGGTTTTCTTAAAGCCCAGGCCGTCGCACTCAGGACATGCGCCATAGGGAGCGTTGAACGAAAAATCACGCGGCTGAAGATCGTCAATGGAGTGACCATGCTCCGGGCACGCCAAGGCCAACGAATACTCCAGCAGCTCGCCCTCGGTCCCCTCGGGAGCATCACGATCGGGCAGCATGTACACGTTTACATTGCCGTGAGCCAGCGCGGTCGCCTGCTCAACAGACTCGGCGATACGGCCCAGAGAGTTCTCACGGATCACGATGCGATCGACCACGACCTCGATATCGTGCTTGAACTTCTTGTCCAGATCGATCGGATCGTCGAGCGGGCGCACTTCACCGTCGACACGCACGCGGCTAAAGCCCTCGGCGCGAAGGTCCTCAAACAGTTTGGTGTACTCGCCTTTTCGCCCGCGCACCACCGGTGCCAGCACAAACGCGCGACGGCCCTCCCCCGCCGCCAAGACCTTGTCGGCAACCTGGTCGGTCGTCTGACGCTCAATGACGCGGCCGCATTCGGGACAGTGCGGGGTGCCCACACGGGCGAACAGCAGGCGCAGATAGTCATAAATCTCGGTTACGGTGCCAACCGTCGAGCGAGGGTTTTTAGACGTCGTCTTTTGGTCGATCGACACCGCCGGCGAAAGGCCGTCGATTGAATCCAAGTCGGGTTTGTCCATCTGGCCCAAGAACTGGCGCGCATAGCTCGAAAGGCTCTCGACGTATCGACGCTGGCCCTCGGCATAGATAGTGTCAAATGCCAGCGAACTCTTGCCCGAGCCAGAAAGACCGGTAATGACCACGAGTTGGTCGCGCGGAATGGAAACATCGATATCACGGAGGTTGTGCTCACGAGCGCCGCGAATAACGATAGAAGAATCAGACATGGAAGCTCCTTGCCTCCTATTGCATCGAATCATACTGTCGATGAGTTTAGCGCACTCGACGCGCACAGATGTTCGTAATACAAGATTCGCAGACCTTTAGCTTTGCGTATCGGGCGCTTTGTTTCTCGAAATGCCGTGGAAAGGTTACAGTAATCTAATACTGAACTTAATTTGCTGTAACAGAGGAACGTCCATGACCGAAGATATCCCCCTTGAAATCACTTCGAGCGACATGGCCAATCTGCCCATATTCATCGCCGTCCTTATCGTGGCCGCCGTCGTCGTGCGCGTGTATTTTTCAATCAAACACAATGAAAAGCCGCCCATTGCCCGCGTCTTTTGGTGCGCGACGCTCCTCATCCCGCTCGGCGTGGTAGCTGCATGGATTACGAATCAATTGCTCGTAAATGAGGACAGTTCCCTATGGCTCCTTTCTTATTCGGCGCTCGGTGCTGCCGCCGTCATACTTCTTGTCGAACCCTTGGTTTCGGGACTTATCGACCAAACCGATCTTGCGACGGGAACGGTTGCCTGTATTTGCCGTGACATCCTTGTCATCGCCGCTGTTTCAGCGCTCTCGTTCGTTTCACTCGAAATTGCCTGTAACGAAACGTTCTATCGCATTCCCGCCAACTCATTCGGGTTTTCCGTCGGGCTGCTCGCGACGGTTCTGCTCTCCCTTTATTTGCTGGGACAGCGTCATGGAGGCGTCATGGCCCTCGTGCCCGTCGCCTGTTGCATCCTTGGCATTGCCGAGCACTTCGTCATAACGTTTAAAGGTGAGGCCATCCTGCCAAGCGATATCTTGGCCCTTGGCACCGCAATGGAAGTGAGCGAGGGATACGAGTTTACCTTTACCGCCGGAATCGTAACCTCTCTAGCCCTGCTGGAGATTTCCCTGGGGCTTCTTTCGCTTATCCGACCGAGAAAGCTCCGTACGCCCACCCATGTGTTCCCCGCAATCGCCGCTAACCTCTGCGCTTTTCTGCTAGTGACCGTTGTGGGGCTCTCGGGCTTTTCCAGCATCGACTTGGAGCAGGCGCTGAATTTTGGATTTGACCGTTGGCAGCCCATCACCACGTATGCGTCTCAGGGTTTTATCACTTCGTTCACCGAAATGGTCAACGAGTTGCCCATTGAGAAGCCCGAAGACTATACGCCCGATGAGGCGCAGAGCATCGAGCAGGAGCTCGCCGCCACCTACGACAGCACGTATGGCTCGAGCGAGCAGCGCGCGGCGGCCGTTGCCCAGTTCAATGAAATCAAGCCGACGATTGTTGCCGTCATGAACGAGAGTTTTAGCGACCTTTCGTGCTTTGAGCAGCTCCAGGCGGCCGGGTACACCGGCCCCGCATTCTACAACTCGCTTCCCGACACACTTGTTCGCGGCACCATGCTCGCTTCGGTCGCCGGTGGCGGAACGGCGAACTCCGAATTCGAATTTTTAACCGGAGCGACAACGGCCTTTGTCGGATTGGGCAAAATCCCCTATCAGCTGTATCAGATGAATGGCGTCAACAGCCTGGCAAAGGACCTTAAAGAGCTTGGGTATACCGCTACCGCTATGCACCCGCAAAACCCCGTCAACTACCATCGAGATAAAATCTATCAGCAGCTGGGCTTTGGAGACTTTCTTTCAATCGGCGATTTCGAAGGTGCGCCCTGTTACCATGCCGGCGTATGCGACTACGCCACCTACGACAAGATACTCGACCTGCTTAGAACCGACGAAGCCCCGCAGTTCATCTTTGACGTCACGATGCAAAATCACGGCGGCTACGACTATGGCACCGTTCCCGCCGAAGAGCTGACAAACTATTGGGTCGAGGGAGCCAGCGAGGGCGCCAATAGCGCGCTCAACACCTATCTCACCTGCATCAACGCATCCGACCGGGACCTCGAGTACTTTATCAACGAGCTCCGCAATATCGGCAGACCGGTTGTTCTTGTCTTTTTTGGCGACCATCAGCCGAGCGCCGCAACGACTCTCAACGACGAGCTGTACCCTCAGGAAGACACGGCAAGCCACGCTTTCCGTGTCTATCAGTCGACCTATTTCGTCTGGGCTAACTATGAAATCGCCGGCAATACCGAGCTCAACGTCTACGACACCGTCGGGGCAAACGAGATTGCAGCCATTACCCTTAATAAGATCGGCGCCCCGCTCACCGACTATCAAAAGGCTCTGCTTGCAACAAGGTCAGATGTGCCCACCATCAATGTCGCCGGCTACCTTGGTGCCGACGGGCTGCGCTACGACTTGGAATCTGAAGACAGCCCATACGCCTCGACGATCGACAAGCTGCAGCGCATGCAATACCTCGAGTTCGCCAGCAAAGTTCAGTAAGCCCGCCCATTCGCTTGGACCCATCGTATTGCAAGCACGCTCGGCCCAAATGCATCGCAAATGACTCCCGCTCGCAAACGAGGGTACAATGACGCTCGTGTCACATCACGGGGCTCCGGCCCCAACATATACAAAGGAGTCATACATGGGTTGCGAGCACGCACAGGCCGCCGGCGGACAAACGTCGCCGTCGCAATTTGAGGAGAACACGCTGTCCGAGGTCAAACGCGTCATCGCCGTGCTTTCCGGCAAGGGCGGTGTCGGCAAGTCGTTTGTCACCGGTGCCATCGCCACCGAGCTTGCCCGTCACGGCCACAAGGTCGGCGTCCTCGATGCCGACATCACCGGTCCCTCTATCCCCAAGATGTTCGGTATGAGCGGACGCCACGTCCATGCCCTTGGCAACCTTATGCTGCCCGAAATCTCCGAACACGGCGTCAAGGTCATGAGCTCCAACCTTCTGCTCCAAAACGAGACCGACCCCGTCCTTTGGCGCGGTCCGGTCATCGCAGGCGCCATTAGGCAGTTCTGGAGCGAGACCTCGTGGGGCCCCATCGACTACCTGCTGGTCGACATGCCTCCGGGAACAGGCGATGTCGCGCTCACCGTCTTCCAGTCGCTGCCCGTCGACGGCATCGTTATCGTCACGAGTCCGCAGGATCTGGTCTCGATGATCGTCGCCAAGGCGGTCAACATGGCCGAGAAGATGAACGTCCCCATTCTGGGCATTGTCGAGAACATGAGCTATATCGAGTGCCCCGACTGCGGCAAGAAGATCGAGGTCTTTGGCAAGAGCAAGCTCCCCGAGGTCGCAGAGCGCTATAACCTCGACATCTTGGGCCAGCTTCCCATTAATCCGGCACTCGCCGAGGCCTGCGATAAGGGCGAGGTCGAGACCGCGCTGCCCGATGGCATGTTGCCCAAGGCAGTCTCTGCCGTCGAGGCTATTACCCCGCACGAGACCGACGAGGCCTAAGTGAACACGAGCGCCTTCTATGACGTCCTGGTAATCGGCGGCGGGGCTTCAGGCCTCGCCGCCGCCATTACGGCCGCACGCGCTGGCAAAAGCGTCTGCATCGTTGAGCGCGATGTCGCCTGCGGCCTTAAGCTCCTTGCGACCGGTAACGGCCGCTGCAACCTCTCCAACGAATCGATTGATCCTCAGCGGTATAACCACCCCGCATTCGTTGAATCCGTTATGAGCCCCCGGCCCGAACAAGAGCTTATGGGTTTCTTCTCCTCGCTGGGCATCATGACAACCTCCGAGGAAGGCCGGCTGTACCCGCGCTCCCTTCGCGCCGAATCGGTGCGCGACGCGCTTCTCAATGTTTGCGACCGCCTGGGTATCACCTTAATCTGCGGAGCCAATATTGCCACGGCGCGCAAAGATCCCGAAGGCTGGGCACTCCAAATAAACCGTCCAGCGCGGGCGCTAAAGGCAAAAAAGCACGACGACCGAAAATCGGAGCTCCGCTCGCTTCGGAAGGCACTCGCCGATGTCCCTCGCAAGAACGAAGCCCTGCAGGCACATGCCGTAATTATCGCCACGGGCGGCAACCCCACCGGTATCGCCGATACGTTTGGCCTCCCCCTCACCTCGCTGCGCCCCATCCTCTGCCCCGTATCGGCAACGGTCGTTGGCGATCGGGCGGCACTCAAGACGTTGGATGGTCTGCGCGTCCGCGCCCGCTTGACGCTCACCCGTAACCATAGTGAGCTCTGGCACGAAGACGGTGAAGTCCTGTTTCGAGCCTTCGGCATCTCGGGCGTCGCTGTCTTCAACCTCTCCCGTCGTATCCAGCGCGGTGATACGATCCTGCTCGACGTTTTCCCCGACCTCTCCAAAGACGAGCTGCTCAATATGCTCAACCGGCGCGTTGAGCTGCTCGGCAGCTTTTCGCCCCGCGATCCCCGTTGGCTCGACGGCATGCTCGCCCCGCAACTCTCCCGCGTCGTCTGCACGGCGTTCGAGCAGTGCCATCCAGGCTCCAACGATGTCATCCACCTGGTCTCGATCCTCAAGCACTTTAAGTTGCTCGTTGAGGGAACAGCCGAGGAGCGCTCGGCACAGGTCACGCGTGGTGGCGTATCTGTCGAGAGTATCTCAACACCCAGTCTACGCGCGCGCAGCGCTGTCGACGCCCCGCTTTACGTCTGCGGCGAAGCGCTCGACATCGACGCCGATTGCGGAGGCTTTAACCTTGCATGGGCCTGGATTTCGGGCATTCGCGCTGTAAGTAACCTATAGCCGCGCAGTCTATAATCAAAACGCATTCGGGCCGTCTGGGACACCGGACGGCCTCTTTCTTGCCTCTAAGGAGACCTCGATGATCGAAATCACCCAAGTCAACGCGTCGCTCGATGAAGCCGGCGATGAAAATGCCTGCCTCATTGTTGGCAAGCGAGTCGCCAAGCGCGTCTTACGTTGCAAGGACTCCGAGATCAAGTCCATCGAGCTCCACCGCAAGTCAATCGACGCTCGCAAAAAACGAGACGTCCATTTTATCCTGAGCTTTCGTGTTGAGCTGACTAGTCCCCACCTCGAGCGAGAAGCGGTCGACAGCGTTACCGAGCGTGACCGCTCGCGCGTACGCGCGATAGAAGACGATGGGCCTTCATTCCCCTCCCCCGTCTCCGACGCGCCTCAAGAACGCCCCGTCGTTGTCGGCGCCGGATGCGCCGGCCTTTTCGCTGCGCTCACGCTCGCCGAAGCAGGTCTTAAGCCCTTGCTTATCGAGCGCGGCGACCCGGCATTTCGCCGCTCGCAGGCGATCGACCTCTTTCTAAAGGAGCGCATCCTCGACCCCGAGAGCAATATTCAGTTTGGTCTGGGCGGCGCAGGGACCTTCTCGGACGGCAAGCTCAATACGGGAACAAAAAATCCCGTCCATCGCCTTATCCTCGAAACCTTCGTCGAGGCGGGTGCGCCCCGCGATATTCTGTGGGATGCCAAGCCGCACATTGGCTCCGACATCCTTCCCAAGGTTGTTACCGCTATATCCCAGCGCATCGAGCAGCTCGGAGGTGTCATCCGTTATCGAACGAAGCTCGTCGACATTCGCACCGACGCGTCTGGCGCCATCACCGGTATTGATGTCCAATCGTCCCAAGACGCCGCTTACGAGCCAATCGAGACCAAGCACCTCATCCTCGCCTGCGGGCATTCTGCTCGTGATATTTTTGAGCTCCTTAAGGACCACAACGTGGCCCTCGCACAAAAGACCTTTGCCATGGGCGTTCGCATCGAGCATCCACAACGCGACATCGACAGAGCCCAATATGGAGCCTTGGCGGGACATCCAGCGCTCGGGGCGGCCCCCTACAAACTTGTTGCCCATCTTCCCAACGGCCGCAGCGTGTTCTCGTTTTGCATGTGCCCCGGCGGACAGGTTGTTGCCGCCTCTTCAGAACCGTGCCATCTGTGCGTCAACGGGGCCAGTCTCAATGCCCGCGACGGACGCAACGCAAATGCCGCCCTGCTCGTTAACGTCACGCCTGAGGACCTTCCCAACGATGACCCGCTCGCCGGCATCGAGCTCCAGCGTGCCTGCGAGGCGGCCGCCTATCGCCTGGGCGGTTCCAACTGGAACGCACCGGCACAACTCGTCGGAGATTTCCTCGCAGGACGCGCCAGCAAGGCGCCCGGAAAGATAAAGCCCACCTATCCGCTCGGTGTGACCTGGACGGCAATTGACGAAGCCCTACCGCAGCATATCGTCGAGTCGCTCCGCTTGGGACTTCCCCTACTCGGAAAAAAGTTACGAGGCTACGACCGTCCCGATGCCGTTCTTACCGGCGTGGAGACTCGTTCGAGCTCACCGGTCACTGTCACCCGAGACCGAACGTGCCATGCCGTGTCGACCCCGGGCCTCTATCCTTGTGGTGAGGGAGCTGGATATGCCGGCGGCATCATGAGCGCGGCCACCGACGGCATCCGTTGTGCTGAAGCCCTGATCGCAGACCTCTAACGCACAAATTCCAGCGCGCAAAAGACATAGGCCCCGAGCTCCACAGGGAACTCGGGACCTGTTCGTTATTTCTTAAACCGTGCACCCCGGCGTTTTCTGCCCGATGCGAACGTGGAACCCTTGCGGGCCTGCGAGCGTAAGCGCTCGATCGTCTCGTCCTCAGACGCACCCTCGAGCATCGCCCGAATCTGAACGACAGCATCGCGCAGGCGCGCCGCCTCCTCAAAGTCCATAGCGGCAGAAGCGTTACGCATATCCTCTTCCATGGTTTCGACGATCCGCACAAGCTCGTCATGCGGCAGTTCTTCCAACTGCTCCGCAAGTGTCTGCTCGGGCGCCACCGTTTCCGGCACACCGCCCTCGCCCGACTCATCGGGCGTATAGAATGCGCCATGGCCAAGAGAGTCGCCCTTCGAGCGTCCCTTGGAGCCCACAGTTTTTTCGGCCTCGGCAATAAAACTTGAGATGTCGTTGATGGCCTTGCGCACCGTCTTGGGCACAATGCCATGTTCTTCGTTATATGCCATCTGAATCTCGCGACGGCGCCGCGTCTCCTCGATGGCCTCTTTCATCGAATCGGTCACAACGTCTGCATACATGATGACTTCGCCATCGGCGTTACGGGCCGCACGGCCAATCGTCTGAATCAGCGAACGGCGGTTGCGCAAGAAGCCTTCCTTATCGGCATCGAGAATTGCCACCAGTGAGACCTCGGGAAGATCCAAGCCCTCGCGAAGCAGGTTGATGCCAACGAGAACATCGATCTTGCCCTCGCGCAGCGTTCGCAGGATCTCGACACGGTCCATTGTCGCCGTATCAGAATGCATGTAATTGACCTTAATGCCCGCATCAAGCAGATGGTCGGTCAGGTCCTCGGCCATGCGCTTGGTCAACGTGGTCACCAGCACGCGCTCCTTGCGGGCAACGCGCTCGCGAATCTCGTCCTCAAGATCGTCAATCTGACCGCGAACCGGACGCACATCGATCTTGGGATCGAGCAGACCGGTCGGACGAATAATCTGCTCAACGTCGTTCTGGCTAACCCGCAGCTCATAGTCGCCCGGTGTTGCCGAAACGTAGATGAACTGGGGTATCCTTGCCTCAAACTCATCGAAACGAAGCGGGCGGTTATCGAGCGCCGAGGGCAGGCGAAAACCGTGTTCCACCAGCGTCACCTTACGCGAGCGGTCACCTTCGTGCATGCCGCGAATCTGCGGCACCGTCACATGGCTCTCATCGATGATGCAGAGCATATCCTTGGGAAAGTAATCGATTAGGGTAAACGGCGGCTCACCCGGCTTGCGACCGTCCAGATGACGCGAGTAGTTCTCGATGCCGTTGCAAAAGCCCATCGTCTCGAGCATCTCAAGATCATAATCGGTGCGCTGCTGCAGACGCTGCGCCTCGAGCAACTTGTCGGTCGCCTTGAGCTCCGCCACGCGCTTCTCGCACTCTTCGCTGATCGATTTCAGAGCCGCCTTGACCTTCGGCTTCTCGGTCACGTAGTGCGATGCCGGCCATACGGGGATGGCCTCGTACTCACGAAGCATCTCACCGGTGACCTCATCGATCTCGGCAATCAGCTCGACCTCGTCGCCAAAGAACTCAAACCGCAACGGATGCTCGGCATAAGGCGGATACACGTCGACAACATCGCCGTGCACGCGGAACGTGCCGCGTGCCAGGTCATAGTCATTGCGATCATATTGAATGTCGATAAGTGCATGGATAAAGTCATCGCGCTCGAGCGGCACCTTCTTGTCGACGTTTGGAGCCAGACCCGCATAGTCCTCAGGAGAGCCAATGCCATAGATACACGAGACCGATGCGACAACGATCACATCGCGTCGAGAGAGCAGCGATGCGGTCGCCTGATGTCGCAGCATCTCAACCTCTTCGTTAATCGAGGAGTCTTTCTCGATATATGTATCGCTTTGCGGCACATACGCCTCGGGCTGATAGTAGTCGTAGTACGAGACGAAGTAGACCACAGCGTTGTTGGGAAAGAACTCTTTGAGCTCGCTCGCAAGCTGAGCGGCGAGCGTTTTATTCGGAGCCATGACCAGCGTCGGCTTTCCCAGGGCCTCAATAGTCTTTGCCATCGTGAAGGTCTTGCCCGAACCAGTCACGCCCAGCAAAACCTGAAAGCGGTCTCCGTCCCTCACGCCCTGCACAAGCGACTCAATGGCCTTAGGCTGGGAACCGGCAGGCTCATAGGGAGACACGACCTTAAACGGCACGTCAGAGCCTTCAACGCCAAAGCGCTTAAGTTCACCACCAACGCGTTCTACTTCAAATTCCGCCATGGATACTCCTAACTCATATATCTGCAGTATACGCAGGCGGCAGGCATAGTCCTATACGAACCGATCGGGATAGAGGGTCTTGTAGCGAACCCAGGCATTATTGACACGAATCAGATACGCCTGCGTCTCGGGAAAGGTGATTGCATTATGAAGCGACGTACTCTGCTGCGCCCATCCGTCGACATTGCCCATGCCGGCGTTATAGGCGGCAATGGCACTGTCAGTCGACCCGTTAAAATACGCTATAAGATACGAGAGATACGCACAGCCAAACTCGATATTCGTAGCCGGATCGTTAAGGTTGTCGGCCGAATACTCGCCACCGTCGACAAGGCCCTTGGCGATCATATCCTGGGCAGTCTCGGGCATCAGCTGCATCAATCCCTGAGCACCCTGATTCGACTCGGCCTCGGGATCCCAATTCGATTCAGACTTAATGACAGCGCACACCAGATACGGATCCAGATTATGCGAAATACTGGATTGCTTTACATACGCCTCGTAGTCAATCGGATACAGCGGCTTAAAGAAAGCGGCAGGAGCATACGAGTAAACGAATGAGATAAGGCCGAAGGCAAAAACGGCAGCCAGCGGTATAAGGCGATACCACGCAAAGAAACGTGTCTTAGGCATCGGCATCCTCCTTATCCGCAGTGTCTATAAACCCATGGCACGCAAGCCATGAGTCAAGCTGCTCAAAGAGCGAATTATCGCCTGAGGCATTATCAATCACCGTTGTAGCGAGATTGCACAGCGCAGACTCATCGGGCTGACAAGCAGAACGGGCATCGAAATCAGATGGCTCCATGCCACGTTGAATAGCGCGCTCGCGACGAACTGACAAAGGGGCGCTGATGACCAGAATTTCATCAGCCAAGCCAAATGCATCCTCAAAACCAGTCGGAGCAGAAACCTCGACCACCGCAAAGGGATAACGGGAAGATGAAACCGTACAACAAACCGGATCGAGAATCCTAAGCGAAAGCTGTTCAATGAGAACGGGATGCACAATGCCATTGAGCCGTGCGACCGAATCAGGAGAAGCAAAAGCTCGAGAAGCGAGGATGCTGCGGCGAATGCCGCCATCCTCATCCAAAATGTCCCAACCGAATTCATCCGCGAGAGCATTGACGATATCAGAGCCCGGCACATACAGCGATTTTGCAAGCTCATCCAGATCGATTAGCATAGCGCCACGAGATTCGAAATAGCGGCAGGCAGTCGACTTACCCGAAGCAATATTGCCCAAGACAAATACGGTAAACATCAAGCCCTCCCTAACGCCAATGCGAGTAATTATCGCTCAAATACACTAGAAGGACTCAAAATACAGCCAAACAGTAAGAGCGCATACGGAGGAACTAGGTCCCAAAGTACAACGTGTATATAACGCAAAAAAGGGGGAGGCCGCGAGGCCTCCCCCTTCTCAGTTCAAGCGTACGGCTCGGTGCCGTCCACCGGTCAGCGGCGCCCTGGCCTCCCACGGGCTGACCCCGCAGTACTCTCGGCGCGATGGGGCTTAGCTTCCGGGTTCGGAACGGGACCGGGCGTGCCCCCCATGCTCTGGCCGCTGACCGGTGGGCGGCGCCCACCGTTCTCGGTGTCCTGGGTCGATATCGCGTGCCCTGGGGGCCGCATGGCGCATAGGGGAGGTGACTCGGGGGCATCCTCGTGCCCGGACCGCGCATGAGCGCATGTCCCGCGGGCCGCGAGGTGCGGTTCCGGAAGAGCTCGGGCGATTAGTGCGGCTCGGCTGAGGACGTCGCCGTCCTTGCACCTGCCGTCTATCGACCAGGTAGTCTACCTGGGCCCTTACCGGAAGGAGAACTAATCCCTGGAACGGCTTCCCGCTTAGATGCCTTCAGCGGTTATCCGCGCCGCACGCGGCTACCCGGCCGTGCCGTTGGTCGACAACCGGTTCACCGGAGGTGCGTCCACCCCGGTCCTCTCGTACTGGGGGCAGCCTCCATCGATTCTCCTGCGCCCACGGAGGATAGGGACCGAACTGTCTCACGACGTTCTGAACCCAGCTCGCGTACCGC
>UQIC01000019.1 GCA_900540985.1 uncultured Collinsella sp.
GGCATAGACCTTCTGGTCATGCCTTGCCTTTTGAATGACAAATTGTCGCTCTGGGTGGCGCGCAGCGTCGAGCATTGCGCGGTTTGGTAAAACCGCGCAAAAAGAAAGCCCGTGCGCTCGATGGATTCGGATGCCCGACAGAGGCTCCTTATGGCTGCTTCCTTCCGGACCTGACCAGATTCGGAACATGTCGTCATCCGAACCCATCGAACGCGCTAGGCGCTCGGTATATCTTACCTGCTCCCGCCCGCCACGGCAAGTGGGGCGGACCCATCGGATGGATTCGCCCCACTCGTCCATATCGCTAGCGGCGCCTGCGGTACAGGACCGCGCCGCCCGCGACGGCCAGCGCGCCGATGCCGGCCATGGCGCCGAGCGCCTCGACCGGCAGGCTGCGGTCGCCGGTGTCGGGCATGTCGCCCTTGGAGCCGTCGCCGCCGGAACCGCTATCGGAACCGCCGCCCGAGCCGCCGCCCGGCGTGCCGGGGTTCTCGGGGGTGCCGGGGGTCCCGGGGTTCTCGGCGTAGCTGTTGGTGAAGACTGGCGGCATGTTGGCGTCGCCCTCGTAGGAGACCTTCGCCGACAGATAGCCCATCTTGGTGCCGTCTGCCGCCTCGTCGCCCACCGTGACGACGATCTTGCGCACCGCCTTGTCGTAGGTCACGTGCGCCTGGCCGTCATCGACCTCGCTCACCGTAAAGGTGTAGGTGCCAGCCTGCTTGAAGGTCAGCGCATCGAACGTGACGCTGCCGTCCGCGGCGTTCCTGGCGGTCGACATGACCTTGCCGTCCCGGCTCTTGAGCTCAAAGCTAAACTGGCCCGCCTTGAGCTCGGCGCCCTTGAACACCTTGGCGGCGCCCAGCTTGAGGGTGACGGGTGCGGCCTCGTAGCCGTTGGTGAAGGTCACCGAGGTGTCGTTCGCGGCATTGCCCTCGGCATCCATGAGCTCGTGCTTGACGGCGAGCGTGCCGTTACCGGCGTCGACAACCGTCGTGCGTACGCGGTACGTCGCCCTGTCGTACGTCACGCCGCCCGCCGTGCCGGCGACCTCGCGCAGCTCATAGCTGTGCGTGCCGGGCGCGGTGTAGGTGACGGGGCTGAGCACGACCGTGCCGTCGGCGGCGTTCTTGCCCGTCGCCGCAACGCTCTTGCTGCCGTCGGCGGCAATCTCGACCAGCTGGAACTCGAACTCGCCCTCGGCCAGGTCACGGCCCTTAAGCTTCTTGCTCACCTTGATCTGGTCGGTGACGGAGCTCGGCGTCGGGTTCACGACGTAGGTGTTGGTGAACTCGAACGCGCCCTTGCCCTCGGGCGTGCCCTCTGCGGGCAGGACCTCCGCGGCGAGCGTGCCCGCGTTGGTGTCCTCGACCACCTTGACCGTGAAGGTCCTGATCGCCGTCGCGTCATTGACCACGCCGTCGACCGAGCCGGACTCGCTCACCCGATAGGCGAACGTCTTGGTGCGCAGGCCGTCGCCGTCGATCTCGACGTCATCGAGATCGCTCGGCTGCCTGAACGTGACGCTGCCCAGCTCGACGTTGCCGGCGGCGTCGTTGGTCGCCTCGGTCACTGTCTTGTCGGAGGCGTTGACCGGCGCGGGCGCGCCGTCCAGCGGCTCAATCTTAAAGGTGTACTTGCCCGCGATGTCGGCCTGCGCCAGGCCGAGACCGGCCTGGCTGAGCGCCAGCGTCTTGGTGCCTGCGAGGTCGACCGTAGCCTCGCCGGCACCATAGGCATTCACGAACGACAGCGTGCCGCCGGAGCCCTCGGGGTAGACCACGCTAACGTCCAGCCCGCCCTTGCCGTCATCTGCCACCTTGACCGTGATGTCGAAGCTCGAGGCGGTCGCCGTCACGCCCGCGGGCAGCCGGTCCGTGCCGTCCTCGGAAACGGTATAGGAAATGACCCAGGAGCCGTCGGCGGCCCTGGCGGCGGTACCGTCCGCCACCATCCGCTCGAGAGCGTCGGTGGTGTAGGAGATGGGCGAGAACGCAAGTCCCGCGGCCTCGCCGTCGCCGGAGGCCCGGTTGGTCGCGGTCGCGACCACGTCGCCCCGGGCATCGCGGACGGAGAACGAGAACTCGCCCGCCGCCGCGGCGCGGCCCGTCAGCGTCTTGGTGGCATTGATGACCGCGCCGCCCTCGCCGCCGAGCGCTCCGGTGGCCTCGTAGGAGTTCTCGAACGCGACCGTCACGGGCGCAGGCGTCGCCATGGCGTCATCCGCTGTGGAGACCTCGCTGCGGGCGACCTCGACACCGTCCTTGGCAACTGTGGTCGTGACCGTGAGCTTGCCCGTCGCGGCATCGTAGGCAGGCGCGATGGTCACCGTGCGCGGCGCGGTGTCGTTGGTGTAGCCCTCGCCACCGAGCTTGGTCTCGGTGACGGTGAAGCTGTAGGTCTTGCCCGCGTCGGCGTCGGTGAACTTCACGTCGCTGCCCGCGGCACCGCCGACGAGGTCGATCAGGTCGGCCTCTCCGTCATCGGCAGCGGCCACGGCGTAGGCATCCTTGTCGGTCTTGAGGCCGAGCTTGGCGGCCGTCTCGGCATCCGCGGTCACGGTGAAGGCGAACTGCCCCGCCTCCATGGCGCGGCCGGAGAGCGTCTTGGACAGGCGCACGCCCGCGCGGGCCGAGTAGTCGAGCTCGGTCGTGTAGGTGTTGACGAAGTCGCCGCCGCTCGCCTGCGCGATCGCGGGCGTCGTGGCCGTGAGGTTGCCGGAGCCGTCGTCGGTCACGGTCACCGTCATCGTGGCGACGTGGCCGTCGTAGTCCACGCCGGCGATGGCCGAGCCGTCATCGGGCCTGACCTCGCGCACCGTGTAGGTGAAGGTCTTGGCGCGCACGCGCTTGCCACCAACCTCGGCGAACCCGGCATCCTTGATGTCGTTAAGCGTGTAGCGGATGGGGCCGAAGTCGAAGGCGACCCTATCGCCCGCCTTGGTGCCGGCGGCCGTCACGCTGACGGTCTTGGAGCCGTCGGCGGAGCCCTCGGGCATGGGAGCGCCGTCCTCGCCCGTGAGCGCGAACTGGAAGCTATCGCCCTCCGCCCAGTCGCGGCCCTCGAGCGTCTTGGTGAAGAGTCCCGCGGTGGAGACGTCTCTGCCCTCGGTGGCCGTTCCGTACGTGTTGGTGAACGCGACGGTCGCGCCGTCCTCGGTCACGGCGCCTTCGGCCTTGGAGCCGTCAGCCCCGTTGACCGTGGTCGTGTAGCCCTCGGCGGCGTCCTCGGCCACGGTGTAGCGCGCGCCCACGGGCAGGCCGGCGATAGTCTTCTCCTCGCCGTCCTTAAGCGTGAAGGTCGCCTTGCCGCCCGCGAACGTCACGGCGTGCTCGCCCTTGCCGAAGGTGCCGGAGACGGACTCGCCGTCCCCGTCGGTCAGCGTGACCGCAAAGCCGAACTCGCGCTGGCTGTCGCCGCCGACGACCGTCTTCTTGACGGTGAGGCTGCCCTCGCGGGACACGTTATTATGGGTCGTCGTGGTCTGGGACTCGTTCTCTCCAACCTTGACCGTGGCGGTGTTGGAGATGTCATCGACTACGGCAGCTTCGGCGGAGACCTTCACGTCAAAGCTGAGCGTGCCCGTGGCGCCCGCAGCCTGCTCGCCGAGCGACCAGGTAAGGGTGCGCGTCGCGGCGTCGTAGGTGGCGTTTTCGGCGGCAGTGCCCTCGACGTAGTCAACGCCCTTGGGCAGGACATCGGTCACCGTCACGTCGGCTGCCCGCGCGGCGCCATTGTCGTCGACGCTGTTATTGGCCCAGCCGATGGTATAGGTGAGGGTATCGCCCACGCCCACCGGCTTACCATCCACATCGACCTTGGCACCCGAGGCGTCCGCCTTGGTGACGGTCTTGGTGTTGTCGTGCGGCGTGAAGGTGTTGGTGAAAGTCTTCTTGCCCCGCTCGTTGGAGATCTCGGCCTTAAGGCCGGCACCGGTCTGAGCCACCGTGATGTCGAAGGTGTAGGCGTGCGCATCGTCCTCAATCAGGACATCGCCGCTTGCCCTCTCGGTCACGGTCGCGTGGTAGGCACCCGGATTGGTGAAGCTGAGCTCGCCAAAGGAAACCTTGCCGTCCTTGTCATTCTTCGCCTCGATTGGGTAGCCCTCGAGCACATTGCCCGCGCCGTCGGCGAGGGAGAGCTCAAAGGCGAACTCCCCCTCCTGGAGGCCGGGCTTGCGGCCGCCCGCGAGCACCTTGGTGAGCTCGGGGACGGACGCCGTGACGGGGGCGGGGTCGAAGGTGTTGGAGAAAGCGGCGGAGGCGACCTGGTCGGCCGAGATGGAACCATCGGCCTTGGATCCCTCGACTCCGTTCACCGCAGCTTTGTAGCCAGCGGCGGCACGTTCGGTCACCGTGTAGACAGTTCCCGCGGGCAGCCCCATGATCCTCGCCGTCTGGCCATCTTTGAGCTTGAGAGTTGCCTTGCCGTCCTTGAACGTCGCGTCACCGTAGGTGCCGGATACGTCGCGGCCCGTGGCATCGGTGGCCTCAACCACAAACTTAAATATCTTGTCCGCGTCGACCGCCAGGCCCTCGCGCGCCACGACGGTCTTTGAGACGTCGAGCTCGCCCGTCTTCACAGTGTTGGTCACGGTGAAGCCGCGCCCGGCGTCGCCGGTGACCTCAGGGCTGTATCCCTCGACGGCGTCCTCGGCCACGGTGTAGGCGACCTCGGAGCCGGACTTCGAGTACTTGGCCAGGCCCTTGAAGGAGCCCCTCCAGTTATTGGACTCGTTGAGCTCGATCGACTTGCCGGTGTCCTTTCCGTCGGCGAGCAGGCGCACGGTGGCCTTGGCGGCCGCCGGGCCGACCCACTTCTTCTCGACGGGCACCGAGATTACGCTGTATTTATTGATGAACTCAAGCGTGTTGTCGGCGGGAATCAGCCCGTTCGCGAGCTCAACAATCTCGCCCGTGATGGTGTTGCCGGTTCCCGATTGCTCCTTACCGCCGGCTCTGCGGCTGACGAGGCTAAAACCGGCCGGAAGCGCCGACTCGTCGGCAGAGCCGGTCACGGTGTTGACGATGCTCGACAGCACATTGCCACTGGACTCCTCGCCCTTAGTGGTGAGCTCGCTCACGCTATAGCTGTCGCCCTGTTTAAGGTCGTATACGCGAATGGTCTCGCCGGCCTTGATGGAATGGGTGCCGCCGTTCTTGAGCGTAAAGGAGTTGCCCATGGGCTTGCCATTCGCATCGAATACGCGTGCCTCATAGCCCTCCTTGGAATCCGGCAGGGCGAACTTAAACGTAAACGTCAGATCGTTGCCGTTCGCATCCTTGGTGGGCGCGGTAAGGCCACTGTCCGCCGTCACGGTCTTAGTCACTTGCAGGCGTGCCACGCGACGATCGGTATACTGCACGGCCGTTGACGTGGTAAAGAGATGATTGAGCTGAAGCGTGCCCAGGTTAGTACCATTGGTGGGCTTACCGTCTTGATAGAGGGCCATGCGGTTGATGCCCGTGTCCGCATAGATAGTAGCCAGTTTGCCGTCGCGCTCGCCACCTTTCTCGACATAGCGCAGGATGGTCTTGGTGCCCTGCGTCGCCTTGTCATAGCGCATGTGCACGTCCGCCAGAGAAGACTTCACCTGGCCCCATGTCAGGTTTCCCTTGGCATCTACGCCAGTTGCACTCTGCAGCATGCCCTTAATGTGCGTAAGCGTATTGTCGATGGAGTCGGGAGAGCCAAACTGCGCCAGGGAGGCAATCAGCGAACCCGGGCCGCTCATGCTGCGCACACCGTCGTCTTCGCCTTCCTTGCCGGCATCCACGTACACGCCCGAATCGTCCACGATTACCTTGGTAATGGTGTTGTTAATCTCATAACCATCCGGACTTTTAGACTCACGCAGGTAGTACGTACCCTTGATAAGGGGTTCGTGGTGTGCCGAATCAAGTGGGAAGCATGCCATACCCTTAATCTCATACGGATAGGTCGCGTCCTTCGTCTGCACGGTGTCATACGGCTCGGCACCCGATTTAATGGCATACGTGCTGGGACTATTGCCGATAACGTCCTCGGCCTTGTACAGCTCAAACTTCGCGTCGTTCACGGGCCTGCCCAGGTCGTCAACCTTCTGCACAAATAGACGATTCTGGACGTTGGTGAGGTGGATCACCGTAGAGAACTGCCTGTTTATCGTTTGATATTTGACCATAGAGGTGTTGCCGATGGTTGCCCCCGCCAGAGACGATGCCGTGGTGTGATACACCGCCACGGTATATTCCGCCTTTGACTTGTCCGTCATCATGGCGGCGTACTTCTCGATATCTCCGGGCAGCGACCCAACCGTCACCTCATAGTCGTCATTGGTGTTGACGCCAAAGACGCTCGTATCTGCCGATTGGGCAGCCTCGACCGCGCCCTCAATGCCGTGTTTGGAGCACAGCTTATAGCCATTGAGCGGGTTGCCCGTGACCGCCGTCCACGCATTTTCGTCCGTGTCACTCTTGTTTTCATCGGTGCGCTTGAGCACAACGGCGAAGGTCGTACCCGAACTAATAACGTGGCCTTTATTGTCTTGCGTATCTTTATGTAGGGAAATGGTCTCCTTAGCGGCCAGATAGCCGCCGTTCAGCCACATGCGGCTACCCTTCCATTGTTCGCCGTCGGCTGTTTCAACCGTTGTCTGCGGCGCAACTACCACGCCACCCGAGCCGGTTGCCGCGGCTGGCTTGTACTGCAAATGCAACTCGCCTGGAGTTGCGGTGGTTGATGAAGTCAGGCTCGAGCGATATCCCGCGGGCAGTTCTTCTTCTTTGAGTACAAAGTAGTCGCATTGATTTTTGTTGTGCTCTTCGTCAAACGAGAGGACGGAGTCGCTCGGCTCGGAGTCATTCGGCTTTAACTTTCGAAGTATCAGCTGACCCCCGTTTTTCGTCGTGCCCCGAGCGACGAGCTCACCCGTATTCCAGTTGTAACCTGGTCCACCGGACCGGTACAGCCCGAAGGTTGCGTCATTGACTGCCTCGCCGTTTTGGTCGACCTTCGCGACCTCGGACGACGGCAGGGTGGTGAGGTTGAACTTAAGTTTCATGTTCGATGCGCCCGCGCCACGCTCCAGATAAAAGAAGCTCAACGTGTGTTTGGTGCTGCCGAGGAAGGTGTCACCGAAGAAGTTGGTAGTATCTGCGCCGGCGGCTTCGAACTTTGCCTTGATGTTGGTTTTTTCGATTTCTTTCTTGGTTCCATTCGCACCGTCGACATGACCGACTTTTACTTCACCGGTGGCGAAGTCGATCTCGAGCGTCGCCTTCTCGTGGATGCCGCCCAGATCGCCCACGAGCACGCCGTCGATGTAAACCCACACGTCATCGTCGCCCGAGAACTCAAAGACCATGTCTTTGTTATCGGTGGTCTTGCCGCCCGCAGGCTGGACGAACTCCGTGGTCATGGACATACCAAAGTGGTGGTTGAGGGTTGAGTTGTCCCCGTCAATGACGCTATTAGGAGAGAGGCCGTTGCCGTTATCGGTAAAAACTTTCTTAGCCGAGTCAAAGGGGAAGAACTGACCCAGATTGGTTTCGCTACTCGCATCGCCCTTATATACGCCCGCCTTATCGTAGACGTTAAAGGAGTTGGTCGTGGGGTTATAGACGGCATAGTTGCCGTCAGAGCCGTCAGAGCCGTACGAGTCGTAAACGTAATAGCCTTTCTTGAGCTGGAAAAGGCCTTGCACGTTGTTGTAAACGGCCTTGCCGTCCTGTTTGTCATTTTCATTTGCCTGGCTGGCGCTGTTAAAGAGATAATCGAGCGACTCGTCTTCGTACGTACCGTGCGTGTTATAGGAGGCGTAGGTGCCATCAATCTCCGGATAACCATTTACCAGTGTGTTCTTCACAAATGAAAGACGTCCAAAACCCTTGGTATCGCTTCTGCCCGTCCATCTATTAATGCCCGTGCCGGCACCACCATTGAACTTGAGCTGGTGATCTTTGTTGATGCCAGTGTTGTTATTGCCATTCTTGTCGTTTATGTTGACGGACTTATCGTTGCCGCCGTTCACGACCCAATAGTCGAACAAATTGACCGTAGTGCCGGTGGGATTCACCGTCTTCACGATGTGGTTGCTAAAGGGAACTGTCTGGTCGGCCGACGCACTCGTCGCACCAAACAAGAGTGCACACGCCGCCAGCGGGACGGCCAAAACCCTCAGGACACGCTTGGTGGTATTGGTTTTCTTGCCAAAAGGCTTTAGCATTTCTCGAGCTCTCGCACACACGCGATTCATGAAGGCCCTCCCCAAATCCATGAGGACGGCAAGCAGCGGCTCATTATATATGTGTCGTCGTCCCCATCGATGCAAATATACGCCCCCCCCCGCGCAGAAACGCAAGGCAGGACATCGCTATATGCTTAAAATTGTAGCAATTTGGGTGACCCGAAATTTCGCCTCGGGTTGCCACTCAGGCTCAAAATCGAACCACTCGCGCCATCGGCATACCCCAGTAGGACAAATCGACCGGCAATCTTTATCCCCCACATCCCACAAAGTAGCTAGTTTGGGACGGAGCTATTTTGACTACTTGGGCAATCAAATCGACATGTAGCCAAAATAACCCCGTCCCAAAAAGACTGGTCTGACGCTGCGCCACGAAAAGGGCCTATCTACTACGTTTTGGTCACAGGGGTCGACCATAGCCGACTTTTTCGAAAATCGGCAAGCTTTCTACCTGCGGTTTTGTTTTTGCAAATTCCGGGATGGTCGAGGGTGGCCGGTTTAACGTAGTAGATGGCCGCATTTCGTGGCAAACGGTCCGACCCAAGACCCAAGGCAGCCAACCTCGAATGGCCATTCTCGAAGTTGCGGTGGAATACGGACTGAATTGGCCCCTTGAAGGCAAAAACACTCCGTATTTCACCGCAACTTATCGAGGGGATGGGTTTTAGAGACGGGCGAGGTCGTAGGCTTGGGCAGCTGCCTCGCCGGCACAGATGAGGTTGGTTGTGGCTTCTTGCGGATCGAGTGCCTGTTCCAGGCCCATGGGCTTGCGGCAGATCGGAAGCACCAAGTCGACGCCCTGCTCACACACCGCATCCAGGTTATCAGCGCGACCACCCACGACGGCGACCACCGGCTTGCCACACCGCTTGGCACGGCGCGCCACGCCCACCGGCGCCTTACCGGCGGCGGACTGCTCGTCCATATTACCCTCGCCCGTTATGACCAGGTCGACATCACGCACGCGCTCGTCAAACCCCACGAGATCGAGCACCGTCTCCACACCCGAGCGCAGCTCCGCACCGAGCGCCAGCAACGCCGCGCCCAAGCCACCGGCAGCGCCCGCGCCGGGCACGCCGAGCACCGAGCCAAATGTCCGTACACCCTCGGGCACACGCAATAGCCCCTGCTCACGCGCCTCGACAATCGCCGCATCGAGTAGGCGGCCGTAGCCGACCATCCAGTTGTCGTACTTGCCCAGCGCCTCGGCATCATCCGTCGGCAGGCCCTTCTGCCCGCCAAACACCGCCAGTGCGCCTCGGCGTCCCACGAGCGGATTCTCGACATCGGAAAGCACCACGACACGCGCGCCGTTCAGCGCCCGAAGCGCTGGCGCCAAATCGACACTCGCCACGTGTTCAAGGCCCGCAAGACCGGGGGCGACATCGCAGCCCTGATCATCGACCACACGCGCGCCCAGCGCCTGCAGCATGCCGGCGCCACCGTCGTTGGTGGCGCTGCCGCCCAGACCAATATAGAGTGTCTTTGCGCCCATGCGAACCGCGCGAAGCATGAGCTCGCCCACGCCATAGGTTGTAGCAGCCAGCGCCGTCGACTCCGTGCAAGGTGAGTACCCAATGCCCGCGGCTTCGGCCATCTCAATAACAGCCGACTCGTGCTCGCCGTCCACTAACATCCGGGCGGGCACACGCTCGCCAAAGGGGCCTGCAACCTCGCAGGTCACAAGCTCGCCACCGCATGCGGCGATGGCATCGAGCGTTCCCTCGCCACCATCTGCCAGCGGCAATGCGCGCACCTCGGCATCGGGCCAAACGCGACGCACGCCTTCGGCAACCGCCGCCTCCGCCTGCGCACTCGACACGCTGCCCTTAAAGGAATCGATCGCCAGCAGCACACGGCGGGGCCGGCGGCACGCAGGACCAAAGTCAACCACCGTGCCAGCATCCTCACCGACACCTGCAAGCGCTGCGGCGTGAGCGGCGTGTGCTTCAAGATCAGCCCCACAACCGCAATCAGCGCCGCCCGCTCCGCGCAGACCGCCAAAATAGCTACTCAGCAGCTCACGGCATTCATCCGCCAGGACCCCAGCCGTCACGTTAAACCGATGATTCAGGCGCGAGTCGGCATTCAAATCGTATAGGGATCCCAGCGCGCCCGCCTTGGCATCGGCCGCGCCATACACACAGCGTCCAACGCGCGCGTTGACCATAAGCCCCGCACACATGCAGCAAGGCTCGAGCGTTACATAGACCGTGCAATCGGAAAGGCGCCAGCGGCCAAGCGCCTGGGCGGCAGCGCACAGGGCCGCGAACTCTGCATGAGCCGAAGGATCCTGATCGAGCTCGCGACGATTATGCGCCCGCGCGACAACCTCGCCGTCGCGCACCACTACGGCTCCGATGGGCACCTCGCCCACCGCCGCGGCGGCTCGCGCCTCGGCCAGCGCCTCGCGCATGAACTTCTCGTCGATTTCGGTGATCGTCATCGTTCGCCTTCCCTGTTGCAAATTCAAAACGATGCTATCATTACGACTCACGGAGAGATGGCAGAGCGGTTGAATGCGGCGGTCTTGAAAACCGTTGAGCGCGAGAGCGTTCCGGGGGTTCGAATCCCCCTCTCTCCGCCACTCCTAGTGATGCACCGGTGTCATGGTCCGCTCAAACAGCGCATCGACCACGTCGGCTATCTCAGGTCGACGCTCAAGATCGTGGCCCGATTCCCACCATATCGTGAAAAGTCGAATAATACCGCCGGCGACAAACTCAGACGTCGTCTCGAGTGACACGGGGGCCAGGGCATCCTCGACAAGCACGTTCATCACACGCTCGCGGATGGAGCGGGCAATACGGTCGCAAATAACGTTGGTCAACATGCCCGACATGTTGCTTGCCAAAATGTTATCCATGAGCCGCTCGTGCGCCAGAATCAAATCCATGGCATCGTCCAAAATCGCGTGCCGAAGCGCGTGCACGTCCTCGGCAGACACCGCGCCGGCCTCATCGGGCTGTTTTTGCGGCAAGCCCGACATGAGCTCATCGATATAAAAGGCAAAGTAATCGTTCTTGTCGCGAAAGTGCTTATAGAACGTCGTGCGGCGAATCATGGCGCGGTCGCACAGCATGGCAACCGTCAGGTCCTCAAAACGATGCTCTTCCAAAAGCTCGGTAAAGGCATCGAACAGGGCACGATAGGTTTTCTTGATGCGAAGGTCCACTGGTATCGCCATCCTCAGGGCAAAGACAACACTCGTCAATCTGTCGCATATCTTACACCTGTACCTCGCGCGCTTTGCCCCGGTGCCAACCCCGCCGAAAACACAACGCTTACCGGAAAGTTCGGCACGGTAAAACGTTGCGGGTATACTAGTAGCGTTATACCAACGGCAGCTGGCGCATGCCGCCGCGGCCATTCGAAACGGAGACATCATGATTACCGTCATCATCGGCATCGTTGTTGTCATTGTGATTGTCTGCGCCATCGCCGGCATCTACAACAACATGGTCACCAAGCGTAACCGCATCGATAACGCCTGGCAGAACATCGATACGCAGCTGCAGCGCCGTAACGACCTGATCCCCAACCTGGTCGAGACCGTCAAGGGCTACGCCAAGCACGAGCAGGAGACGCTCTCCGCCGTGATCAGCGCGCGTAACACCGCCGTCAAGGCCACCACGCCCGAGGCCAAGATGGAAGCCGACAACGTGCTGACCGGTGCGCTGCGTCAGCTCTTCGCCGTAGCCGAGGCCTATCCCGATCTTAAGGCAAACACCAACTTTACGCAGCTGCAGGCATCGCTCGAGGATACCGAGAACAAGATTAGCTATGCACGCCAGAGCTACAACGACTGCGTGCTCAGCTACAACAACGCCATTCAAACGTTCCCGGCTGTCATCTTTGCCGGCATCTTCCAGTTTAAGGAGCGCCAGGGCTTCGAGGCCGCCGAAGCAGCCCGCCAGGCCCCGACCGTCAAGTTCTAGTAGTTTGGCAGCGCATCCTTAATCGACCAAATGCATAAACCGCCCCGTCGAATGCATACTTCGACGGGGCGGTTTCCTTTTTCGCGAAGGTCCCCCTCTAAGCGCCGTGCATTTTTAGGAGTATTCAACATAATCAAGAGCTTCGGGCGCCATGATAAATGCCAAAGACCGCGAATATCCCTGCAAATCAAACGCTGTCAGCCCATAACCCCGCCCATTATTCGTAGAAAACATCGAGAACTCCCGATTTTTTGCCCGAAGCCGGTATGCAGGGGCCTTCGATTGCAGAATACTCGCAAAAATGCACGTCGCCACCGCCCCCACATGGCGCGAAGCAAAACAAAAGGGCGACCTTCCTTTCCGGCGCACTCCGCAGGACGAAAGAACCTCCGCCGCACGAAGTGCGCAGCGGAGGTTCTTTCATGTCCGAGGACGCGCCGGAAAGGAAGGTCGCCCTCGGGCCGGACAGCTAAGACAGCTTACGCGACGGTGTAAACCCAGTTGTGCTTATCCTCGACAGCACCGGACTGGATGCCAGTCAGGGTCTCGCGGAGCTTCTTCATCACAGGGCCGATCTCGGTGTAGCCAGCCGGGAAGGTCACGGTCTCGTCGGCGCCGTAAACCTTGTTGTCGATCTCGCCAACCGGGGAGATAACGGCAGCGGTGCCGCACAGGCCGCACTCGACAAAGGTACCGGCCTTGACCTCGGCCCACTCGACGGGACGCTGGTCAACGGTCATGCCCAGGTCCTGAGCAACCTGAACGAGCGAACGGCGGGTGATGGAAGGCAGAATGGAGTCGGTGTGGGACTGCGGAACGACGAGGGTGCCGTCCTCCTTCACGAACAGGACGTTAGCGCCACCGGTCTCCTCGACATAGGTGCGGGACTCGGAATCGAGATACAGGTTCTCGGCATAGCCCTCGCGGTGAGCCTCCATCGTGGGCTTGAGGGACATGGCGTAGTTCAGGCCGGCCTTGATGTTGCCGGTGCCATGCGGTGCTGCACGGTCATACTCGGAAACGCGCAGCTTGACGGGCTTGAGGCCACCCTTAAAGTACGGACCGACCGGGGTCACGAGAATGCGGAACGTGTACTCAGGAGCGGGAGCCACGCCGATCACGTCACCGGAGCCGATCATAAACGGACGCACGTACAGGGTCGCGCCGGAACCGAAGGGCGGAACCCAGGCGGCGTTGGCAGAAACGACCTGCTTGACGGCCTCAACGAACTTGTCCTTGGGAAACGGGGGCATCTCGAGGCGCTGGGCAGAGTTATACATACGCTCAGCGTTCATGTCGGGGCGGAAGCAGACGATGCTGCCGTCCTCGGCGGTGTAGGCCTTCAGGCCCTCAAAGACCTCCTGGCAGTAATGGAAGATGCCGCCGCACTCGGAGACGTGCAGGGTGTGATCGGTGGTCAGGCCGCCCTCGTCCCACTCGCCATCCTTCCAATGAGCCTCGTAGCTGTAATCGGTCTTCATGTAGCCAAAGCCGAGGCTACCCCAATCGACATCCTTCTTCTCGACAGTCATATGTCGCTCCTTACATACACAGTTGCATACTCGCGAACCCGCACACAAGGACCGAGGCCGACCGCGTCGCAACGTCGCACGCCCGGAGCGTAGAGCCGGACGGGACACGCGAACAGCATCAAAGCCGATGGCACGTCGATTCGCATGCACGAGATTGTACTCCGCACGCGCGTCGGATAAAACGTTTTTCTTTAACTAAGTAAAGTATTTTCATTTGACCGAAGCTGAAGAGGCCCGCCACCGTAAACGGGGACGGACCTCAGCTGCACGGTTTGCGCGCTGGCTCGAGCTAGGCGTTCTATTTACCCAGCTTGGCCTTAACCAGACCGACCACGGTCGGGATGATCGACACGGCAACGATGCCGATAATCAGCAGCTCAAAGTGCTCCTGCACAAAGGGAATGCCGCCAAAGAAGTAGCCCAGCAGCGTAAAGAGCGTTGACCAGGTAATGCCGCCCAGCACGTTAAAGACGACAAAGTTGCGCCAGTGCATGCCGCCCATGCCAGCGATAAAGGGCACAAAGGTGCGGATAAACGGGAAGAAGCGACCCAGGAAGATGGCCAGGTGACCCCACTTGTCCAAGAAGTCCTCGGACTTTTTGATGCGCTCGGGCGTCATGGCCTTGACCTTGCCCGAAGCGATGATCTTGCGGCCAAAGAAGTGACCGATCATAAAGTTGCACTGGTCACCCAGGATGGCAGCAGCCCATGCGACGGCCAGCAGTGCCACGATGTTAAAACCACCGTTGTGGGCAAAGAAGCCCGAAGCAAACAGCAGTGAATCGCCAGGAAGGAACGGGAAGAACACCACGCCTGTCTCAATGAAGATAATCAGGAACACGCAGCCGTAGGCCATAAGCGGGCCGGCGGCGATCCAGCTGGCAATCGCGGTGCGCGGGTCTTTGAGCAGCTCAGCGATAAAATTAATGAAACCCATGAAGTAAAACCTCTCAGTTGTGGGCGCGGATACGTCCAAGTTGACCAGTATACGGTTGCGGCGTCCCCTCGTGCGCAACCCCACAAAAGCATGACTCCATTACCAGCAAGTTTGCATAACTGACACCTGTCGCGCAATGCCGCCAAGATTGTCCTTCCTAATCCCTAGCGAATCGCTATACTTTATTGAATCGCATTGCCATGGCGCTAAGGGAGGGCGGCCGGTGAGCTTTATCAATACCATTCGCGAGGACATCAAGACTGTCCAGGCGCAGGACCCCGCTGCGCAAAACGGTCTGGTCATCTTCTTTTCCTATCCCGGCCTGCACGCCAAGTGGAACCACGTGCCCGAGCACTGGCTCTGGGAGCATGGCCATCGCTCGCTCGCCCGTGTGCTCTCGCAAATCACCCGCCACATCACCGGCGTCGAGATTCACCCTGCCGCGCAGATTGGCAAGCACTTCTTTATCGACCACGCCATGGGCGTCGTCATCGGCGAGACCACCATTGTGGGCGACAACTGCGTGCTCTATCAGGGCGTCACGCTCGGCGGCACCGGCAACGAGACCGGCAAACGCCACCCAACGCTCGGCAATAACGTCACCGTGGGCACGGGCGCCAAGGTGCTCGGCAACATCCGCATCGGCAACAACGTCAAGATCGGCGGCAACTCTGTCGTCGTCAAAGACGTGCCCGATAACTGCACCGTCGTGGGCGTGCCCGGGCGCATCATCAAGCGCAACGGCTGCCGCGTGTTCGAGGAGAACTTCGACGCCAAACAGCATCGCGAGTACATGCCCGACGATGCCGCCGAGCAGAGTGCCCTCAACCGCCAGGGCATCACCGAAAACGCTCGCCGCGTCAAGGAACTCGAGCGAGAGGTGGCGGAGCTCAAGGCCCTCGTCGCCAAGCTCGTGGACGAGCGCTAGGGCTGAACGGCTCAAAACGGTATCAACGCAGGAAGGCGCGCCAGGGAATCCATCCCCGGCGCGCCTTGTTTCCAATGTGACAAAGGGACTGTCCCTTTGTCACATTAGGCGAACTGGCTTAAGTAGAGGTCGGCATAGGCACCCTCGGCAGCCAGCAGTTCCTTATGCGTGCCTTGCTCGATGATGTTGCCGTGGTCCATGACCAAGATCAGGTCGGCGTCCACGATCGTCGACAGGCGATGCGCGATCACAAAGCTGGTGCGCCCGCGCATGAGCGCGTCCATGGCGCGGCCGATGGCAAGCTCGGTACGCGTGTCCACGCTCGACGTCGCCTCGTCCAGGATGAGAATCGCCGGGTTGTTGAGAAGCACGCGTGCGATGGTCAACAGCTGGCGCTGGCCCTGGCTGATGCTTTCGGCATCGTTGGCCACGCGCGTGTCGTAACCCTGCGGCATGGTGCGCACGAAGAAGTCGACCTGCGCGGCGCGCGCAGCCGCCACGATCTCCTCGCGCGTCGCCTCGGGACAGCCATAGGCGATGTTCTCGGCAATCGTGCCGTCGAACAGCCAGGCGTCCTGCAGCACCATGCCAAACTGCTGCCGTAGCTCGCCGCGGTCCATGAGGCGCGTATCCACACCGTCAAGCGTAATGCGGCCGCCGTCGATCTCGTAAAAGCGCATGAGCAGGTTGATGAGCGTCGTCTTGCCTGCGCCCGTGGTTCCCACCACGGCAATCTTCTGGCCCGGCGCGGCGGTAAACGACACGTCGCGCATGAGCGGCTTATCGGGCGCATAGCCAAAGCGCACGTGCTCAAAGGAGACGCGGCCCTCCACGCGACCCGGCAGCTTGGCGGCCTCATCCGGCAGCGAATCGGCCTCCATCTCGGGCTCATCGAGCAGGTCGAACACGCGCTCCGCACTCGCCAGCGCGCTCTGCAGCGAGTTGAAAGTGAACGACAGCTGCGTCATGGGTTCGGACGCCTCGTAGATAAACTGGAAGAACGCCTGGAACACGCCGACGGTCATGTGACCGGCGACCAGCATGCTGCAGCCCACGAGCGCGATCACGATCTGCGCTAGGCGACCAATAAAGCGCACCGCGGGGCCGACGGCGTTAATCATAAAGTCGGCCTTGGCACTCACGCGTGCCAGCTCGCCCGAAGCCTGGTGCACCTCGGCAGAACTCTGGCGCTCACGGTTGAACGCGCGAATCACCAGACGGCCCGAGTAGCCCTCCTCAACCGCGCTCGTAATCTTTGACACCCACTCCTGGCGCTCGCCCGTCACATCGTGCGTGCGGCGCGAGACCACCTTGGTCACCAGCAGCGACAACGCCGTAAAGAACAAAAAGACCAGCGTAAGTGGCACGCTAAACACGAACATCACGCTCACGGCGCCCACCACGGTACCGATCGACACCAGCAGCTGCAGCAATCCGCGCTGCATGCTCTCGGACATCTTGTCCAGGTCGTTGGTCGCGCGGCTGACGACCTCGCCGGGACGATGCGCGTCAAAATAGGCGAGCGGCAGACGGTTGAGCTTTTGCGCGATGCGGTTGCGCAGGCGCAGGTTGAGGCGTTCGGCCACGCTCGACATCAAAAAGCTCTGGAGCGCGTAGAACGAAGCAGCGGCCGTCCAGATCATAAAGTAGACGAAAATGGTCTTGCCGCAGTTCTCCCAGGTGATGCTGAAAGTGGTGTCGTTGGCAAACGCCACCTGAATGTGGCCCCACAGCTCATCGATCACGCGGGCGCTATATGCCGGCGCGGCGGTGTTAAAGATGACATAGAACACAATGCTCGCGAACACGATATAGAAGCGCCAATGGTCGCCGGCAGCCTCACTCCACAGGCGGCGCACCGTCGCCCAGGTATCCCGAGGCGTCTCGTCCTCGTCTTCGTCGTCCACGTCGCGCATACGCTCTGCCTCGGCGCGGGCGCGCTCGTCCTCGGCACGTTCGTTTTCCTCGTAGAGCGCTTGGCGGCGAGCCTCGCGCTTGGCGGCGTCATCCAGCTCGGGTGCCACGGCAGCCGTTTCCTCGACCAGTCCCGCGGCAGCGGCGTCATCAACGCCGCCCTGCTTCTTGAGCTCCTCGGTCATGCTACTCACCTCCCTTCATCTGCGATTCCGCGATGGCGCGGTACACCTCGCAGGTTTCCATAAGCTCGCTATGCGTGCCCAAGCCCACAACCTCGCCATCCTTGAGCACGACGATCTGGTCGGCGTGCAAGATCGTCGAGATGCGCTGCGCGACGATGAGCACCGCAGCGTCACGCGTCTCGTCTTGCAACGCATGGCGCAGGGCAGCATCGGTCTTAAAGTCCAGGGCCGAAAAACTGTCATCGAAGATATATAGCTCGGCATGCTTCATGAGCGCACGGGCGATGGCCAGACGCTGGCGCTGACCGCCCGAAAAGTTCGTGCCGCCCTGCGCCACCGGGGTATCGAGCCCCTGCGGCTGATCGAGCACAAAGGTGCTCTGGGCAACCTGGAGCGCATGAAGCATGTCAGCCTCAGTCGCGTCTTCGTTGCCAAAGCGCAGGTTGCTTGCCACGGTACCCGAGAACAGCCACGCCTTCTGCGGCACGTAAGCGATATGCCCGCGAATCTCGTCTTGCGAAAGGTCGCGCAGATCAACGCCGTCCAGGCGAATGGCGCCCTTGGTGGCATCGTGGAAGCGCAGCAGGAGCTTGGCCACCGTCGACTTGCCCGAGCCCGTCGAGCCGACGATCGCGGTCGTCTGACCGCGGCGACAGGTAAAGTTCAGATCGCACAGCGTGTCCTCGTCGGCGTCGTCAAAACGAAACGACATATGGTCGAACATGGCAACCGCGCCGGTTCCGTCCTTTGAGTCGGACGTTCCCGCGTCGAGCGTACCCTCACCATCGACGATGCTCGGCTCAATCTCCAGCACCTGCTGCGCGCGGTTCAGACACGCAGCGGCACGAGGAAGCGTCAGCACCACCATCTGGGCCATCATCACAAAGAACAGGATCAGGATCGCGTACTCCAGCACCGCCGAGATGCTCGCGATCTGCATCGCATGGGCGCCCACGCGGTTGCCACCCACCCACAGCACCGCCACCTCGGCGATGTTCATCAAAAAGAAGCTGGAGCTGTCGAGCCCCACAAACAGGTGGTTGACCTTGATGGCGTTGTCCGCGTAATCGCTAAACACCTCGTCCAGGCGCTGCTCCTCGTGGCGCTCCTTATTGAAAGCGCGGATGACGCGAACGCCCACGATGTTCTCGCGCAGCACCACGTTCATGCGGTCGATAAAGCTCTGAAGGCGCATAAAAATCGGCGCGGCGTTAGCCACCGTAAAGACCGCCGCCACCAGCACGATCGCAACCACCACGCCCAGCAGCGTTCCCATGGCGGGATCGATGAACCAAGCAAAAATGATGCCCGCGACGGCCAAGAACGGCACCGGCAGCACCAACTGAATCGTCTGCAGGATAGCCTGCTGAATCGCGTTGATGTCGTTGAGTGAGCGTGTGATCATCGATCCCGTGCCAAATCGCTCAAAATCGCTGGCCGCGAGCTCGAGCGATTTGTCGTACACGGCATTGCGGATATCGCAGGCCACGTTGGCGGCCAGGCGCGCCGAAAGATAGCAGCCCAGCACCGTGCCGCCGCTAGCCATGCTGGTCGCGATAAACATGTATAGGCCGTTGCGTAAAATGTAGTCGACATCGCCCGTGGTAATACCGGTGTTGACCATGTTCGCCAGCATCGTGGGAACCAGCAGCGTACCGACGTTATCCACCAGCAGCACCAGCAGCGTCACTGCGACAAGCCCTCGATAGGGCTTCAAAAACCTCATTAGCAGTCGCACGACTCCCCCTCACGTCGATCTTGCATCTGACTTTCAGCTGCCACCTGCCGCTTAAATGTCTCGCACTCGTCACCGAGCACCTGAGAAAATTTGCCGATCAAGCGCATAATCTCGCGTTGCTCACACGGCTCAAGCGCGCCAAAGGCTCGCTGCTCGGCCTTGAGTGCCGGCAGCGCATAACGCTCGGCAAATCGCCTGCCCTCTTCGGTCAGGCTCACAACCTTGTTCTTGCGACTGCCTTCGGCAAACTCCAGCGTGGCGAAACCCCGCGCCGTCAAGGTTTTAATTGCCGAGTTGATGGTCTGCTTGCTGTAGAACCATTCGCTTGTCAGACGGCTTACGGCAATACTGCCGCCCGCCGTGCTGGTATCGACGAGCATCCAGTAAGCGCAGTCCGAAAGACCGCAGGCGCGCGAGAACTCCGAATAGATATGGTCGAGTCCATTGAGCAACCGGTCGAAGTCGACCAGTGTAACCGCACTATTCATCTATCCCACCATTCAATTGTCCGATTTTTGACCAATTATGTGTCTCTAGATTAGTCCGAGTTTTGACTATCGTCAACAGGCTCTCCGCAAATGCGTGCATTTTTATGGCCTATCGGCAGAAAAAGACCGCCGGCGCGGGGGCGGCGCCAGCGGTCACGTGAAAATCGGGTTTTATTGCCTGTTAAGCGGCGACGGCCTCATAGACCGTAGCGCCCGAGAAGCTGTCATGCAGGCTCTTGCCGGCAATCCACGGCAGCTCGACGACCTCGCAGACCGTGTTGACCAGCTCGGAGCAGTCAGTAAAGTGGCCCTTGTCGTTGAGGGCCTCGCAATCCTGAACACGCCAATAGCCATCGGTGTGCGTGATGTAGTACTCGTGGTCGTTGATCGACACGAAAGCGCGCGTCTTGGAACGCAGCAGCTTCAGAAATCCTTCGAAGTCGGTCTCGACGACATCTCCAGCCTGGAACATGATGTTACCTCCTGGCCCGGCGCCACCACGGCGCATTGATAAACGTTGGTACTCCTTTAGTAAAACCTTTATCGAAGGTTATGCGTTCGTCATTTAGGCAAGTGGTAAAAAACCGCAGGGTAGACGGGATAAAACGTTTAACCATCCCATTTGTTTGTCACATTCTGAAGGTACTTTTATGCAAACCTACTTTCCCAATTGGAATCTATCCTTTCGGCCGGGCAATTGACCGTCTATCGTTTAAGCCCGACGGGTATGAACGGGGCATCTGCAACGCCACCGCAAGGAGACACCATGGAGACTATCGAAGCACTCATTCACCGCCGCAGCTGCCGCAACTACAGCGATCGTCCCGTCGAGGCCGAAAAGCTTGCACGTATTATCGAAGCCGGCCAATATGCACCGAGCGGCATGGGCCGCCAGCCGGTGACGTTTGTCGCCGTCACCGACCCCGCAACCGTCGAGCGTCTCTCACAGCTCAACGCCCAGGTCATGGGCAGCAACGGCGACCCCTTCTATGGCGCCAAGACCGTTGTGGTGGTGCTGGTTGACCGCAGCGTGCCCACACATCTGGAAGACGGCTCGCTCGCCATGGGCAACTTGCTCAACGCCGCCTATGCACTGGGTGTCGATTCGTGCTGGATTCACCGCGCGCATGAGCTCTTTGACTCGCCCGAGGGCCTGGAGCTGCTGGCCAGCTGGGGCCTGCCCGCCGACGGCAGCCTGCGCGGTGTCGGTAACTGCATTCTTGGCTACGCCGAGGACACGCTACCCGAGGCAAAGCCGCGCCGTGACAACGTGGTGTACGTGAAGTAGTACAGGAGCGTCAGCAGGGGTAGCTAATTTGGGACGGGGCTATTTAGCTACCCCCCTCGCTCGTCAACGGAGCGGGAGCCGGCTCCTGATTTCCACACGGCATCAACCTAGACTAATCGTTCGGTCACAAACGCTCAAAGCAGCGGGGCGATGAGTGACGATGATCACCGTACGGCCGAGCGCCCGCAGGCGATCGAGCATCTCGCGCTCGGTCGCCTCGTCGAGCGCCGAAGTGCATTCGTCGAGCAACAGCACCGGGGCGCCAGAGTATACGGCGCGGGCCACGGCAAGTCGTTGCATCTGGCCCTCGGAAAGACCGCTGCCGTGCTCACCCAGCGGCGTATCCACACCTTGGGGCAGAGCACCCACAAACTCGAGCGCACAGGCGGCGTAAAGAGACTCGTCAAGCGCAGAATCCCCTTCCCCGCCACAATCCGCCAGTGTGACGGCATCGCGAACGGTGCCGCTCATAAGCATGTTGCCTTGTGGCACGTAGGCGAACGTCCCGGGCGCGAGGTCGGCGGCGTCAATCGCCTCTACGGCAGTGCCCCTGCCGCCGGGGCCCGCGAACTCCACCTCGACCGCGCCTTCACCGGGGTCTTCCATACCAAGCGCGAGCATGAGCGTCGTGGACTTGCCCACGCCCGAGGGCCCCGTCACGGCGATAAACTCGCCCGCGCGGACCTCGACATCAAGGCCATCGAGTACGCGCGGACCGTCCGCATAACCAAAGCACACACCACGAAACCGCAGGGCAGCAAACGATGTGCCGCAGGCAGGCCTACGCTCGCCGCGGACGGCCGGCTCCACGGCACGCAGCCGCTCGCAGCTGGCAGACATCGCCGCGGACTGCGGAAAGAGGCCCGAGAGGCTTGTAAACGGAGCACGCACCTGTCCCACAAGCTGCACAAGCGCCATCAGGGTGCCGTAGCTCACCCGGCCAGTTAGGATGCCCCAGCAGCCATAGCCAAAACCAGCAAGATAGCTCAGCTGCATGGCCAGGTTAAAGACGGCGCCAGACGCCGCTTTGCCACCGGCGCGCCTCTCGCGCGCGGCAAGCTGCTCGTCCATAAGGCCGGCGAGCCCCTCCATGACGCGCCCGGCAGCACCAAAGGAGCGAATCACCACCAAGCTCTCAAGCGTCTCCTGCAGCCGTGCGCGCATGGAACCCTCGGCCGCCTGCGCGGTGGCATGCAAGCCCTTAAGCCAGCGGCGCATAACAAGAGAGCCCGCCACACCCAGCGCGCCCGCAACGACAAAGAGCGCGGCGAGCGCGGGTGCTACCGCAAACATCAAGACCAGCGCAGCTGCAGCGCGCACCAGCATAGAGGCGGCCTCGGGCACAATTGACACCACAGACTCGGCAACGCACGAGACATCCGAGGTGAGCACGCTCGCCACCTCGCCCGAAGCCCGCCCTTCCGGCAAGCGCCCGGCACTCATCACGGCGCCGGCCGCACGGGCACGCAGTGCGTTCTCCATGCGCGCCTGCGCAGATTCCGAGAGCCATCTCGATGCCGCCGAAAGCACCACCTGTGCCAAAAGCGCAGCCGCAAACAGAGCGAGTGCCGGCCAGAATGTAGCCGAGTCGTGCGCGACGGCGGCATCGACCGCCCACTGCATGAGCAGCGCATATCCCACAGCGATCAACGCCGAGACGCAGCGCGTGGCACAGAGCGCCCACACCAACCGAACCTCGTGTCCGCAGACAGAGATCACCCAACGAAGGTCTCTCACCTGAGTCCCGCCTTTCGGGCAGCGCGTCCCAACGCAGCCTTTGCGCGCTTAAGTCCGCAGCGTACAGGCCAGGTCACCAGCCAAACGCGCGCATAGGCGAGCCAGCCACGACTATGCGGATCGCAATGCCTGTCACCGCGCCAAAATTCCTCGAGCCTGCCCAGAACGGCCGCCTCGGGAACATCCTCGATCTCGAGGCAGTTATCGCCCAGGATCCGATAACCCCCGTCGACGACCTCGATCACTCGATGGAGAATGTAGGCGTCGCCGCGCCGATACAGCGCCACATCGAGCGGGCGCAGTCGCCCCTCGCACGGCCGCACGACAATCGTATCCCGGCGATCGCGCAGCATGGGCCACATGCTCACACCCGCCGTCGTGCTCACCCACACGCCGTCGCGTGCCAGCACGGTATCGATCCCGCAGGACGTATCGCCAGCAGCTTGGACACTGGCGTTGGCACATGCGACAGCGTTGGGCGAATCTTCCTTCAAACGACTGCCCATGCTATTCATCACCCTCGTGCATCACGGCCGAGAGCTCCGTGCGCAGTCGCGCCGTCCGTGTAAACGGCTTTACCACCAGGCGGTACGCATACACCCCGGGTAAGAGCCACGGCGCACGCTTGAGCACAGGGTATCCCTGCTGGAGTTTCTTGAGCGACGGAAAGGCACGCTTGAGCAGATAACGGGCACGGAAGCCCTTCTTTCCGCCCTCGGCCGCCTCCTCCTCGAGCTGGTTCCGCACGTTGTTGGCAACCGTGCCGTACGTGCCGCTACCAAGCATATAGGAGAGCATCCGCTCCACATCCGGCGTCAATGCCGCGCCTTCGCCGGCAAGCGCGCGGCCGCAGACATCCTTTTCCACCACAGCCTGGGCAACGCGGCGTAAGTCGGCCTCAAAGCCGGCCATTCCCAGCTTCTGCAGCTCGGCATCCAGATATGAGCGGTCCATCGAGCCGCCCCAAGCACGCACGAGCGCCCACTCATCGGCAAGCCCTCGCACACCGTGGCCCGATGCCGAGTAATGCTTGAACATATGCGCGATGTGAAAGAGATACGCGTCCTCGCGTGCAAACTCGTAAGCAAGTCCCGATGCGCCCTTGACGCGCCGCGCCTTTGCCCATGGATCTGCGTAGTACTTCCACCACGCAACCTCGGGGTTGGCGAGGACGCGGTGCGGCTCAAAGTTAAGAAACGGGGCCTTCTCGTACGAGTCGTGGTTGCCCGTGCCAAAGTGGGCTGTCGTAAACCCTTGGCCCTCCATAATGCGTCGCAGCTCGCGGGCATCGGCCTCGGTCGCCGCAGTCACCGAACCGTCCTCGCGAATATGTCCAAATAGAAAGTCGTTGTCACACATCCAGCGCATTTCGGGACGCGGATAGGCACGCGACGTCACCACACCCTTGAGTGGCAGGTGCGCGAGCCCGGCCTCGTCCATATCGGCAAAGACCGCCTCGCGCTCCATGTCAAAGACCACATGGCGCATGAGGTTTTGGTCGACCTCCGTCTGCCAGCGTATCCGCTCGGTCGAGTCCGCCTCGGGGGAGGAAGCGACCGCGAACGCGCAGGTCGTCGTCACCGAGTTCCAGCACGCAAGGGCAAAGAGGCCATCCCACGTCACCCCCGTCGGCAACGAGGCCGGTGCCTCTCCGCGCAGCGCGCAAGAGAGCAGGTGCAGGAGATAAAGCGATTGGTTGTCGAGTGCAGATGCCACGTAGAACTAGCCTTCCACGAGCCCGGCTTCACGCATGCGCGCAATAAACGCACCCACGTCCTCGCACGCGCGTCCGGGATCGACTTCATACTTTGCTGCGATGCGTTCGGCAATCGCCGCCTCGTCAAGCCCTTCTTCCACGCCGCGCCAGATATCGGCGCCCGTGCCGTTGAGCTTCACCATGCCATGGAACGACTTGCTGGCCTCGCCCGTGGCGATGGCGACGGCCTGCCCGGCAACGTCGCGCATAACAAATCCCTGCTTAATCCTCATGCGAGGCACTCCTTACATAATTATGGTAATCCAGACCGGTCAAGCCCTCAAAGCTCGCGCGAACGGCATCCTCGGACATGTCGCACGCAAGCTCATACACTGGAACGCGCGCGAGCATGGCATCCAAGAGGTCGAGCGTGAGCATTGCAGCGCCAGCATCCGGTGGAAAGTAAACCTGCCGCATTATCTTATCGAGATTGAGCGCCGCGCTCGCCAAGCGAATGGAAGATGAACCCGGATCGCTGCGGGACAGCAGCACGATGCCGGCGAGCGGGGCAGAATCATTGCATTGCCAGCCCTCTTTGCCGGCCCACGGCGTGCCGTAAACCACTGGCAGCTCTTCGTGACACTCCGGAATGCGGACAAACGGCTTGTCCCCGTTTATCACCCGCACGGCATCGCCCAGGTACTGGCGCCACAGGCGAATATGGGTCGACTTGCCCGTACCGCTCGGCGCGGTAAACAGATAGGCACGCCCCTCAAACTCGATAACCGCTCCATGGACCAACAGCCGGTGCCGCTCGGGCAGGCGATTCGCAATCGCACGCTGCACCGACAATGTCTCCAAGTAAGCATCGGTCCAGTCCGTGCCTTCGGTGGCCACCGCTCGTTCAGCCTCGATATCGGCCCGCGTGACTCTCACTTCAAAATCGACACGAACTTCAGTGCCAGCATCACAAGCGATGTAATCTCGGCAAAGCCATGCGATCTGTGCATGCAGAGGATGGGCCCTCACAACAAGATCGGCAATGCATATACAAAACGGGCTTGCTTCATCACCAAATTCAGAATTCGCTCGAACAGCGCGGTGCGATTCCAACACAGACCCCATCTACTTGTAATAGCCCGTCCACTTAGAGCCGTCGGGTTCCGTAACTTCACCGGGCTGATCTTCGCCGACAGAATCGGTATTGTCACTTGGCCCATCTTGATTCGAAGAATCCTGGACATTATTATTCGAGCTATTTCCACCGCTATAGGACGCATTGTTATCTGCTTTACCGCCGGACTCATCTGCCCTCTTCGCCACCCTATTGGCATCAGCGGTTTCGGAACCGTTAGATGAATCGGCCGTATCGTTATTTGTCTCATCATCCTTGTCTGTTGAAGCAACGTTTTCCGATTGTTCGGCAACGGTTTCGATGTTCCCAGCGGTCTTATTCTTAGAATCCTCGCCCCCGTGGCTCATAGCAATCGCGATGATTGCCACAAGGAGAACAATCGCCGCGGCAACGACAGCCCAGATGATTTTCTTTTTTTGGGAAGGCCGTTGCGCCATATGGCTCCCGACGCTGTTCGTGTTTGCCATCTTCACCATTCAGTCCGTTCTTTATTAGAAGAGGGGGCCGCGCAGAGCGACCCCCTCCGTTTGAGATAACAACGATCCGTTAATTAGTTACCCGGATGGTACGTACCGTTATTATCGCCAGGACCAGTGGGGACATTTGAGGTCCTTACAACGTCCTCAGCATCAACCGCGATAACGGTCAGCTCGGGCTCGGTGTATTTTTCCATTCATTTACTCCTTTCCAATGGTTTCTAAAATCTGCTGAGCATATTCCAGTTCTTCAGGAGATGCTCCCGGATTATCCAAAACCGCCTTGGCAACGGTCTTAGCCGAATGTTGATGCGACGCAGTCTCAGCAACCTCCACCGTCGTACCATCAACTGTCTGGTATTTGAGGTGTTCAGTCACATGGAAGGTCGTCGTGTAGTACTCAGCTTTAAGAGTTGTAACAACGAGATTCGCCAGGGCAGCGCCTCCGCTAAACAAAACGCGATTCGCTGCATGCACAGGTTCCTGCTCGGTAAGGCCGTCGTTCCAAGTCCACCAGCTATCGATGTACTTAGCGCCATCGGGCACCGAGGTGATGTATCCAAAGCGGAGTGACGTAGACTCGGATGCCGCGGGGCCATCCATGCGCAGGGAGCCGCCCATATACTGGATATATTCGCCGATCTTCACAAACATGGGATAGGCATCGCCACTAACGTCAGATGTCTCATAGGGCTCAGTGAACTCAGGATCCTTGTACCAGCCAGCAAAAGCGTAATCGGAGCTAACGTTGAACTCAGCGTTGTTGATAGTCTTCCTGGTACCGGTGGCGTCGGTGTAGTCCTCAAGCTTATAAGACTTATTCATCTCGCTTGCAACGACCGCGTAATCAGAGAACTTGGCAGTCTCGAAAGTAACCTCGCCCTTCTGAGGGTTCAGCTTGGAAGGCTCGATGAGTTCGAGCTTTCCGTCGTGAACGCGGGCGACCATGACATTCTTGCCAGCGATGGACTGAGGATTGACCTTAATTGTCACCGTAATGGGTTCAGTGGTCTCCTTAACAGGAACCGAAGCAGTTGCGACAACCTGGTTATCGGCGCCCTTAACCTCGGTCACCATATCGACGGAGAGCTCAAACGGAACAACCGTGGCGTTCTTGGCAGTATCGACGATCTGACTATTGGCGGCCACATTCTGATCAGCCTTGACAACCAGCCGGACGCTAACGGAGTTGTTGTCCTCCTTGGCCGCCTCGGTGACTATCTTGACCTCTTCGGCCTTGCCCTCGGCACTCGTGTCGACCGTCACGTCACCGATCTTGGCTTCGTTCTTAGTCTCGTCAACCGTGGCGTCCTTCACCGAAGCAGCAGCCTCAGCAGCGGTCTGGGCAACCTTCTTCTGCTCGTCCTGTTCAACGGTCACACCATTAGTGGCGACAGAACCAGAGTTCTTATTCTCTTCGCTAGGCTTGACCACTTCGCCCTGCTGAGCAACGCCATAAGTGCCGTTGCTGTTCTTGACGCAGATAAAGTCCTTAGCGCAGCAATCGGCAGGAACCTCAGCGGAAAAAGTGCCGCCGGAGACAGCTGCGTTGCCGCGATTGTCCTTATCGTAGTAGTTGTGGATCATCGACGCGGTGCCGGAGAAGGTTCCCCCGGTAACCTTGAGGCTATCTTTGTCGTTGCCGTAAGAAGAGGTGAACAGAACGAAAGGCGCCGTGCCTTCGGCGGTGAAGGTACCGCCAGAGATGGTCGCGTCGCTCCAGTTCATGACGACATACTGGCTCGCGTTGGAGAACGTGCCGCCGGTAATCTCGAGCTTTGTATTCGACCCGTTCTTCACCGCGTTGATGCCGCCGGCGAAGGTACCGCCGTTGATGACAAGCTTAGCGTTAGTGTCATCGGCGTTGCAAAGGTTGCTCGAGAAGCCGCCATCGTTCTTGACGGTGGTCCCGTCCTTGATGGTCATAGTTCCCTTGTTCTGAACTGTATACCAGCTGTTGCCGCCGTTCGAATAGGGATCAAGCTTGCCTGCCTCGTTGCTACGCTCGAAGGTGCCGCCCTCAAGCGTCGCCGTGCCAGCATTGACCAAGGCGCCCTTGCCGTGCGTCAGGTTGTCCACCGTGCCGGTCTTGGCCTCGCTGGAGTCAGTGACGGTCAGCGTGCCGTTGTTGGTGATGGTGTGATCCTTGACGTTGGTGAGCTTAAAGCCGTTGAGGTCGAGCGTGAGGTTCTTGCCCTCGGCGACCGTCACGTCCTCGGTGGCGTCCGCCAGCAGTTTGACCGTATCGCCTTCATTGGCAGCATCGATAGCGGCCTGGACGGATGCATAGTTCTTGTCACCGATTTGGGCAGCAGCGGCAACGCCATAGGTGCCGTCGCTGTTCCTGATGCAGGTAAGGCCCTCGGCGCAGTACTCAGTGGGAACCTTAGCGGAGAACGTGCCGCCGGAAACGCCAACCGTATTAGCAGAGTTGTCGAAAGCCGACTCCTGCATCGTCGAAGAATCCCAGGTGTAAGCCTTGAGAGCCGCGTTACCAGTCTTCGCCGTGAAGGTGCCACCGGTGATGGCGACCTTGCCAAGGTCCTTGTAGCCAGGGCGGTTGACAACGGAGATTGCCGCGCCGTCCTGGATAGCGCCGTCGTTCTCGGTCTTTGCGACCGGGTCGCCCGACACGGTGATCGCGCTACCGGCGTTAACGTTCAGGCTGCCCGAGCACACCTGCGCGCCCATCGTCTTCGCATTGATCATGGAATTATCGATGGTCAGCGTTCCGCTGCTGGGGAAGTAAATGCCGAAGCCGTTGGGAACGTTGAGCGTGCTGTTCTTCAGGACAACGGTGTCGTTCGTGTTATTGCCGTTCGTTTCGATGCCGCTCGTAGCGGTGGTAGACGCCTCAACGCCCTCAAACGTAAGGGTGGAGTTGTCGTACTTGATGGTGCCGCCCATGGCAGACGGGATCAAGCCGATCAGTTGAGAGCTCACGACTTTGCCGTTCTTCACCGTAAGCGATGCGTTGGGGTTATTGATCTCGAACGCTGCAGAGTTCGCGTCAGTTCCCGTGCACGTCCAGGTATGTCCGTTCAGGTCAACCACGCGAGCAACGGTTCCGGAGTTGAAGGTGCTGCCCGTGGTGTAATCGCGCAGCAAAGTGATGGCCTTGCCGCTTGCGGTCTGCGCCTTGAACGCCTCGTCCATGGTGTAATAGCTGGTTTCGCCAACCTGCGCAAGGTAAGCTTTTGCCACGCCGAAGGTGCCGTCACAGTTCGGGGTAGCCGCAGAGCCTTCGATCAGATAGTGGGACGGATCGGTGCTGAACGTACCGCTCGTGACCTCGATCGTCGCCTTTGTGGGGTCGTTGGAAGTGGTGCCCGTGCTGTAGTCAACCGTGTTCAGCGTGCCATTGACGGTGCCGCCCGTGATGGACACCTTCGCCGTCTTGCCTTCGGCGCCGTCGTAAGTCACCGACTCAACGTTACCGTTGACGGTGCCGCCGCTGATCGTCAGGTCACTGTTGAAACCGCCGCTGTACGTCCAGGCCGAGACGTTGCCGTTGACCGTGCCGCCCTTGACGGTAGCTCTGTGCCAGTTCTCAATGGCGTAGCTGTTAG
Source organism: uncultured Collinsella sp. (assembly GCA_900540985.1). Lineage (GTDB taxonomy): Bacteria > Actinomycetota > Coriobacteriia > Coriobacteriales > Coriobacteriaceae > Collinsella. The sequence continues at coordinate 29,786 of UQIC01000019.1, forward strand.
CGGAATTCAGCGTACCGCCGTTCAGGAACAGATCGCCGCGATCGACCTTAATCACGATGAAGTTATTCTGGGTAAAGTTGCCGCCCTTGATATTCAGGCCGGGGTACTTGGCGACGCTGTCATCGCCCACGCGCACCAGGGACGCGCCCTTCGTTCCACCAGCGCCGCTGCCGTTGGTGACGTTGCCGCTCTCGAAGGTGAGCCAGCCCTTTCCCTGAATGTCGATGACATAGTGGGAGCTGACGCCAGAGTTCTCCGCGGTATCCACACGCTTGATGGTACCGGTATGGGTCTCGCTGCTGTCCATGACGGTAACGCGAGCCGTGACCGTCAGCGCCGGTTTGCGCTCGCCAGTGCTGCCGTTAAGGGTGTGGCCATTCAGGTCGAGCGTGACATAGTTCGTGGAGATTGTGACGTTCTCCGTCGTATCGGTCAGCAGCTTCACCGTTGCCTTGCGCGACGCGGCGTTAATTGCCTCCTGCAGGCTGGCATAGCTCTTGCCGTTGACCTCGGCGACATTCGCAGTCGCAGGTTTTTGGGACTCAGCCCCCTGCTGCGAATTATCACCAGCCTGAGTAGTCGACCCCTGTTCGGCAGCCGTCTGCCCGTTGGCAGAGCCCTCGCTGGTGCCGTTATCAACCGAATCAGCATCGGTTACCTTTTCGGAGTCACCCCCCCGGCTCACTTCCATTGACTTGGGATTGCTCTGTAGGCGTTTCGCCAGCGCCCACGGCATCGGCCAAAGCCGCCGTTGGCATCATCGAAACAACCATCGCGGTCGAAACCAGCACCGTAAGTGCTTTGCGACCCAACGCAGATCTACGCATCCCGTCACCTTCCTTTCCGTCGTTATCGACGTCCGACATCGAGCCTCGAATGCCGGAGCAGCGCCAACATCCTAAGCGGCTATGGGGGCGACCCGCACCGATGTGCTCGGCATCGAGAGAAATCCCCTATAGTTAGAATAAATTTTAGGCTCTCTGCGCCGCGGCGGTCAATTGACCAACCTGTTAACGGTAGTTCTATTACTTGTACTTTACGGGATAAGCCTGCTTTATGGACTCTTTGCGAGCTGGCGCTGGGTTTAGCCGGCTATTCCACCGCAACTTATCTTGCCGATGGAGCTGTCGTCGTTTCGTTCGTCTGATTCGCATTGGCTTCGCTGCCTTGTTCGTCCTCGTCCTTTTGTGCATCGGCGATGGTGGAGGCTGCCGCAACGATGCCGCGCTGGGCTGCGACGCCCGTCTGGGTCTGAGCGCCCTCGACAACTTCTGTGCCTGCATGCGCGAGCTCGGGCGATTTAAACACTGCGTCCAAGTTGGCGCCACCGCCGGCGTAGCCAAGCGCAGCGAGTGCGATGACGATCACTGCAACGACGGCCACGATCGGCACATAACGATGCCAACCAGCAGGATTGAGCCCGCTGCGGCGAGCCGCCCCGCGGCTGATGTAACCGAGCGTGCCGTCGTGCTTGAGCTTTGAGCCCACCACGCGTTTCCGGCCCCATAGCGAGGACTCTGCCTGCATGGCCAAGCGGGCGCTTGCCGAAGGATAGCCGTATTTAGTGCGCTTGAACGAGCCATCAAACCCCGAGGCGTGTTTACCCCACGTCACCGATGTTGTGCGTCGGTTGACCGGCGCGGCACTCCGCCTTCTGCGGCTCGGTTTTGAAGTCTCAGCCATATGCCCTCGCACGCCGTAACCAAATCGAAACAATAACGCTTTGGACTGTAGCACACGCGTCGCGCGCGGTCACGGGCACCTCGCCCAACGGTCATCGTCCTTCAGCAAGCGCCACAGCGTTGTACGGCTTATGCCCAGCACCTCCGCCGCACGGGTTCGGTTGCCGTGGAGGTGGTCTACAACCAGATGCGCGATATCTCGCTCGGTATCGGCCAGCGGTCGCAGGATATACAGGTCACTTTCGAGCGTCGGGGCGCCAAAGGTTGCGGTCTTAATCACGTCCTCTTGGGCGAGCACTTCCTCCGCCACAGCGCGGTCTACCGTGCCCGCCCCCACCAATATATACAGTCGTTCCGAGACCTCGCGGAGCTGCAGATAGTTGCGCGGCCAGCGGTAAGCATCGAGCGTCTTCATCGCCGCGGCAGACAGCGCGGGCGCTGCCGTCCCAAATGCATCGGCGAGATATTCCAAATAGCGCGCAACCTTCGTCGACGCGGCTCCCTGCTCGGCGATTGCCGGCGCCACGCTCACCGCACAGGCGAAGCGCTCGGTCACAAAGGCGGCTTGATCACTTTCGCTGCCGCCCGGCATGTCATTCGCCGTCAGCACCACATGGCAGCGCGTCGCCAACGCGGTGTCGGTCATCGTGGAGACCAGCTCGCGGAGGCGCTGGGGGCCAACCGCGTTCCAGCCCTCAATGCAAAGGGTCAGCCCCGTTTGGAACAGCGGCGATTCGGCACTTTTGAGCACATGGCGCCAACCGCGATCGGTGAGTTCATCGAGCGCGACGGAAACAAAGGGCTGATCTGCAAAAGGACCGTCCAGATAGAGGCGCTTGGCGATCTCAACCTGACCCACTCCCAGCTCACCCTCGAGCATAAGGGGCACACCGCGCGCGTAGCTCTCGGCAACCGGTGCAGCCACTGCAGCGGCACCCTCAACGATGCCGTACGCGCTCGATTCGTAGCGGGCCTCAACTTCGTCGGCGTTGAGCCACTCGATGCCCGCATGCGCCGCGGCACCGCGCACCTCGCGGACCACGACGACCCAAAGGCCCCCGCCCTCTTTGTCGATGGGGCGAACGGTCAGGCTCAGGCGCGCACCCGCACGCCCCATAACCAGACGCGCACCGTCTCCTATACGGTCGAGGCGCTCAGCGACAAAAACCGCCACATCCCGCTCAAGCGCCGCGTCATTCATGGTCGAGATCGCGACGTCCCCACGCGCATCGATTGCCAATGCCGAGGCCCCGGCGGCAGCTAGGGCATCGGTCAAGATGTTCAGTTTGACATCGCTATCCATGATTTGCCCCTGTCCGTGGCGACATGCAACCGCCGGCGGTCGCACGACCGAGTGTTTCAAAATTGAACGATATTGCTCACCAAACACTATAGGGCAGAAAGCGCCGTCCTGCGAGTATAGGTGTTGCCCCGCATCGCCATCCTGGCGGGGCGATAAGAGCTCTTCGGGACTTATAAACCTGCGGACAAGCCATACCCGCAAGAGCTCCTATCGCTCCACCGTGAGAATGCGCTCACCAGCACGCAGCACGTAGATAAGCTACTTCTCTACCAGATTCCCAGCACGTGCTGCATTCCCAAACTCATGCACGCAATGCCAATCCAGCAGCAAAAGCCCAGCGCGATGGGCTTGCCGCCCTTTTTGACCAGCTCGACGATATCGGTATTAAAACCAATAGCCGCCATGGCCATCACGATAAAGAACTTCGACAGCTCCTTGATGGGCGCCGTGATGGACGCGGGAAGCTGAAGCGCTGTGGTGATCACGCTCGCCAGCACAAAGAACAGCACAAACATGGGAAACGCGCGTTTAAGCGAGAACGTGCTTTTGGCGTCACCGCCGGCCTTGCGCGCCAGATGCATCTGCCAGCATGCGAGGACCAACGTGATGGGAATAATGGCCAGCGTCCTGGTGAGCTTGACCACCGTGGCGCTCTCGAGCACATTGGCGCCGGGGTGCATGCTGTCCCAGGCGCTCGCCGCAGCCGTTACGGACGAGGTGTCGTTGATGGCGGTACCGGCAAACAGGCCAAAGCCCTCGTTGGTCAGCCCGAGCATGCCGCCGAGCGTCGGAAACACGAGCGCCGCGATAACGTTAAACAGGAAGATGACCGAAATAGCCTGGGCAATCTCGCGATCGTCGGCATCGATGACGGGTGCGGTCGCGGCGATGGCAGAACCGCCGCAAATCGACGAACCCACACCCACAAGCGTCGCGATCTTGCCCGGCACGTTCATAACGCGGCAGAGCACAAAGGCGATGACGAGCGAGGTCGAGATTGTCGCCACGATAATCGGCAGCGACTGGGCGCCCTTGGACAGGATCTGGGAGAGGTTCATGCCAAAGCCAAGCAGGATAACCGCGTACTGCAAGACTATTTTGGACGTATAGGTGACGCCGGCGGCGAGCTGTTCACGACGATTCTTGGGAAAGACGAGCGCCAGGACCATGCCAAAGAGGATGGCAAATACCGGACCGCCGACCACCTCAATTTGTTTGCCGAGCAACGTCGCGGGAATGGCGATGATCAGGCAGAACAAGACGCCTTTCCAGCGCTCGCGTACGATGTTTGCCAGTTGCATATGGGATTCCTTCTTTCTATTTCACGTTTGCGACGGCTTATGATACGGCAACATTGAGCGCAGCCTTGCGCAAACACAGACTAAGATGCCGCAATAGTTCTCAGGCAACAGCCGAATTACCCACCGCGGAGAGCTGATTCGCGGCATAATTAACAACTGACATATGAGTTTGATAGAACAGTTGCGAGGCGCTATGGAAGAATCGATGCACGTCGGCGAGCAGGAAACGAGCCTACAGGACCAGTCCTACCACACCATTCGACGCAAAATCGTCTACCTGGACTACAAGCCGGGCGAAAAGCTGGGCGTCAAGCAACTTTGCGATGACCTGGATATGGGTCGCACGCCCGTGCGCGAGGCTTTGGTTCGCTTGGCGCAGGAAGGCCTGGTGCGCACCGTGCCCCAGAGTGGCACCTACGTCTCACCCATCAACCTCACCCTTGCCGAGAGTGCCTGTTACATCCGCGAGCATCTGGAAAAGCAGGTGATCGTGGAGTGCTGTGCGCGCGCCACCTCGGCAGGCATCGAGCAGCTCGACCGCGCCATCGCGCTGCAGGAAAAGGCCATGGCCGATGAGGATCGCATCGGCTTCTTTTTGAGCGATAACCTCATGCATCACATGATTTTTAGCATCGCATGTCGCAGCACCGTGTGGTCGTGGCTCGAAGAGACCAATGCCGACCTGGAGCGCTTCCGCTGGCTGCGCGCTGCCACGCAGGTTCTCGACAATCAGGACATCGTGAACGAGCACAAGCAGATTCGCCGCGCTATCGCCGGTCGCGACCCCATCGAAGCGAGCTTTTTGGTCAGCAAGCACCTGCACATGATGTTCCGCAACCAAACCGAGGTTCTGGACCAGTTCCCCGAGTACTTCGAGACCAGCAAGCTCCGCTAACCTGCCAAAAAGGGACAGGTTCATTTTGGCAGGTTTTATCTGGGCAAATGCAACAAGGCCCGGCTCCGCCGCAACGGAGCCGGGCCTCGGTCACTAGAACGGCGGAACAACAATTACTCTACCGTGACGCTTTTCGCCAGGTTTCGGGGCTGGTCGACGTCGCAGCCGCGCAGGATGGCGACCTCGCGTGCGAGCAGCTGCAGAGGAACGCTCGCCGTGATGGGGCTGAACACGTCGCGGACTGCTGGCACGCGGATAATGCAGTCGGCGATCTTGTTGATCTCCTCGTCGCCCTCGGTGGCAACGACGATGACCTTGGCACCGCGCGCCTTGCACTCCATAAGGTTCGACACGGTCTTGTCGTAGGTGGCACTCTTGGTGGCCACAGCGATGACAGGGAAGCCCGGGTCGATCAGGGCAATGGGGCCGTGCTTCATCTCGCCGGCGGCGTAGGCCTCGGCGTGCAGGTAGCTGACCTCCTTGAGCTTGAGCGCACCCTCGTAGGAAATAGCGGCACCCATGCCGCGGCCCACGAACAGCGCCGACTGCGCATCCTTGCACAGCAGGGCAGCCTCATGCACGGCATCGGTCTGCGTGTCCAAAATCCACTGGATCTGCTCGGCAGTATCGGAAAGCTCGCGGAACAGCATGCGTGCCTGTTTGGTGGTCAGGCGGTACTTGACCTGCGCCAGCAGCAGGGCCAAAAGCGTCAGGCTCACAACCTGGCCGATGAAGCTCTTGGTCGAGGCGACCGCGATCTCCTTGTTGGCCTTGGTGTAGATGACGCCGTCGCTCTCACGCGCCACGGGGCTGCCCACCACGTTGGTGATGCCGAAGACCTTGGCGCCCTTGATGCGCGCGTCGCGGATGGCGGCGAGAGTGTCGGCCGTCTCGCCCGACTGGGACACGGCAACGACAAGCGTCGTCGGCGTAATGATGGGATTGCGATAACGGAACTCGCTGGCCGCCTCAACCTCAGTGGGGATGCGAGCCCAGCCCTCAATGAGATTCTTGGCGATTAGGCCGGCGTGATAGCTGGTGCCGCAGGCGATTACGTAGACGCGGTCGATGTCGTTGAGCTCCTCGAGCGAAAGGCCCAGCTCGTCGATGTCGAGCTCGCCGGCCAGCGTCATACGACCGACCAGCGTGTCGCGCACGACGCGCGGCTGCTCGTGGATTTCCTTGAGCATAAAGTCGGGATAACCGCCCTTTTCTGCCATGTCCAGGTCCCAGTCGATGTGGGTGACCTTGGGCTCAATCACGTTGCCGGCCTCGTCGGTATACTCGACGCCTGCGGGCGTGAGCTTGGCAAACTGACCGTCCTCGAGCACCACGACGTCGCGGGTTGCGTCGATGAGCGCGATGACGTCGGAGGCGACATAGGCGCCGGTCTCGCCCGCGCCGACCACGATCGGGGAATCCTTGCGGGCCACGGCGATCACGCCGGGCTCGTCAGCGCACACGGCGGCCAGACCATAGGCACCGACCACGTGGGTGCAAGCCTCGCGCACGGAGGCCATCAGGTCGTGCGTCTCGGCATAAGCCTCTTCGATCAGATGCGCGAAGACCTCGGTATCGGTCTCGCTCTTAAAGTGATGGCCGCGGCCCTCCAGCTCTTCGCGCAGCTCGGCGAAGTTCTCGATGATGCCGTTGTGGACGATGGCGATACGACCGTCGCAGCTGGTGTGGGGGTGAGCGTTAACGACGGAGGGCTTGCCGTGGGTGGCCCAACGGGTATGGCCGATACCGCAGGTAGCGTCGCTGTCGATGTTGGAAAGCTCGCTCTCCAGGCCCGCGACCTTGCCCACGCGGCGGATGACGTCGAGGTGCGCCGCGGCGCCCTCGCCTACCTCGAGCGCGACGCCCGAGGAGTCATAGCCGCGATACTCCATGCGCTTGAGGCCCGTGACCAGGATGTTCTTTGCAATATCAGAGCCGGTGTAGCCGACAATTCCGCACATAGGATAAATCCCTTCGTTCGCGTGACTGCAAGACGTCCACGCACAGGGGGCGCTGAGACGTATAACGTTCGAGTATTGTACTCATGCAAGCGCAAGCTGATATACCAGAAGTGGTATCTCAACTTAGATACCACCCGATGCACACATGCCCAGCCGGTCCAAACCACCGCAAAGGTGCCTGTCCCCTTCGTGGTGGTCGCGCTGGCAACGGCGTTTCCCCAGATAAAACCTGCCAAAATAAACCTGTCCCTTTTTGGAAGGTTTGGGATGCTACAATCTGGCTTGTACTTGAAACGCATCAAAGGGGCCGCTATGGCAAAGGTAAAAATCAGCGACGTCGCGCGCGAGGCCGGGGTTTCGTTGGGCACGGTTTCCAACGCGCTCAACCATCCCGAAAAGCTACGCCCCGAGACCCTCAAGCTCATCAACGAGACCATCAATCGCCTGGGCTACCTGCCCAACCAAAGCGCCCGTCAGCTCGCGGGCGGCGCCACCAAGTCCTTTGGCCTGGTGCTTCCCCGTCTCGACCACGGCTTTTCGCTCCAAATCGCCAGCGGCGCCCACAACGAGGCCCGCAAGCACGGCTACGACCTGCTCATCGCCAACGCCGATAACGACGACATTCTCGAGGACCATTACCTGCGCTATTTTATGGGCACGCAGATGTCCGGCGTCATGGTTCAGCCCATGGCGTCCCCCGACTGGCATCCGGCCATGACTAAAATGCCCGTGCCGATCGTCCACCTGGACATCCATTGCTCCGAGCCCGGCTACTACGTAGCGGCCGACAACGAGGCCCAGGGTCGCATCATTGCCGAACTCGCCATCGCCCGCGGCGCGCACCATATTGTCGTCGTCGGCCGAGCAGCATTTATGCAGCTCACCCTACGCGTGCTTGGCATTCACAAGGCCCTCGCTCTGCACCCCGATATCAAGATCGAAGTCATCGACGCCGGCGAATGGAATACCGCTGCCGACGGCTACGGCATCGGTGCCCAAATCGCCGAGCGCCCCGCAAACGAACGCCCCGATTTTGTCGTCGGCCTGACCGACGTGTTGGCCTCGGGCGTTATCTCGGCGCTGGTCGACAAGGGCATCTCTGTCCCCGGGCAAGTACGCGTAGCAGGCTGCGATGGCAACCCACTCGCTTGGAGCGGATCGGTCCCGCTCACTACGGTGGCACCCCCGGGCTACGAGATTGGCCGCAAGGGCGTTCAATTGCTCATGAAGCAAATCGAGAACAAGGCGCCGGCGAAGACCAAGCACGTCCGCATCGGCTCTGCCGCGCGCACCGTCACCGCAGTCACCGCCGCCGAGGATATCAACCGCCAAGAACTGGTGCGTCCGTTCCTATTGGAGCGCGCCAGCACCCAGGCAAGCAGCCAGACCGACGCCACGGCCATCAACCTCGGCGCGTATCTATAGCACGCCCGCAAGTATGCTATGTCGCCGCCTAAGCAAAAGGGGCCCGACCATTGCCGGGCCCCTTTTGCTTAGGCGCAAACGTGAGCAATTGCTCGTTTCAACGCCGCAATTGTCTAGCGCACGGCCTTGACTGCCGCCGCCAGATCGAACAACGTATCGAGCACGGCCTCGCAGCCATCCACCACGTCCTGCGGCAGCGGCACGATATCGGGGACGGCAAAGACATGGCATCCGGCCGTGATGCCCGAGACGCAGCCGTTGCGCGAATCCTCGACCACGGCACATTCCTCGGGAGCAAAGCCCGCGCGCTCGCAGGCGAGCAAATACATCTCGGGGTCGGGCTTGCCGTGCACGACGTCCTCGCCGCAGGTCACCGTTTCAAACTTGTCAAAGAGGCCGAATGCTTTAAGGTTGCGCTCGGCCGTAACATGGCGCGATGACGTTGCAAGGCCTACGTGATAGCCCGCAGCCAACAGCTCGTCTATGCACTCGGCAGCGCCGGCCTTAAGCTCCAGATCGGTCTTGACTATCTCGTCGCGAATCTCCTTGTGGCGGACATAGATCGCCTCGGCGGTCTCGTGGCTGCCGTAATGCTTATCGAGGATGTCCATGACATCGGGTAGCGTGCGACCGATAAACTGATGGATCAGCGCATCATCAATCGCGAGCCCCAGCTCAGCGGCGCCTGCCTTCCAGGCCCTAATCCCCAAACGCTCGGTATCGACCAGCGTTCCATCCATGTCAAAAATAACAGCCTTGATCATATCGGTCCCCCTCGCCGGATTGCATTACTGCCACTCTACCGCACTTTACAAGCTTGTATATAACGTATATAGCATATTGCACTTTCGTTACATAGCCCTTGATTATCGACTTTATCCGAACACCTCCCACATTCATCCGCACATGTGCGGA
>UQIC01000020.1 GCA_900540985.1 uncultured Collinsella sp.
GGCATGACCAGAAGGTCTATGCCTTGCCTTTTTCATGCCAACTTGTTCGCTCTGGGTGGCGCTCGCTGGCTTTGCCAAAACATCGATGGCTACGCGGTCCAGGAGGCGGCGAAGTGTTTGGTGTCTCGCTGGTCCTCGGCTGCGCCTGCGGGATCGCTCGACTACCAAATACCTCGTCACCGGCCGGGCCCCGTCGTCCAAAAATCACCCGTAAAGGCGCGTTTATCTAATTTAATCTATCCCTTGCGGAATGCGGCTCGCTGGTTTTGTCTGGGCATTGATGGCTACGTGGTTCAAGAGGCGGCGGTGCTGTTGCTTGCATTTTTGCAGTTAAAGGGGCCCGTTTCCCTGGGTTGGGGAAACGGGCCCCTTTTTGTCTCTGGGCTTGTGGATTGGCGAAGACAATAACCGCTGGCGGCTATTTTGAGTTCTTGAGGCGGCGTGTGGCCGTGGCGGTTATTCCGAGTCCTGCGGCGGCGATTCCTGCGAGTGCTATTGCGCTCGGCGCTGCGTCGCCCGTGTTCGCGAGCTTGCCGGCGGTCGTATTTGCCTGCTGGCCGTTGCTCGTGGTCGCTTGCTTGGTGGAGCTCGGTGCGGTGTCTTTACCGGTCGCGGACGAGCCGGTGGGCTGTGTCGTCTCGGTCGGTTGCGTCGAGCTGGAGGGTTTTGCAGTCCCGGCGGGTTTCGTTATCTCGGGCGAGGTGGCCTTGTCTGCCACGGCCTTTGCCTCTTCGTATGCCTTGCAGGCGTCGTCATAGGCCGCTTGCGCCTTTTCCAAATCGCCGAGGAGCGCATTTCGCTTGGCTATGTCCTCGTCGATGTGGGCTTTAGCTTCCTTTGCCTCACTTTCGAAATTCTGAACCTGTTTTTCCTGGCTTTCGAGCCGGCGTTGGTAGCGGTGAAGATCATCTTCACAAGATTCTTCTCGCCTTTCTGCCGTCATGATCTCCATGCGCAACTGCTTAATATGCTCCTTAATAGCTGTGCTGGGCTCCTCGCCGCCGAGTGCTTCAAGTGCCTTATCTAATTCTGCCTGAAGGCCGCTTGTCCGGTTGTGGGCCTCATCGTATTTGGCTTGGGCTGCATCGACGTTCGCTTGCATGGCGGGAAGGGGTTCCCTCCGTTTGGCGGCTTCCGCCACCACCATGTCGTAGAGTTCTTGAAATGCGGCAATGTCATCATCGATTTCCGCAATTTTCTCGGGACTTGCGGCGTCTTTTGCGGCCTCGAGGGTTTTGAGCGCTTCCTGCATGGCTGCATACGCTTTTTCTTTTGCGGCGGCCGCGTCTTCCGTCTGCAAGGCAACTGCACCGGTGGGGGCGCTGGTTTCTGCCGCGATCGCCGTTGCGGGGGCGATTCCCGCGACAAGTGCCGCGGAAAGGGCGATGCCCACAGTTGCTCGTCTTGCTCTTCTTGCGAGAATGTCGTTCATCTCGGCACCTCATTTCAAGGGTCGGCGACTAACTTGGTAGCACTAATGTAAATATACCATGCTAGTTGACCCGACACTGGCTGGGTGTGCGCGTATACCCCTCCCCTGAAAACTGAATCCCGTTAGAAATGACGAGTTGTTTACGCTTCTTTTGGGGTGGCGGTACTATCATGGTTCGAATTGAATGTGGATGATGATAGGGGAGCGCCTATACATGATTGAGCTGCTCAGGCGTTTTGGTGGTAAGTTTCGCCGGTATATGGTGATTGGCCCTGCGTGCAAGTTGATCGAAGTAATCTTTGACCTGCTGACGCCGCTGGTGATTGCCCAGATGATCGACAAGGGCATTGGGGCGCACGACGTGAACGCCGTTATCCACTACGGCATGGTGCTCGCCGCCATGGCCGTGATTGGCATCTCGTTTACGCTCGTCTGCCAAAAGATGGCGGCGCTCACCTCGCAGGGCATGGGCACCGATATCCGCGGTGCGCTCTACCAGCACATCAACAAGTTGAGCTATGCCGAACTCGACCGCTTTGGCACGCCGTCGCTTATCACCCGCATCACCAACGACGTCAACCAGGTGCAGCTTGCCGTGGCGCTGGGCGTGCGCATGCTCATCCGCTGGCCCTTCTTGGCGGTGGGCTCTATGTGCGCGGCCCTTGCCATCGACCTTAAGCTCGGCATGATCTTTTTGATTTGCACGCCCGCCATTGGCCTGGTGTTTTGGTTTGTCATGGCGCGCTGCATTCCGTACTACAAGCAGCTGCAGGCAAAGCTCGACCGCATCGCGCTCATTTGCCGCGAGGGGCTTTCGGGCGCCCGTGTGATTCGCGCCTTTGTACGCGAAGATCACGAGCGCGAGCGCTTTGCCCAAGCCGCCGATGACCAGGCCCATACCGCCATTGCGGTGGGTAAGCTCTCGTCGGTCCTTAACCCCGTCACATTCTTGGTGATGAACCTGGGCGTGTGCGCCATCCTATGGGTGGGCGGCATCCAGGTCAACGTGGGCGAGCTTACGCAGGGCCAGGTCATGGCGTTTGTGAACTACATGACGCAGACGCTCACCTCCATCGTGTACGTCGCCAACCTGGTCGTGGTCTTTACCAAGGCGAGCGCCAGCGCGTCGCGCATCAATGAGGTGCTCAATTGCGAGCCGAGCATCACCGACGAGAACAACGAACCGGTCGCACTGCCCGAGCCGGGCAATGTCGCTCCAGTCCCCGCGCTGAGCTTGAGCCATGCGAGCTTTTCGTTTGGCGCGGGCGCGGCAAATGCCGTGAGCGATGTGACCCTGGAATTGCCGATGGGCAAAACGCTCGGCATTATCGGTGGCACGGGTAGCGGCAAGTCCACACTCGTCTCGCTTATCCCGCGCCTGTACGATGCGAGCACCGGCAGCGTGAGCGTGATGGGTGCCGACGTGCGCACCTGGCCGCTCGACCAGCTGCGCCGTGTGGTCGCGACCGTTCCGCAGCGCGCGTCGCTGGTGAGCGGCACCATCCGCAGCAACTTGACCTGGCGCGATGAGGCGGCAACCGACGAGGAACTCTGGGCGGCGCTCGACATGGCGCAGGCGAGCGAGTTCGTGCGCAACAAGCCGCAGGGGCTCGATGCCCCGGTCGAGGCGGGCGGTAAGAACTTCAGCGGTGGCCAACGCCAGCGCCTGACCATCGCGCGCGCCCTGGTGGGCTCGCCTCAGATATTGATCATGGACGATTCCGCCTCGGCGCTCGACTTTAAGACCGACGCGGCGCTTCGCCATGCCATCCGCGAGCGCAGTGTGCGCGGTGCCGCCGAGGGCGGGCTGCCGCTCACGACCGTCATCGTGAGCCAACGTGTCTCGACCGTTCGCGATGCCGACATGATCTGCGTACTCGACCACGGCTCGGTTGCGGGCCTGGGCACGCATGACGAGCTGTACGCGACCTGCCAGCTCTATCGCGAGATTTGTCAGTCGCAGCTGCGCCGCGAGGAGCTCGAGGGCCAGCAGGGGAGCACGACGCCCGCGTCCGCTCCGACCGCCCCCGCATCCGTCTGCGCAAAGGAGGGATGCTAAATGAATCCGTACACTTCCTCCGGTTCGGTCGCCACGATGACGGCCAACGTGTCCGGTAACGATAACCTCAACGACCTGGGCGACGGTCCGCGCCAGCCCGGCGATCCCGAGCGCTATCCCGTGGGTGCGGTGACCCGCCGCTTGCTGGGCTACGTTCGTCCGCATCGCATTTCGTTTGTTGCGTCGTTTGTGAGCGCCGCGATCTCCGTGATTCTGCAGCTCTACACGCCCATCCTCATCGGCGAGGGCATCGACCTGATCGTTGCCGCCGGGCAGGTGGACTTTGACGCACTGCTGCCGCTCGTTACCAAGCTCGCGATTGTCGTCGTAGGTGCTGCGGCCTTCCAGTGGCTACAGGGCTACTGCGTCAACCGCCTGTCCTACGAGACGGTGCGCGACATGCGCGTGGAGGCGAGCGACAAGCTCAGCCGTATGCCGCTCAGCTTTATCGACAGCCATGCCCACGGCGACCTTATGAGCCGCGTGGTCAACGACGTGGATCAGGTGGGTGACGGCCTGCTGCAGGGTTTTACCCAGCTTTTCACCGGCGTTATCACCATCGTGGGCACGCTTGCGTTTATGCTCTCCATTAACCTGACCATGACGCTCGTGGTGGTGCTCGTCACGCCGCTTTCCATCTTTGCTGCCGGTGCTATTGCCAAGCTTTCCAACAAGAGCTTTACGGCTCAGCAGCGCATTCAAGGGCAGCTCGGTGGTCATATCGAGGAGTATGTGGGCGAGCAAAAGCTTGTCGACGCCTTTGCCTATGGCCCCAACGCTCAGCAGCGCTTCGATGCCCTCAATGCCGAGCTCTACACCGCGGGCGAGTGCGCGCAGTTTATGGGTTCGCTCTCCAACCCCGGCACGCGTTTTATCAATAACATCATCTATGCCGTGGTCGCTGTGATCGGCTGCGTGGGCGTGATCACGGGCGTGCCCGCGGCGCTTACGGTGGGCGGCGTGCAGATCTTCCTGTCCTACGCCAACCAGTACACCAAGCCGTTCAACGAGGTCACCAACGTCATTACGCAGATCCAGACCGCGTACGCCTCGGCGCGCCGCATGTTTGCGCTGCTCGATGCGCGCGAGCAGGAGCCCGACGCGTCGGACGCTGTAGAGCTTGTCGCCCCGCAGGGCGAGGTGACTTTTGAACACGTGGACTTTAGCTACGTGCCCGACCGCAAGCTGCTGCAGGATATCTGCATCGATGCCAAGCCCGGTATGCGCTTTGCCCTGGTCGGTCCTACGGGCTGTGGCAAGACGACGCTCATCAATTTGCTACTGCGTTTTTACGATATCGATGCCGGTCGCATTGCGGTCGATGGCCGTTCCTCGCGTGACTACACGCGCGCAAGCCTGCGCCGCGCCTTTGGCATGGTGCTGCAGGACACTTGGCTGTTCGAGGGCACGGTGGCGGAAAACATCGCCTACGGTTGTCCCGATGCCACGCGCGAACAGGTTGTCGAGGCGGCCAAGCGCGCGCACGCGCACAAGTTTATCGTGCAGCTGCCAGGCGGCTACGATACGGTGATCGGCGAGGACGGCGGCACGTTTAGCCAGGGTCAAAAACAGCTGCTGTGCATCGCACGCGTCATGCTCACCGACCCGGCGATTTTGCTGCTGGACGAGGCGACCTCGAGCATCGATACCCGCACCGAGCTGCAGGTGCAGGCGGCATTCGATGAGCTCATGGCTGGCCGCACAAGCTTTGTCGTGGCGCATCGCCTGAGCACCATCCGCAACGCCGACTGCATTTTGGTGATGCGCGACGGCCAGATTATCGAGCGCGGCACGCACGACGAGCTGCTAGCGGCAGGCGGCTTCTACGCCGAACTCTACCGCAGCCAATTCGCCCAGTAAGCAAGCCCGTGGGGCAAATTAATCAATCGACAGACGGTGGTTTACATCTGTCACGTTAGTACTAAGATATTCATCTAATAAATTGCATTAGTGGCTTTAGTTTTGGGGGAAACGAGGCAACGTGACTATGACGTGCTCTTTGGTGGTTAACAGCAAGAGCGGTAATACCAGGATGGTTTCGGGCGCGATCAAGCGCGCTCTGCAGGCTGCGGGTGTTGAGTTTGTCCATGCCGCGGCGTTGAGCGACGATGCGGATGCAGATCAGGTTGCGCTCGAGGCGCAGGGCGCCTGCGCGGCCGACACGGTGCTCGTCGGTTTTTGGTGCGACAAGGGCGCGTGCACGCCTTCGGTCGCGACGTTGCTCTCCGCCTTGCACGGCAAGCGCGTCTTCCTGTTTGGCACCTGCGGTTTTGGCGCCGACCAGAGCTATTACCAGCAGATTATTGATCGCGTAACTTCTAATTTGGCTGGGGATGCCGAGCTTGCGGGCTGGGCGATGTGCCAGGGCAAGATGGGCCCCGCGGTCAAGCAGCGCTATGAGGCGATGCTTGAGCAAGAACCCGAAAACGCGCGCTATAAGATACTGCTCGACAACTGGGTTGCCGCAAAGGACCATCCCACCAAGGAAGATCTGGACAACATGGCTGAAGCCGCCAAGAAGGCCGTGCTGGGGGAGTAGCTCCCATCGCTGACGGCGGTCGGTCCATCTTTCTAAATGAAGCGTCCTCCCGGGCGTCGGGGCACGAAGTTCCCTGCTCTACAGTCCTGCGCAAGACGAAGGCCACATTAAGTGGCCTTCTTTGCGTGCGGAACTCGCGATGAACTTCGTGCCCCGCCGTCCGGGAGGACGCCTCTTTATTGATGGGAGGCCTGATAGGTCGATGGTTCCGTGCCCGGATGCGTCCAAAGTGGGACGGGCTTTCCGGATGGGCAGGCTTTCGAAAAATGCGTCCCGGAATTTGCCTTTGGAATGGGACGTAGTTTCCCGTTGAGGTGCTTTGCGGAAAGTGCATCCCACTCTGGGCGGTCGAAGTGGGACACACTTTCCCAAAGGCGCTCCAACGGGAAATTGCGTCCCATTATTCGGTCAAGAAACGGGATGCATTTTCCCAATGAGAGCAAAACCGGAAAATGCATCCCACAATCAGCCCTCAAAGTGGGACGCCGTTTCCCAATGAGGCTCAAGCGGAAAATGCATCCCGGAATTTGCGCTCAAAGTGGGATGCGGTTTCCGGTTGAGGGTCTAAGGGGAAAATGCGTCCCAGAATCGACGCTTGAAATGGGATGCAGTTTCCCGATGAGGCACTCGACGGAAAATACATCCCAGAAATGGCCTTTGAGCTGGGATAAGATTTCCGCGGCATCTCGGATTCTCAAAAATGAGACACGCCGTTGGCGAAAATGAGACACGTGATATCGGGCATCGGATGTATCATTTGCAAAAATGAGTCCACTCCACTCGAATAAAGCGAGGTCCCTCATGTACGTTCCACACCCCCGTATCCGTAGGCTGTCGAAAATCCCGCTTGTTGGGACGGCGGCGCTTGCTGCGTTGATCGCCACGAGCGTCGCCTGCTTCACGGCCACGCCCCAGGTTGCCCAGGCGGCAGACGCGCCCGCAATCACCGATATGACCGAGCAGGATTATCAAGCCCTGGGTCTGGGCACGAGCGAGGACATTCCGGCCGATACCGTTGGCCCCTATTCCACTGATACTCCCACGACGTTTGCCACGCGCAGCGAGGTCTATATGGCAGCTAACGGTAGCCATGGCAATCGCTACACTCTGCGCGACAAGCTCGAGAACGTCGAGCGCGGTGACATTGGCGGCAGCAGCAAACTCACCGATGGCTATGGAAGTGTGTGGGGCGCCGCAAAGTTCTGGCAAAACGTCAACAACTTCGATACGAACAGCGATCTCTACAAGCATAGCGACTACGGTGGCGGCACCTGGTCGTACCTAAGCAACAATGAGTCCTCAACAGTACTCGCCAACGACAACAACGGTTTCTCGGGCATTCACGCCACGAGTGTTGAGTTCTGCAGCGACGCCAGTACGGGCAAAAAGAGCCGCGTTGCCGAGCTCCGTGCCTACGGCGACAGTTCCTCCACGACGATTGACGGCAAGTCATACGCCGGAAAGGTTGAGCTGGTCCTCTACTCGTTTAGCAACGGGCGTACGCGCACTCTCGACACACACCTGCCGGTGACGGTCAACACTAATATGATGTACGAAGGCCGTTTTAAGTACCTGGATGCCGGTTACCTGCAAGAGCACGACGCCGTCTTTGATGTCGAGGCGGGCGATGTCGATGGCGACGGCGTCGACGAGCTTTTTGTCTACGCGGGTTGCTATGTCGACGAGAACGGCGTGCGCAAGGCTGTAGTCGACATGTATGACTTGGAGGGCGGCAACTGGAAGCAAAGCGTCGTCAAGATCGATGCCGGTAACGCCGCGGACTACACCACGCACAACAAGGGCGGGAACGACTCCTGGACGCAGCTTCAGTCAGCTCCTGTCGTTTCGCTAGCGGCCGGCGACCTCGATCGCGATTTTTGCGATGACCTCGCCATCGTGGTCTCGGCACCCTACGGCAAGAAGAATATTGATAAGTCGACGCATTGCGAGCTGTTTTCGTGGGATGCATCCAAGGGTGCGCTCGTCCATGTCGATGCTCTGGGCGACGCGGGCGCAATCTCCCTCTCCGCGAACGGCAAGACCATGGTCGCTGCGAATGCGACGTTCGGCACGTTTGCCGCCTACGATGAAGAAGGAAAGAAGACGGGTGAAACCGTCACGGGCCTTATTCTTGCGGGCTATGACTGGCAACGCAGCGCTTTTGATTACGGCGCTTCTGACGGCAGCAAGGGGCTGTACGGCGCGCTGTACCGCTACGCGTATTTTGACTCGGAGTCTGGCGAGTTCAAGCTTTCCGATTGTAAGGAATACAGAGACGGGCTCCTCGCCTCCTATGGGCTGATGCATGTGCCCAACAGCGCATGGAAGGATAGCGCTCAGGATAAGCGCTATCCGTGCACCTTGGCGCCTATTGCCCTTGCCACTGCCAACCTTGACGGCCTGTCCGAGCAGCTGGCGGTCGACGAGGTGCTCGTGGGCGGCGATGTGTTCCGCGACTTTGCCTGCAACACGGCACAGAGCGGGGCTCAGGGCTTGGGGTCCATGGTCGGAACCATGAGCATGAGCGGTCAGCAATACAACAGCAGCAACAAGCATGACCACAAGGGTATAGAGCAGGTGTGGATCAGCGACGTCAAGGCGGGCAGCGTCTCGGGTTCGGACCGCTATAACGAGAGCTTTATCGCCGTGGTGGGCAAGCACCGCGACGAGGACCTGCGCAAGAACGATGACTACTATTGGATGACCGCCTCGCATTTTTCGCTCGACGAGAACGGAAAGGTGCGCCGCGGCGAGGAGCAGGTGATTAGCGAGAGCAACCGTCGCGGCACTACCTACGGCACATTTATCTCGCTCGCGCTGCCCGATGTCGACAACGACAGCGTCAAGATCACGTACAAGGACCGCTACAAGGTCTATACCAACCCGCGCGTGCTTGCCGTGCTGCAGGATGCGCCCTATGTTGAGGATCTGGAGCAGGCATACGGCTATCTGGTGTTGGGCGGCACGTCATACGGAGAGGAAAAGGGCACGGGGACATCCCAGGGCTATACCATTGGCGCCGAGTTGGGCGTTGCCGTCGAAGTGCAGACCGGTCCGCCCCTGGTCGCGATGAATGCTTCAGTCGATTTTGCCGCCGAGGGATGCTATGACTACCGGAGTGAGCGCACGGTCAGCGCAAGCGTAAGCTATGAGTCGCATGCCGGCGAGGGTGACAAGGCCGTGCTCTACACGATTCCGATGGTCTATTACGAGTATGAGATCGAAAATGAGGAAACTGGTGGCAAGGGCGTGATGGCGGCGCCCGTGTCGCTCGGCGCGCAGACCTCGGTCGTTAATGTCGAGGCCTATGACCGCATTGCCAAACAGCACAATATGACGCCGCTCAGCTACTTTTTGACCAACCGGTCGGGAGAACCCGGAACCTATCAAACGACGCTCAACGGCGAGACTCCCGTTGGGGATTCCTTTGGCCTGGGCAAGCCTGGCGTAACGCGCGCCTACACGCACGATGGGTTTAACGGCGCCGCCGCGCAGTCGGGGGCGAGCATTGAGCAGACCATCGAAGTCGAGGAGGGCAAGGAGCAGGAGCTCGAGCTCGGCTTGACGCTGAACGGCAGCGTTGTCATGGGCGCGAAGCTCGCAAAGCACGAGTTGTTTGGCGGCCTGTGCTTTGGTGCCAACGCCGGCTTTACTACGGGTAACTCCTCGAGTGAATCGACCGAATACGGCGGCACCGTCGACAACCTGCCCGAGGCCGCGCAGGGCAAGTACGGTTTTGTGTGGCGTCTGGGCGTCAACGCGGTGGATGTCGACAAGTTCGAGGCAGACTCGGGCGACAAGCTCGGCACCAAGGACACCGACCAGTTCTGGATCGTGGGCTATGACGTTAAGGACGTCGAGATGCCCGACGCGCCGGCCGTGACGGGCTTTACGGCAAACGCCGTCGATTCGACCAGCGTTACGTTTAGCTGGGACGATGTACTCGCAAACAAGAGTGGCTTTAGCTACGGCGTGGGCATGCTGCAGAGCAATGCGGCGGATGCGGTCGTCAATAGCTGGAAGATTGCCGACAACACGCAGACCTCGCTCAAGTGGGATGGGCTGCAGCCCAATACGGAGTATCGATTCGCCATCGCCGCCGTTAAGAATGGATCCACGACCGTAACAGGTATTCGCTCGGCAATCATCACGGTCAAGACCATGCCCGATGGCATGACGATGACCGTGAGCGGACCTGCGGCGGATGCTGCGGAGGGGCCGGATCTTGGATACGACACTTCGGTTGAGCGCGCGGCGGGAAGCCACCTGACGCTCTCGGCGATTGGCCATGTGAAGCAACTCGGTGCCGACGATAGCGAAACAGGGCTGGCACCGACCTATATGTGGTACCGCAAGGGCCACGGCGAGACAGAGTTTAAGCTCGTGGGTGCCGATGGCAACCTCGCGGCTGGAACGGCCTCAAAGCTCGAGATTGACTTGACCGCAGACGATGACGGTGCGCAGTATTACTGCCACGTGGGATACAACAACGTGGGCCTCGACACCGGCACGACGCTCGTGAATATCGAGGCCGAGGAGACGGCGCCCACAACGGTGAACGCCACCCCGATCCGCACGCGCCGCCTGTTCTCACAGGCAAGTGCGGGCGCCAAGAAGTTCCTGGACCATACGCTGGTAAACACCGCCGGCCCAACCGATTCCGAAGGCTCAAAGGACCCCGAGACTCCTGAGACCCCGACGAACCCGGACAAGCCCAAGTCCGACAACGGAGCTAAGACCGACACCAAGGTCAAGACTACGACCACAGCGAAGAACCTCGCAAACACCGGCGACCAAACATTCGCCCTAGTCGCCACCGCAGCAGCAGCGGGAGCAACGCTCGTAGTGATAGCCCTCATCATGCTGATCAAGCGCCGCAAGACCCACTAGTAGCCAGTCGAACATATCGACAACCCAAAAACCCGGGTAGCCAAAAAAACAGGCCACCCGGGTTTTCTGTTGAGTGGAGACTCCGCAAGCGGAAACTGCATCCCACAATTAGCGCCCGGAACGGGACACATTTTCCGTCAAGCCCTCATCCGGAAAATCCATCCCAGTTTGAGCGCCCAGACCGGGACGCACTTTCCCAAAGGGTCCTCAACGGGAAACTGCGTCCCATAATTAGGCCGAGAAATGGGATGAACTTTCCCAATGAGAGCCAACCGGAAACCACGTCCCAGAATCAGCCCCCAAAGTGGGACGCACTTTCCCAACGAGCCTCAACCGGAAAATACATCCCGGAATCCAGCTGAATAGTGGGACACACTTTCCCAATCGGGTCCCAAGCGGAAACTGCATCCCATTCCAGACAAGAATTCCGGGACACACTTTCCGCAAACAAAGAAGGCCACATAACGTGGCCTTCAACTTATATATGTTCGGCGATACACCCAAGACAAGCCGCGCTCCAACAACAGGGCGTCTGTCCGGGCGGAGGCATATAAGGTTCATCGCGAGTTCCGCACGCAAAGGAGGCCACTTAATGTGGCCTCCGTCTTGCGCAGGACTGTCCGAGCAGGGAACCTTATATGCCTCCGCCCGGACAGACGTTTCAGTTATGAACTCGCAGCTAGTCGCTACTTGATCTTGGTCGTACCCGGTGCCAGGTTGGGGTCGGTCTCGTTGGCCTCGGTCTGGAAGTGCTCGGTATACACGTTCTTGCCGTCGCGGAACATCTCGTAGTACTGCATCTTGGCGTAATCCTCGCGTGCCTTGGTGACAGCCGCGGCAGCGGCATCGTCACCGGTGACGTTGGAGGAGAGCGCCCAGCGCAGGCTGGCGTCCTCGTAGCCCACGGAGTTGATGGCGGGCAGCGACTCGCGCAGCGTCATGTGCGCTTTCTGGTAGTCGGTCAGCGGTGCGCCGATCAGCTGCATCAGCTGGGTGGACAGATAGTTAGTGGACAGGTCGTCGACCTCACTCGTCTGGTTGCAACCGGCAACGTCGTAGTTAGCCCAGATGATGTAGTCGGTCTGCCACAAGCGCTCTTGGTGGGTGGCGTCGTCTTCGCCGGTAAACCACTTGTCGTTGAACTTGGACGGGAAGAACGGCTGGTGATCGCCCCAGAACACCACGACCACCTTACGGTCGAGCTTGCTCAGGGCGTTGAGGAAGTAACGCAGCGCCTGGTCGGACTGCTCGATGCACGAGACGTACTCGTCGACATCGGAGAGCGTACCGTCCTCGACGGTCTTGGCGTCCAGATCGGTCGTGTCGATATTCAGGTGCATCTGCTTGTCGACCGGCACCAGACCCGTATCGTAGCCCGAGTGGTTCTGCATGGTCACGTCGAAGATGAACTGCGGATCGGCGTTCTGGTCGAGCAGCTCAAGAATCTTGTCGTAGGTAGCCTGGTCGGTCACCATGCCGCGCAGGGTATCGGCGCCCTGGAAATCGTTGATGGACAGGAACTGGTCAAAACCAAAGTCCTTGTAGACGTTCTCGCGGTTCCAGTTGGTCGCGTGGTTGGGGTGCATAGCCGTGGTGGAATAGCCGAGCGATTTGAACTGCTCTGCCAGGTTCCCGGTCGTCTCCATGTTGTAGATGGTGTAGGGGTACACGCCCGAGCCCAGGTTGGCCATGGAGTTGCCGGTCATAAACTCAAACTCGGTATTGGCGGTACCGCCGCCGTAGGCGCTCACATAGAGCTTGCCGCGGCTGAGGCAGTCGGACAGGTTCTTAAAGTACTGCGGGCCCTCGTAGCCGGCGCGCATCTCCTGATAGATCGAAAGATCCGAGAAGGTCTCGTTCATGATGGCGATGACCGTGGGCTTCTCGCTGTCGAACTGCTCCTTTGCGGCGGTGCGCTCGTCGCTCTTGGCAGCGTCGGACTTGTCGTAGGCCTTGGCGTACTTTTTGAGCGTGGCCTTGGCGTCGTCGACGGAGTAATCGGCGGGTTTGGGCGGCTTGATGGACTGTGCCGCACTAATAAAGGCAGGCAGATAGCCCTCGCGCCAGTAGCTCTCGAGCGGGCGCCAGGTGTAGACAGTGATGCCGAGGGTGTTGTAGTAGTCGATGAGGGTGACATGCGCGGTCACGCCGCCCAGGCACAGTACCGCCACGAGCAGGTTGGTGAGCAGCATGCGCTTGGCGTTGGCGGCACCCTTCTGGCGGTGCGGTGCAATCAGGCCGGCGTACTCGCATAGCAGCATGGCGATGGCGGTAAAGCCCATGGACAGCACGCAGAACAGCGAGATCGAGAAGGTGTAGCCGTTGCCGGCGACCGCGGCGGCGGTGGAGATGGCCGAAAGGTCGCCCGGCTGGATGGGCATGGATTTAAACGTGATGACGAAGAACTCGGCAATGCCTAGGATAAAGAGGGCAAAGGCCAGGACCGCGGGAGCTGCGCCGTGGCGCTGGAATAGGAAGAACAGGCCGACCATGAGCGTGGTGATGATGGCCCACTCGAGCAGGATGCACAGGGGGTAGACCCAGGTAAAGTCGTGGTTGGACGATACCTCCATGCCCAGCAGCGCAAAGACGCCGGCGAGCAGCAGGCACAGGACGGCGGCGACGAGCGGTTTGCCCACAAAGGCGCCGCGCAGGCGGGCGAGCTTGCCGGTGGGGGCGGGGGCGTCGGGCGCGGCGAACGCAAAGACGCGCGGGGCGATGCGGTCGCGTGCGATGCTGGCCCAAGCGCAGCCGGTGAGGATGGCGTTGGTCAGGATGAGCATCACAAAGGCGAGCGGCTCGTTTTGGGCGACGAGGCCAATGGCGCCCCAAATGGTCAAAAAGAGCTGGAACAGGCCGAAGGCGACGCTCCACCCAAGAGCGCTTTTGGCAACGGTGCCCGACTGGGCGCGAATGGCCTTGGCCTCGCGCAAGACAAGGTAGACGGTCGCCGCAAGACCGACGAGCGAGATGGCGGCTGCGAACATGCTGAGACTCCTCACAAACTTAGAACCTACGAAAGCGGGGGTTTACCCGATTGTTACCAAGATATGCGCAGCATTTGAGGGTTGCGCACAACAACCAGCCATAATAACGCGCACGTGTGGCGGTGTGGCGCAATGTAGTGGCGACCTGCGCGATAATGGACGGGAATTACACGGAAACGTAAAGGCTTCTTAAAGAATTAGCGAGGATGAGGCGATGAACGAGCAGGTTTGCACCAAGGCTGTGAATACGTGTGGCTATCCGGTCGAGACGACGGGCAATGCGGTGCTGGACACGTTGGAGCACCGTTCCTCCACGCGTGCCTTCGCGCGTGATGACGACGACCGTCCCGTGGCGGTGACCGACGAGCAGCGGGCGGCAATTTTGCATGCGGCGAGTCGCGCGCCGTCGGCGGGCGCCATGATGATGTATTCCATCGTGAGCATTCGCGAGCAGGCTACGCTGGACCGTCTGGCCGACCTGTGCGACCACCAGCCCATGATCGCCAAGGCGCCCTGGGCACTAATATTTGTGGTCGATTATGCCAAGTGGATCGATCTGTTTGAGCACGTGGGCTGCTTTGAGCCCGAGTTTGTCGAGCGTACGGGCAAGTCGCCCCGCCGCGCGCCGGGTTTGGGCGACTTTGCCATCGCGGCCCAGGACGCCGTGATCGCTGCGCAAAACGCCGTGGTTGCCGCCGAGGCCCTGGGGCTGGGGAGCTGCTACATCGGCGATATCGTCGAGAATGCCGAGGAAGTTGCCGCGCTGCTGGACTTGCCGCCCTATACCATGCCGCTGTCGATGCTCATCATCGGCACGCCCCGCAAGGAGCGTCCGGCCATTGCGCATCCCGTGGTGAACCTGGTGCACGAGGAGCGCTACTGCCGCGCGGATGCCGCGACCATGGACGCGCAGGTGGCCGAGATGGACGCAATGTTCCGTCCGCATGCCCGCGAGGTGGGGGAGCGCGTCGTGGACATCTATACCCGCAAGCACACGAGTCCCTTTATGGCCGAGATGAGCCGATCCATGGAGTGGTGGTTCAAAAACTGGCTTGGAAAATGACGAATGTGACAAAGGGACAGTCCCTTTGCCACATTCCATATCGCCACGGTGGCCTAAAGGCCGTATAAATGTTTATTTAGCTGGGAAAACAGTGCCATTCAAACATGGGCCGATTACCTATAATCCCTTCGAACATTAAAGTTGGGAGGAAACCGGCTTATGGAACAAAAGGCCAAGGAGGCAGCCTCGCACGCTGCGATTCCTGTGAGCATCTCGGCGATGCTCGTCACGCTGGGTGTGGTGTATGGCGATATCGGCACCAGCCCCATGTATGTAACCAAGGCGCTCGTTGCCGGCAACGGCGGCATCGGAAGCGTGACGGAGGAGTTCGTGCTCGGCGCGCTCTCCCTTGTCGTGTGGACGGTCACGCTGCTGACCACCATCAAGTATGTGCTCATCTCGCTGCGCGCCGATAACCATGGTGAGGGCGGCATCTTTGCCCTGTACAGCCTGGTCAAGCGCTGCGGCAAGTGGCTTATCATCCCCGCCATGCTGGGTGGCGCCGCGCTGCTCGCCGACGGCATCCTGACGCCAGCCGTTACCGTTACCACGGCCATCGAGGGCCTGCGCACCATCCCGGCGGTCCATGCCGTGCTGGGCGATGACCAGGGCCGCGTCGTCGCCATTACGCTCGCCATCATCATCGTGCTCTTCTTGGTACAGCGCATCGGTACGGCCAAGATCGGTCACGCCTTTGGCCCCATCATGACGCTGTGGTTCCTGTTCCTGGGCGGCACGGGTCTTTTCTTTGTTTTCCAGCACCCCGCCGTGCTGCTGTGCCTCAACCCGGTGCGCGGCATCGCCTTTTTGCTGAGCCCCAACAACCACGCGGGCATCATGATTCTGGGCAGTTGCTTCCTCGCCACCACCGGTGCCGAGGCGCTCTACTCCGACATGGGCCACGTCGGCCGCGGCAACATCTACGCTACCTGGCCGTTCGTTAAGTGCTGCCTGCTGCTTTCCTATATGGGCCAGGGCGCTTGGCTTATGAACAACGCTGCCAACCCCGAGCTCATGGGCATTGCCGACCTCAACCCGTTCTACCAGATGCTCGCCCCGGGCCTGCGTCCCTTTGCCGTAGGCCTTTCCACCGTTGCGGCCATCATTGCCTCGCAGGCGCTCATCACCGGCGCATTCTCGCTGGTGTCCGAGGCCAGCCGTCTGGACCTCATGCCGCACATGCAGGTCTTCTACCCTGCCGAGACCAAGGGCCAGCTCTACATCCCCATGGTCAACAACGTCATGCTTGTCGGCTGCGTCATCGTGGTGCTGCTGTTCCAGAACTCGGCGCATATGGAAGCCGCGTACGGCCTTGCCATTACGCTGACTATGATGTGCACCACGCTGCTGCTCTTCTTCTACCTGCACGAGGAGCGCAAGCTCAAGGTTGCTCCGTGGATCTTCGCGGCCTTCTTCCTTTTGCTCGAAGGCTTCTTCTTCGTGAGCTCGCTCACCAAGTTCTTCCACGGCGGCTATTTCACCATCCTCATGGCCGCGCTCATCATGGGCATTATGGTGTGCTGGTACAACGGCACGGCGGTCGAGCAGCGCCAGTTTACGCTGCTGCCGCTGCGCAGCTACCTGCCGCAGCTCAAGCGCCTGCGCGACGACGACCGTTACGAGCGCATGAGCGACAACGTCGTGTACCTGACCAAGGACACCCATACCGACTACATCGACCGCGATATCGTCTATTCGATCTTGGACAAGCATCCCAAGCGTGCCCGCGCCTGGTGGTTTGTGAATGTCGAGACCATGGACGAACCGCACACCTTTGCCTATTCGGTCGAGACGTTCGGCACCGACTACGTGTTCCGCGTGCATCTGTACCTGGGCTACAAGATCAACCAGCGCGTCAATGCCTACCTGCGTCAGGTTGTTCAGGACCTGGCTGCCACCGGCGAGCTGCCGCCACAGACGCATGACTACTCGGTCTACAAGGATCCGGGTAACATCGGCACGTTCAAGTTCGTCCTGATCCGTAAGCTTCTGGCGCCCGAAAGCGATGTGGAGCCCAGCGAGCGTACGGCCATCACGCTCAAGTACATCATTCGCCGCGCCGCCGGCACGCCCGCGCGTTGGTACGGCCTGGAGAACTCCAACGTGAGCTTTGAGTACGTGCCGCTGTTCACCAAGTTCAAGGCCGTGAACAAGATGCAGCGCCTGGCTCCCAACGAGCGGCCATAGTCGACGCTCGAGGTTTGTCTGCGAACGGGCGGGCTTGTATTGACGGGGATTGAGTCCTGGGAGGAAACCATGGATGCAAAGGTGCTTGACGGTTGCGATCTTGCGACCGAGCTGGTGCGTGAGGTACGCGCCGATGCTGCCGAAGATCGGTTCTTTACGAATCGGGCCAACATGGACATGGCCGACCGCGTGATTTCGATCGTGGCACTGGTATTTGGAGCGGTGTGCGTGTGTGCCCTGCTCGCGCACGTGCTGTTTGTCTAGCGACCGCCGGTTGCAAAGGCTATACACTTGGAACCACCACAAGGGAAACCACCACAAAGGTGCCTGTCCCTTTGTGGTGGTTTTTGTTTTTGAGAGAGGGGCGGGGCGCTGATGGACGTCCGTACGGACGGCGATATTGCCGATAGCTTTTGGTGGCGGCGCACAACGCTGACGCGCCGCACTCCTCTGTATGACGCTTGCGTATCGGTGGGGCTGTTGGTCGCGGCGACGATTGTGGGTGCGCTGCTCGACCATCCGGGTCTCGCGCCGAGCATCATGATCGTCTATGTGTTCGCCGTTCAGCTGTGCGCATTCTTTACCTGGAGTCGCCTGTATTGCTTGCTGAGCTCGGCTGCCGCCGTGGCGCTCTACAACTTCTTGTTTGTCGACCCGCGCTACTCGCTGTCGCTTATCGACCGCGGCTATCCCGGCATGTTCTTCATCATGTTCGTGGTCTCGCTTGTGTCGAGCTCGATTGCGTTGGCCCTGCGCCGCGCCTTGGCACAGGCTGCCGCCAGCGACCGCCGCACGCATATGGTGCTCGAGACCAATCGCATGTTGCAGCGGTGCGCCGATCAGCATCAGATCGTTCACGCCATGGCCACGCAGCTGGCGCGTCTTTCGGGCTGTTCGGTCGTGTGGTACAGCGCCGACGACGAGGGTGATGACCTGCTGCCGCGTGCGACGTACACAGCCGTGGGCGATGCCGCGCCGGTGCACGAGCTGGCGCCGCAGATGCCGCCGCGGCTCTCGGCGTCCGCCTACGTGGGAACGCCGCTTGACGCCACGTTTGGCGGATCGGCGTTCTATGGCATATACCTGACGGTTCGCACAGGCGACGGCTTCGTGCGCTCGGGTGACCCCGCCTCGGTGGTGGGCGTGCTGGCTATTGTTGCCGAGCCCGACGTGCTGACACATGAGGAACGGACGCTTGCCGATGCCATCGTGAGCGAAGGCGAGCTGGCGCTCGATCGCGCCCGCGCCATGGAGGCCCGCGAGGAGGCGGCGGTGCTCGCCAAAAACGAGCAGCTGCGCGCCAACCTGCTGCGCTCCATCTCGCACGACCTGCGCACACCGCTTACCAGTATTTCGGGCAATGCCGACGTGCTGCTCGATCAGGGCTCGACCGGCACCGCGGTGCTCGATGCCCAGACGCGCCGCGGCCTGCTTCTATCCATTCGCTCGGATGCGCTGTGGCTCAACGCCACTGTCGAGAACCTGCTCGCCATCACCAAGCTCGAGGGCGGCGGCATGCATCTGTCGACTACGCTCGAGCTCATGGACGATATCGTCGAGGAGGCGCTGCGCCACGTGAACCCTGCCGTGCGCGAGCACGACCTTAAGGTGGTGGCGTGCGATGAGCCGGCGCTCGTCAACGTCGATGCGCGCCTGATGGTGCAGCTGGTGGTCAATCTGGTGAACAACGCCATCACCTATACGCCCGCGGGCTCGCATATCATGATTTCGATTAGCGTCGACGATGGACGCGTGGCGTGCTCGGTGGCCGATGATGGTCCGGGCATCGCACCCGAGGATCGCGAGCGGATCTTCGAGTCGTTCTATACCGCCAACCATGGCCTGGCCGACAGCCACCGTAGTGTGGGCCTGGGGCTTTCGCTCTGCCGCTCCATTGCGCTGGCGCATGGCGGTAGCATAGAGGTTGCCGCGGCGGACCCGCACGGCTCGGTCTTTACGATTGAGCTTCCCGTCGCCGATGTTTCGTTTGATAAGGAGTAGCGCCGTGCCGAACTCTGCCGTAAAACCGCTCATCTTGGTCGTTGAGGACGATCCCGCCGTTCGCAACCTTATCGTTGCCGCGCTCGAGACGCACGGCTTGCGCCACATGGCCGTTGAGACCGCCCATGCCGCCATCGCCGCCGCCTCATCGCAGGCGCCGAGCATCGTGCTGCTCGATCTGGGCCTGCCCGATATGGACGGCGTCAAGGTGGTGGAGTCGGTGCGCGCATGGTCGGGCATGCCGATCATCGTGGTCTCGGCGCGCAGCGAGGACGCGGACAAGATTCGCGCGCTCGATGCCGGCGCCGACGACTACCTGACCAAGCCGTTTTCGGTCGAGGAGCTGCTCGCGCGTATTCGCACGACGCTCAGGCGCCTTTCGTATGCGCAAACGGGCGGTGTTGCCTCCGAGGGCTCGTTCGATACCGGCGAGCTGCATATCGATTTTGATGCCGGCATTGCCACGATGGATGGCGAGGAGTTGCACCTGACGCCGATTGAGTACAAGCTCCTGTGCCTGCTGGCGCATAACGCCGACAAGGTACTGACGCACCAGTTTATCCTGCACGAGATTTGGGGCACGGCAACTAAGAGTGACCTGGCAAGCCTGCGCGTCTTTATGGGTACGCTGCGTAAGAAGATAGAGTCCGACCCCGCGCATCCGCGTTACATCCAAACGCACGTGGGTATCGGCTATCGCCTGGTCACCCAAGGCTAGGACGGCATCCGCCATCCCAATATGAGTTGCGGTGAAATACGGTCTAAATTTGCCTAATTCCAGGCAAAGCAGTCCGTATTCCACCGCAACTTTGTTATTTGCCTTTGGGCTTGCTGGCGTAGAACTTCTTCTTTTTGGACTTGCCGGCAGGGGAGGGTTTGCCGGCAAAGTTTGATTTGCCGTTGCCGGCCTGCGTGGGCGCGGGCACTGCTGCACGAGGCTTGCGCGCCTCGGGGTTGCGCAGCTCCTCGGTTCGCTCGGCAATCTCCTCGGCGCTAAAGCCGACCTCGGCCATGGCGTCCTCGATGGGCAGTCGGCGCACGATATAGCAGTGGTGCACCTTCTGGTTGCGCGCGAAGTCCTCGGGGATGGTCTGTGCCGTAATGTCCTCCAGCACGACGCCCGCGCGCGCGAGCTTGCGCGTTTCGGGGCGGAAGCCGCGCAGGTTGCAGCTAAAGATGGCATGTCCGCCCTGTGCAAGCAGGCGAGATACGCCGGCCAAAAGCTCAACATGGTCGCGCTGGACATCCCAGGTGCGGCGGCCCATCTTGGACGAGTTCGAGAACGTGGGCGGGTCGACAAAGATCAAGTCCCAGCGGTTGCGCGTCTGGCGCTGGTCGCGAATCCAGGCGAGCACGTCGTCGCGCACAAAATGATGCTGCGGACCAACAAAGCCGTTCTGGCGCATATTGCGCTCGGCCCAGTCCAGGTAGGTGTTGGAAAGGTCGACTGTCACGGTTTCCTCGACGCCGCCGTCGGCCGCATAGCAGGTGGCGGTGCCGGTATAGGCGAACAGATTGAGGAAGCGGCGTGCCTGTTTGGCGTGTTCGCGCACCAGGTTGCGGGTGACGCGGTGATCCAGGAAGATGCCCACATCCAGGTAGTCGTCAAAGTTGACGGCAAAGGTGAGCCCGCCTTCTTCGATGAGCGGCAGACGCCGGCGCGCGATGTTGGCGCGCTCGCCCGATGCGCCCTTGCCGGCGCCCTGCTTGCCGTACTGCGAGCCGCCACGCGAGCGCATGCGGGCCTTGGCGTGCACATGCTCGGCCGGAACATCAAGGATGCGCGGCGCGATGGCCAAGATGTCGAGCATGCGGGCCTGGGCTAGCGCGGGGTCGATGGTCTTGGGCGCGGCGTATTCGGCGATGACGAGCCAGCGGCCCGGCGTCTGCGGGCAGCCCTCGTACAGGTCGATGGCGGCGGAGTAGTCGGGCAGGTCGGCATCGTAGACGCGGTAGCAGCTCACGCCCTCGCGCTTGGCCCACTTGCGGCGCAGACGGGCATTCTTGCGCAGGCGGTTGGCGAACTGCTCGGACTCGGGGATGAGCACGGGCAACGGCTTGCCGTCGCCCAGGTCGAGCGTGGCGGCAGGTTCGGGCATGAGGGTGTTGGCGGCTTCGTTTTCGGCGTCCGTGGACTGTTCCTTGGCGTTTGCGCTGGTCGCAGCCTCGAATGCCGCGGCGGTGTGGTCGAGCGAGGGCCAAACCTCAAGAGCCGCCTCCTCGTTGTTGGGCATGATGGCGATCGAACGCTCGGGCTCATCGTGGAGCGCGCGGGCCAGCAATCCGTCGCGGGTGAGCGCGGCGACCGGTGCCGAAGCGAGCTCGGGCGCGCGGCGCAGTTCGCCGACCAGCGTCATGGCGTCGTGCATGAGCGAAAGCGGGGTCTCGGTGGTGTCTGCGACCACGGCGGCACCGGCGACGGCGCCCACATGGTCCAGCACGGTGGCGGGCTTGGCGGCACAAAAGTCGACAAAACGCTTGTAACCAGCGCTCTTGACCATGCGCTCGGCGGTCTTGCGGGCAGCGGGGTCGATGTCTGCGGCCACGATGCGCGCCTGCCGCTCGCGCGCTGCCGCCTCGCGCTCGCGCGCCTCGGCAAGCAGCTGCTCCCACAGAGCGGCGTCGTGCGGCTGCCAGCCCTCAAAGCCCCAGCGCTCGCGTGCGGCGCCCGGGGCGCGGTCGGTCAGAATGTTCACGGCTTCCAGCAACAGGCCGCCGCCGGCGCACGAGGCATCGATCAGCGTGGGAAGGGCTTCGTTCTCGTAATCGTCGGCCGTCAACTCGCGCTGGCACAGTGCGGTCCAGCCGACCTGTGCCAGCACCAGAGCGGCGTAGTCGGGGCGCAACACGTGTGCGCCCTCGCCGGCGCGGGTCGCTGCGGGCGGCAGGCGTTTGAACAGCGGGTCGCCCGAAAGGTCCAGGCTTATGCTCGCGCGGCGCTGGCGCAGCGAAAGCAGCAGGTGAACGTCGGGATCGGCGGCGTCGACATCGGCGCGACGGCCCGTGGTCTCGGCCAGACGGTCGCACAGCGCGTCCTTGGCGCGCAGGGCCGAGAAGCGCGTGTTGCGCAGCTGCTCGGTCACGCCGCGGGCGGTGATGGCAATGGTGGCGCCGGGGCGGACGATGTTCTCCCAGGCGATGTCGTAAACGCTATCGTACAGCTCGTCGGCATCCTGCGCCTCAAAGCGCCCAAGCACCGCAAACACGCGGCTCGCCAGGCGCGACCACAGACAGGCGCGGTAGCCTTCTTCGAGCCCGCCCTCAAACGTGGCGCGGCCCTTCAGCCGGCGAACATGCGAAAGCCCGAGGCGTTTAAGCTCATCGGCGAGTGCGGACTCAAAGCCCTCGGGGCAGCTTGCGTAAAATTCCATGGGTGACCTCTCTGGTTGCGTCGCTCCATTATATGATGGATACTTCGTTTACTCTCGCCCCCGAAAGGAACCCATATGATTGATGCGTGCCCCGATTCCGCCGTGCTCTTTTTTGACGTGGACGGCACGCTGACGTCGTTCGATCCCGACGATATGACCGATAAGGACTTCAATGCAGTCCATCCGTCGAAGGCTGTTGTCGATGCATTTGGTCGTCTGCGCGACGCGGGACACCAGGCATTTATCTGCACGGGTCGTCCCTTGTGGCTGATTGCCGATGGCCTGCGCGCGCTGAACCCGGCGGGTGTCGTTGCCATGGCGGGAGCGACGCTCGAGGTCGAGGGCCGCGTGGTGCATGAGGACTGCTTTGACGAGGACGTTATCGAGGAGCTTGCACGCCGTATGGCCGCGGCAGGGATTGAAGCCTTTTTCGAGACCAACGTGGCTACTTTTGCCCTGGAACCTGCGGGTGTTGAGCAGTCGTCTCTGATCGGCACTTCTGTGGTGCACAGCGCCGAGGAGATGCGCGTCGACGGCAGTCTGCGCGTGGGCAAGGTATGCCTCAATGTGCCCAGTTTGGCTCGCGTAGCCAATGATGACGGCTTTATCGATCGCGAGTTTGAGCTGTGCAACACCGGTGGCCAGAATCGCGAGCTGAGCCCCAAGGGCATTGACAAGGGCGTGGGCGTGGCGCGAGCGCTGGTGTATCTGGGCCGCGAGGGAAATGCGCGCACCTTTGGCTTTGGCGATTCGGGCAACGACCTGGGCATGCTCGCCGCCGTCGAGACAGCCGTGGCCATGGGTAATGCCATGCCCGAGGTCAAGGCGGTCGCCGACTACGTGACCGACGATGTCGCACACGACGGTACCGTCACAGCGATGCAGCATTTCGGCCTCATCTAATGAATCCCGCGTTCTGACGTTTGCTCAAACTGCGACTCTTTGCTTTTGCATGCTCAATCGATTTATCAATCCAAACACTGAGGTGTTTATACCGTTCGCCGAGAAGATAAAAAACCGCAGCTCACGCCTTGATAAACGTAGGTAAAGTGTTTAGCAGTTTAACGCCCATGTGCAAGCGAAAGGAATCAGGCAGATGGCAATCAAGGTGTTCGCTGACGGTGCAAACCTCGAGGGCATGCTCGACATGTACGAGAACGGCAACGTTCAGGGTTTCACGACCAACCCGTCCCTTATGAAGAAGGGCGGCGTGATGGATTACCGCGCGTTTGCCAAAGAGGTCCTGGCCCACATCACCGATGTATCCGTGTCGTTTGAGGTCTTTGCCGACGACGTCGAGACCATGGAGGTCGAGGCGCGCGAGATTGCTACCTGGGCCGAGAACGTCTACGTCAAGATCCCGTGCGTGACCACCAAGGGCGAGTCCACCGCCGAGCTGGTGCGCAAGCTTTCCGCCGACGGCATCAAGGTCAACGTCACTACCATCTTTACGCCTACGCAGGTCGATGAGATGGTCGAGGCCGTCGACGCCGAGACGCCGTCCATCATCTCGCTCTTTGCCGGCCGCATCGCCGATACCGGCGTCGACCCCATTCCGTTTATGACGGAGTCGGTTAAGAAGGCCGCCGCAAAGCCCAACTGCGAGGTCCTGTGGGCGTCCACGCGCGAGCTCATCAACATTTACCAGGCCGAGGCCTGCGGTTGCCAGATCATCACGGTGCCCAACAGCATCCTGGCCAAGCGCAAGAATATCGGTCGCGACCCGTACGAGGTCTCGCTCGACACCGTCCGCGGCTTTGCCAAGGATATCGCGGCGCTCGGTTTCCATATCCTGCCGTAGCGCGAACACCGACTGTACCGTGGGCTGTTCGCCCCGGCCTTTCCTTTCCCTATCGCTCACGCGCTCCGCGAGGGTCGCGCTAGGCAAAGGAAAGGCCGGGGCTGCCGGCACGAGCTTGCCAGCAAGTTGGCGATTGGCTTCCATATCCTGCCGTGGGCAAAGGTACCCCCGCCTGCGCCGTGCAAAATTGAGAGTATTCAGCAAGGTAAAGGCTTTTACCAGTTGGGTGAAGCACGGAACAGCCCCCGTTTTGGCTCTGACGACGCTAAAACGGGGGCTGTTTTTTGCTTTTTCGTCTCTGAGGGGCACCCGGAACGGTGGAATTTGCAGAATACTCGCGATTTTGCACATCGCTACAGGGGGTACCTTTGCTTTGGCGGTTTACTTGCCCTGCACCATGGTGAGCGAGATCTTCTTGCGGTCGCGATCGACCTTTTCGACCCACACCTTGACCGTGTCACCGACGCGCACGACGTCGCTGGGGTGCTTGACAAAGCGGTTGGCCAGCTTGGAGATATGTACGAGGCCGTCCTGGTGCACGCCCACGTCGACGAAGGCGCCAAAGTCGACGACGTTGCGCACCGTGCCCTTGAGCTCCATGCCGGGTTCCAGGTCGTCGATGGAAAGCGCCGAGCGGCTAAAGACCACCTCGGGTGCGTCGTCGCGCGGGTCGCGACCGGGCTTCTTGAGCTCGTTGACAATGTCGATGAGCGTCAGGGTACCGCAGTCCAGGTCGCTAGCCAGCGCCGAGATACTGCCCAGGCGGCGCTCGATGTCGGGCACGCCGCCGCGGCTGAGCTCGCTTGCTTTAACGCCGGCGCGTTCTAGGACGGACGTGGCCACCTCGTAGCTCTCGGGGTGGACGCTTGTCGCGTCGAGCGGGTTCTTGCCGCCGCTGATGCGCAAAAAGCCCGCGGCGTTGAGATATGCCTTGGGTCCCAACTTGGGGACCTTCTTGAGCTGGCGGCGATCGGTAAAGGCGCCGTTTTCCTCGCGGTAGGCCACGATGTTTTTGGCCACGCTCGGCGTGATGCCCGATACGTATCCCAGCAGGCTCGCGCTCGCGGTGTTTACGTCGACGCCCACGCGGTTGACGACGTCCTCCACCACGTGGCCCAGGGTGCGCGAGAGCTCGGCCTGGTCAAGGTCGTGCTGGTACTGGCCCACGCCGATAGACTGGGACGGAATCTTGACGAGCTCTGCCAGCGGGTCCTGCAGGCGGCGGCCCAGGCTCATGGCGCCACGCACGGTGACGTCCAGGTCGGGATATTCCTGGCTGGCGAGCTCGGAGGCGGAGTACACCGATGCGCCGGCCTCGTTGACGATGGTGTATCGCAGCTCAGGCGCCTGCTCGGCGATGAACTCCGAGACGACTTCCTCGGTCTCGCGGCTGGCGGTGCCATTGCCGATGACGATGGTGTTGACGCCGTCCTTCTTGACGAGGCGGGCGAGCTCGCGCTTGGTGCCGGCGACGTCGTGGCGCGGCTTGGTGGGGTAGACCACGCCGTGGTCGAGCAGCTTGCCGGTCTCGTCCATGACGGCGACCTTGCAGCCGGTGCGGTAGCCCGGATCGAGCGCGAGCACACGGGCGCCGCGCACGGGGCGCGCCGAGAGCAGGCCCTCGAGATTCTTGGCAAAGACATTGATGGCCTCGGTCTGCGCGCGGACGGTGAGCTTGGCGCGGGCCTCGCGCTCCAGCGAGGGGGCCATGAGGCGCTTGTAACCGTCGGCGATGGCGGCATCGAAGATGGGGGCAAACACGCCCTGGCGTCGGGGCCAACGGCTGCCGAGGCGTGCCGTGGCGGCAGCGCCGTCGACGTTCACGCGCACGCGGAGCTTGCCCTCGCGCTCACCGCGGTCGATAGCCAGCACGCGGTGGTTGGGTATACGGCGCAGCGGCTCATCATAGCTGTAGTACGGCTCGTAGGGGGTCTTCTCGGCGGGGTCGGTGGCCTCGACGACGATGTCTGCGGTGTTTTGCGTAAAGGCACGCAGGTCGGCGACGTTCTCGGGGTCCTCGGCCACCGTCTCGGCCACGATGTCCGCCGCGCCGGCGAGCGCCTTCTCGGGCGTGTCGAAGCCGGCTTCCTCGTTGACGTATGCCGCGGCGGCGTCGAGCGCGCTGCCCTTGGCCGAGGCCTGCATGATGACCATGTTGGCAAGTGGCTCCAGGCCTGCCTCGCGGGCCTTCTGTGCGCGGATCATGCGCTTTTTGCGGTAGGGCTTGTAGAGGTCCTCGACACGCTGGAGCTGCGTGGCCTCGCGAATTTGCTGTTCGAGCTCGGGCGTAAGTTTGCCCTGGGCGTCGATGAGCAGAATGACGTCCTCTTTGCGCTGTTCAAGATTGCGCAGGTAGGACAGGCGCTCGTCGAGCGCGCGCAGGGCGACGTCGTCCATGCCACCCGTGGCTTCCTTGCGGTAGCGCGAGATAAAGGGGATGGTGTTGCCCTCGTCGATGAGCTTGACGGCTGCCTCGACGTTGGCGGCCTTAAGGTTGAGCTTGCGGGCGAGCTGGGCGATAAGATCCATGGGACTCCTTGCGTTTAAGGTGCGTTTGCAGCACAGGGCTACCAAGGATACCACCCGTCCCAAAAGACTGTTTTGGGGCCGCGCCACGAAAACGGCCTATCTACTACGTTTAACCCGTATGGGTCGACCATCCCCCGGTTTTCCGAAAATACGCAACCAGTCTACCTGCGGTTTTTATTTCTCGAAATTCGGCATGGCTAAGGATGATCAGTTAAACGTAGTAGATAGGCCCATTTCGTGGCGAACGAATCAGGCTGAGGTGCAAAAATAGCCCCCGTCCCAGAAAAATCGTCGGCAAGGTAGCAAAATGCCCCGCGGGCAGGAGGCTGCTCGCGGGGCAAAGAAGAGGGGCTTATTTGTGGCGGACCGAAGGGTTCGGCATGGGGCTTCTGCTGCGGTCGCTCTTAAGGCATTACAGCTCGACGAGCTGGCCGGTCTCGGCGGCCTCCTTGATAGCGTTGAGAAGCGTGAGCGTCTTAACGTTGTCGGCGGGGGTCACGACGGGCTCGACCTTGCGGCGGACAACCTTCACAAAGTGCTTGAGCTGCATCTTGTGCGGCAGTGCCGGGTCGACGGCCGGAATCTCCATCTGCAGCGGCTTGTGCCAGTTGGAGGCGCCGTCGTAGGAGAACTGGTGCAGGCGGGGCAGCGACAGGGCGCCCTTAGTGCCGCCGATAAAGTAGGCGTCGGCGTCGAAGGGGCGGTACTGCGGATCCTCGCGGGCGGTGGCCTCCCAGTTCCAGGGGCTGGCGGTGGCGTCGGAGATGGTCATGCTTGCGAGCGCGCCATCGGCAAAACGGACGTTGACCACGGCGGAGTCCTCGGTCTCAAAACCGCGGGCGGCGCTGGACTGCATACCCTGGACGGCAACGGGCTCGCCCAGCAGGTAGCGGAGCAGGTCGACGTCATGCACCAGGTTGACCAGGATCGGGCCGGCACCCTTCTTGCGGCGCCACTCGACATCGAAATACTCGTCATTCTTATAGATCATGTAGTGGAAGCTCGACACGGTGAGCTTGCCCAGCTCGCCAGACTCGATGATCTCCTTGGCCTTGTTGACGAAGGGGTTGTGGCGACGGTGCTGACCCACAAGCACGGGCACGCCGGCGGTCTCGGCCTCGGCGGCGAAGGCCTGGGCATCCTCGAGATCGTTGGAGATCGGCTTTTCGACCAGCGGCACGATGTTGCGCTTCACAGCCTCGCGAGCAACGCCCAGGTGCAGGTCGTTGGGGGTGGCGATAATGACGGCCTCGGGCTTGATCTCGTCCATCATCTGGGCGGGATCGGTGTAAAACGGCACGCCGGCGGCCTCGGCCGTGGCGCGGGCGCCCTCAAAGGCGTCGGCGATGGCGACGAGCTCGGCCTCGGGCTCCTCGGTGACAAAGCGGATGTGGTTGCGGCCCATGGCGCCGGCGCCGATAACGGCAATGCGGACGGGGTTGAGCTCAGACATTTCGACTCCTTAATACTGGTGACCGGTGGAATGCGACAAAGGGGCTGTCCCTTCGTCGCATCGGTAAAACTAGGCGGACTTCTTCTTGCTGTCGGAGACCATCATGTAGACGGTGAGCACGACGGCGATGGCGGCGATCACAATAGCGCCGTAGAAGGACTGCTGGTAGGCGGCGCTGCCGGCCTCGGCGTGATGCAGCACGGCGGTGATGGGCTGGCTGATCCAGGTGGAAGCGGCGTAGCCCAAAAACATGATGCCGTAGTTGACGCCGATGTTGCTGGTGCCAAAGGCGCCACCGGTGAGCGGCGGGTAGATGACGAGCAGGGCGCCAAAGCTAAAGCCGAGCAGAGCGAGCGCCACAAAGAACATGGCCTGCGTAAAGCTCATCGACATGATGACGAGTGCGACGATGGTGACGACAAGGCTGATGAGCAGCGACTTATAGGCGCCGAGCTTGTCGATGATCTGGCCAAAGGACAGGCGGCCGACCAGGTTGGCGCAGGTGTTGACGGAGACCACCACACCGCCGAGGGCGACGGCCGCGGCGCTCGTGGGATCGGCGAAGAGCTGGACGGCGGCGATGGAGGCAACCTTGCCCACGAGCAGAGTACCGGCGGTGGCGGCAAAGGCGAAGGTGATGATGAGGACCCAGAAGCGCGGGGTCTTGACCATCTCGCCCGGGGTGAGGTCGCCGAAGGTGCCGGCGTGCGCGCCGCCCTTGGGGGTCTCGAAGCCCTCGGGTAGCCAACCGGCCTCGGGGGCCTTCAGGAACAGGGCGGAGGCGGCGATCATCACAAAGAAGATGACGCCGAGCGCCTTAAGGGCGCCAAAGATGCCCAGGCTCGGGATGAGCAGCGAGGCGAGCACCGGGGACAGCACGGCGGGACCGGCGGTCGAAGCGGCCAGGGTGATGCCGGAGGCGAGACCCTTCTTGTCGATGAACCACTTTTGACCGGTGGTGAGCGCGGGGTTGTAGCCCAGGCCGTTGCCGATGGCGGCGACGAGCGAGAACCACAGGTAGAACTGCCACGGCTCGGTGACGGTGCCGGACATGAACCAGCCCAGGCCGTAGCACACGGCGGCGGCGATAACGACGTTGCGCGGGCCGATCTTATCGGAGATGCGGCCGGCGAAGATGCCCGTCACGGCCATGATGGTCTGAAAGACCGGGAAGGCCCAGGTAAGGGCGCTCGACCACTCGGGGTAGACGGCGAGCAGGTTCTTGCTTACGACGGAATACAGCGCGATGGAGCTGATGAAGAACATGGTGACGCACGCGGCGGAAAGCACGACAGCGCGACCCTTGTTGGAGTTGGTGGAAGCCATTGGACTCTTTCTAATCGATACGGGGGAGGAGCGGGCGTGTCCGCGGGGCCTCCCTGTCAGGTTGGTTTACTGGTCAGTTGGCTTTGCGACGCCGGACTCATCGGACCAGAGCTCGACACCCTTGTTCTTAAGGTAGTTGTCGGCATAGGCGCGACGGCCGCCGGGCTTGGCGGTGAGGTCGCCCATCATGTTGGAGAAGCCGCCATCGACCTTGATGGCGTCGCCGGTGGTGAAGTCCGAGCGCGTGGACGCCAGGAACATGACGGCGTTGGCGATATCGCTGACCTCGCCGATGCGACGCGTGGCAATGAGGCGGCTGCGGCTCTTCTCGACCTCGGGGTCGGCGTAGAAGTTGGCTGACATCGGGGTCTTAACGAAGCAGGGCTCGACGCAGTTGGAGCGCACGCCGTAGGGGCCCCACTCGGCAGCCAGCATCTTGGACATCATGTTGACGCCCGCCTTGGTGGAGCTGTACACGCCCGAGAACGTCTCGGGGGAGTGGCTGGCGACGGTCGAGATGTGCACCAGGCGGCCCTGGCCGGCCTTGATCATCTCGCGACCAAAGCGCTGCGAGGTGATGAAGTAGCCGGTGAGGTTGACGTTGAGCACCTGCTCCCAGTCGCTCAGCGGCAGGTCCTCCATGGCGGCGAAGCGCAGGATGCCGGCGGTGTTGACGAGGACGTCGACGCGGCCGAAGTCGGTGATGGTGGCGTCGACGGCGGCCTGAACCTCGGCCTCATCGGTGGCGTTCATCTTGTAACCCTCGGCGTGGATGCCAAACTCGGCGGCGAGGTCGGCGGCTGCGGCCTTGACCTTTTCCTCGTCTAGATCGAGCAGGACGACGTTGGCGCCGTTGCGGGCGAACTCGCGGCAAATCTCGACGCCCATACCGCCGAGTGCGCCGGTCACGGCGCAGACATCGCCCTCGAGCTTAAGCCAGTTGCTCATAGGAACTTCCCTTCTTGTGCCTCCCGGTGGGTCGCTCCCATTAACCGACCCACGTGGTTTTCGCTGGTTATCGTATGCTTTGCATTTGCGCAGGTGAATTGCATATTTGTTAGAATGGCGTTAACCATAGGTTTACACTGTGCGATGCAGTTTTTTCTCAATTGAGCGCGTGACCTGCCAAAACGACCCCCTTCGGCAGTTCATTGCCATGCGTCTGGAAACGGGAGATTGACGTGTACGATCGACGACTTGAGGCCATATCGGCCGCCGCGGAGCTGGGAAGCTTCTCTCGGGCGGCGGCAAAATTGCGCGTGTCGACTCCCGCGCTCGTCAAGCAGGTGTCGGGATTTGAGGCCGAGTTTGGCATCACGCTGTTCGAGCGCTCGCACTCGGGCGTCAAGGTGACACCGGCGGGTGCTCTGCTGGTGGACGACGCGCGCTCGATTATGCGGCAGTCCGAGGATGCGCTGCGTCGCGCCCGACGCGCGGCGGGCGATGGCGGTGCCGTGCGTCTGGGCGTGTCGATGATGTGCCCGGGGCGCCAAACGCTGTCGATGTGGACGGACGTACACGAGCTGGAGCCATCGTTGCGCTTCGAGATCGTGCCGGTGAGCGACCTCTACGACGAACGCGAATCCGTCATGCGCAGCCTTGGTCGCGAGGTGGATGTAGTGCAGTCGAGTTTTTCGACCCCGCGCTGGGGCGACGCCTGCCAAAAGCTCCGCATCGTTAACGTACCGTTTTATATCGACGTGCCGCGCACGAGCCCGCTGGCGCGCAAGAATCGCATTACGGTTGCCGACCTGGAGGGCATGCGTCTGCGCGTGCTCCGCCACGGCAACGACGCTATGGACAGCCTGCGTATCGATCTTTTGGCAGACGGCGGTGTGGACGTGATCGATGTGGATAGCTTTGACTTTGCGCTCTTTAACGAGGCGGAGGAAAAGGGCGACGCGGTGCTCACCTGCGGGGCGTGGTCGGGGGTGCACCCGGCCTTTGTGGGCGTGCCGTTCCTGTGCGGGCGAGAGGTGCCGGTCTTTCTGCACTACCCGCTCGAGCCCACCCTCCAAGTACAAAAATTCGTCAATGCCATGGCCCAACTCCTCAACTAGCTCATTTGGGACGGGTTTAGCGGTCCTCGCGTTGCGGCCCGGCTGCCTCGGCTGTCTTTACGCGGTTCTTGTCGATGTACATGTTTTTGTCGGCCTGGGAAAAGAGCTCGCGCATCGTAGGCGGTTCATCAAAATCACTGGAAAGCGCATAGCCCACCGCATAGCTGATAGGCATGTCGGGATGAGTCTCGGAATACTCGTTCACGTTCGCGCGAATCCGAGCGAGACAAGATTCCACAGCGGCTCGGTCGGCATCCCGCAGTACTGCGATAAACTCATCGCCGCCGTCGCGACCCACAAAGCAGGTCTCGGACGCCACGCACCCCAGCTGCTGGGCAAAAGAACGGATGTATTCGTCGCCCTTCTCGTGGCCGAAGTTGTTATTGACCGTATGCAGATTGTTAAGGTCGAAGACGCACACCGCAACGGGCGCCTCCGCGGAGACAGGCTGCTCCTGCCCCAAGACCTCCTCGCACTTGTTCTTGTTGGGCAGTCCTGTGGCTTCGTCGAGATAGACTTTGTTCTGCAGTTCGCGATTGAGCGCGGCAGTTCGCACCGCGCGAACAAGTTCGACCGCAAAGGTCGCCACCAAGCCCATGATGTCGATGATCACCAGGCCCTCGAGATAGTTGAGCGCCGACGCCTTCTCCTGAGAGTAGTCCTCTGCGAGTCGCGTAGCATCGTCGCAAATGCCAAAGAACTCCTCGCTCATGGAGATGATGTCGGTGTTCTCATAGCCGACTTCGCGCACGCGGGCAATCTCGGCGCAAAGCTCATCAAAATAATTTGCAAGCTCGGTCATCTTTGCCTGATACTCATCGTCGTCGAGACGGACGAGATTGAGGTCGTCGCTTCCGTAGCGCAAGCCGTTAATGTATGAATCCACGGCCTTGAGCAGGTCATCTTGAGGCTGGCCCGCGTCCTCGAGCTTAACGATTCGCTGCGTGGTACCGCGCACCAGACCGGCGTAGTTGACCACGCGCGCCGTACCCTGGATATCGGAGACGAGCAGCATAACATTGATGAAGAAGAAGATGAGAACTGCCGTGAGCACCATCATGAGCAGGCGCACCGCCTGGCCGGCCTTCTTGGCGACAGAAGTATTCACAAGTTCACTCCCCTAAATGACAAAAGAACAGGTAGCACGCAGTGTGCTGAAATTCATGGGTGGTTAACTCTACCATATGGGCCAGCAGCCTCAAACTGCAGCAGACGCTCGTCCAAATTGGCGTGACGCTTGCCTTGTTGTTCTTGACCTGGCCGCGCTATCGGACATGCTTCTGGTCTTGGATCACCATGGGAAAGCTCATCCCGTTTTGTGCGTCTAGAGTGGGATGCGGCTTCCCAAAGGTGCCGTTAGGGGAAATCACATCCCGGTTTACCCCCTTGAAATGGGATGCCGTTTCCCGGAGGGGCCCAGCGGGAAACGGCATCCCATTCTGGGCCCGAAAAGTGGGATACGGTTTCCGGCCGGCATGAAAAAGCCTCCGCAGCTCGTGTGGCTGCGGAGGCTTTATTCGTTGCGGCGCATTGTGTTTGGGTCGCTGAGATGAGTCGATTTGCCCCGAAAGAGGAGGGCATTGACCTTAGGGTCATGCCCGACGAATGAGCGACAAATCGGCCATCTCGGCGGG
Organism: uncultured Collinsella sp.; assembly: GCA_900540985.1. Classification (GTDB taxonomy): domain Bacteria; phylum Actinomycetota; class Coriobacteriia; order Coriobacteriales; family Coriobacteriaceae; genus Collinsella. Next base: position 33,333 of record UQIC01000020.1, read on the forward strand.
CCGAACTACTCCAGCTCAAACGCTCCGGTATAGAGCTGATAGTAGTACCCGCGCTTGGCGATCAGCTCGTCGTGGTTGCCGCGCTCGATAATGCGGCCGTGGTCCAGGCAGATGATCGCGTCGGAGTTGCGCACGGTGGACAGGCGGTGTGCGATGACAAACGTCGTGCGGCCCTCCATGAGCTTATCCATGCCAGCCTGCACGATGGCCTCGGTGCGGGTGTCGATGGAGCTCGTGGCCTCGTCCAGGATCATTGCCGGCGGATCGGCGACAGCAGCGCGTGCGATCGAAATCAGCTGGCGCTGGCCCTGCGACAGCTGTGCGCCGTTGCCGGTGAGCATAGTGTCGTAGCCGTCGGGCAGTCGGGTGATAAAGTCGTCGGCGCCCGCGAGCTTGGCTGCCGCGATGCACTCCTCGTCGGTGGCGTCCAGGTTGCCGTAGCGGATGTTATCCATCACGGTGCCGGTGAACAGGTTTACGTCCTGTAGCACGACGCCCAGCGAGCGGCGCAGGTCGGCCTTGCGGATCTTGTTGACGTTGATGCCGTCGTAGCGGATCTTGCCGTCGGCGATGTCGTAGAAGCGGTTGATGAGGTTGGTGATGGTCGTCTTGCCGGCACCGGTGGCGCCGACAAACGCGACCTTCTGGCCCGGCTTGGCAAACACGGACACGCCGTGCAACACCTCGTGGTCGGGCGTGTAGCCAAAGTCGACGTTGTCCATGACCAGATCGCCACGCAGCGGCACGTACTCAATTTCGCCGGTCGCGCGGTGCGGATGCTTCCACGCCCACATGCCGGTGTGGTGGTCGGCCTCCTCGAGCTGCCAGGTGTCGGGGTTCACCCGAGCGTTGACGAGCGTCACATAGCCTTCGTCGGCTTCGGGCTCCTCGTCGATGAGCTCAAAGATACGGTCGGCGCCGGCGAGGCCCATGACCACGGCGTTGATCTGCTGCGAGATCTGGCCGATCTGTCCGCAGAACTGCTTGGTCATGTTGAGGAACGGCACCACGACGGCGATGGACAGCGCCATGCCCGAGATGCTCAGGTTGGGCACGCCCAGCGCCAGGAAAATGCCGCCTGCCAGTGCGACCAGCACGTAGAGCAGGTTTCCCAGGTTCATAAGGATGGGCATGAGGATGTTGGCGTACATGTTGGCCTTCTGCGAGACCTCGAAGAGCTTTTCGTTGCGCTCGTCAAAATCGGCCTCGGCGGCAGACTCGTGGCAGAATGCCTTGACGACCTTCTGGCCGTTCATGACTTCCTCGATATGGCCCTCGACAACGCCGAGCTCGGTCTGCTGCGCAATAAAGAAGCGCGCGGAGTTGGAGCCGAGTAGCTTGGTCATAAAGGTCATAAAGGCGACGCCTGCCACAATGACCAGGCACATCCAAACGCTGTAGTACAGCATGATAAAGAACACCGTGACGATGACGATGGTCGTCATGAGCAGGTTGGGCAGCGACTGGCTGATCATCTGGCGCAGCGTGTCGATGTCGTTGGTGTAGTGGCTCATGATGTCGCCGCGCTGGTGCGTGTCGAAGTAGCGAATTGGCAGGTCCTGCATGCGGTTGAACATCTTCTCGCGCAGCTTCTCCAGCGAGCCCTGCGTGACGATGGCCATGGCGCGGTTCCAGAACAGCGAGGACAGGATGCCGACGCCGTAGATGCAGGCGAGGGTGGTCACGAGCTGTGCGATCTTGGGCTGTGCAGCTTCCCAATCGCCCGACTGCCACGATTCGCTAATAATCTGCAGGGCGCTCTGAAGGAAGGTCGCGCCGATGGAGTTGATGATGGCGCAGAGCACCACGCCGACGACGACGAGGGGCAAAAGCACGGGGTAGAAGCCAAAGAGCGTCTTGATGAGGCGCGACATGGTGCCACCCTTGCGGTTGAGCGCGCGCTCGGCGGTCGTTGCCTTACTCATGTGCCTCGCCTCCTTCCTGGGTCTGAGCTTGCGTTACGGATGCCTCGGTGTCGGCCTCTTCGCCTTCGGCAGACATCTTGTTTTGCGAGGTGAAGGTCTCGCGGTAGATCTCGCTCGTCTTGAGCAGCTCGTCGTGGTTGCCGATCTGAGCGATACGGCCGCCCTCCATGACGATGATGCGGTCTGCATCCTGCACGGAGCTAATGCGCTGGGCGATGATGAGCTTGGTCGTGTTGGGCAGATAGCTTGCCAGGCCTGCGCGAATTTTGGCGTCGGTCTTGGTGTCGACGGCGCTGGTGGAGTCGTCCAGGATCAAGATCTTGGGGCGACGCAGCAGGGCGCGCGCAATGCACAGGCGCTGCTTCTGACCGCCGGAAACATTGGAGCCGCCCTGCTCGATCCAGGTGTCGTAGCCCTTGGGGAAGCCATCGACAAACTCGTCGGCACAGGCCAGATGTGCCGCCTCGCGGACTTCCTCGTCGGTGGCGTTCGGGTCGCCCCAGCGCAGGTTTTCGGCAATGGTGCCGCTAAACAGTACGTTTTTCTGCAGCACCATGGCCACCTGGTGGCGCAGGGCGTCCAAGTCGTAGTCGCGCACGTCCATGCCGCCCACGCGCACGGTGCCCTCGGTGGCGTCGTACAGGCGGGCGATGAGGTTAACGAGCGTGGACTTGGCCGAGCCGGTACCGCCGATGATGCCGATGGTTTCGCCGCTCTTAATGTGCAGGTCGATATCGTCGAGCGCCTGGCGCTTTGCATGCGCGGAATACTTAAAGCTCACGTGGTCAAAGTCGATGGAACCGTCGGCAACCTCGAGCACGGGCTCGGCGGGATCGGCGATCGTGGGCTCGGCGGCCAGCACCTCGGTAATGCGGTGCGCCGATTCGTCGGCCATGGTCACCATGACAAAGATCATCGACAGCTGCATCAGGCTCATGAGGATCGCGAAGCCATAGGTAAAGATCGAGGAGAGCTGGCCCACGTCGAACAGCGTGCCCTGGCTCGTGATGATGAGCTTGGATCCCAGGTAGATGATGACGACAAACGCGCCGTTGACGCAGATGTTCATCATGGGGTTGTTAAAGGCGAGCAGCTTCTCGGCGCGGGTGAAGTCCATCTGGACGTCGCGTGCGGCGGTCGCGAATTTCTCCTTCTCAAAGTCTTCGCGCACGTAGCTCTTAACCACGCGCATGCCGGTGACGTTTTCCTCGACGGACTCGTTAAGGGCATCGTACTTGTGGAACACGCGCGAGAAGATGGGGCGCACCTTAAAGATGATAAAGAACAGCCCAAAGCCCAGCAGCGGAATGATGACCAGGTAGACCATGGCAACGCTGCCGCCCATGATAAACGCCATGGTAAAGGCGAAGATCAATACCAGCGGTGCGCGCACGGCGATACGGATGATCATCATAAAGGCCTGCTGAACGTTGTTGATGTCGGTGGTCAGGCGCGTGACGAGCGAGGAGCTCGAGAACTCATCGATGTTGGCAAAGCTGAACGTCTGGATCTTGTAGAACAGGTCGTGACGCAGGTTCTTGGCGAAGCCGCAGCTCGCATGGCTGCAGGTGACGCCGGCAGCGGCGCCAAAAGCAAGCGACGTAAGCGCGATGAGCACCAAAAAGCCCGCGGTGGGAAGCATCTCGGCTACGGTGGCACCGTCTTTGATGGCGTCGATCAGGTTGGCGGTGATAAATGGAATCAGCATCTCGCAGAGCACCTCGCCAAGCACGAGCAATGGCGTGGCAACAGCGACTTTCATATAGTCGCGGATGCTGCCCATGAGGGTTTTAATCATCCAGTTCCTCCCAGGTTACACGGATTTTCTCGAGCATTTCGGCGAGCTGCTCGCGCTCGTCGTGAGTGAGGGCACTAAAGGCCCGTTCTCTAAAGCGGATGCGGGCCGCCTGGTCGATGCGGGCGTTTTCCCGGCCGGTTTCGGTCAGGCGAATGGTGAGCTGCCGTCGATCCTTGGGGTTACGGCTGCGCTCGATGAGACCGTTGACCTCGAGCTTGGACAGGATCTCGGAAAGCGACCCCGGCTTGAGGTCAAAGTGCATGCCGAGTTCCTGCTGCGACATCTCGCCGCCGGGCTGCTTGGCCAGCAGGCAGATGATGGGCGCCTTGCCGGACACGCCTCCGCCATGAAAATGCATGTAATGGCCGCAAAAACCCAGGCCGCTCAGGATGCGCTTGGCGAGTTTGTCTTCGGCACTGACCGCTTCGGGTACATCCGCCGGCTGTGACGGGTCGCCGCCGGGCTCGTGCGAACAAAGGTTAAGAGGTTCATCGCACATGAATTAGTGTTGCTCCTTTCTTTAGTTAGGTAGTGGAATTGTTTTGTGCCTAACCAATCTAGGAGCATGAGAAATGAATGTCAAGGTACCAAACTAGTGGTTACGCGGTTTTGCCAAACCGCGCAACGGCTCGACGCTGCAAACCCGCCAGAGCGGCAATCTGCCTTTCAACTTCGGCG
>UQIC01000021.1 GCA_900540985.1 uncultured Collinsella sp.
TCGAACTTAACAGCCGCGAGAGGGAAAGGAGGACCGCCCCCCGCCGTACGTGTGGTTACATCGGTACCCAGTTCTGGAACCAGGGCCGAACCGAGGAGATCCGCGACCGCGTGCTGCATCTCTAATAACCATCCCAGGCTGCCCCGTAGCGAGGCCCCGGACCTTTACTCGCTATTTCGAACAGTCCTGGCTCACGACGGAGGCGCCACTGGCGCCTCCTGTTCGTGCGGAACTCATATCGAGTAAAGGTCCGGGGCCTCGCTACGGGGCAGCCAAGTTGATGTAGCTGAGATGCAGCATGCGGTCTGCTCACTCCTCGAAGTTCTTTGCGGAAATGAGTTGACTTGCAACAACGCTTTGCTTGCGATGACGGTTGGGCTGCAACACAGTTTTTATTGGACCTTGAACCCTATACTCGATGTTCGCTTCGTTCATTGAGTTACCCTTTGCATGAGGCCGGGACATATCGTCCCGCCCGCAGTTTCGCAGGCCGCAGGCCGAGAATGTTTGAGGACGGGATGATATGTCCCGGTCTCCCGGGAGAGTTACTTATGAACTACGCGAACATTAAGTATTTCGACATTGCTGATGGGGAAGGCGTTCGTACTTCTCTGTTTGTGAGCGGGTGCCGTCGTGGGTGCAAGAACTGCTTTAACTCTGTCGCGTGGGACTTTGCTGCGGGCGAGCCGTTCGATTGCGCCGTCGAGGATAAGATTATCGAGAGTCTCGACCATCCCTTTATTGATGGCCTGACGATTCTGGGCGGGGAGCCTATGGAACCCGAGAACCAGGCGGGACTCGTTGATTTCATTGAGCGTGTTCGTGCCACTTATCCTGTGGATTCGGGGAAGACCATTTGGTGCTTTACCGGCGACGTGCTTGAGGAACTTATGCCGGGCGGTCGTCATCATACCGAGGTGACGGACCGCATTCTCGCCTGCCTCGACATGTTGGTGGACGGCCCGTTCGTTCAGGATTTGTATGATATCTCGTTGCGCTTTAGGGGCTCGAGTAATCAGCGCGTGATCGACATGAACGCCACGCGCGCTCGTGCTGCACGTGAGGGCGTTTCGCTTTGCGATGCTGTGGAGCTTTGGCGGGACAATCCGATCTATTCGACCCATACTATGTAGCTTGTGGCCGATGCCGGAGGGCGTGGTACCATAGCGCGAACGCAAAATCGGAAAAGTGAGGCCCAGATGGTCGATCAGGAAAAAGTCGAGGCCGCCATTAAGCTGTTGCTTGAGGGCATAGGCGAGGACCCAACTCGTGAGGGCCTGCTGGAGACCCCGGCGCGTGTTGCCCGTATGTATGGTGAAATCGCCGGCGGTATGGACCAGAGTGCCGAGGAGCACCTGTCCAAAACTTTTGCCGTCGCTTCGACCGATTTGGTTATCGAGCGCGACATTACGTTTTACTCACTGTGCGAACACCATCTGCTGCCGTTTTATGGTAAGGCTGCGATCGGCTATATCCCTAACGGTCGCGTGGCAGGTCTGTCTAAGCTTGCCCGCACGGTTGAGGTCTATGCCCGTCGTCTGCAGCTGCAGGAGCAGTTGTGCGCACAGGTTGCCGATGCCCTCATGGATTATCTCGCTCCCCAGGGAGCGATTGTGCTCATGGAAGCCGAGCACATGTGCATGACCATGCGCGGCGTGCAAAAGCCCGGCACCAAGACCGTGACGCTCGCTCGCCGCGGCGTCTTTGAGACCGATCCCGCGCTCGAGGAGCGGTTCTTTAGGATGCTGGGACGCTAACTATGAGGGTCGTCAACGACTTTACATCGAAGACCGATGAGGGGACGTCGCGTCGCGGCTTTATGGCTTCGGGCCTGGCCCCCTTTGGTGCTATGCCTCGCATTGATTACATTTGTGCCAACGGGCTGTTCCGACGGCACCTGGGCAACATTGCACAGTTGGAATCGGGGCGCATCTTCTGCCGTCACGGTATTGACCATCTGCTGGATGTCGCGCGCATTATGTGGATTAAGAATCTCGAGGAACAGCTCGAATTTGACCGCGAGGTCATCTACGCCACGGCACTTCTTCACGATATCGGCAAAGATGAACAGTATGAATCGGGTATATCCCATGATGTTGCAAGCGAGCGCGTCGCTGATGCGATTCTCGGCGGCATGCCCGATGACGTGGCGTTTGAGCCGGCCGATGCCGCAGCCATTAAGACGGCCATTCTGGGCCATCGAAAGCTGCGCGTGAACAGCCAACCGCTTGAGCGTCTGCTCTATGCAGCCGACAAAGCGTCGCGCGCCTGCTTTGCATGCCCCGCGCGCAATGCTTGCAACTGGAGCGATGATAAAAAGAACCTGTCGATTCGCGTGTAGTTAGTTTGCGCGGTCGGGGTTCTAAACGAAGGAGACGATCGCGATGAGTAACAAGAAGCTGCCCGAGAATGCAACCAAGACTGAAGGCGCTGAGCTCGCCCGCCGTGGAAGGGGCGAAATATCCACTGCAACGGCGGTGCCCCACGTGAGCTATGACGATCTTCGCCATGCCGATCGCATTACTATCGACGGTCTCGAGGTCTTTGCCAACCACGGCGTGTATCCCGAAGAGAACGCGCTGGGCCAGAAGTTCATCGTGTCCCTGGTGCTCTATGCCGACCTGCGTGCAGCGGGGGAGCACGATAACCTGGACGCCTCGATTGACTACGGCTCGGTGTGCCACGATGTCGATGGCTATCTGCGTGAGCATACGTTTAAGCTTATCGAGGCTGCAGCCGAGGGTGTGGCCCAGATGCTGCTACGTCGTTACCCCCTGATGCTTGGCGTGCGTGTTAAGCTCGATAAGCCTTGGGCGCCCGTCGGTCTTCCCCTGGCAAGCTGCGGTGTCGAGATCGAGCGCGTGCGTTAACCGGTTCTAATACGTCTCTATGGGTGGTTGCTTGAGCCGCTGGGACAGTGCTCTATTGTTGGGGCAGTACGTGTCGAGCAGGGCGTGAAACCGCTGATTGTGGCTTGGCTCGAGCAAGTGGACGAGCTCGTGGGCGACAACCATGTCGAGGCATTCGACGGGGTAGGCGGCAAGTTCTCGTGCGATGCGAACGGCGCCGGATTTGGGCGTGCAGGAGCCCCAACGCGTTTTCATGCTGCGTACGGAAACGCGGGAAACGGCGACACCCATTGCGATTTCGTATGCGTGCACCATATCCCGCAGCGCCGATGTGACTTCGGACGTATAGAGCTGGTCAATATGGGCTTGGATCTCACTGGGCGTTAAGCCGTCGAGGGGCGCGTTCCACTTGGCCTGCGGACGTTCGTCTGGCTCGTCGGTACCCATAAAGCTTGCGAACGTGGCTTGTTTGGGCCGCGGTGCGGGTGACTTAAAGTTGTGATCGAGCGCATCTTGTACCGTGATGGGCTTGCCCCAAAGTGCAATGATGGACGAGGGGCTGAGCGGCTCTCGCGCCGTCGCCTGACGTTGCTCGCGCTGGGCAAGCCGGCTGATAATCCAGGCGCTGTTGCGCTTCACAAACGCTTCGATACGCTCGCGGCTGGCGCCGAGCGGTGCGCTGGCGTGGACCTCACCGCTCGATGTGACGCGCAGGTTGAAGTTTTTGACGCGCTTTTTGGTAACGACGACGGGGATGGGAGTCCCATCCGGTTGGGGTAGGAAAAGCGTAAATTGCTGCGTCAAAAGTGGTCCTTCAGATTGGGGACGGGCCGGCATGTCGACCGTTCGGCATGCCGGCCCGCTCAGGGGATGTGAAATTAATAACGCTCAAAGAAGGCAAGGGCATTATCGCTGCAGAGCTTCTGCATCACGGTCTTGCCAAAGTGCTTGGAGAGCATGTTCTGGAACTCGGGCATCTTGCTGGCATCGGAGAGGAAGGCGGGCACCGTGGCACCGTCCCAGTCGCCGCCGAGCGCGATGACGTCCTCGCCGCCCAGGTCGAGCCAGTGCTCGATATGTGCCGCCAGCTGGTCGAAGGTGACGTCTGCGGCTGTCTTGTCGGTTGCGTCGTTGGAAAGGAACTCGCTGCAGTAGTTGAGGCCGACGATGCCACCCATGTCGCGAATGGTGCGGAACTGGTCGTCGGTGAGGTTGCGCTTAACGCCGCAAACTGCACGAGAGTTGGAGTGGCTGGCGACGAAGGGACGTGTGGCGTGGGCGACAACCTCGTCAAAGCACTCATCGTTGAGGTGGGAGACGTCAAGCACCATGCCGGCGTGCTCCATCTGCGTAAGTGCCTCGATGCCGGCGGCGGTGAGGCCGGCGTGGGTATCGTGTCCGCTCGCGAGCGGTCCCTGCGCATTCCAGCTGAGCGATGACATGAGTACGCCCAAGCTCTTGAGCACCTCGATCAGCGCGGGGTCCTCGGCAAAGAACGTGGCGTTTTCGATGGTGTGGATGCAGACGACCTTGCCGTCTTTGAGCGCGGGGCGAATGTCTGCCGCGCTGCGTACGTTGACCATGCGGTCGTGGTTGAGCATTGCCTGGCCGCTCATATGCGCCATGATCTGCGCCTGGAAGCGCGCGGCGTGGGCGGTGGGAATCTCGTCGGGGACAAACGTGGCGAAGCACTGTGCCCATGGCGTGTTGCCGATCTTTGCGAGCGAGATGGCGCAGGCGTTGCCCTCGATGAGGTCGAAATCTTGCGGATGCGTTTCGTCGCCGGGGAAATAACCGTCGGTGCCGGCGGTAAAGCGCAGGTCGAGATCGAGCGTGGCCCAGCCGATGCGGTCGGCGGTGTCGCAGTGTAGGTCAAATACGGGATATGCCATGGTTCCTCCGGTTGCAGCGTTTCTTTGCAAACTGTCATTGAATTGTATGACTAGGGTATAGTTAGCGCCATATGTTCACGGCGGCCCGCGTTGTGCGCCGCCCTTATCACGGAGGTTACCATGTCCAACCAGGGCAAGAAGGTCAAGACTCATTATCGCGGCACGCTCGACGACGGCACGCAGTTCGATAGCTCCTACGATCGCGGCGAGCCGCTGGAGTTCACCTGCGGCGCCGGTCAGATGATCAAGGGCTTCGACGCCGCTGTTGTCGACATGCAGGTGGGCGAGAAGAAGACCGTGCACATTCCTGCTGCCGATGCCTACGGCGAGCACAATCCCGAGATGGTTATTACCTTCCCGGCCGAGCAGGTTCCCAACATCGAGCAGATCGAGAAGGGCATGAAGCTCTTCCTGTCCACGCCGAGCGGCATGCCTGTCCCCGCCGTCGTCATCGACGTAACGCCCGAGGCTGTGACGCTCGATGCCAACCACGAGCTTGCCGGCAAGGACCTCAACTTTGATATCGAGCTCGTCGAGGTCGAGGGTTAGAGCATGCCTGAGCGCTTGGTTTCGACGACATGCTTGGGAAATCTCAACGATCCGTCCTATGAACTTCTGCTTCGCCGGAAGCTGGGCGGCGTCTTTGAAGTTGACGAGCTACTGCTCGATTGGGACCAGGCTGATGTATGCGCGTTTGTGGGCGTGACGGAGCTGGGGCGCACGGTCGATGTTCGGCTGGATACTGCCGACGGCGGTCGTTTTGTCGACGGCGACGTGCTCGCCGTCGACCGTTCGGGCGTGGTGCCCGTGGCGGTTGTCGTGCGCCTGCGCAGCGCCGAGGTTTATTTGGTCGAAGTTGACCGCATGGACCCGATTGCGCTCGCGCATGCGTGCTGGGAGATCGGCAATATGCATGCGCCGCTTTTTCGAGGCGATTCGGACGAGTATACCGTGCGCATGTATACGCCGGTGCAGCCTGTTTTGGGCCGCATTCTCCGGGGCGTCGAGGGCGTTCGGCTCTCGACGGTTACCCGTGAACTCGATTCGGACCGGCGCTTTGCGTCGAGTGCGGCGGATGCCGTTGTGAGTATGGCACCAGACTTTACGATCGTAAAGAAGGCGCGCGGTTAACGTGCGTATAAGTAAGGCGGACTTTGAGAGACAACTATTCAAAGTCCGCCTTTCTGTTGATGAGATGCTGTGGGGGAGCATATGGGTCTTGAAGGAATCAAGCTGATTGCATGCGATTTGGACGGCACGTTGCTGCATCCGGGGGAGCGCGAGCCGCGTTCCGAGGCCTTTGAGCTCATCGATGAGCTGCATCGTCGCGGTATCGTGTTTATGCCGGCGAGCGGCCGTCAATATGCGAGCTTGCGCTATCTGTTTGCCCCGGTGGCCGATGAGCTCGCCTATGTATGCGAAAACGGAGCCCTGGTGATGAGCGAGGGACGTGCCGTTGTCAAGCGTTCCATGGAGCGTAGCCTTGCTATGGATATCGCGAATGCCGTGGTTGCGTATCCCCATGCCGACGTGACCCTTTCGTGTGAGGGACACCTCTACACCATGAGCGGCAACGATGCGTTCGTCGATCATTTGCGCTATGAGGTCCACTGCGATGTGGCGGTGGTCGCCCGCCCCGAGGACATCGACGAGGACGTCATTAAGATTGCCTTCCAGACGCCCGAGGTGGATCAGCCGGCGGCCCTGGAGTATTTTGAGCGCCTCTTTAGCGACCGTGTTGACGTGATGACGTCGGGAACCGAATGGACGGACTTTATCGGTTTCGGTTCGGGCAAGGGCTCCGCGCTTGCCGATTACGGTCGTGCCCTGGGTATTTCGCCCGATGAGATGATGGCGTTTGGCGACAATGAGAACGATCGCGACATGCTCAACGTCGTGGGCCATCCCTATCTGATGGAGAGCTGCAACCCCTCTATGCGTGGCATTAACGACCGCGTCCGCTACGTGCGCACGGTCGAAGAAGAGCTGCGTCGTCTACTTGCTGAGTAGACATTTGGGACATGTCTAGGAATCTACTTTTTGCTGCAAAGTGCGGAAAGGTGGATTTTAAGGCATGTTCCAAACATCTACCGGCAGTCGGGGCAGAGACCCTCGAAGATGGTGTAGTGCGACGTGACGTGCCAGCCGATTTGCTCGGACGCTTTGGCGTCGAGCTGGGCATCGAAGGGGAGCGGTACGTCGATGACGCGGCTGCATGAGGTGCAGATGATATGTGCGTGCGGCTCGATCGTGCGATCGAAGCGGCTGCCGCCCGGCGTCTTGATGGAGAGGATCTCGCCGGCGTCGGCCAAGAGATTGAGGTTGCGGTAGACCGTACCGCGGCTGGTTTTGTCATCCTGCGCGCGCACGACGTTGTAGATTTCGTCGGCGGTGGGATGGTTGTAGCTTTGGCGCACGGCGTCAAGAACCAGCTTTCGCTGCTTGGTATTCCTTCTTTGCACCGCCATGCGCCTCGCCTCTTTTCTATCAACGGTCGTAGGTAAATGATACCGTATTTAGCACACAATACTAATAATGAGGACTGAAACCGTCTTCATTGGCAAGTGGGGCTCGGGCCTGGGCATCTACAAGGCGAAAACGCGTTCCCATGCGCTCGTAGGAGGCATGAAGTGCCTCGAGATGAGATAGGATGTCTGCCGGAGCTCCCTGTATCTCCATCTCGACTGAGCCGTCTTCCATGTTACGCACCCAGCCGGTGAGTGCGCGTGCCTGCGCGAGGTTGGTGTTGGTAAAGCGAAAACCAACGCCTTGGACTTGCCCCGCCCAGCGCAGGAAATAACGCAGGGGAGTGTCTTGAGTGGCCTCGTCGCTTGCAAGCACGGTAAGCCTGCGGCGCAGCTCGAGCTCGACGTTTGACGGTTTTTGAGGCTCTCGACTGCCGCCGGTGACGCTGGAGAAGAACGTATCGAAGAGGCCCATCGCTATGCCTGCTTGCCTGCGTCGGCCGGGAAGGTTATGCCGGCCTGCTGACGCACGGCATCCATGATGCGTAGTGAGACGAGCGTGACATCGCGGTAGTGGCCAAGCTCGTGGCGTCCCGCCGGGGTCTCCCAAATCTCTTCCTTGACGTTATCGATGCCGCCGATGGCGGTGATAAAGTCTGTGAGTTCGTATTCCATGGTGTTGCTCGATTTGGGCAGGTCGAGCACGCGGCCGTTGTCGCCCTGTTCGCGCGGCGCCTCGGTCGCCGAGCCGCGTACGACGTCGCCGCGATAGTCGATGCGGACGTTGCGGGGCGTTGACAGATGGTCAATCTGGATAGTGCCACGCTCGCCTTCGATCTGCGAGGGTAGCAGGTCATTCGTAATTTTGGAGTGCGCGAGCTCGACGGAGATACGGCCACCACCGTAGCTGGCGAGGATGGAACCGCAGCCATCGATGGGGCCGTGCGTGAGCTGTCGCGTGGTGGGGTCGAGCAGAGTAGCCATGCTCGTAAGGCCGGAGGGCATGCCGAAAATCTCGACCATGGGCTCGACGGTGTAGACGCCAATGTCCATGAGGGAACCCGATGCCATATTGCAGTCGAAGATATTGGTGGCGCGTCCCGCGAGAATCTCGTTGTAGCGCGAGGAATACTTGCCAAAGCGCAATGAGGCGCGGCGGATGGGGGCGATTTCACCCAAGGCGTCCTCGATGGCGTGGAAGGCGGGATCGTGGAGGGGACGCATGGCCTCGAGGGCCACGACACCTGCTGCCTCGGCAGCGCGGAAGACTTCCAGCGCCTGCGCCTCGGTGGCGCAGAAGGGCTTCTCGACGATGACGTGCTTGCCACCGGCGATGCAGGCAAGGGCCTGCTCGTAGTGAAGTGCGTTAGGGCTGCCGATATAGACGGCGTCGACGTCGGCGGCTGCCGCAAGCTCGTCAAGCGCGGTGAAGTTACGCTCGCCGCCATGCTTAGCGGTGAAGGCGGCGCCGCGATTGGCATCGCGCGAGAGCGTACCCACAAACGCGGCTTGGTCGTTGGCGTTGACGACCTGGATAAAGTCGTCGGTAATCATGGATGTGCCGATGGTCGCTATACGCAGCATGTATCCCCCTCGTGTCGTTCGGTTTATAGGATGAGTGTAGCGCGAGGGGGCGGGAAATAGCGTGCGAAAACGCCGTTACAGGTCGCTCTCGTTAAAGCCGGCGTCGATATCGAGGTTGCTGCCGTCGGCCGCCGTGGTGGCAAGCTCGTCGCAGCGCTCGTTGAGCTCATGGCCGGCGTGGCCCTTAACCCAGATGAACTCTACTTTGTGCTTGCTCTTTGCGGTGAGTAGGCGCTCCCACAGGTCGCGGTTCTTGACGGGTTGCTTGTTGGCGGTTTTCCATCCGCGCTTTTTCCAGCCGTCGATCCAGTGCTTGTTAAAGGCGTTGACGACGTACTGCGAATCGGAATGGACCTCGACCTCGCAGGGGCGGTTAAGTGCCTCGAGCGCCACGATAACGGCCATGAGCTCCATGCGGTTGTTGGTGGTCTTGGCGTAACCGCGCGAAAGCTCGGAGGTAAAGGTCTTGCCGGCGGGGTTGGTGTATTTAAGTACGGCGCCGTAGCCGCCGCGTCCCGGATTTGATCGGGCCGAGCCGTCGGTATAGATGATGACCTTCACATGGTTCCTTTCGTTGGGTACGTTTCGTGTGAGTGACCATTGTAGCGCCGCGTTCGCCGAGGGCTAGCAATCTACCATATCTACCCCGTCCTCTGATGGCTGGTTTTCTTGGATGATGCGGTCGAGCTCGTCGAGGTATTGCTGCAACAGGGGAGAGGGCTTGCGTTCATCGTGCATGATATAGCCTACGTGCATCGTCGGGGCATCTGCCAGCGGAATCGATGCCATGCCCCATTGCATTTCGTTTGAGAGCACGCCGGTGGAGAGCGTGTAGCCGTTCGAGGTGATCAGCAGGTTGGTGAGCGTGCCGCGGTCAGAGACTCGAATGTTGCGATCGCAGGGGATGTAGCTAAACGGCTCCTCGGCGTAATAGAAGGAGTTTGAGGTTCCCTGCTCAAAGCTGTAGCGCGTATAGGGTGTGAGGTCGGCAAGGGACAGCTGCGGGCGGCGGGCAAGCGGGTGGCGCTCGCTAACGAAGACGTGGACCGTCGCGTCGAATAGGGGATGGAAGCTCGCACGCGCATCGGCAAAAGCCTTCTGCAGAACGCGGGCATTAAAGTCGTCCAGATACAGGATGCCGATGTCGCTGCGAAACGCGCGGACGTCAGCGATGATCTGCGACGTGGTGGTCTCGCGCATGATGAACTCGAACTTGCTGTCGCGGCAGCGCTCGACCACGTTGACAAAGGCCTCGACCGAAAAGGCGTAGTGCTGGGCGGAAATGGCGAGGCGGGCTTGCGGGGTGCCGCCGTCCTCGTAGCGGGCCTCGAGCATATCGGCCTGCTCTACGACCTGGCGCGCATAGCCCAAAAGCTCGGTGCCGTCGTTGGTGAGCGTGACGCCGCGGCTGGAGCGCGTAAAGATCTCCAGGTGGAGTTCCTGCTCCAGGCTTTTGACGGCGTTTGATATGTTGGACTGAGCGGTATAGAGGCGCTGAGCTGCGGCGTTGATTGAGCCGGACTCTGCCACGGCAATCAGAAAACGAAGCTGCTGAAGGGTCATCGGCGCCATCCTTTCGAGTGTTATCTATATAACCGATAACAGGTTAGCGCTTTTAAGTGATTGACCGAGGGAAACAATGCTCGTACTATTCAAAACACACAAAGGCGGTAGGTAATTAAACCGACCACGGAACCGGGATGCGAAAGGAGGCCCGCATATGAATTGCTTACCAAGACGAATGCCGGGCTCCTGTTTGCGCCCGTCGGCGTGATCAGGAGACAGCGACTTACTTCTCTCTAATTTATTAACTTTTGTTCGATCAAGGAGATCATCATGAGCCAGTTCATCAACAACCCCGAGCACACCTTTGGTTTCGATACCCTGCAGCTTCACGTTGGCCAGGAGAGCGCCGATCCCGCATCCGACTCCCGCGCCGTGCCTATCTACCAGACCACGAGCTATGTGTTCCGCAACTCCCAGCACGCCGCCGACCGCTTTGGTCTTGCCGACGCCGGTAACATCTACGGCCGTCTGACCAACTCCACCCAGGGCGTCTTCGAGGACCGTATCGCCGCACTCGAGGGTGGTGTGGCAGGTCTTGCCGTCGCCTCCGGTGCTGCTGCTATCACCTATACCCTGCAGGCTCTTGCCCAGGCTGGTGACCACGTGGTGGCTCAGAAGACCATCTACGGTGGCTCCTACAACCTGTTGGAGCATACGCTCTCCCAGTTTGGCGTCGAGACCACGTTTGTCGACGCTCATAACCTGGAAGAGGTCGAGGGGGCCATCAAGGACAACACCACGGTCATTTATCTCGAGACGCTCGGCAACCCCAACTCCGACATCCCCAACATCGACGCCATCTCCGAGATCGCCAAGAAGCACGGTCTGCCGGTTGTCGTCGACAACACCTTCGGCACCCCGTATCTGTTCCGTCCGCTGGAGCATGGTGCCAACATCGTCGTCCACTCCGCAACCAAGTTCATCGGCGGGCACGGCACTTCGTTGGGCGGTGTGATCGTCGACGGTGGTAACTTCGATTGGAAGGCGAGCGGAAAGTACGTCCAGATCGCTGAGCCCAACCCCTCCTACCACGGCGTTTCGTTTGCCGAGGCTGCCGGTCCCGCCGCCTTCGCGACCTATGTCCGTGCTATCTTGCTGCGTGACGAGGGCGCTTGCATCAGCCCGTTCAACGCCTGGATTCTGCTCCAGGGCACCGAGACCCTGTCGCTGCGCGTCGACCGCCATGTCGAGAACACCAAGAAGGTCGTTGAGTTCCTGACCGGCGACAGCCATGTTGCCAAGGTGAATCACCCGAGCCTGCCTGAGCACCCCGACCATGGGCTGTACCAGAAGTACTTCCCCCGTGGCGGCGCCTCGATCTTCACCTTCGAGATCAAGGGTGGCCAGGAGGCTGCTTGGAAGTTCATCGACCACCTGCAGGTCTTCTCGCTGCTTGCCAACGTGGCCGACGTCAAGTCGCTCGTCGTGCACCCGGCTACTACCACGCACTCGCAGCTCTCTGCCGAGGAGCTCGCCGAGCAGAACATCACGCCCTCCACGATCCGTCTTTCCATCGGTACCGAGAATGCCGAGGATATCATTTGGGATCTGAAGCAGGCCTTCGCCGCGCTGGACGAGTAAGGCGACTTGTGCAAGGACCCCTTGCGACTCGATAGGTATAACTGTATAAAATGCCTGCTCAAGGCGCCTGTGCGAACAATGGTTGCACAGGCGCCTTTTTTGCATAGAGAGGGCGCAAAAACAGGGTTTTTGACATGTTTTATGCATTCGAGATGTGGAAAACTCCTGTTGAGAGGATGTGAGTTTTACGCAATTGACGTGCGCCTTTTGAGTAAAACTGCAGGTCGCGATTTGCTCGGGGTACTATGCAGCGCGATCGAATCACACGCAGTTCAAACGCAGCATAAACGCACTACGGAGGTTTCCAGCTACATGAGGATTGATTCACGAAAACCGAAAGCCGCCGCCCTTTCCGCCGCTCTGACCGTGGCACTTTTGGCGGGCGCCGGTGCAACTGATGCCCACGCCGCAACACTGTCCGATACGGTTGGATCTACGCCGTCCGAGACGACGCTGGTGCAGCCCGTTGACTATCGCGGCGATGGTTATGGTTCCATGCAGGAGTGGAACGCCTCGATGGAGGCCAAGCGCGATTCCCTGGAGATGCGCGCTCAGATCATCATGAACATGTACGGTGACTATGCCACCGATGACGAGCGTGCTGTGCTGCAGGGCTGTATCGATGGCGCGGGCAGCCTGTTGACGATGGGGGAGGTCGACGCGAAGTCGACCGAGCTCGATGAGCTGCGCACTGCGCTTGAGGATGCCAAGCGCGAAGCGCTCGAGGCTGCTGCCGCCGAGGCGGAGGCTGCCGAGGCCGCCCAGGCTTCGTACTACAACGCCGGTTACACTTCGTCCTACGCGTCTGCCGCGTCCTGCGCGAACGGATCGGGCCTGACGCGCTCTGCGGGTGTCAATAACTACAACGGGCGCCGCGAGACCTATTACAGCAGCAATGTGCTTTATCACTATCGCACGGGCGAATGGACTCAGGATTCTGAGGGCTTCTGGCGCGATTCCGACGGCTATTACGTTGTTGCCGCGGGCGATATGGCCCAGGGCTCGACCTTTATGGGCTCCAAGGGTGATTGCAAGGTCTATGACTCCGGCTGCGCTGCCGGAACCACCGACTACTACACCGGTTGGTAATCTGCCATAAGCAAAATAGGCACATGATGGGCGGGCGTCTTTACTGAGCTTTTAGGCAACGTAAAGCCGCCCGTTCTTTATGCGCGTCTGAGTTAACAGAGCCCTTACCGTGGCGGTACGCTGGGCGAATGGATGCGGAGCACACTGGTTCTTGAGAAATAAGGTCTTTCTCTTGGAGGAAGTGGTCTTGTGAATGCTCGAGATATTACCGTTGCCGCCGTCGCGTTGATACTTGGCTGCCTTGGTCCCACGGCCGCGCTCGTCGCGGGCATGCAGGGGACATGCGGGGCTGCTCCTATCGTGGTCGGCGTGCTGATCGCGGCCACGCTGCTGGGAAGCGTCGGTGTTGTCCTTTGTCGCGACGATGAGGACGAGGTTCCGGAGTCGCAACGCTAGCTGTTGTGAGATTGACCGCCGGTCATAGATGAAGATGAAAACCGTCGTAAGGGGAGTGCTCCTTGCGGCGGTTTTGCTGTTAAGGCTGTTGAATGCGGCGCGTTGGCGCTACCAGCTTTTCTCGATATCGCGGATGCGCCGATAGAGCCACTCGTTTTGCGGTGCCTGGATATCGTGTTTGGCCGCGAGGCGGCAGATGGTGCCCGCGAACTCATCAACCTCGGTTTTGCGCCTTGCGATGCGGTCTTGAGCCATCGAGGGCATACCGGCGGGGTCGATTCCCTCGATGAGGTGCACCATTTGCGTTAGGTCTGCTTCGGTCAGCTCAACGCCCTCGGCGTTGGCAACCGCAAGCGTCTCGCGCATGGCGGAGACAAAGCAGCGGCGCTGCTCGGAGCCCGGCTCCGTGGCGCTTCCGTAGGTCCCGCCGTAGGCCATGCAGGTCTGGTTGATGCCGTCGTTGAGCATGAGTTTGGCCCACATGCGGTGCGCAATGTCGCGCTCGACGGTATGGGCGATGCCGCAGCGCGTGTAGAGCCCGTCGATAGCGGCGACGGTCGCGGGGTCCGTGCCGGCCGCCGCGCCAAAGCGGATCTCGCCCGCATTGGTAAAGGTGAGCGCGCCGTTGAGGAACACGGCGTCCATGCCCTGGCAGATACCAAGAACGGTATGCTCCCAGCCAAAGCGTTCGGCAATCTTTTGCTCGCTCGTAATGCCGTTGCATAGCGAGGCGATGAGCGTGTTGGGTCCCACGACGCGCTCCATAGTCTTGAGTGCTTGGTCGAGACCGGTGGTCTTGACTGTCAGGATGACCAGATCGGCGGGCGTCGCCTCGCTGGCGCGGACGGACGTGAGATCGCAGGGCTTGCCGTTGACGGTGAGTGCGTCGTTCGCATGACGCTCAAAACGGGCATCATCCATAACGTATTCGACGGCGTCATTGCCGAGGGCCTTGGCAATCATGCTGCCGTAGAGCAGGCCGACGCCGCCCTTGCCGATAAAGGTGACCTTGTTGATCTGCATGCGAATCATCTCCCAATATAAAAGGCGCCCGCGTAAGGGGCGTCTGATGGATTGTATGCTGCCAGGGTGATTGGTGGGTGCGCGGGGCGGCTGTTATGAAAAAGAAACTATTGCGCTGTGCGCTTATGCCGCGGGGCAGACCGCAAAGACGCGGGCGGGGTATCCGACGCCATCGCGGACCCTGGGGAAGGTGCAGAAGATGACGGCGCCTGTGGCGGGAAGCTCGTCCAGATGGTCCATGACTTCGATCTGATGGCGGTCGACCGAGAGGATGTATTGCTCGCCGGGGTAGGGGTAGGCGTCCTCGCACGTGGTGATGCCCGGCTCCTTTCATCGGGCTTTTTGCTGATGTTAAAGCGGTGCCGTGACGGCTCGATTTCTGCTGCGTTACGATACGTTCTCGATTGCGATTCCACGATGTTTCGGCTGCGTGACCATTGTGTTTCGCCTTGCCGGGGCGCTGATGGCGAAGGGAGGGGCCGTGCAATACCGCGTTGACCCCAAAAGTGGTAACCGAATATCCGCTCTGGGTCTGGGCTGCATGAGGTTTCCCGGTGCGCCGGGACACCCCGATGCGAAGACGGCCGATGCCATCATCTCCCGTGCGGTGGAGCAGGGGATTAATTATCTGGACACGGCCTATCTCTATCCCGGCAACGAGGCTTGCGTGGGCGCTTCGCTTGAACGCCTGGGCTTGCGCGACCAGGTTTTGCTCGCAACCAAGCTGCCGCATGCTTCGTGCAAATGCGCGGAGGATTTCGATCGGTTTTTCGACGAGCAGCTGCGCCGCCTGCAGACCGACCATATCGACTATTACCTTATGCACAACATTACCTCGCCTGCGCAGTGGGAGCGCGTGGTGGCGCTGGGCATCGAGGACTGGATCGCGCAGCAAAAGGCTGCAGGGCGTATTCGTCAGATAGGCTTTTCGTACCACGGCAGCGCGGCGGACTTCCTTACGATGCTCGATGCGTATGAGTGGGACTTTTGCCAGATCCAGTACAACTACGCTGGAGAGCGATATCAGGCGGGAACGGCGGGGCTCATGGCCGCCGCCGAGCGAGGTCTCGCGGTGTTTGTGATGGAGCCGCTTTTGGGCGGACGCTTGGCAGGCAAATTGCCTCCGCGGGCGCGCGCTGTTCTCGATGGTGCATGCGATCGGCATTTGCATGCGCCTGCCGCTTGGGGGCTCTCGTGGGTGTGGAATCATCCCCAGGTGACCATGTTGCTTTCGGGTATGACCGATACCGCGCAGGTGGACGAGAATTCGTCACTGGCAGACCTTGCGTTGCCGAATTCGATGACTGCCAACCAGCTCGACACGATTGCGCGCGTGCTGATGGAGTTTGAGAAATCGAACCGTGTGCCCTGCACGGGATGCGGCTACTGCATGCCATGTCCCAAGGGTATCAACATTCCCGGCTGCTTTGCCGCCTACAACGCGAGCTATGCGCACAGCTGGTTTACGGGTCTATCGCAGTACTTTACGGCGAGTGCGGTGCGCACGAGCGAGCCCAAGCTCGTGAGCAATTGCGTCAAGTGCGGCAAATGCGCACGCCACTGCCCGCAGCATATCGATATCCCCGAGCGTCTCGATGACGTGCGCCGACGCTTCCAGCCGGGCCCCGTAACGGCCATGCTTAAAGTCTTCGGCAAAACACGCTCCTCATGACCCTTTTATAACTTGCGGTGGAATAGTTCCTGTTTGCGGCAGAATAGGGGCCAAACAGGAACTATTTCACCGCAACTGATGGGAGGCTATCGTGGGTGACCGAGGTTTACGTAATGATTCGCGTGAGGTTCGTTGGGGCATTTTGGGTGCCGGGCACATTTCTCATCGATTTGCTTCGTCGCTCAAGAAGGTCGACGGGGCACGGCTGGTGGCTGCGGCCGGCCGCACTCCTGCACATGTCGAGGAATTTTGCCGAGCGTTTTCGATCGATGCTGCGCATGGCCATGCCTCGGTCGACGATAACGGCGATGCGGCTTATGACGCGCTGATTGCCGACCCCGATGTCGACGCAATCTACTTGGCTCTTCCGCATGGCATGCATGCGCGTTGGGCCTGTCGCGCGCTGCGCGCCGGAAAGGCCGTGCTGTGCGAAAAGCCGGCCGTTTTGAGTGAGGAAGAGGCTCTCTCGATTGCCTCCACCTCTCGTGAGCGCGGCGTGCTGTTTATGGAGGCGATGAAGAATCGGTTTTGCCCGATGCGCACTCGCGTGAAGGACTTGCTTGCGTCGGGTGAGCTTGGCCGTATTGTCTCGATTGAAAGCGTGCAAAAGCTCGATTACGGCGAGCCTCCTTCGGGCTATCTGCTTGATTCGTTGCAGGGCGGCTGTCTATATGACATGGGCTGCTATGCGGTCGGTTGGTTTGAGGATTTGCTCGCGGGCGCGTGCGAGGTTTCATCCCGTGAAGTTCGCTGGCGTGGCGTATCAGGCGGCCGCGTCGATTGGGCCGACGAGATCCGTATGAGCGTCGGCGGTATACCCATTCATATGGTGTGCGACGGCAAAGCAACATATGAAAGCCGCTTAACGATTGCCTGTGAGCGAGGCTCGTTGGAAATCGAGCGTCTCCATCGTCCCGAGCTCGCCCATGTGAAGTATTCCGACGGTCGAGTACTCGAAATCGATGCACCATTTGAAGTCGATGATTTTTACGGCGAAATCCAGCATGCGACGCAGCTCATTCAGGCGGGGAAACTCGAGAGTCCCGTCATGCCCCTTGCCGCCACGCAGCGCTGTGCACACATCATCGATGCGATTCGTCTAGCCCTCTAGGACTTGGCGCTGACGCGTAGGGGATCATGACGCCGGCGCCCGTGGTGCTTGGCGGCCCACATCTCTGATGCCCCTTTTATAACTTGCGGTGGAATACGGTCTGTTTGCGCCAAAATAAGGCACCAATAGACCGTATTTCACCGCAACTGATGAGGGGGAGTTGGAGATGCTGACGATCGGGTGTCATCTTTCGACGACGAAGGGCTATCGGGCGATGGGGGAGACGGCGCTGTCCATTGGCGCCAATACCTTTGCATTCTTTACGCGCAACCCGCGCGGTGGCAAGGCAAAAGACCTTGACATGGATGACGTGGCGGCTCTGCGCGAGCTTATGGCGCAAAACGACTTTGGACCGCTGGTGGCGCATGCCCCGTATACCTATAACCCCTGCTCCGCTAAGGAGCGGGCGCGAGAGTTTGCCTTGGAGGCTATGGCGGAAGATTTGCAGCGTCTGGAAGCACTGCCCGGCAACTACTACAATTTTCACCCCGGTGCGCATGTGGGACAGGGGGCAGACGCCGGCATTCAGATGATTGTCGACACGCTGTGCCAGGTGATGTTTGAGGGACAGCAGACGACGGTATTGCTCGAGACCATGGCGGGCAAGGGCACCGAGGTGGGCCGTAGCTTTGAAGAACTGGCGTGCATTATCAAGGGCGTTGCCGCCAAGTGCCCAGAGCTGTCCGATAAGCTGGGCGTTTGTTTGGACACCTGCCATGTGAGCGATGCCGGCTACGACATCATCCATGATCTGGACGGCGTACTCGACGAGTTCGACCGCGTGGTGGGTATCGATCGTCTGCATGCCGTACACATCAACGATTCGAAGAACCCTTGTGGCGCCTATAAAGATCGTCACGAGTGCATCGGCAAGGGATACCTTGGCAGCGAGGAATTTGGTGGCGGTATGCAGGTTATGCAGAATATTGTATCGAATGGCCGCTTGCGCGCATTGCCATTCATTTTGGAGACACCGAACGAACTTGCAGGTTATGCGGCTGAAATCAAACTGTTAAGGTCATTGCAGCAGTAATGGCTGCCATAAAGTGGGACGCTCCATTCACGTTATGGGTTTGTTTCAATCAGTTTTCTAATTGCAGATTCTTCCAAGCGGGTGCATAATAACCCTCAGTTTTTGCAGACCTCTGAATCACGTGGGGTCATTGGAAGGAGACTGATTATGAAGCTGAAGAAGCTTGGCGCATTTGCCGCCACGGGTGCTATGGCGCTCGCCCTCGCTCTGACGGGCTGCGGCTCGTCCAACGCCACCTCTGGTTCTAATGCCGGTTCCAGCAGCTCTGACGACGCTAAGGTCGAGAAGGTCGACGGCTCCAAGGAGTACGCGCTCGTCAAGGACGGTACGCTGACCGTCGGCACCTCTGCCGAGTACGCTCCGTTTGAGTACAAGGATGACAACGGCGATTATCAGGGCTTTGACCTTGAACTCATCAAGGCTATCGGCGACAAGCTGGGCCTGGATGTCGAGTATGTCAACAATGACTTCGACACGCTGGTTCCGGGCGTCGCTTCGGGCGCCAAGTATGACGTCTCCATCGCGGCTATCACCGACACGCCCGAGCGTGAGAAGGAAGTTACTTTCTCCGATTCCTACTACATGGACGATCAGGCTATCGTGACCAAGGTCGATAACACCGACATCACGGCCGACAACTACAGCGAGAAGCTCAACAACGCCGATGCTACCATCATCGTCCAGTCTGGCTCGACCGCCGAGTCCTTTGCCCAGGAGAACTTCCCCAAGGCCAAGATTGTCCCCTACAAGGACGCCACCGAGTGCTTCAGCGCCCTGCAGTCCGATAAGGGCGACGCCGTAGTCACCAACCGCTCCGTTGCCAGCCAGCTGACCGCCGAGCAGTTCAACACCTGCCAGACCATTAAGCAGATCAGCACCGGCGAGGAGTACGCCATCGCCATCAACCAGGGCAACACCAAGCTCAAGGACGACATCAACCAGGCCATCAAGGACCTGACCGACGACGGTACCGTTGACGCCCTCATGGCTAAGTACAACATCAAGTAAAATAGCTACTTGATTGCTCGCGGGCCCTTTCCGCTTTGGCGGAGAGGGCCTTTGCGCTTCTCTTGACGGAGAGCATTTCCGTCTCGTTTTGCCGGCAACTTCTACGATAGGAGCCACCTTGTCTCGACTGAACAAAGGGGCTGCGGAGCAGCGTTTTCCACTGCCCGCCTTACTCCAAAAGCTAGTCTGCGTCATGGCCGTGGCGCTCGCGCTGGTGTGTGTGGGGACATATGCGCCCACGACCGCCCAGGCGCTTGAGACCGCAAAGATTACCGCCCGACCCAACACCGGTTCGGGCAGCGCTGTGGTCGGCGGTACCGAGACGCGCATTACCTGGGAGGTCCAGGCCGATGCCGATGAGGAGCTGAGCGGTCTTTCGCTGACGTTTGTCGACGGCACGACGTTTGGTACCGATGACACGCGATTGACGATGCTCTCGGGCGAGGACCTCATGGATCGTACGCCCATGAAACCCACGTGCAAGGCTGACGGCCAGACGCTCAAGATTGACTTTGGCGAGACGGCGCCTGCCGGCGGCTTTTTCCGTGTCGAGGTTTACGGCGTGACCTTCCCCGTCGAGGGCGGCGATGAGGCCTTTAGCGGCACCTACACTTTGGCCGATGGCTCGACCAAGAAGATCTCCAAGATTCCGTCGGTGGAGATCAAGGGCGTGACGGCCTTCGATAACTTCCTGGCCGACCTTAAAGAGCGGCCGTGGGTCGAGGCTTGGAACTCCAATATGTTCCTGCGCCTGTTCTTGAACCCGGTCATTTTGGTCCAAAGCCTGCCGATCGTCTTTAAGGGCTTCCTTATGTCGCTCTCGATCGTGCTTGTGGCGTTTCCGCTGGCAATTCCCTTCGGTTTCGCCCTATCGCTCATGCGCATTTCCAAGTCGCGCATCCTTCGTTGCCTTGCCGGCATCTATGTGAATATCATCCGTGGTACGCCGGCGTTCCTGCAGATTTATATCGCGTTCTTCGGTCTGCCGTTGGCCGGCGTCAAGGTGGACGACTATGTCTTGGGCGTTATCGTCATGGCCATGAACTCGTCTGCGTACCTGTGTGAGATCTTCCGTGCCGGTATTCAATCGATCCCCAAGGGCCAAAACGAGGCTGCTCGCTCTCTGGGCATGAATGCCTTCCAGACGCTGCTCTACGTTATGATTCCGCAGACATTCCGCAATGTTTTGCCTACGCTGACCAGCGAGTTTATCTTGCTTTACAAGGATACGTCGCTGCTTGCCGCCGTGGGTGTGGTCGAGATCGTCATGAACGCCCGTACCATCGTGGCCACGACGGGCTCCATCACGCCGTATGTGGTTGCCGCCCTGTTCTATCTGGTCATCACCCTGCCGCTCGCTCGCTTGGTGAGCGGTCTTGAGGCGAGGCTTTTGGGCACGGCCGAGACCAAGAAGAAGCGTCCCGCCAAGAGCGCCGGACAGGTTGTCGCGACGCCCGCCGATCACATCGCCGGTCTGTAAGGAGGTCCTATCATGAGCGAAACCAATAACTCGAACGAGGTCGTCGTCAGCATCAAGAACCTCCAGAAGGCCTTTGGCGACAACGTGGTCCTGCGCGATATCGATCTGGATGTGCACAAGGGTGAGGTCGTTGTGGTCTTGGGCCCCTCGGGCTCGGGCAAGTCGACGATGCTTCGCTGCATCAATCGTCTGGAGCATCCCACGAGTGGCTCGATTATCGTTGAGGGCGTGGATGTGTGCGCCAAGGGTGTCGACCTCAACAAAGTGCGTACGCATCTGGGTATGGTGTTCCAGCAGTTCAATTTGTTCCCGCACCTGTCGGTCAAAAAGAACGTCATGCTTGCGCAACAAAAGGTGCTCAAGCGCAGCAAGGAAGAGGCCGAGAAGATCGCCGTCGAGGAGCTGACCAAGGTCGGTCTTGCCGAGCGCATCGATTTTATGCCGAGTCAGCTTTCGGGCGGCCAGCAGCAGCGCGTTGCCATCGCCCGCGCCCTGTCGATGAACCCGCACGTCATGCTCTTTGACGAGGCCACCTCGGCGCTCGACCCTGAGCTCGTGCGCGACGTCCTGGGCGTCATGCGCGACCTGGCGCACGACGGTATGACCATGATCGTCGTGACGCACGAGATGGGCTTTGCCCGCGATGTCGCCGACCGCGTCGTCTTTATGGACGGAGGCGTCATTGTGGAAGAGGGTACGCCGAGCGAGGTCTTCGACCATCCTAAGAGCGAGCGCACCAAGGCGTTCTTGGGCAATATCTCGTAGCCGGTTGATGTAACTGCCGTTACAAAAGAGCGGGGCTGGACTTGAATCCAGTCCCGCTCTTTTGTAGGGATGGGGATGTGCTTTGATGCAGGCTCTTTTGGAGGCCCTGGGTTCGTTACGCGAGCTCGGCTCCGAGGGCCTTGCAAGCGGTCTCGCCCTCGTCGTCGGGCGCGTCGTAGCAGATGTTGGATTCCACGACGTTGACGCCGGCCTCGTCGGCGTCGGCCTTCCAGTTGTCCATCCACTCGCCCTCGGCCCACGAATAGGAGCCAAAGAGGACGACCTTCTTGTCGCCGAGAGCCTCCTTGACCTCGTCCCACATCGGCTGGAACTCATCGTACTCGAGTTCCTCGGAGCCCATGGCTGGGCAGCCGAAGGCGAAGGCATCATATTCGGCGGCCTTGTCGACAGAGAAGTCGGCGCAGGGGATGACCTCAGTCTCGGCGCCCGCGGACGTGGCGCCTTCGGCGACGAGGTTTGCCATGGCCTCGGTGTTGCCCGTGCCGCTCCAGTAGACGACGGCGATCTTGCTCATGTTGAGTCCTTTCAGTTGTGCGGCAGGTTGCCGCGGCTTCTATGTTCTATCGGGTTGCCTGGGCAAGTTGCGCCAAGCTGCAGCCCTGCTGATAGACAAAGGTGAGGTATTGAGTGCAAGCGCGGTAGGCGTCAAACATCGCAAGCGCTTGCTCGACATTCGTGTAGACCTTCCAAGCTCCAAAGACCTTGTAGTTCTCGCCGCGCTGGACGATAAACTCGTGCACGTCGTCGTAGGGATATCCGAGGAAGTAGCCTATTTCGTGTGGGAACTCACAGGTGCAGTCGTTGCTGCAGCTAGCTTGCTGGGGTAGTGCGCATCGAGTCTGGCTACAGGCGCATTCCGCGACGTTATTGCTCGCGAGCGTGATGCGTGATGCCAAATGCACGAGGCATGACGAAAGGTCTCTTGTGTCGTAGCCTTCCGAGGCGAGCGCCGTTTGGGCGCGAGGGTCTGCGAAATAGGTGGTGAGGCTTTTGGCTCGGTACATATACACGAGCGCTCCGCAGGGCCGCCAGACCAAAACACTCAGGTGGATACCGAACGGGTCAAGCTCGCGATTGCACTGGGCGATAACGTTGAGCAGGCGTGCTCGGCGTTCTGCGATGGTTTCGGTTGCGGTCGAGCCGTCCCCGTGGGCGTAGGCGCCTGGATAGGTAAAGAGCGATGCCGGCTTGATGCCCGCGAGCGTGGGAGAGCAGTTGCGCACGACTGCTGCCTGAAACGTTGGGATGTCTATGGTTCGAGTCACGGCGCTCCTTACGGATCTAAACTGTTAGCCTAGGAAAACTTATACACGAAAGTAAGCCATGGTCAACAAAAAAGTTTGAAGCGGGAAACTAATTGACCGAACGGACATGATTTTGGGTTAAGATGGAGACACCCCATGGGGGTATCTAGATAGTGCTACTTGAAAGGGGAACGCATGAGTGACTTGCTCAACCCTGCGAATCTCATCGTGCTGGCCGTCATTGCCGTCGGCATGTTTTTTGGACTGCGTCGCATTGCCGCTTCGACACACGGGAAGAGTTGCTGCAGCGATGGTGCGAGCGGCAAGAAGGCCAAAAAGGTTGTTGTGGTGGATACCGATGCGTCACACTATCCCTATAGCGATGAGCTGCTCATCGGCGGCATGAGCTGTGACGGCTGCGCTCAGAACGTGGCCAATGCCCTGAATGCGCTGGACGGCGTGTGGGCAACGGTGACGTATGCGGATCACACGGCACGTGTGCGCTCTAAGCAGCCGGTTGATCGTGGTGTCCTCGAGACGGCCGTGAAAGACGCGGGCTACTACGTCATGACGCTGTAAGCGCCGCCCTGGATGCGCTTCCTTGGCTAGGCTCGTCCGCGTAGTTCGATGTCCTGGATGTCGTCGAAGTCGATGGCGATATCCATGAGTTTGAGTAGCTTGAACGCAGGGAGCACCTCATCAAGGATGCCCGTGCGAGCGCGATAGCCGTACGTATCGTAATAGGTGACACGAACCAAGTCACCACGTTTGAGACCCTCGAGCTTTTTAGAAAGCACGAGGGCTTTTTCTTCCGTGAGCTCACGTTTTGGCTCGACGGTGATTTCCTGCTTGCGCACGAGTTCGTAGTATCCCGTGAGGGCGGCAAAGGGCATAAACTGTGCGGCGCGGTTGGCGCGCACGGCACCGTTGGCAGTGAGCTTGGGGTCGGCTGCGCGGCGTCTGCCCTCGGGGTCCGCCAGGCGCTCGAAGGCGGTCGGCGGGCGCATGGGCTGTTGTTTGGGTTTAGGCACGGTGTCCTCCAACTTGATCGTTGCGCTCGCGCGCGGTGGCGCCGGCGGTAAAGCTTAATCCCTTGACGAGCGCGTTCTTGCCGTACTTGCCTTTCACAGCCAGGACGGCGCGCGCCAGGTCGCGCTCGCGCTCATCGGCCTCGACATCGCTAAACAGATCGATAGTGGCAAATTCCTCGGGCATGAGGTTGCCAAAGCCCAGGTTGATTCGCTTGACCGGTCGTTTAGGGTCGACCGTTTGCGCCCAAAGGTCATCGAAATAGCCCATGATCTTCTTAAACGAATTGGTGCGCTCGGGCAGCTTGCGCGAGGCGTTGGAGTGCGCAAAGAGCGCGGCATAGCCACCACGCGGTTTGCCGCCATGCTCTCCCACAAAGATGCCATCGATTGCCTGCGCTTCGCGCACCAGGCGGCGCCGTTCGTCATCGCACTGGACGGGCTTGGGCGCACGGGGTGCGAGCTCGGGGCCGGCGGTTGCGGTGGGTTCGATGCTCGACGTACTTGAGCGCAGGTGTCCGCATCCATCCACATATTGTGCAGTACCGCTGGCATCAAGCCTGCGGATGTCGGCGCGCTCGCTCGCGTAGCCCACAAAGAGCGAGATGCTGTCACATACCACGTGCTTATCGACCAAGTCCAGCACGGCACTGTCGACCATCTCGCGCAAGACGGTGTAGGCCTGCTCGTAGTCATAGCCCTTCGAGAGCACCTGTCCTGTGGTGGTCGAAGTTGCTTGCGGGCGATAGGCTTGGATATCGGCGATGGTTGTCGGCTCGCGCCCGAAGGCGTGGTCGATGAGATATTCGGCATTGACGCCGAGCTCGTCGTAAAGCAGGTTTTCGTCGAGTGCAGCGACGCCCATCAGGTCGTAGACGCCGTATTTTTCGAGCCGCGCCGCCACGCCGGGCCCGATGCCCCAAATGTCGGTGATGGGGCGGTGGGGCCAGATCTCTTTGCGGAAGGTTTCGTCGTCGAGTACGCCAATGCGGCTGGGCACGTGCTTGGCGGTGATATCGAGCGCAACCTTGGCCTGGAATAGGTTGGGGCCGATGCCGACCGTCGCTGTGATGCCGGTGCACGTCAGGACCTCGTCGCGCAACATGCAGGCGAAGCCTTCCGCATCGGTGTGATAGAGGTCCAGATAGGGCGTCACGTCGATAAAGCACTCATCGATGGAGTAGACGTGCACGTCCTGGGGGCTGACGTATTCCAGATAGATGCCGTAGATTTGCGCCGACACCTCCATGTAGTGCTGCATACGCGGCACTGCTTTGATGTAGTCGATGCCATTGGGAATCTCGAACAGACGGCAGCGGTTGTGAATACCTAAGTCCTTCATGGCCTGCGTGATGGCGAGGCAGATGGTCGTGCGTCCGCGCGATTCGTCGGCAACGACCAGGTTGGTGGTGAGCGGATCGAGCCCACGGTCGACGCATTCGACGCTGGCATAAAACGTCTTGAGGTCGATGCAGATATAGGTGTGCTGCTCGTGCGCCATCCGTGTCCTTTCATCAAACACATGTTCTTATCGAATATCTGTTCGATAATACCCGCTCGTCCGGACATCGTCAAAACCTGTCAAAAAGGGACTGGTTTGTTTTGGTAGGTATGATCGTGCGGTTGGATCGGGTTTTAACGCAGCTCTAAAGAGTGCGAAACAGCTCGGAAAACCTCGCTTTGTAGCATGGGCCTAACGATTGATACCGCCTATGCGCACGGAAGGGTTGTGGGAAAGATGGTCAATTATGGGTTTGGTATGCCGACGCGCCTTGTTGCGGATGGAGACGTGGCTCGCTGGTGCGGACGATTGGTCGCTCACTACGGTGGCACCAAGGCGCTGGTCGTGTTGGGCGGTGACAAGCATACGCGCGATGAGCTTGTCTCGGCGGCACTTGGCTCGCTTGATCGAGCCCTGCTCGAGCGCGTACTTTTCCGCTGCGGCTCGGTTGGGGGCGACGGGGAAGACGAACTGATCGGCGAAGCCGTGGCCCTGGCGACCGACGAAGGCGTGGACTTTGTCCTGGCGATCGGTGATGCCGATACGGCGGGCTTTGCGCGCGAACTCGCGCGTCGCATGGCGGCGCTCGATGCCGGCGAAGACGGCTTTGTGCCATATGGATGCATTGTCTCGGAGGGCAAGGTGCCTGCTGTCGTGGGCACCGGCGAGGTTCCAGTTTTTGCCATTATCGCGCCCGAACTGCTGGAGGGCATCGGGTCTCCTCTGCGTGAGCTGCTCGGAAGCGTCTGCGCCGCGGCCTAATATTTGCCATAAAGGGATGGGTTATTATTGGTTGGTAAAGCGTTTGACCTGCCAAAATAAGCCTGTCCCTTTTTGATTGGTTGCCGTTTGGGGGCCGATTGGCAACGCTCGCTGATTGTAGTCTTGACCTGCGCTAGAATAGTGGCATCTGAATGTCCGGGCGCATGGAGGTGTGCGCCCGTATGCTGAGGAGGACTCTATGGCAACTGTTGCCGCACCCATCGATGCTACGTCGACTGCCGCTTGGAAGGCACTCGAGGCTCATCAGGAGAAGCTTGAGGCCGATGGTATCGACCTCAAGGCCTGGTTCGCTGCTGACGCCGACCGCGTGAACAAGCTGAGCTTTGACGCCGGTGACCTGCACTTCGATCTTTCGAAGAACCTGGTGACCGATGAGACCGTCAAGTTGCTGTGCGATCTTGCCCGCGAGGTGAAGCTCGAGGAGCGCCGCGACGCCATGTTCTCCGGCGAGCACATCAACACCACCGAGGACCGCGCCGTCCTGCACACCGCGCTTCGCCGCCCGGTAACCGAGAAGGGCCAGCTCATCGTCGACGGCCAGGACGTCGTCGCCGACGTGCACGAGGTCCTCGACCGCATGTATGCCTTCGCCGAGCGCGTGCGCTCCGGTGAGTGGAAGGGTGTTACCGGCAAAAAGATCGAGCATCTGGTGTCCATCGGCATCGGCGGCTCCGATCTGGGCCCGGTCATGGCCTACGAGGCTCTGCGTCCCTATGCCGACGCCGGTATCGACTGCCGCTACATCTCCAACATCGACCCCAACGACCAGGCCGAGAAGCTCAAAGGCCTGGATCCCGAGACCACGCTCGTGATCATCGTCTCCAAGACCTTCACCACGCTCGAGACCCTTACCAACGCCCGCGAGGTCAAGACCTGGATGCTCGAGCAGCTCAAGGCTCAGGGCGCCATCGACGGCTCCGATGAGCAGAACGCCGAGGCCGTGGCAAAGCACTTCGTCGCCGTCTCCACCGCACTCGAGAAGGTCGAGGCCTTCGGTATCGACCCCGCCAACGCCTTCGGTTTCTGGAACTGGGTTGGCGGCCGCTATTCCGTTGACTCCGCCGTGGGCCTGTCGCTGATCGTCGTGCTCGGCCCCGAGCGCTTCCAGCAGTTCCTCGAGGGCTTCCACGCCATCGACGAGTACTTCTGCAACACCCCGCTCGAGAACAACGCCGTCGCGCTGATGGGCCTGCTCAACGTCTGGTATGTCAACTTCTTTGGTTCCAAGAGCCACGCCGTGCTGCCGTACTGCCAGTACCTTCACCGTTTCCCGGCCTACCTGCAGCAGCTCACCATGGAGTCCAACGGCAAGCATGTCCGCTGGGACGGCAGCGCCGTGACCTCCGATACCGGTGAGATCTTCTGGGGCGAGCCCGGCACCAACGGTCAGCACGCCTTCTACCAGCTGCTGCACCAGGGCACCGTGGTGGTCCCGGCCGATTTCATCGCCTTCGCCAATACCGCCAACCCTGCGACCGACAGCGGCCAGGATGTCCACGAGCTGTTCCTGGGCAACTTCCTGGCCCAGACCAAGGCGCTCGCCTTTGGCAAGACGGCCGACGAGGTTCGTGCCGAGGGCACGCCCGAGCAGATTGTCCCGGCTCGTTGCTTTGAGGGCAACCGCCCGACGACCTCGATCTTCGGCGACACGCTGACCCCGTTCGCGCTCGGCGAGCTCATCGCCCTGTACGAGCACATCACGTTTGTCGAGGGCACGGTCTGGGGCATCGACTCCTACGACCAGTGGGGCGTTGAGCTGGGCAAGCAGCTTGCCAAGCAGATTACCCCTGCCTTCCACGACGACGCCGCCAAGGCCGAGCAGGACGCTTCGACTCAAGCGCTTATCGAGTTCTATCGCGCGCATCGCAAGTAGTCGCTGCTGTTAACGCGTCGCGCCTTATAGTCAGGGGCCCGTATCCTATCGGATGCGGGCCCCTTTGCTTTGCCGTGGTCCCGGGGCGCACGGCCTTTGTGGAACATCGCCGGGGCGCCGCGCGCTGCGAGAACCCTGCGCCTAGATCTCGGTCTCCGCATGGCCTCGCTGCGCCTCGGGCAGCTCCCCATAGAGCGGATGGTCTTCGAGCCTAAAGCGCTCGACCTGTTCGGGAGTGCGACCGCGTACAAAGAGCCACGAGCGATCGATCGGCGTCGCCATGAGCGTGCTGGGCAGTGCGTCGGCGCGGTCGGAAAACACCCGGGCGCTCTCGGGATCCTGGAACGCCAGCACCAGATGCGTGTCGCAGTTGCCCATGATGGAGCGTGCGCGTGCCTCGCCATAGAGCGCATCGAGCTGATTGGTCGACTGCAATAGCAGCGTTGCCCAGATGTTGCGGCTTCGGATAATCGAGAGCACGTTGTCGATCTGGGGGATCTGCAGATTTGCGAAGTCATCGAGCATAAAGCGCACGGGCACGGGCAGGCTGCCGTCGGGCTGCCTATCGGCTTCGCGAATGAGGCCCATAAACGCCTGCGTAATAAAGAGGCCGGTCAGCGGATCGAGATTGCGGTCAATATCGCTCACGGTTACAAACAGGGCGCAGGGGTTGTGTCCCATGGAAGCGAAGTCCACCTGATGGCACTCACGATAGAGCTGTGCCGCACCGTCGAATCCCAGACACATGACCTTTTCGGCAAGGATGCCGACGATGCTCGCGTGCATGCGCTCGGCATTTTGCGTAATGGCGTAGCGCCGCCATAGCGAGAGGGCATAGCTTTGGGGGTCGGTCGTGATCAGGTCGTCAAACAATCGACCCGTGGCACCGTCCTGCAGGTGCTCGATCAGCTTGATGACCGAGCTGATCGTCTGCTCGTCGGCGGGCAGCTGTTCGGTGACGTAGGCGATAAGACACGACAGCAGGTTTGCCGCCGCATGATCCCAAAAAGGCTGGTTGTTGTCCTCGATGGGGCAGATGGCCTTTGCCACCGAGAGGATGTCCTGCTGGTTGGGCCTGCCGTCCGCCTTGCGGCGAATGTGCCTCAGGGGGTTGTAGCCGCAGCGCTCGATGCCGGGCGCAAGGGCCGGGACGGTGTTGAGGTCGGCGAAGTTGAGACATTGCACGCGGTAACCGTGGGCTGCCAGCACGGGTCCCACTTCGCGACAGAGCGTGCCTTTGGTGTCGAGCACGATGTGGCTTGCGTTCATTTGCAGCAGGTTGGGCTTGAGGACGTTTCGGGTCTTGCCGGCTCCCGAGGGGCCGATCACAAGTGCATTGTTGTTGAGTCCCGTTTGGCGGGTGTCGCAGGAAAGCGTTCGATCCTTGGCGAGGATGGTGGACGATGCGGACTTAGATGCGGCGAGACGGCTGGCGAGGTTAGACATGGGCGACCTCCTTGGTGGTCGAGAGGATTTCGTGGGCAAAGCCGAGCTCGACGGCGCGCTCGGCCGAAAGGTAGGTGTCTTTTGCAGTAAGGGACTGGATGCGCTTGGGCGTGAGGCCGCTGCGGTCCGAGAGGATTTGCGTGAGGGTCTTGCGGGTCTGCATGAGACGCCGGCTGGTTTCCTGCAGCGCAAGTGCCGAGCCGCCTGCCCCCTGGGGGATCAGCGGGTCGTGAATCATGAGCTCTGCATGGGGCGCCATACGGCGATCGTCGCCGCCCATAAAGATCACGGCGCCCATGGACGCGGCGAATTCCAGGCAGACGGTGCGGACGGGGCACGATGCGAGGCGCATGGCGTCATAGATCGCAAGACCCGATCGCACGCTTCCGCCGGCGCTGTCGACAAATATGGTGATGGGGCGGCTGGGGTCGGTGGCATCGAGCAGGCGGATCTGCTGGCATAGGTCGTGGGCCATCGGGGTTTCGATGTTTCCCATGACGGAGAGCTCGCGACGGGCGAGCATCTCATCGTAAATGCTGGTGAGCGTGATACCTCGGGCGGATTCGCGCATGGTGAGGGGGCTGATGATGGGGGAATGATTGGTGTCCATGAGGACTCCTTTCTGTTGGTTGTGTTGTGGAATAGGATTGTTGCCTGCGGAGGGGCTGGCGGGCTACAGG
Organism: uncultured Collinsella sp.; assembly: GCA_900540985.1. Classification (GTDB taxonomy): domain Bacteria; phylum Actinomycetota; class Coriobacteriia; order Coriobacteriales; family Coriobacteriaceae; genus Collinsella. Next base: position 30,091 of record UQIC01000021.1, read on the forward strand.
GTTCGTCCGAGCCTGAGATCGAGCTCGGTTGTGGGGCAGGCTGCCTGTTCGTGCGGCTCGCAAGCGCCAAGGGCTCCAAAGCGATAGAGCGTTGCGGCGGGCGTGGTGTAGGCGAGCCGCAGCTGATGCTCGACAGGGGCACATCCGTCATTTTTGTAATGAGCCGCGTAGTACTGCGCGATGCTGGCGTTCACCTCGCTGCCATTGCGATGGCGCTCAAACTGGCGTCTGCAGGTCTCGATGATCTTTGCTGCCGACTTGGGTGCCGTCGCGGGAACAAGGGCGAGATAGCCCTCAAATAGCTCGCTGATGCTCAGGAGGCACAGCAGGTCGATCAGCGTCCTTATGGCTGCTCCCTCGGCGGAAAAGTGCGCGGTCATGCGGTTATATCGGTTGCGGTCGACGATGGCCGCATGGGGTCTTGGAGTTTTCTGCCCCGTGGTCCCGGGCTTTTGCCGCGCCTGTGTATTGAGCTCGACGTTGCAGCGCTTGAGGCCGTCCAACGGAAGGAACAGTGCGGTGCGCAGGGTGTTCCGCTTGCTTTCGAGTTCATGACGCTCGTCGGGTTCCCATTCGAGCTTGAGTTTCGTGTCGAGCGCCGTAAGCATATGGGCTAGGCAGCCTACGGTAAGAACGTACGAATCGTTGTCGCGTTTTGGGGCATAGGGGTCTGTCAGCTTGCGAATGTCGGGGTCGCCCATGATCTTTGTGCAGCGCTTCAGCAGTTGAGGGTGGTCGGCCAAGATCGTCGCGAGCGGTAGCGACGCGTAGTTCTTGATGGTCGCGGCGGCAAAGGCGGCGTCATATTCGTTTGCATACGCTCGCTCAATGCGGGCATCCAGAATGCTTTTCTTATCGCCGTCTTCAGCGTGGTGGTTTGTCATAGCTTCTCCAATCGGTTGATGTTCGTGCTGTTTGTTGATGTGTTGGTTGTCGTGAGTGATGTGCTTGCCGTGGGTGATGTGCTGACGTTGGGGTGCTATGCGGTTTTCAATGAGCCCGTGAGGCAGTTGCTGCAGGGGCGGGATGGAACGGCCCATGCAAGGCGGAAGGCATCGTGCTCAAAATCGAGACAGCAATGCCCTGGGTGCCTCACATGTGGCAGTTACCTCATTAAGTTGTCATTGCGTTTGGGGTTGTACTTTGCCGATCTTCCTTCTCTTACACGCTGAAAACTGAAACTGAATATGCTCGATCAAACGATGACCACCGGAGCGGTCATATTTAAAGTACGTTCGTTTTGCTGATTTGACAAGACTAATTTTGAATTTTTTTCTACGGGGTGAAACGAGGTTCGTGGAACGGTCGCGCTTGGTGTCGCCAGCTATGTATGTGGTGGCTCGGCGTTTAGGCTGGAACGATTGATCTCCGAGATGGCGTCCCGTTCATGTTCGGGACAATATGACTTTTTACCTGTTGCAGACAGAGCCGCAGTGGGTGTTCTGTATGATGACTCAGACAAGGTTACTCAATGACAGGGAGGCTTATATGGCAATCAAAGCCATCGCAATGGATATCGACGGTACGCTCACCAACGACCAAAAGGTCATCAGCCCGCGTACGCGCGAGAAGCTGCTCGCGGCGCAGGAGTCGGGCATTAAGCTCATTTTGGCTTCGGGCCGTCCCGCATGGGGGCTGCACGCCTTGGCGCAGGAGCTCGACCTCCAAAACCATGACGGTCTGCTGGTGGCCTTTAACGGCGCTCACGTCGTCGATGCCCAGACCGACGAGGTGCTGTTCGATCAGGCTATGCCAACCGACGAATTGCATCGCCTGATTGATCACCTGCGCAATTTCGACGTGATCCCTATGATTTCGCTCGGTCGCGATTTGCACGTCGAGGACTCGTACCATTGCATGATCACGCTGCCTGACGGCTCGCAGAAGAATATTGTCAAGTATGAGCGCGACGCGTGCGATCTTAAGATTCGCGAGGTGGAGAGCCTGCATGAGGTCGCTGATGCTTATCCCGTGGACAAGCTGCTGACGGCAGGCGACCCGGCATACCTGCAGGCGCATTATGAGGAGATGTATGCGCCCTTTACCCAGACGCTTTCGGGCATGTTTACGGCCGACTGGTACTTTGAGTACACGGCGCCCGGTATCGACAAGGCCCGTGCGCTCGAGGGTGCCCTGCCCAAGCTCGGCATCGATGCCAGCGAGGTCGTCTCGTTTGGCGACGGCCAGAACGACAAGTCCATGATTGAGTGGGCCGGCACCGGTGTTGCCATGGGCAACGCCGTCGATGAGGTTAAGGCTGTAGCCCAGATGGTGACCGCCAATAACAACGAAGACGGTATTGCGGTGGCGCTGGATAAGCTGCTGGGTTAGAATCGCCGATAATGCATGGTTCGGGCGTCCGCTTGCGGGCGCCTTTTTGTTAGGGAGGGTGCCGTGTCCGCATTTCCGTTCGACGCCGTTATCTTTGACATGGACGGTGTCATTGTCGATACCGAGTATTACTACCTGGGCGAGACTGCCGCGTTTGCCAAGGAGCTTGGGCTTAATCTGACTCAAGAGGAGTTGAATGGGCAGGTCGGTACCTCGCATCAGTTCTTCCTGCATATGCTGGTCGATTGGTTTGAGCGCGCCGGTAGGGGGCATTTTACTGGCGAGGAAGCGTTGGCCCGTTGGGACGAGTGGGCGCATAAGCGTCCGCGCGACTATCAGACTTTGATTAACCCGGGAGCCGTGGATACGATTCGAGAGCTGCCGCGCCGTGGCGTTCGCGTGGCGCTTGCCAGCTCGTCTCCCATGGATAGCATCGAGGAAGTACTCAATGCGTGCGGGCTGTCGGATGCCTTTGAGTATGTGGTGAGCGGCGAGCAGTTTAAGGAGAGCAAGCCCGAGCCCGACATCTACCTGCATGCGCTGGATCTATTGGGGCTGCCCGCGAATCGCTGCTGCTGCGTTGAGGATTCCGTTCCGGGCATTACCGCGGGTAAGCGAGCCGGCCTGACGGTCATTGCCAAGCGCGAGGAGCGCTTTGGCTTTAGCCAGGATGCCGCGGACAAGATTATCGACCAGCTGCCGGAGCTGCTCACGCTTTCTTAGGAGCGCGGTAGTTGCGCGTTTTTCGGGTCAGATGAGTAAATACCCGACATTTTGGTGCGGCAGCAAGCATACTTTATGCTAATGCGGGCTTAAGGGCTTGTTGAATGCCCTTAAGCCCGCTTTTGACTTAATTGGGCTGGGAGAGGGTATATGCCACCGACTGAAGGACTAACTGACGGTAAAGCAGCGATACCGCTGTACCAACAGGTTATCGATATCATTAAAAACGAAATCAACTCCGGCGCCTACAAGTCAGGCGCGCGGATACCCAACGAATTCGAATTGGCTGAGAGCTATAAAGTTGGCCGCGTTACCGTGCGACGCGCTATTGAGGAGCTCGTCCAGCAGGGCTATCTAACGAAGCGACAGGGGAAAGGCACGTTCGTCAATGCCCCCAAGCTCAAGCGCAAGATTCGCCAGAAGGATGACGTCCAGAGTTTTTCGGACGCATGCCGCGTTAACGGAATGGAACCGGGGGCGTGCGTCATTTCGAGAAAGATACTGCCAGCAGATTCTACCGAAGCGCAGTTCTTTGGTGTTCCCGTTGGAACTGATTTGATTTGCGTTGAGCGTGTACGTACTGCCGATGGAGTCCCCGTCATGCTCGAGAACAACATATACGTTTACGAGGACAACGCCTATCTATCAACGGCACCTCTATCTAACCAATCCATTTTTGAGTTCGTGCGCAACCGAACGGGCCGCACGCCCGCGTTTACCGACCCGTGCACGCTCGAGATCGCGTGCGC